>CBFGIV010000080.1:0-5318 GCA_965648915.1 Caldifarciminota bacterium | reverse complement strand
AGTGATTAAGAAAAAGATTGAGAAGGTGGCTTAAATGATTATAATATCGGCGTTAAGGTTGTGTTATTATGAATTTCTACGGAAATCGGGACACAACCTGAATCATTAACTATCGAATCTATTCTACTTACACATACAAAAATACCAGTAGAATCCAAAATGCATTGCGCTTTTATGGAATCTTTTCCCGAGGCGAAATTAGCAAACCTCGCAAATGTAAAATTTGCATCAGGCACAAAATAAAGGATGGTTACACCAAGATATTTATAAATCTGGCCAGGAGACGTCTTTGACCCTAAAATCAGATGAATGCAATCTCTATGAGTGCGATATTGAGCTAAATATTCTTTGATCTTTTGAGGGATCAACCAAGCTTCCATAGTAGAAATATTTTCATCTATACTAAAGTTTACATTTGATGTATCAAGCTTGGCCGTACTTAAGATTTCTTTACAATACTGCAAAGCAGATTGAACCGTAGAGTGTGAAATATAAGAACCAGCATAATCAATCTCAACTTTTATTGATTTGAGCGTATCAAAGAACGGCACATCCGGATAGCCATCGCCTTTGATTTCTTTGGTCTTGCTAACGGAATCTGTGGTTTCATGGCAATTCGGTGGCCTTAATTTTGAAGTCTCAGCATCAACAAAACATCGGGCAAAGATTTTTTTATTTACCCAGGTAATATTATTTTTTATTGCTTCAATCTTTATAGTTTTGATACCTGTACTTGAAGGACTTGATGGAAATATGTAATTTACCACCGCCATACCATCATAGGTCGAATCAATAAAAAATGTGGTTTCGGTAAACTTATCAATTTGACTTCCACCGCCCTCAAAGTATCCATTATCGGCTATAAATCTGACATGTTCTTGATTCTGACCTTGATTTGTCTCTTTAAAAATTCTCACCGCAATTGGATAATTGTATGGCTCTTTAAGCGTCTCACCCGGATTGCCCGCCCTATTAATACCAGAAAATATTTCAAAAAGAGGTTGTGTCCCGATATTCGTGGAAATTCATAATAACACAACCTTAACGCCGATATTATAATCATTTAAGCCACCTTGTCAAGACTGGTACATATAAAGCACTCATATTAAAAAAGGAGTAAAACAATAGAAAATTAACTATTGATTATTTTTCAAAGAAGAAGCTTTTTATTAGAATAACCCGAGTTGATCTTCTCTTTTCGCCTCATCCGGCGCAAAAATTTTTACAACCCCAAATTCCCCATCATAACCGGGTTCAATAATCAAATCTCCCCGCCTCATCTTCTCAATACCGAGGACAACCCGTTCTGAACCATATCTTCTCAACTCTTCAATTGGTGTATTAAGCAGAACCTCAAACTCACTGCCAAAATGGCTAACGAGTTTGTGGTATTCATTAGCAACACCAACCGTATCTCGACCGAGATTCAGCGCCTCAGCAATAATCTCCTCAAGAGGAACAAGATTCTTAAAAGGAATAGTAGATTCTGGTTTATAGCCGGCCTTTCGGTCACTGAGATTTTCGACCCGGTGCAGAACACCGATTGTGAGTGAACGACCGCATACCGGACAGATATTATTACACGATCGGGATTCCCCGGGTGCGAATCTGATATTACACTTTCTGTGTCCGTCAAAATGGTATTTACCTTCTTCGGGGAAATATTCAATCGTAAACAGAAAACTATTTTGATCCTTGTGCTTCAAAATATCCCGTAATTCAAAATAATTTATCGGCTGCTTAAAAACATTTGCCTCCCGGCCCAGACGATTTGGAGAGTGGGCATCAGAGTTGGAGATCAATGTGATTCGGTCCAATACGGAAAGACGCCAGTTCATCGCCGGGTCAGAAGATAACCCGGTCTCCATCGCAAATACCTCGTTACTCAAATCACCAAAACACTCCTCGATTGTATCGAATCCGGAGTTGGCACCAAAAAGAGAAAACCAGGGAGTCCAGATATGGGAAGGAACAAGAAAAATATCTCTTGAGATACCCAATAGTCCCTCGAGCATATCATAAGTATCAAGACTCAAGACCGGACGCCCATCCGCTTCGAGTTTTCCGTATTTTGCCAGGAAGCGATTGATTTTCTCCACTACCTCAAAAGAGGGGGCAAATATCATATTATGAATACGGCGTAGTTTTGCCTTGCGCGTGTAGATATTGTTGACTTCTGTAACCAGGACGAAATTTATCCCGTTACAGGAGTAGATACCGGCCCCGCTCTCCTGCAAATACCTTTTCAATTCAGCAAGCCAATCTGGATGAGTAAAATCACCGGTTCCTAAAAGACTGATACCTTTGAGCCGGGCCGACTCGGCAATCTTAGGAATCACCATCTCACTCGATGTCGCCCGCGAATAGCGAGAGTGGATATGAAAATCGGCAATATACATCAATACCGCCGTGCCTTAATCATAATCCTTGAAGTCGTCTCGAGCACAGGCAAGAATGTCAGATGGGAGAAAATCTCAATATTTTGAAAACCCGCCTGTTCGAGAAGAGATCTGATTGTTTCAACCGGGTATCCCCTTTCCTGGTGAATCTCGCTCTGTTTTATATAACCATTTCCCTTATCGATAAAAAGAGTTATGTGGAGCGTCGAGATCTTTCTCACCTCATCCCATTCGTTTTTCCATATCGAGTAGATTTCGTCTTCTTCCCGTGTAATCGTCTGATTATCCCAGTGTTCTTTCAAGCAGTACAAAGTATTCATATCAAAGATAAATATGCCATTTGTCTTTAATGCCTCGAATACTGAACGAAAACAGGATAAAAGATCCTCTTCGGTTAAAAGATAGTTCAGGCTATCGTAAAGGCAGGTAACGATCGGGACCTTTTTCTCAATAATAAAATTCCGCATATCGGCCAGTATCAATTCACCTCTACCATTTAATTTCTGCCGCGCCTGTTCGAGCATACCGGGTGATGCATCAAGGCCTATGACTTCGTAGCCTTTATCAAGCCAGATTTTTAAGCATGTGCCTGTGCCACAGGCAAGGTCGAGAATAAGCCGTTCACGGACATTGTCCCGGAAAAGAATCTTCTCGATATATTTTATCCAGCCTTTATAATCGATAAAACTCATCAAGACATCATAATAGGGGTAGATCTGAGAATAAGGTTCAAACATCTCGAAATAATATTCTAATTTATGAAAATGTCAAGACGGGGGAATAAATTGAGGGATATCAATTACCGATTACAACTTTTTTAACTACTGTCTGGTTAGATGTTCTGAGATAAATAAAATAGACACCGGGCGGGAGTCTCTGGCCTGAATCATTCACCCCTGACCAATCCACTATGAACCAACCAGACCGTGGCTTTAAGACTTCCCCGAAGGATTTAACCCGCCTACCATTGATATCGAAAATCTGCAAGACAATCTGCAACCCGGAATTTTGAATTGCACATCTGATCCGGGTATGGTTATGGAATGGATTAGGATAGATTTCGAGAATTTCGGATTTCATCGACCGGGTTACAGCCGAATCTTCGGTTACTCCTGAAATCTGGACGAAAGAGAGATCGTCCCATCGGTCCCAGTAACCACGACCGGTTATATATAATCTGAGCCGGGCAAATCTTACTCCATTCGGTGCCGTAACCGGGCCGGTAGTCAAAAAACGGTATTGATTTGAATCGCTCGTCAATTCCGGTGAACTTACTTCAGAAATAATACTATGATTGCTATTAAACCATTGAATGTTCAATTTCATTCTGTTTCCACAACCATCGTTCTTCCTCGCCCAGCCGGAAAATTCATATCGGGCACCGGCATTTACCAGGACATCCTGATAGATAACCGAGGTTACAGGCCAGGCACGACCCAGCGAATCTGGATAGTGCTTGATTGCATACCGCCCACTATGAACATAATCATCCGCTCTCTCCCATCGTGCATACTCTCCAAGGCACCAGCCAGTTGGTATGGGATTTGGATTACTGGGCACGCCAACCGTATCAATTATCCAGGTCTCACCGTCGCCATTAATGAAACTGCTTCTCGGCCGATTATATGCATTCATAATCGTCCCCCACAACTCCTGTCTGGCGCCATCATAAGCCAGTGCCCAGATTCCAGAGCCAACAAGTTGATTACTGTTAACATCAGCGTATTTCAAGAGCATGCTGTATTCATTATCAAACCAACCCTGATACCACTGACTCCCTGACTGCCAAGCATACCAGGGAGTTTGTGATTCACTATCCCATCGCTCACCTATCGAAATCGCCCTGGGCATTGCTGAAGAGTAGAAGATGGCAGTGCCGTTCCCGGTGGTGCGGGAATGGGCATTACCCGATTCAGTAGGCCATTCGTAACCATAATAAGGCAAGCCCAGAATAATCTTGCGCCGGTTATAATTGGTCTTAACAAGGTAATCATTAATTGTCCAGCGAATATTATATGTTCCCCAACCAGTAAGTGGCGCAACCGGTCCGGCAACCGATGAACCTGAATAATGGTAACCATAACCCATTATAAAGAGTCCATTGGTAGTATCGGCAAGTGCCCGATAATCAAAGGCATTTGACCAGTCGACCGCCGGCGTTGCAATTGTAACCTCAAGCCCCCGGCTATGAAAAGCAGCCGAAAGTCTTCTCATAAAAGAAGTCAGATTATCCCGATCCGCCCCCTGGACCATTTCAAAATCGATATTGACGCCATCGACATTTGCGTTCTGAACCATATTGAGGAGATTATTTATTGCATTGGTTGCACCGGTTGTTAGAATCGAATGGATTGTCGCGCCATCAAAACAGGTGGCCACCAAGGTTACCTTTGCTCCGGAACGGTGGGCGTGTGATATACCCCAGGCCCAGGTCTGAGGAAAATTGTGACTGTTATTCAAACTGCCGTCAGCGTTCACTCCAACACTGAAACAGGCATAATGGGTAATCTTGTTAAAATGAAGGTACTGGTCATTGGTCCAGTAGGGGCTAAAACCATAGACAGTCTTTTCAATAAGAATCTCGGGTCTGGGATTTAGTGGAACCAACCGTGGTCTTGAGCCATCACCTTTAATCGCCGGAGGCTCAAGATTATGCCTTTCCCACTCGGTCTGGTGAATACTCTTCACCAGCATCAAATCCTGCGCCCCACATAAATTTATCACAAAGATTATCAGGATATAAAATCTCATACTATAAATATACTGATGAGAAGGGTCCTGTCAATAGTCAATTGTAGATAGACCTAGACATCGTAACCAGGTGATAAGGATATTAAAAGGGATATTGACAGAAGAGGGCATTCCCCGTATTATGGATATTATGAAAAGATTAAAAAAGAAAGGAGGAATGCCCTATGA
>CBFGIV010000079.1:0-5446 GCA_965648915.1 Caldifarciminota bacterium | reverse complement strand
TTGTGCCGTTGTATTTACGATAGAAGAGCCGCCATCTTGGTAAATATGCTTCCCAGACCACATGAATATTACCTCGCCTATCAATGGAAATATTTTTACAAAAATTGGGTGAAGTCCGATCGATGAAGGAGTGGTTGGTCAATCGGAAATCCGGATCCCATTGAAGGAGTATACACAAAGATAAAAGTAGCATTATCTCTCCTTATTGATTTCTATCATTGCGAGTCCAGGGACTGTCCCTTTATTCCCTTCTTGTGTATATACACATGTCGGCTTTGTCCATTGTCCGACCGGTGCGAGAATAAACCTTCTTCGATAAAAGACATCAATTGCCTTCTCAGTTTCTTCTCTCCAGAAAATAGACAAGGTATCACCAGCCAATACCATAAAGGGATTCGAAGATTTCATTTCGCTGTATGAAAGATTTACAGTATCTGACTTAGAAGTGCAGTAGAAAATATCACCATCCTTGATAAAAACTGTATGCTTGCCACCTCGATGGTCTTCAACAATTAAAGTATCCGATAACTTTCCATTGGTTACTTTCTTGATTATGTCAAAAACATTATTCTTTTCTTGTCCAAAATTCAATTGTATTATTACTAAACATATCATAAAAATCAGTCTTTTAATCATAATCACCTCCAGTTTTTGTCTCCTTAAGCCACTCGTCTCCCGTCACACTGAGCCAACTCCAAAGGGTCTCTGATGACTCGAGAGACACTGTCATTCTGAGAGAGCCCCGCTGTGCGGGGTGACCGAAAAATCTGAATTTTCGTACCATCCTGCACTCAAATCTTGCCAAGTTGGATTGGTTGACGCAATCAATGCGAGTTTCTTGCGGCGCAACCATCCCTTTAGTTGTTTTTCCCTTCTGATAGCGACCATCGCATTCTTGGTCTCTTCATAGTAGACAAGTCGTGTTATATTATATTTCCTTGTGAATCCCTGTACAAGTTTGTGTTTGTGTTCATAGACACGCTTGACCAAATTTGAAGTCACACCAACATAGAGCGTCTTCGATCGGTTGGTCATAATATAAACATAGTATGATTTCATAACTCTACCTTCAGATTCTTTGCCTCGTTCAGAATGACATAATCCTGCTGGCATTGCCTGAAGGCTCTCATAAGACTCTTCGTTGCACTCAGAGTGACAGGAAGAACATGTCTATTCAACCACCACCACCTTTTTTGTAGTCACCTTATTCTCTGTTTCAACCCGCACAAAATAAACCCCAGGATTAAGCACAATGGCTCTGTAGCGTCCATCTTCAGATGGACGACAAACTTTCAGCAACTTTCCATTGACATCATAGATCTTTATCTGACTTCTGTTTTCTGTCATCTGTATTCTGATCTCTCTTCTTGCCGGATTCTGTAATATCTTCATACCACCATTTGCTATCGGTCGTCTGCTATCGGTTTCCTCAATTTCATATATAAAATTGGGTATTTCTTTCCATTCGTAATAAATTGCATTACTGAGTTCAAACACGAAATGTGCTATGGCTGAGGTCAAGTTTTGATGCCGACTCAAGATATGAGCCATCTCAGGCGAAGCATTGATGTTGAGTTTTCCTCGATATTCCCAGGATTGACCTAAATCTTTCGATATCCAGAGCCGGGTATCAGTGCCTGTGCTACAGGTAACATTTGCTGTTATTGCAATCGATTTTTCAAACCTCGGTATGTCTTTGCCTGAAGCGATGGATACTTCGCGGGCAATAGAATCGCCAACCGGGTTATTCGTTCCCATAAGTCGGGTCGCAGTCCAGATTCGATTACCAATTGGGCCACTACCTTTGAGAAACCATACTTGATCACAATGGTAACCAGGCACACCGGGTGAAATGACAACATACGGTTCGTTGTTTATAACTTCACAATCATAGTTATACCACCACAATGAAAATTGTGGATACGGGGGAAAACCTGACCAGCGGATTAATTTGCCATTGGCCGGAATCCAGGTTAAACCGCCATCGGTGGATTCAATATAATAGGGCCAGAGTAAAGTGTCATTGCCAACAGCCGTATCCCGCTGAAAATAGGCAAAGAGATAGCCACCAGTGCCAAAACGGATATGGGGTGCATCGCCCGGGGCAATCCATATGGGATTAGACCAGGTATAACCACCATCAGTTGAAAGCCAGCCATAGATATCTGTGCCACCACCTGAACCAAAATCGTAGCCGACGCCTGTAGTAAAGACAATATTTTTATTGTCCGGACGGACCGCAATACAAGGAAGCCACATATTGTGGGCTGGATTACCTGACCCGGACATAACCTTTATTATAAACCTCCCATTAGGGAAATATGCTGAGTCAAAGGCAACGACCTGAGGGCTTGAATCGACATAGGCGCCATTCCGATAATATGCCTCATGCCAGCAGCCAAAGATAGCTTCCTGATTTACCCAGTAATAGGGCCGTCCATCAATACCACTGTAACAGCGCCGATAGTATGGATACCGACCCGAAAATGGACCGAAGAGCCTCCAGGTTGCGCCACAATTTGTTGAATAAGCAATTTTTATTTTAAAGATATTGTAAGGATCACCAGAAGGCGAAGCATAGATTACTGCTATATTATTGCCAGTTGTATCGGCGCATATATTCTTGCCGGCCGAGCCAATTATTGCTCCACCACCATCAATACGAATTTGAGTCGGGCTTAAACTCTGCATATGAGGGTAATTGTAGTCACAATTTTCTTTCCGCGGCGTGACCTTGTTTTCGAGTGTGAACCCGAAAGAGCCTAAAACGATTAATAAAAATGTAATCTTTTTCATACATACCTCCTGATATTAAGATTTTTCCAAATTTTTCCTCCTATTGAATCACAACTACTTTTTTAGTAGATACTATATTCTTCGATTCAAACCTGATGAAATATATCCCGGGATCAAACGAGATAGTAAGCCAAAATCCTGATTTTGCCTCTTTAGTCAAATTCTTAATCATTTTTCCTGAGATATCATAGATTTTTATTTTTTTATCTTTGTTACTGTTATCTGTTATCTTTAATCTGATTTCTCCTCTCGTCGGATTTTGTAAAATCTTCAATCTCGCTACTCGTTGCTCTCTACTTGCTCCCTCGCCCACAGCGAGTCTCTTTATCGAAAATTTCCTTGAAAAATCCCAGGCAATGCCCCTTGGCGTATTCTGGCCGGCTCTTGGTGGACCATATGACCAGATCATCAGACGACAACTGTCGGAAACTGTATCAGGCACAGACCAGAGATAAGTTGAATCGTTGGATTGCTGGATAGTTGTGATGGTTTGATAGTTACGACCATTGTCGAAAGAAATAAAAAGAGTAAAAGAATCGGCACCAGGTGGATCAAACTTTCGCCACCTTATCCACTCCTGTGAACCGGCAATGAATACCTGACCGCTGTCAGGTCTTGTAAACTCAGCGCCACAGATCTCAAAGATATGGGTCTCATTACCGCCGGATTCGACGATTTCACCATAGCCATTCTTATTTAAGTCATAAACGAGGACATTGGTAGCGTTGTGATAATTACCTTGTGGCCAGGGGTAAGCGGTATAAACTCGCTCAAATTGATTATTTCCTCTGGCTTTATAAATTAACCAATTATTTGCTACAGCCCAGACCAACTCATCAACACCGTCAGCATCGACATCCCCGCTGGAACTACTGGTATACCAGTCAGGCCAGGTGCGAATATCAAGGATAGAATCTTGATAACTAATATCATATAGATTATTTCCTGTTGTTTCATAAATTCTTAAACATCCAGTCCAGGACATATTGCCTGGATTATAAAAATTCATTATTACAAATTCTGGTTTACGATCTTGGTCTAAATCATTTGTTGCGATGTTATCTTTACAATTCGGCGTTGGAATCGTATCGCACCAGATTCTTTGATATTGATTGTCACCAATGCATTCAAATACTTGAACATTCTCCCAGTGACTGCTTATCCCGCTTGTTATAAATTCACCCCTGCCATCGAGATCAAAATCGCCGAAGGAATGAGCATCTGTTGAAGAATTACGAAGCGTATCACACCAAACAAGAGCAAAACGATTATTGCTACAATTTTCTAAGATGTAGATAATCATTACACCTGAAGAAAGGAATATTTCTTTCTTACTATCGTTATCTAACTCAGTAATAAAAATATTGGAAAAGCCATAATGAACGGGGCAGTCCCATTTCCAAGATAATAATTTAGGGTAACTGTAATAATCTGGCGATTCATAAATGCCTATTTGATAGTCACTTATTCCATCGGCGTTGTCGCCGACTATATCACTAAAAGAATCATTATCAACATATCCAACCTCACCATCATAAAAACCAGAGTCACCGACAATTGATGCTAAGACGAATCTATTCATTGGTTGACATTCCCAGATATGAGTCTTTTTGTAAAAGGTATCAGGTCTGCCAACACAAAAAATGACCTCATTATATCCATTATGATTCGTATCATAACCACGGAGTACGCCATGGTCCCACATCATCCCCCGAGAAATATATACTTTCTGTTTAAAGCTAAAACCGAACATAAGTCCATAAGACGATAACAGAATGATTAAAATTAATACTTTTAGTTTCATAAGCTTTGCAAGGGGGAGGGAGTTAAACTCCCTCCCCATTCCTTATCCTTATTTTAAGATGATTAATTTCTTGGTAGCTTTATAGTCGTTGGTTTTCATCTCGATGAAGTAAACTCCGTTCTTAACTGTCAAACCTCGATTGTCTTTACCGTCCCATAGCATGTTATGAAAACCAGATGTCTGATGTAGATTAATAAGAGTTTTTATGAGCCGCCCTGATATATCAAAAATCTTCAGCGTTACACGTGCATTCTTTGAGAGAGAATAGGCGATGTTAATATTTTTATTGGCTGGATTGGGAGAAATCTGATTGAGTTGGGTTCTTAAAGAGATTTCCCGAGTTTCGGTTGATTGTGTCCCGCCTTGAGCATACCCGCCTTCTTTTGAAGTCTTCTTTTTCTCAAACTGGTAGACTCTGAGATAGGCAACGGGCACATACTCACCGGTCACTTTTTCGATCCTCAGATTGACTAATCTGTCATATTTATAAGTAGTTTCCGGTAACCAGAATTGAAATGTATCCCAGATGCCAGAATTGAAACTTATAGTCCTTACAGACATATTATCGGCTGTGAATTTCGTACTCCATTGTCCTGTCTTCTCGTGGTAGGGCACAGCAATTACCTTATAGAGGAATTTAGGATTAGGGCAGATGAGTTTGTAAATGAGAGCGGTTGAGTCGTAGTCAGTCCAGATTTTCCGATTGGCACAATAGACTCGGCCGCTCCTTCGCATCGTATAACGAGTGAGTGCTGAATCACCTACCGGGATGCTGTAGAAGCAAACATATCGGTCAGTGCTCCAATCAAAGCCACCAGTCGCTTTGAACTTAACTTCGTAGGCATC
>CBFGIV010000078.1:0-5508 GCA_965648915.1 Caldifarciminota bacterium | reverse complement strand
AGTGACCAGGCAAAGAAGATATCTAATCTACCTCAGGCAGATCAAAATGCCTGAAGGAAGATATTAAAAAATTGTAAGCAAGCCAGCGAATCTCTCTGCCCGATCCTTGACGCAATGCAAATAGGGCTGGCCAATTTTATCTGGAATATCAATGGAGTAAAGAAAAATCAGTTAACAGTTTGTGACATTGGAAATAACTTATCAAATCTCAAAAGATAGGGTTGTAAAATTTTTATTTTTCTATCTTCCTACCAGCGATAACCAATTCCGAGGCCGAGGTAATAAAAGAGAAAGATATCACCAACCTTCGGGGTTAAAGGATAATCGACGGCTACAGGTTGATTGAACATCCCCTGAATCAGAAAATGGCCGGGTTCAATACTTAATCCAAAGCCGGGTGTGATAGCGAATCCAGACGAAGACCTATTACGCCACCGCGCATTGATATAGTTCATCCTCAAAGGGAAGAAGGCAGTAAGTGTCCTGGTTGGAGAAAAACCTAAGGTATATGAAGAAAAAATCTCCGTGCCATAAAATTTATCCACATCATCTTTTATAATATAAGGAGTAATATAGCCATCCACTCCGAGCGAAGCACTGGTTCGAAAAAATCTATGTTCGATATGCTTCCGTGTCAGAGTCAGCTCTCCGCCCAAAATCGGCGCTTCGTCAATGATCTCACCGACCTGGCCGACCCCGGCTCTCAACTGCCATTGATCACTCAGTCCGATTGTAAAACTACCATTGAATGGAACATAAAGGAGGGTGTGAACCGAAACTTCTTTCTCACCTTTTTTTAATATCCTGCCGGTTTCATAGGAATTGGCATACCAGAGATAGGGAATCGGCTCACAATTATTAAAGAAAAGAATAATACAGGAGATAAAAAAATAGAATCGGCATCTCCGGATCAGCGCCATTATTCGGTTAAACGATTCTCTGGATAAATTCAAACAGAGTCAATACCCCGAATCCGGTTGCGCCCTTAGGTTGATAAAAATTCTCTTTCTCAACAAACTCCTTACCCGCAATATCAATATGAATCCATCGGCTCTTCTTGACAAATGATTTTAAGAAGAGTCCGGCAGTAATCGTTGAAGCATCACGACCCCCGGAATTTTTTATATCGGCGATATCACTCTTCAATTTCTCTTCGTATTCTTCAAACAGAGGCATTGGCCACATCTTTTCTCCGGTCTCCTTAGAGACCTGGGTGAGTAGATTTAAGAGGCGCTGGTCATTGCCCATCACTGCAGCGGTAACTTCACCGAAAGTCGCCTGACAGCCACCGGTGAGGGTTGCAATATCGACAATCACTTTCGCCCCCTCTTGTTCGGCAAAAACGATTGCATCGGCCAGGGTCATCCGGCCTTCGGCGTCGGTCGATATAATCTCTATTGTCTTACCATCGAGGGCACGGACCACATCGCCCGGCCTCGATGCTGATCCTGATGGTAGATTCTCCACCGCCGGCAGGATAGAGATAAGGTTGACTTTTGCTCTGGCTCGTGCCAAGGCAAGGGTTATTGCCGCAACCACCGCCCCACCCGACATATCACCCTTCATCCTTGCCATCCCTTCACCGGGTTTCAAAGAGATACCTCCGGAATCGAAGGTGACTGTCTTTCCAATCATACAGACTAAGGGTCGATCTATACTTTTGTATCTCAAAATAATAAAGCGAGGTTCATTACAACTTCCCTGTGCCACTGACAGAAGAGCACCCATACCCATTCGGATGATCTCTTTTTTAGTCAGAACGCGATAACGAATATCTCGAGTTAAATTAAGATCCCTGATGATGGTCTGGAGTCTTAAATCAAGTTTTTTAGGAACAAGTTCATTTGCCGGCAGATTGGTGAGGTCGCGGGCAATATTCTGAGACTCGGCCAGGATCTTTCCTGATTTTATACCCTTTTCAAAATGTTTAATCTTCTCACGATCAATTTCAATTATGTAGAATTCCTTTATTTCATCCTCACTGGTCGATTTAAACTCGGTAAAACGGTAGAGACCAAGGAGGGTTCCTTCGATTACCGCCTGCGCGGCCAACTCGGGCTCTACCCCACCGATCCCGGCACCGTGGACAATCGTTCCAACACTCTTTGCCTTTGCCTTTCTTGCCTGGAGGGCGGCGGCACCGGCTGCTTTCCGGATTTCGATCCGACCGAACTGCTCAGATTTTCCCAGACCGACCACCATTATCTGATTGACATCGAGCCGGCCCAGTGAATTTATTAAAAATGTCTCACCGAGTTTACCGGTAATCTTTCCATCCCTGATTGCTTTTGATATTACGCCATCCAGGGCACGGTCAATCACACCGGTTGCACCACCAGGGTTTTTTACACCCTCGAAAAGGTTGACGATTAATATATCGCCCTTAAATTTCAGGATTGAATTGTTGAAAATCTTGATTTTCATCAAATCTCCTTTCCTGAGAATTAATCATAATAAAAAGGGCATGCAAAGAATGGAATTAAATTGCTTTTATACAGCAAAAAATGTGCGCATTGCCCGCAATTGAATCAATTATATTGACATTTCCCCAAAAAGCAAGGGAAAGTTATCTTGAATAAAGGCTTTGATACGAAACCTTCTCGTATCGACCGAACGGTGCAATTATTGTATCGATAATCTTACCATCACCAACAACCACCAGTGAAAAAGTCTTATCATCAAGATACTTTTTTGCCACTCGATTTACATCCTCAACTGTCAAACGGCCAATCTTTTCCGGATAGGTGCGCAAAAAGTCGATACCAAGTCCAAAATGTTCGGTCAGCAAAATCTCCCGGGCAAGATCAGATGGGGTCTGGAAACGGAGTTGATAGCCACCAATCTGACTCGACTTCATCTCTGCGAGTTCTTCAGCAGTAATGCCTTTTTCCTTCAATTCGGTCAAAACACCCTTAATCAGATCGACCATCTCTCTTGTCTGTGCTGACCGGGTAAATGTCCGGATCATAAAAGGACCGGCCTCGACCCCGGCTTCAAACCGGCTGCTGATACTATAGGTCTTCCCCTTTTCCGCCCGGACCACAGACTGGAGGCGCGATGAAAAACCAGCACCACCCAGAATATGGTTTATTGCCAGATAAGGGAAATAATCAGGGCTATTCCGCTTGATGCTGGGAAAACCTAAAGCAATAAAAGACTGGGTAAGACCGGGCTTATCGACGAGACGGATACGGGGCAGTGGTTCGGATTGAACGCGAAGATCTGCTCCAGTATATCTCAAGCGCGGTATCCTTTCTTTTTGCGACCATTGTTCAAATCTTAGACGAATATCTCTCAATATAGAATCGGTTTGCACATCCCCAATTACCAGGAGGACAATATTGGTCGGAGAAAAATGGCAGTTGTAGATTTCAACGATATCTTCCCGTTTAATCGAATTGACACTGGTCAGGGACTTGGTCTCACCCAGTGGTAATGGATAGTCCTGGTAGATGAGGTTGCGCAGATAGTCCTCAGCAATTGCCTGAGGTGATTGCATCACCGACTTAATCTCGGCGATCAACTCTCTTCGAGAAATTTCAAGTTCTGAATCAGGGAATGTTGGATTGAGAATTATATCACTCAGGATATCAAGCCCTTCCCGATGGTCTTTGGCAAGGAACATTGCCTCCATCAAGATATATTCGCGCCCGACCCAGAAATCAACCCGCGCGCCGAGAAAGTCAATCCTTTCCGCAAGTCGCTCGGCCGTATAATTCTTGCTACCGCGCTGAATAAGTTTTATCATAAGTTCGGTAACACCCGCTTCACCTTGAAGGTCATCAAGGGTGCCGGATTTAATCAACATTGAATATATGACCGCCGGTCTTTTATGATCCTCAACCACCATTACCTTTAAGCCATTTTTAAGAAAGAACGATTTTACTTCGGGTAGTTGAATTGCTTTTCCCAGGCATAAAGAGATAACAACAAGAGAGAGAAAAAGACTTCTCCCTAAATTATTACTTTTCAACATCGCCCTCTTCTTTTCTTTGCAAAACTTTCTCAGGCTCGACCTCAAATTGGACACGCTTCGATTTTAACAGATATTCAGTCGTTACCCTTTTAATATCTTCGCTGGTCAAACGGTCGTAGTGGTGGGGTCGATTCAGATAAAAATGGTAGTCACCATTGTAGATTTCGGCCCGGCCCAGACCAAATGCCTGACCGGCAAAAGAATAGGAGTTAAAAACAAAATTGGCCATTAAATGATTCCTTGCCCGCTGTAATTCTTCATTGGTCACACCATTAAGACTGATCTCTTCAACGGTCTTCATTATTAACTTCTGGATAGAGTCGGCATCGGCCGGGTCGTTGTGGGTGACAATGATCTCCAGATAACCAGGATCCTGAAGGATCTCGGTTACATCTGAGACTTCAATCCCTAACTTCTGCCTGCGAACAAGTTCAGTATACAGTCTCGAACTTTTGCCCCGGGTCAGAACATCAACCACAACCTCGATTGCCGGAATATCGGGATGGCGGGCATGCGGGATACGCCAGGCAATCCCGCTCCGGGCAAGATGCATCGGTAACTTAAACTTAACCTTGATATCTTTAGCCAGGGGTGGTTCTTGAGGGATCGAAATAATTTCACCTCTTTTATCTTGAATCGTTCCAAAATATTTTTCAGCCAATCCCAGAACCCTTCCCCAGGTTAGATCACCAACCACAACCAGGACTGCATTATCTGGTGCATAATATCTATGATAATATTCTTGCAGGGTCTGAGATGTAATTGCATCGAGGTCCTGGAGTGTCCCGACGACCGGATACTGATAGGGATGGACCGAGAACAGGTTCTTGAGCAAGTTTCTGTATAACTGTCCTGAGGGACTATTCTCGATACTGACCCTCAGTTCTTCCTTAACGACCTCGCGTTCGGTAATGAGTTCATCAGCGGAGAGCGTTAGCCTGGCCATCCGATCCGCTTCGAGACGAAAGATAAGTTCGGCTGAATCCGCAGGCACAACCTGGTGATAGACCGTAACATCTTCAGAAGTAAAGGCATTGGTCCGCCCACCGATCCGACCGATCGTTCGCATATGCTCTTCAGGACCGACATGGGCTGACCCCTTGAACATCATATGCTCCAAGAGGTGAGAGATTCCCCTGATGCCATCGACTTCATTCCTGGAACCAACTCTATACCATAACTGAATTGCAACTGCCGGGATTGAATGATCCTCAACAAATATAATCTTCAGGCCATTATTGAGGGTATGATCCCGGGCCAGGATTTGAAGGCCGGAGGATAAAAAAAAGTAAATTATCAAACCAATCATAAAAATTGTTCTATTATACACTAAAATTCTGCCCGGTCAAGGATATTGGTATCTTGAATCAATAATTTTTCTTGCATCCCACCCCGGTCAACCCGGCCTATCTATACCATTTACCTCAACCCGGTAGTGTATAATATTTTGTGTAAATTTTTATTGAGAAAAAATAAAAAGGGTGTATCCTTTCCATATGTTTAACAAAAAGAAAGGAGACACCCATGCTAAA
>CBFGIV010000077.1:0-5686 GCA_965648915.1 Caldifarciminota bacterium | reverse complement strand
GAGTTAAATGGTGCGACAGTTTTTTTAGCCGATGGTTCTGGTGGGGTGCGGGCGGTGAATGTAACGAATCCGGACAGTCCGGTTGAGATCGGTTATCTTGATCCACCGGGTAATGTGAATGGTGTATATGTGCCGAGGATAAGTTTAATCTATCTTGCGGCGGGTGACAATGGTTTAATCATCGCCTCATTCCGGCTGGGTATTGAAGAAGGTTCACATCAGCCGATATATACGAATCGTCTCAATGGTATAAAGCCGAATCCGGTTTCAGATCGTGTAGCGATTCTCTTTGAGACCGAGGGGTCTGATCCGGTCAATCTCAGGCTCTATGATGTCGAAGGTCGCCTGGTGAAGAGTTTAGTGCGTGGTCGATTAAAGGCGGGTATCCACACCTATCGAATGGATGTGCGGGATCTAACCGCGGGTGTCTACTTCTTGAGGTTTGAAGCCGGCTCTTACCAGCAGCAGACGAAGATGGTAGTAGCAAAATAGGACAGAAAATCACCAATCGATATACGGGGCTACATCGGTAGCCCCGTTTTTTATCTGAAAAACAACAATCGCTTCTCTTAACTTTTTGATAATTCGGGTAACGGGTAATTCCTGCCGAGCCCATTTTTACAAAAAGCATCTTAACCATCTTTTAACATTCGCTTAATTAAGGCTTAATGTACCCGGAGTATAATTTATATGAAAGGAGGCTTATGAGCCTAAATACCAAATACAAAAGTCCAAATTCCAGAATAATGGGATTTGGTGTCTTGCTGTTATTATTCTTCTCTCTTACCTATGCGGAGCACCGATATACGGATATTTCTGGCTCAGGTATACCTATGAGAATCCGACAACGCCTAGGGTTGAAGAGAATCAACACGAGTTTGCCTTAGAAAGGGGCTATGTGAGATGGAAGACCAAGACCGAACCAGTCTTTTTTTCTGGTACGATTGATATAACCAACAAGGCAAAGGCAACGAATGCATCAGACTGGAATTTCCGTCTGAAATATGCCCAAGCAGACTGGACACTTCCATATATTAGTAAGACAATACCCGATGCAAAACTTATGATTGGATTACAAAAGGTCTATTTTGGAATGATGGATATCTGGGAATATCCACTAATAGAAAAGAATCTTGAAGAGGTAGAGAAAAAGACCAGCAGTGCTGATTTAGGAATGGGTCTTTATGGACTCATTCCCAATGGCTTTGGTGAGTTTGCGCTCCAGGTCTTCAATGGAAATGGCTATAGTAATGTTACTGAGAATAACACAAACAAGGCAATCTGCGGCAATTTAGCACTAATACCCATACCCGGAATTATGCTCAAGGGTTCTCTCTGGCAGGCAAAAACACCGCAGCTCATTGACTCGGTTTTAACCCAGGTTGACCAGAATAGATATGCCGGCCTTTTGCAATTCAAATATGGTCCTGCGACCTTGATTGGTGAAGTTTTAATGACAAAAGACCATACTACCGATGGAATTGGCTATTCAGGATTTGTTGAATTTGCAGTAAACAAAAAATTCAGTATCCTTGGTAGATATGATATGTTCGATAAAAATGAAGAAGAGGAAAACGATGCCCACACAAGGATGATCGGCGGCATTAATTATGCAATCGCCGATAACCTACTTGCCCAACTGAACTATCAGATAAAGTCTTATGAAGACCCACAGCATGAAGCCGAGGATGTAATAATGCTACAGTTAAAGTATTCTTATTAATAAAGGAGAAAAAATGAAGAAATTATTCGTAATATTCATAACTATGATTATCGGGCTCTATGCCCAGACCCTGAATATCCAGGGCTCAACAACCGTCCTGCCCATTGCCCAGGCAACAGCCGAGGCATATATGGAAAAAAATTCTGATGCAGATATTATGGTGCGTGGCGGTGGTTCAGGGACAGGCATTGCCGCTCTAATCGACCGTGCTTGTGATATTGCTAATTCATCAAGACCAATGAAGACAAAAGAGATGAAGCAGGCAAGGGAAAAAGGAGTTGACCCGGTGGGAACCGTAATTGCAATGGACGGAATAGCAGTGATTGTTCATCCTGATAATCCAATCAACGAAATTTCTATCAAAGACTTGAAAAAAATCTATACCGGTAAAATGACCAACTGGAATGCACTCGGTGGCAAAGGCAACATCGTTGCCGTATCAAGGGATGCCGCTTCCGGGACCTTTGAAGTCTTTAATGAAAAGGTGCTTGAAGGCGCTAAACTCACTGACGGTGCGTTAATGCTCGCATCTAATCTTGAAGTTGCCCGTGCGATTGAGCAGACTCCGGGTGGAATAGGCTATGTGGGACTCGGTTATTTGAGTAATAAGGTAAAAGTTCTGAAGGTAAATGGAGTAACCCCATCGGAAACTACTGTAAGAAATGGCAGTTACCCTCTTGCCCGACCACTATACATGTATACAAACGGTAATCCATCAGGACTTGCCAGATCATTCATTGACTTCATCCTTTCAACCGAAGGGCAGAAGATAGTTAAAAATAATGGATTTGTCCCGGTTAAATAGCTACTATTGCCCTCCCTTTCCTCTCCCCTTGAGGGAGAGGATTAAGGTGAGGGGTATAGTTCTTAGAGAAAGTTTCTTAATGGGAATTAAATGAAACTGAATCGTAAATTACTTGAAACGGCAATCAATATCATTCTCTTTATTATCGCCTTGAGCGCGCTCGTCTTCCTTGCGGGAATAGTGATTGTATTAATTGCTCAGGGAACACCTATCTTGAAATATGTCAGTCTTAAAGATTTTCTCTTTGGAATGGAATGGTATCCCACCCATGATGAACCTGAATTTGGCATATTACCGATGATATATGGTTCTTTAGTAGTCACCCTCGGCGCCCTTATACTTGCTACACCACTGGGTATTATGTCTGCACTTTACATTGCTGAAGTTGCCCCTAAGTGGTTGAAAGAGACGCTCAAACCAATAATTGAATTGCTTGCGGGTGTGCCTTCGGTAATATATGGTCTATTCGGCGCACTATTCATTGCGCCACTAATTCAAAGATTATTCAATCTGCCTACCGGATTTACTGCCTTTTCTGCAGCAATCATTCTTGGAATTATGATTCTCCCCACAATTACCAGTATTGTTGAAGATGCATTGACGGCAATTCCAAAGGAATACCGGGAAGCCGCCTTTGCCCTTGGTGCGACAAAATGGGAAACGATGACCAAGATTGTTTTGCCCGCAGCATCAAGTGGAATTACTACGGGAATAATCCTGGGCATGGGCAGGGCAATCGGTGAGACAATGGCAGTCCTTATGGTTGCCGGCGGTTCAGCAAACATTGCCTTTTCTTTATTAAAGCCAGTGCGGACGATGACCGCAACGATTGCCGCAGAAATGGCCGAAACAGTGGTGGGAAGCGAACACTATTATGCACTTTTTGGTATTGCGATTGTGTTATTTGTAATGACAATGATATTCAATATTATCGCGGAGCATATCTCCCATCGTTTCCACAAAAAATTTACGGCGGTGAAATGAACATGGGTAACAATACTCTTGAAATATCAAATATAATGAACTATCCTGTAGAAAATCAAACAATTAAGAAAAACTTATTAAAAGACAGGAGAAGAAGGGTTCAAAACATTGGCATTTCAGTTTTGTTCCTCTCACTAATAATAAGTGCAGTGTTCTTATTTGTTATTATCGTTTTTATCAGCCTTCAAGGTGCCAAAGTTTTGAGCCTTGAATTTATAACGAGTATGCCCAAAAGGGCAATGACTGCAGGTGGAATTCTGCCTGCAATTCTGGGAACATTCTACCTTGCCCTTGGTGCGGTGGTTTTTGCCCTGCCCATAGGTGTTTTATCCGGGGTATATTTGCATGAATACGCTCGTGATAATATCATACTGAGAATTCTAAAAACTGGAATAAATAATCTTGCTGGAGTTCCTTCAATCGTCTTTGGATTATTCGGGCTTGCAGTATTTGTAAAATTCTTTGGGTTTGGTGTTTCCGTACTTTCTGGTTCATTGACACTCGGAATAATGATTCTCCCGGTAATTATAAGCACCACAGTTGAATCCTTGAAAACAGTTCCTGATTCCTTTCGGGAGGCAGCGTATGGTATTGGTGCCACAAAATGGCAGACAATAAAAGGAATTGTTTTGCCTGCGGCTTTGCCCGGTATATTAACCGGTGTAGTTCTTGCAATTGGACGTGCAGCCGGAGAGACCGCACCGATACTATTTACTGCCGCAACCTTTTTCAGCAGAAAATTGCCGGGTTCAATCTTATCACCGGTTCAGGCATTACCCTATCACATATATGCGCTGATGACCGAAGGAACATATCCGGATAAACAGGTGCCAATTGCCTATGGTTCAGCACTGGTTCTTTTAATGCTGGTCTTAGGAATGAATCTTGTTGCAATAGTTATAAGAATAAGACAAAGAAAGAAGAGGTTATGGTAGAGATTACCGCGACAAAAAAAGAAACGAATATAATAGATACTACCCAATGCAGGATGGCGAAATCAAGTATTGTCATTAAAAATTTAAATGTTTTTTTTGGAGAAAATCACGCCCTGAAAAACATCAATTTTGAAATATATTGTAATAACATAACCGCAATCATCGGTCCTTCGGGTTGTGGCAAAAGCACTTTCATAAGATGTCTTAACCGAATGAATGACATAATTCCATCAGCAAAGGTTGAAGGCGAAATCTGGATTGATGGCGAAAATATTTACGACCCGATGTATGATGTATATGATTTGAGAAAAAAGGTTGGCATGGTATTTCAGAAACCCAATCCATTTCCGAAGAGTATTTTTGAAAATTTAGCATTCGGGCTAAGAATCCATGGAATAACTGATAAGCGCGAGATTGAGGAAAGAGTCGTAAATGCCTTAAAGGCCGCGGCATTATGGGATGAAGTCGCAGATCGACTTCATGATTCGGCATTCTCTTTATCCGGTGGCCAGCAGCAGAGACTTTGTATTGCACGTACTCTGGCGATTGAGCCGGAGATAATACTATTTGATGAACCCTGTTCTGCGCTTGACCCAATATCAACCGCAAAGATAGAAGAATTGATGATAAATTTAAAAGAGAAATATACAATCATTATCGTCACGCATAATATGCAACAGGCAGCACGGGTCTCGGATTGGACAGCATTTTTATATCTCGGGGAACTGATGGAGTATAATCAGACTTCAAAGTTATTCACTAATCCCAAAGACCCGAAGACCGAGGCATATATAACGGGAAGGTTTGGATAAGGCTGGGTGTATTAATATGCTGAAAGGAAAAATAGAAAAACTGAAAACAAATATAATTAGATTCGCGGGGCTGGTTGATAATATGTTAAGGGATGCGGAAAAGTGTGCGTATAATCGTGACCATGTAATTGCCAACAACATAATAACCAATCTTGAACAACTATCAAATCGCATTGAGGTGGAAAATGAGACATTGTTTATTGAATTCCTTGCCCTTTTTCAACCTGAGGCGACCGATCTGCGGACGGTGGTTTCACTATTAAAAATTAATAATAATTTAGAGAGGATTGCTGACCATTGTGTGAATATTGCTCAGCGTATATCTTGGTTGTGTCCCACTTGTCGTGGAAATTCTAATGGCTATAATATACAAAAGGAGCTAAACCATGAAATATGCTGAAAAGATGACCTGTCTGCCTGACAGGCA
>CBFGIV010000076.1:0-6356 GCA_965648915.1 Caldifarciminota bacterium | reverse complement strand
GTCTTTAGCATGGGTGTCTCCTTTCTTTTTGTTAAACATATGGAAAGGATACACCCTTTTTATTTTTTCTCAATAAAAATTTACACAAAATATTATACACTACCCTGAAAGGTCACAATCTATCCAGAAATTTCCTTGACTTTATCAATTTTATGAATATGATTTAGGTATGATGGAAAAGGATAAAGTTTTTATTGATATTGAGAAGATTATTGAAACCTACGGCAACAAATATAAGGCAATTATTATTGCGGCACTGGAGGCCCGCCAACTCAAAGATCTTCAAAAAAAACATCTCTTTGATCCCGATGCCAATAATATCCTCGAGGCTATAAAGAGATTGCTTGATAAAAAGATATTAATTGAAGATGAGGCAAAGTGAAGTCGCGAATTCTATTCGGCATAACCGGTTCAATTGCGGCTTATAAGTCCTTAGAATTGATTCGCCTTTTAACCAAAGATGGAAACGATGTGAAAGTGGTTATGACTGAGAATGCAACCAGGCTTCTTGCCCCTTTAGCCTGTCAGGTATTAACCAGGAATCGGGTTCTGGTTGATGCTTTTGATCCTTATGAGACCGGGATACATCATATATCTCTTGCTGACTGGGCTGATATCTTAATTGTAGCCCCGGCGACAGCCAATATCATTGGTAAAACTGCTGCGGGTATTGGTGATGATCTTCTATCTACCTTAATCATCTCTTTTAAAAAGAAAATTGTTTTTGTTCCAGCGATGGACGAAGGGATGTGGAATAATCAGGTTGTCCGGGAAAATGTCAAACAACTGAGTGATAAAGGATATATATTTATCTCGCCGGTAGTGGGTGAACTGGCTTCGGGTAAGATTGGTCAGGGACATTTCCCCTCCATTATGCTGATCTACCATACAATTCAGGCATTGCTTGAAGATCGATTACCGCTGAAAAACAAGAGATTTCTCCTGACCGCCGGTCGGACTTACGAAATGCTTGATCCTTTTCGAGTTGTGACTAATCTTTCATCAGGCCGCATGGGGACTGCGCTTTCATACGCAATTCTGAGTCGAGGTGGTCAGCTGAAAGCAATATTTGGTGAAGTTACTTCCCCATTGCCCGAAGGTGTAGAAATTATCAGGGCTTATGATTCAGCCGGGATGGAAAGCAGTGTATTAGAACATCTCCCCGGATGTGATGTGTTGATTATGGCGGCGGCGGTGGCCGATTACCGGTCGGATCGAACTTCGGAAGACAAAATAAAAGGGGATGAAGTTTTGGTCAAGTTGGTCAAAACTAAAGATATACTTAAAAGCGCCAGTCAACTGAAAAGGAGCGATCAGGTCTTTATCGGTTTTTCTCTTGAGACGGAAAATATGATTGAGCGAGGATGGGAAAAGTTGACAGCCAAGGGGCTGGATATCCTGGTCGTTAATGATCGTGACAGTATTGGTGATGATAAATCAAACGCAACACTCCTTTTTAAAAATAAAACAATCAAGGAGTTGGGTAGGATCTCGAAGTGGGATCTTGCAAACCGGATACTTGATGAGTGTTGCACAATTCAATGAGTATTTACATCAGAGGTTGGAACTGGGCGAGAAATATTTTCTCTTGCCGATATCGAAATGTGAATTTTTGATTCATAAAGTTAGAAATTGTCGAATGTGTCGGTTGAAGAAAAGCCGGACCAATATCGTCTTCGGCGAAGGACGTCTGGATAGCAGTGTTATGCTGGTGGGTGAGGCACCGGGTTATCAAGAAGATCTGAAGGGAAGACCTTTTGTTGGGGAGGCAGGTAAATTGTTAAATGAAATTCTTGAAGCAATTGAGATAAATCGCGCTGACATCTATATTACCAACATTATCAAGTGTCGACCACCGGAGAACCGTGATCCCCGACCGGATGAGGTTAATACCTGTGCACCATTTTTAAAACAGCAAATTGAGATTATTCAGCCCAGAGTTGTTGTAACTCTTGGACGCTATGCTGCTCAATACCTTCTTAACACTAATGCGCCAATCAATTCTATAAGGGGGCAGACCTTCGATCTCCCAAGATTTAAACTGATCCCGACTTTTCATCCGGCATATGTATTAAGAAACCCCGGGATGAAGAAATTTCTTTATGAGGATTTGAAAAAAAGTTTAAAAGTTATTCCTGCAGAGTCTTGTTCCCGGTCGGTTTAAATTTATGGCCGAAGAAAAACATACCTTGCCCCATTCGATCGAAGCTGAGGTTGCGGTACTCGGAGCAATGCTGATCGATGTCAACAATATCCCGAAGGTCCTGGAATTGTTGACTGAAGAGAGCTTTTATGCACCCGCCCATCGAAAGATATTCCGGGCGATCACCTCTCTGCATCAGGCTAACATTACTCCCGACCTTGTTGCGCTGGCCAATGAGTTAAAAAGGGTCAAAGAATTAGATGGGGTTGGGGGTATGTCCTATTTATCCTCATTGTTTGAAAATGCATTGACAGTAGCCAGTGTCGAACAGCATGCCCGAATAATTCTTGACAAATCTGTGAAAAGACGCCTTATCAGCGCTGCCTCGAGCATTATTCAAGAGAATATCGATGATGTTCAGCCCGCAGCGACTCTGGTTGACCATGCCCAGAACCTGATTCTCCAGATCAAAGAAAGAGGGATAAGAAAGGATGTGGTCTCATTACGGAGTGTTCTGACGAAAGTGGTTGAAGATGCAGAAAATCAGAGAAGGCACAGGCGTCAGATCACGGGCGTTGAGACTGGCTATTATAAACTGGATGAATTGACATCGGGTTTCCAGCCCGGCGATTTTATTGTAATTGCCGGTAGGCCTTCAATGGGAAAGACGGCACTGGCCCTGAATATCGCCACGCATGCTGCTGTCCAGAATCGGGTTAATGTCCTGATCTTTTCACTGGAAATGTCGACTACGGCCCTGGTTCAGAGGTTACTCTGCTCTGAGGCAAAGGTGAATCTGAAGGCGTTGAAGGGAGGTTATCTATCGAATCGGGACTGGACCAATCTGGTAACGGCTGCCGGGATTCTGGCTGAGGCGCCGATTTATATTGACGATACCGGTGCAATATCCATCCTCGAGTTAAAAGCCAAATCACGGCGGCTAAAGGCAGAGGTTGACATCGGTATGATTATAATTGATTATCTCCAGTTGATCAAGGGTTATGAGGATATTCGTAAACCGGTCACACCCCTTCAGGAGATTACTGAAATTTCCCGAGAGCTTAAGGCGCTGGCTAAAGAGTTAAATATACCGGTTGTTACCCTTTCCCAGCTTTCGAGAAGTCCTGAAAGGAGGGAAGATAAGAGGCCGATCCTTGCTGATCTGAGGGAATCCGGTGCTATTGAGCAGGATGCGGATGTTGTTATATTTATCTACCGGGACGAGGTTTATGGGCGGACACCCGAGAATGAAAATCTCGCCGAAATCAATGTTGCCAAACAGCGCAACGGCCCGACCGATAAGTTTGAATTAACGTTTCTTTCCGAATATACTCGTTTTGAAAATCTATCACCCCGGGAAGAGGTCCCGGTCGAGTTTGAGGGAGAGAATGAACCTTATTAAAGAGATTATAGCCTTCTTTTCGTTTTTTGCCCGCTCGGTCTTTATCCCCTGGCGGCTGGGTAAGACCCTGGGTCGGATTGTCAGACAGATTTATATCCTTGGTTTCAGTTCGATCCCACTGATCGTTGTGATATCAGTATTCGTCGGTATGGTCTCAGCGGTGCAGACCTGGTATCAGATGACAAGGGTGATGCCAAAATTTCTGTTAGGGACCACGGTCGCCCGAATTATTATGATTGAGTTAGGGCCGGTGCTAACCGCACTGATGGTCACCGGTCGAATCTCGTCCTCAATGGCTGCTGAACTGGGGACAATGAAGGTTACTGACCAGATTGATGCCCTTAAGGCAATGGCGATTGATCCTTATCGCTTTCTCGTCCTACCTCGTATAATCGCAACCTTCATCAGCCTGCCCATCCTGACGATTTTTGCAGAACTTGTATCGATACTCTCGGCTGCCTTTATTGCTCATAATTTCATAAATGTCAATGTTCGGACATTCATTTATGGCATAACAAATTACTTTTATACCCGAGACTTTTTCGGTGGTGTGACAAAGTCCCTGGCCTTTTCTCTGGCCATCAGTACATCGGGCTGTTATTTTGGATTCCGCGTAACCGGTGGGGCGAAAGAGGTGGGCCGGGCCTCAACCCTGGCAGTGGTTACGGCATCGATCCTTATTCTACTTTTCGACTTCATTGTTGCTTTGATATTCTTCTCTTGATGATTAATTCCGGGAGAAAAGATGATTAGGGTTGTAAAGGTCTCTAAGAGATTTGGTGATAAGATTGTTTTAGACAATGTAAGTTTTGAGGTAACAAAGAATGAAAATCTTGTTATCCTGGGTCCAACCGGGACCGGTAAGACCGTCCTGCTTAAGATAATGATTGGTCTTTTGAAACCTGATCAAGGTGAAGTTTATTTTGACAGTAAATGTGTTCAGTCACTTTCGGATCCGGAACTTTTTGAGTTGCGCAAAAATATCGGCTTTATCTTTCAGAGCACCGCTCTTTTTGATTCGATGACGGTATTCGAAAATATTGCCTTGGGGCTTGAAGAGCACACTAAGTTGCGTGCTGCTGAGATTAAAGAGAAGGTTGATCAGATCTTGAAGATCATCGATATGAGCGGCACTGAAGATCTTTATCCTCATTCCCTTTCCGGGGGCATGAAACGATTGGTCTCAATTGGAAGATCCCTGGCGCTGGATCCAGAATATTTCCTTTATGATGAACCAACTTCGGGCCTTGATCCCAATTCTGCCCAGAATGTCTGTAATTTAATTATTAAACTGCGCGACGAACATAAGAAATGTGCTATTATTGTCACACACGATCTTGACAGCGCCCGCCAAATCAGTGATAATATCCTGATGCTACGGAAAGGTAAGATCTATAAAACAGAGAAAGATATCAGGAGGCTCTATGGCGACTAAATCAAAAGAGTCAGTGGTGGTTGTGCTTTTTATCCTTATGGGAATTATCGTTTTTGTGATTCTCTTTTTTGGACTGAGCGGTAACATAACCGGGAAGAAGAATTTCATAAATATTATGTTTAACGATGTGAGCGGTTTGCGGGTCGGGGATCCGGTTTATGTGCGGGGCGTTGAGGTCGGAACGGTGCGCAAGGTTGCCTTAATGAAGGACAGAGTTTTGGTCAAGGTGGGGATTGATCCGGATGTTTTGATCCCTAAGGATTCAAAATGTTATTTAAGTATTCAATCTTACTTCAGCGGGGATATGTATATCAATATCCAGTTGGGTTCAGATTCGGCCGCGACCAGCCTCGATACACTTGTCGGGAGGACCAGTATTATGAATATCGAGGCGATGTTCAATCAGCTGGCAAATAGTTTAAACCGGCTCAATCTTGATTCGCTGAGTAGTCAGATTGGTAAGGAGGGGCGATTGCTTGTTAGTGAGATTCAGAAAGGTCTTAAAGGTAGTTTTTCGCCCATCACCTCGTCCCTGGATCGAATTATGCTCCTTACCGGACGGATTGATAGCCTTTTTAATGGTCTCGACCGAAAGGAGGGGACGGTGTCTAAATTGTTAAATTCATCCGAACTTTACGACGAGATCATAATGACCAATAAAGAACTGCGCACACTGATTCAGGATATCAAGGCCAATCCTAAGAGGTATTTCAAGATCGAGGTCTTTTAATGAACCTGAAGAGATTTATCAGGAACATCCCTGATTTTCCGACCAAAGGCGTCCTTTTTCGTGATATAACACCGCTCTTAAAAAATAGCGCGGCATTTCGGTACAGCATCGACTGTTTTATAAAAAAATATAAGAAGGAAAAGATCGATAAGATTGTTTCGATTGAATCTCGAGGATATATATTCGGGGGATGTCTGGCTTATCATCTCAAGGCCGGATTCGTCCCCATTCGTAAACCGGGTAAACTACCAGCGGAGAAGATTGCTCTGAAATACTCACTCGAATATGGCACCGGTGTCCTCGAAATTCATAAAGATGCGATTAAGAGAGGGGAGAGGGTTTTAGTCTTTGATGATGTCCTGGCAACCGGTGGGACTGCCCAGGGGGTCTGTCAGCTGGTTGAGAAACTTGGGGCCAGAGTAGTCGGTTGTGCCTTTTTGATCGACCTTACCTACTTAAAAGGGCGTGAGAAGTTAAAGGATTATAAGGTTTTCAGTTTGATCGAATATTAAAAACCAGCCACACTTTACATTTCTTACCTGGTCAAAAGTGCAAAGTGTTTTACGGCTGGTGGTGGATGATAAATTTCTCGATCCTTGAGATCGATCTTCGATTTCCGCCCCGCTCCCGGATTGCCTCGATCTTC
>CBFGIV010000075.1:0-6687 GCA_965648915.1 Caldifarciminota bacterium | reverse complement strand
AAAAGTTAAGTGAGAAAAAACAACTTTGGGGATGGTTAATAAAGGTCTATTGAATAATCAAAACCATTGATTTCTTAAACTAAAATTAAAAACTAAAGGTGAGAAAAAAATTCATTCGGCATTGCTGTTCACCAAGTCCTCCGCACTTTTTTCAACATCAGGGGACAGTCCTCTGAATTTTTAATCAGTGGTTTTTAGATTCTGACCATCGGGCCTGGCCCCTTTACTTGCTCGCCACATCGAAACGATAGTCATACGCCACACAGCGATAATAGGGAAGTCCAAAGAGAGAGACCGGCAGGATAACCTTTACATCATCGAAGGGATTAGAATAAGAGGGATTATGGCCTGCCCAGTATATCTCTTTTGCTTGAAACAACGCTTCGCCGACGGTTTTCCCCTGAGCCAACTGGAGGGCAATGAGCATTTGTAATCGTTCACTGTAGTTGATCCCAAGACCTGAACCGATGGAATAAGCGGTATTGGCGATATAGGCACCAACGCCCTTCTGGGCAAATAGACCGGGAAAATCCTGGAGAGATTGATCCAGACGATTATCACTCATACCGGTATGGCAGCCGACCGTGTGGATGATGGCGCGATGGAAAGATTTAGGTTCCTGGGCCATTTCCTTTACCTTGAGCATAGTGTGCTGGGGCATAAAGAACCCATAATGATAGGCATGATTATTGATCGAATAGAGGTCAAACTTATGGCGGAGAAAGAGAGAAGAAAAGATTTTAAAATCATAATCAGGATAGATCTCTTTTTTCTGGATCAGGCGGTTATCGATCTGACCAAAACCGAAATGAGAACCGTAGATTTGAACGATCGAATCGGCAACATCTTTCAAATCAAATGTTGCAGTCGAGTCGATATAATCACCACTACTGACAAAGATGTCAAAGACTGGGATCTCTGATCCTTCGCTGGTAAAGGTTGCCAGTTGACTGATGATCTGGGTTGGTGAGCGGACGAGACGACTTACTATATACTCGTAGGGTATCGAAAGGTAGGAGGGATTGAATTCTTCTTCCAGATCGGCGTAAAGGTCATTGGTTAATATTACATTACTATCGACCGCAGCACCGGTCGTAAAATTTGGTTTATGGGCGGTATAGTTTATTTCCTGAAAGTTTATACTGCTCTTATCTTTAATTCGATAATAGGGGATGATGATATCATCGCCAATTAGAATAATATATTTTATAGTCGGATAGATTTTAAGAAAATCCTCGAGAAGGTTATCAATTGCTATGGCAACCCGGTTGGCAATCGAAGGCGATTGCCAGTTATCACCCTCATCCCATATCTGATAGGCTTTTTTTACCTCGCTTGAGGAGTCAACATCAAGGATGATGCCCCGGACCTCAAAATGGTTGATAAATCTTTTGAGGGCGGAGATGAGGAGATCAGAAGAATCGGGATAAAATTTTTTAAGCCGGGAAGAACTGATCAAAAAGATTGTCCGGGGTGGATGAAATTGTCTTACGGATATTCTCAGTTTTCTTAAACGGTTAATTATTGAAGTGTTGTTATACTTAGTGATTATGTTAAAAGTAAAGTCACCGCAAACTTTTCCTTCGACAATAAGTTTGATTTCGCTCTTTTCCCCAGGATTCAGTCTTCCCCGGGTTGCAGAGAATGAAAGCCATTGGGGAATGGAATCTGCAACAATCTGCCAGTTACTGACACAGGGATAGAGATTATTTACTCGGATAGAGAAAGTCTTCTTCTCTCCTTCGAAAAGACTGATTGATATAGTGTCGCAGGACAGGATCGGGATCTTATAAGGCTGAGATCCTGTAGGATTTCCCACATTATAAATAAGATCTGGCAGGAATAACAGAAGGCCGAGGATGAAAGTGGTAAACATTTAATATTATATACCGATCAGTGATCGGGTCAAGTGTTTGATCAGATCATTGATTATCAGGCAAAACGGTGCAGTCCATAAGATCGGGCAAGATTCAGGGCCTCGGTATATTCTTTAAAAGTTATGCTTCGGGTAAGTTCTGAATGTCTATTTGCCTGATAACAGGGGCGATACTGTTCCATTATATTTAAATAACTTTCCCGGGAGATCTCCTCAGCAATAAACTTAAAAATTTTTTCACTCTCCGCCAGACCGTTGGGCAGGAGGAGGTGGCGAATCAAGAGCCCGCGCCGGGCAGTGCCAGCCTCTATGACCAGATCACCAACCTGACGGTGCATCTCCTTCAAAGCCATCTTATTCACTGCAAAGTATCCTTTTATACCTGAAAGTTTAAAAGCAATTTCATCATTGCCATATTTGGCATCGGGCATATAGATATCGAATATTCCATCAAGCAGTCTTAAGGTTTCAACTTTATCATAGCCCCCGCTGTTATAAACAAGGGGAATCTTAAGGCCGTCACCGATTGCCAGGTCCAGGGCTTCGACTATCTGGGGAACAACATGGGTTGGACTTACAAAATTTATATTATGACAGCCCATATTCTGAAGTTCAATCATCATTTGGGCAAGGCGTGAGGGATTAACTTCAAATCCATGTCCGAGTTGACTTATTTCGTAATTCTGGCAGAAGATGCAATTTAAGTTACAGTTGGTGAAGAATATTGTTCCTGAACCATGATGTCCGACCAGAGGTGGCTCTTCACCAAAATGGGGTCCATAGGAAGATACCCGGGCCGATCGCCCGGTTTTACATTTACCCAGTTCGCCCTTAAAGCGATTTACATTACAATCCCTGGGGCAGAGGGTGCAATTTTTTAGCTGATCGATCAGGCTTTCGATCCGGACTTTCAGGATACCGGATCGGTGCAGTTTGAGATAGGATGGTTCAGTCATTGCTGTTTATTATTATAGAAGTTTCTGGCATAATGTCAATAATTTCTGCCGATTATTTAATTTGTAGGGAATGTAGGGGGGCAACTCATATTGACCACCCCTCCAGTGGTTATATCCCTTTTAATATCCTTATTACGATGTCCAGGCCTATTTACAAATTGTGGTTGACGGCCGTAATTATTTAGATATTATCTTTTCAGGAGGTATATGATGAAGAGATTATTGATACTAACTTTCATCCTGAGTATTGGGCTTTTTGCTCAGACCGGTGTTGCTAAGGTTGCAGGTCGAGGTGAGCTGATTGCCTCGGGCAATGGTGTTGTGCTTCTAAGATGTGCTGGTAATTTTAAGATCGAGGGCACCGGGTGCTTCTGGTATAAGGGTGATGCGGAGCTGGTTACGACCGGAGATGTCCAGAAAGAGGTGATCGGTGATTGGACGTTCATTGCCAATTTTAGCGGTGGTGCTGAGGCCCGGGGTAATGATCTGTGCCTTTCCTTCTCGGGTAAAAATATTAGTTTGAGTGCCCGGGGCAAGGGTAAGGCAATGCTCTGGGGCAAAGGGAATTTTTCGGCCCATCATCGAACTGGTTTCTGGGGAATAAAATATTTACCAATCTCTTTCACTGAAGGACCCAGACCAAAAGATATTGAGAAGGGTAAGAAAACAAACACCGGCACCGAAGGGGAATAGGATTTATTAATTTAATCGAGAAAAGGTTAGATAAAATAATTCGGGATTGTTATATTATAGGCCTCGGGCCGAAGTGACTTTATTATCCAGCGCTTAAATCCTTTCGGGTCGCGGTATTGTTCAGCCAGGTCTATTACCTCACCCTCAATATTTTCTCCTTTCTCATTAAGCAGGATCCTGACCGCCGGCCGGTCAAGATAGATTGAATTCGGCCGCACCACGAGCCCGATCTCGTTGGAACTTAACTGCACCAGAGTCCCAATGGGATAAAACCCGAGCATCTTGATGAAAATTTTCAACAGCGTGGTGTCATAAAAGGTTCCGCGCTTTTGCCACATTAATGCCAGTGCCCGGTCAGGAAGATAAGGGACTGGTTTATAGGGGCGGGCTGTAGTCATCGCATCATAGGCATCACAGATGCGGACGATTCGACTTAAGAGATGGGCTATCCGACTTACCGGTCCGGATGGATAACCAGTGAGATCGGCATTAACATGGTGTTGAAAACAGACAACGAGAGCAGCAGCAGTGTTATCATCGATATTACGGAGGGTGAGAATTTTTTCCAGTCCAAAGAGGGGGTGTTTTTTCATAATCTTCCATTCTTCATCGGTAAGGGACTGGGGTTTGGTTACGATTACCTTATCGATTTTGGTTTTACCGATGTCGTGGAAAAGTCCGGCCATTCCTAAATAACCAAGCTGGAGGCGACTCAAACCCAATCTCTGGCCGAGTGCCAGGGCGAGGATACTCACATTTACCGAATGGTTGTAGGTATATTCATCATAGTTCTTGATCGTGGATAGACCTAACAGGCTTAATTCATCTTCGCTGATGGTATTGACCAGGGAGTAGATAGTCCGCTTTATCTTTTTACCGCTCACCGAACGCTGGAATTCAACACTCTCCATTATCTCCCTGGTGGTCAGGATTGATTTAAAGTAACTCTGTTTAGCTCGTTCCCGATTTTCGACTAAGGCAAGACGGGGTTCGATGCTGGGAAGAAAGCCTTCGAGTTCGATTGTCCTGATCGATTCCTGAGAAAATTGATTTTTTAAGTTGGTGAAGTTTCTCTGATCTTCAGGAACTACAGCATTTAACAGATAGGCAAGTTTAATCAGATCATCAAAGGTTACGCCGGGATGGAAGATTATGGTTCCGATGTCCCACGCTTTATAAAGTTCGACCAGAAAGTCAATGCCGGCAAATCCTTCGATATCAATCCGAATTCTTGTGTCATTGATAAAGATATAGTCATAGACCCGTTGTATATTGATCGAACCAAAATCGGATGCAATTCGATTTATCGTCGATGTTAAATTTTGCCCGGCATTGATCACCGCTTCATTATTGGCTGCATGAATGCGGGTCGTTTTTAAAAAGATGTAGAGAAGATTTACCAGGGTCTTTCCCTCGGTGCCGATTTCCTTAGGTCTGGTCATCTCTTTTCCTTGTTAATACTAACGCCTTGGTGCAGAGTTCCCGGATTGTTCGGTTCCGGCTTTTGAGGCCATCACTTAAAACCGAACGCGCCTCTGGATCATTTATTCGGGCCAGGGCAAAGGCAGCGATTTGCTTTTCCGCCCGGATTTTTTTAGTCATAAATAATCTCCATTTCTTCAAGATTCGGGCTAAATAGGCGATCGCCCGGTTTTGACCACAGTCGGCAAAAGTATAAAGGAACATCTGACGTTCCTCAATCTCTTTTTGCTTGAATTTTTTATCCTTGAGTATTTTCAAAAGGGGGCTGAGGAAATAGTCATCATTGGTTTGAGAAATCTGTTTTAAGGCAAGGAGACGGATATCAATATCAGGATCATACAGGGAGTCGATCAGGATATCCCGCACCGCCGGAGATTGGACCCGGGTAATAGTTTCGATGATAAATCTTCGTAATCCTCTATCCACCCTTCCCAATGTTTTTTTGATATACTCAACACTCTCCTGGTCACCAATTGCCTCGAGGACAGAGATTGCCATCATAACTTTTTTCTCATCAGGGTCCTCGAGCCGTTTAATAACCGGCCCTTTATCATCCCGGGTCAAACGGGCAAGTGTCTTTATAACAATTTCCTGTCCGGCTACCCTGGTTAGATTTTCAAGTAAACGGAATAATGGATCGATAATATTTTTTGAAAGGAAAGAGAGGAAGGTCTCGACATCGGTATTGCCCCGTTCCAGTTCGGGCGCAAGATTGAGAATGACAAAATCGGTCTCCAGACGCGTGAAGATATTCTGAATCAATTTTTGAGTCTTTAGGTCAATTTCGTTGATATAATCTTTGATATTTCTTAAAAGTTTCAGGTATCGATTCAGGGCGGCGAAATTGTTGCGGGCAAGGAGGTTGAAGACCAGCCCGGGGGCATTGTCGATTAATTGATTTTTGATCATCGGGTCTTCTTCGGTCTTGATGATGTATTCAACGATGTCAACCAGGTCAACGGCAAGCCCGGCCTTCTCGACCAGATTGATCTCCTCTTTCATCTGTTGAATCTCTTCGGTAGTTAAGGCAACATCCTCAAGGGAGATCTCGAATTCAGGATTGATATCTGATTCCTGAGCAACAGTCGGCGATTTTTCGAAAATCTTCATCTCGATCTCGGCCGGTGGCTGTAGTTCATCTTCCGCTTCCCAGTACTGAACATGAGGAAGGTTGAGCTCCCAGAGTTTAGTAACGATATCGTCTTCAGCATTCTGGCTGAAGTCGGTGGTGAATAGTTTTATAACGGCGATGAGTTCTTCTGAAGTTAATCCCTTTTCAAAACCTATACCTCTCAAACCGTCACGAAATAACTTAAAAGCCAGACTGAAGGAACGTTCTAAATTTTGATAAACCAGATTTTCCTGGTAAAAAAATTCAAATTGAGCTACTCTAAGCACCAGGTTTTCGTTCTGATTTAAGAAACCGTTGATTTTTTCATAGAATTTATCTAATGCCTTGAGCGTTAATGGGTGATTATCTTCATACATCTGAAAGACCTTTATGGTTTTCTCCAAATCCAGGAGGATCCCCCGCACAGCATTAATCTGTTCGCTATTTTCGACCTTGTCAACCACAGGTAAATTTTATAACAATATAGTAATTTGTCAATACCAATCTGAAAGGTCGGTAGCGTCAATATTTTTGTGTAAATTCTTTTATTGCTTTTAAAGGGCGATCCT
>CBFGIV010000074.1:0-7181 GCA_965648915.1 Caldifarciminota bacterium | reverse complement strand
TGTAATTGTTGCCGATACAGAAGGGAGTATGGGTTATATGATCGAGCAGAGTTTACAGAACCGCCTGATGCGTGAAAAGATCGAGCGATCAGTCACCACAATCATTACCCAGGTGATTGTCGACCAGAATGATCCTTCCATAAAGAACCCGACAAAATTTATCGGTCCATTTTATACTAAAGAGCAGGCCGAACTCCTTGCTCAAAAATTTAACTGGACGATTAAAGAAGACATCGGAAGAGGCTTTCGGCGCGTAGTCCCTTCACCCAGACCGATTGAGATTTTGAATAAAGATATTATAAGGAGATTGGTCAACGAAGGGACTATTGTCATTGCCGCGGGCGGCGGTGGAATTCCGGTCTATATTGAAAAAGACGGTACCTATGAAGGGGTCGATGCGGTTATCGACAAAGATCTGGCTTCAGCTGTTCTTGCCCGGGATATCGGCGCCGAACTCCTTCTGATTATTACAAGCATCTCCAGGGTAGCGCTCAACTTCAAGAAACCGAACCAGATCGATTTAGATATTCTGAAAGTGGAAGAAGCAAAAAAATATTTGAAAGAGGGGCACTTCCCACCAGGCAGTATGGGGCCAAAGATCGAAGCATCAATAAATTTTATCGAGTGGGGCGGGAAAGAGGTAATCATTACTTCCTTAGAATCAGCTCAGGACGCCCTATCGGGCAAGGCCGGGACAAGAATTGTCTCATAGTTCAGCCCGACCGAGACAAATTTCTTCGTCTTTCAAACTGCTTGGAACAAATGGTGGGAAATGGCTCCGCCCTTACTTATCACTGGCTGTGATTTGGGATTTAATCACATCCTCCATTGAATAGAGGCCGGGTTTCTGTCTGACAATAAATCTTATTGCCCATATTACACCGCGGGCAAATGCCTTCCGGCTTGTTGCCGAATGCTTTATCTCCAATCTTTCACCTTCAGTAGCATAGATAACCGTATGCTCACCGACCACATCGCCACCGCGCAGAGCCATTATGCCGATTTCGTCTTCAGCCCTCGGACCGACCGTCCCTTCCCGACCATAAATCAATTTGCCTCCTTTGACTTCTCTGATTATCTCGGCCAGCCTTCGGGCAGTGCCTGACGGTGCGTCCTTTTTATGGCGATGGTGCATCTCAATTATTTCGATATCATAACCTTTTTTCAAATGCTGAGTGATCTTCCTTGACAGTTCAAACATTAAATTGACCCCGATCGACATATTGGGCGAAAAGAGGATGGGAAACCTTTTCTGGTAAGACTGGATCTCTTCCCTTTCTATATCAGAAAACCCGGTTGTTCCAATGATCCAAGGGATCTTCTTATCGAAACATCTTTTCAAACTACTTATTGTTGCCGTTGGGGTTGAAAAATCTACAACACAGTCGGCCCGACCTAAATAACTCTTGAAATCTTCCACAATCTTGATCCCTTCATATTCCTTGCCGATCATCGGGTGATCCTCCTTCTCAACCCCACAAATTATCCTTATGTCCCTGGTCTCATTTATCAGCGTAATAATCTCCTGCCCCATCTTACCTAAGGCACCGAGTAATATGATCTTAATCATAACCAAAGAATATATGAAAAGTGGCTTTTGTCAACCATCTAAAGAGAGATAAGTAATTCAACCAAAATTTCATTGACTTTCATTATAAAAGGAATACTATAAAAGTGGAGGTGTTTATGAGAATTATTGCCTGCCTCATATTCATCGGTGGAATAGTAAGCCTTGTCCTGGGGATAGTAACTCGTATTGTTATAACGGATAAGATCCTTTTCGGTCTTGCCGCCCTGACTTATATGCGTTTTGCGGGCACACTCTTTCTTCTCAGCATCAATCTTATCTTACTCGACTATCTCTTCAAAAAGAAAGAATAGAATTTTCTATTTGCGCTTATTCTTCTCTTCAGCGTGGTGTTTAATCACCCGGGCCTGGGCGATATAAATCACTTCTTCGCAGATATTGGTTGAGAGGTCAGCGATCCGTTCGAGATTCCGGCTGACCAGAATCAATTCCATTGCCCGGGGAATGGTTGAAGGGTCAGACATCATATAGGTCAAGAGTTCCCTAAAGACCTGATCGCGCAGTTGATCAACCCGGTCATCCCTTTCACATACTTTTTTTGCCAGTACGGCATTATTCTCGATAAAACTATTTATACTATCCTTGAGCATATCTTTCGCCAATCTTGCCATCTTGGGAATGTCGATCAAGGGTTTGACATGTGGCTTATCGACCAGGGCAATCACACACTGGGCAATATTTACTGCATGATCACCCATCCGTTCTAAGTCATTATTAATCTTTATTGCCCCGATCAAAAATCTTAAATCCATGCTGACCGGCTGGCGAAGTGCAATTAATTCAATACATTTCTCCTCGATCTCAATCTCATACTGGTCGATGCGACGATCAATCTGAAAAATTTCATTGGCCAGACTGATGTCCCGTTCCTTGAGGGCACGGATCGCTTTGCCAATCGATTCAATTGTGAGGTCGGCCATCTCAAGGAGGTTAACCTTTACTTCCTTCAATTCTTCATCTAAATGCCTTGCCATTAAAACCTCCTTACAATTCAAGCGCCGGAAAAATCAATTTTTTGTCGATTATGAAAATTTTATCCATAAAATTCAGGTTGTCAATTTTTAATGCAGGTAGAAAATAAAAATATTCCCTCACTCTCTCATAAAACTACCTTATAAGGATGAACTTCTTTGTTTCAGACTCAGATGGGGACAGTCCCCTAAATTTCGCAGGTTACCGGATAATAGACCTGTATCAGGAATGCTGGTAATCTGGTAATTACCAGATTACCAGACATTGACAATTTGAAAAATTTTTATATAATCGAAGCATGCGCAAGAAGATGTCTGAGACCGATTATCGGGCTTCAAGATTTTGCCGGGTGCTGGGTAATCCTACGGCTTATGAAATTCTTAAATTACTCATCAAATCAAAAAAATCACCAACCGAACTGAAAAACACAATTGGCTTATCGCTAAAGACTATTTCTGAGACTCTGCGAAATCTGCGGCAGATCGATCTGGTTAGATATGTCACAAGAGGCAATGCCAAGATTTACTTTATTAAAGATCGGTTATTAAAAAATGTTCTTGGTTATATTGAAAAATATGTAGATAGAATGCGGGTTAAAAAATGGTAGGCTGGTGTTCTGGTAATTACCAGACTACCAGAGTTGGCTTTTAGTCAATAATGACCAGCTTTTTGGTTATCAATTTATTCTCAAATTGGAAACCAGCAAAATAGACACCACTCTGAAGTTTTTTGGTCAAAGTTTTTTCATAAACCCCGGCCTTTACTTCAGCATCAACTAAATTCTCCTCAATCTGACCTAAAGGATTGTAGATTGCCAGTTTTACATGAGTGGTCTTCGGCACAGAATATTGAATCTTTAAATTTTTGCTACTTGCTGGATTTTGTAAGATCTTTAATTCTGTATCATGTAGCCTGTATCGTGCATCTTCAGCGACTTCTGTTTGGCGGATGGCGAAAACGGAGTCGCTGAAATCCCACGCCGTGCCTCTGGGCACCTGTTGCCCAGGCCTCGGTGGACCGTATGCCCAGATCATAATCTTGCAGGAATCAGAAAGAGAATCGGGCACCTGCCACAAGTAAAGCGTGTCGTCTGATTGTCTTATGGTCGTTATAGTCCGATAGTCCAAACCATTGTTAAAAGAAACAAATAAAGTAAAAGAATCAGCACCGGGTGGGGTGAATTTCTGCCAGGTGATGGGGAATTGGGAACCGGGGACTAAAACTTCACCACCATTGGGCTGATGGAGCCGCACACCTTCGATCTCCCAGATTTTGGTCTCGGTTGTAGTGACTACAGTTTCAATCTCACCTGTTTCAAATATCTCCGGATACCCATTACCATTGAAGTCATAAACATAAACCTTGGTGGTCATATGATTATTACCACGTGGTCGTGGATATGCCTCAAATATCCTCTGAAATTGATTGTTACCAGTTGCTTTATAGATATACCAACCATCACCAATAGCCCAGACTATCTCAGGCCTGCCGTCAGAATCGACATCTCCACAATCACTGTAGGCAGTAGAGCGTCGAGTGCGAACATTTCTTACACTATCAGATTCGAAAATCTTTTCATACCGATCATTACCAATTGATTCATAAACTCGGAAAGCAAATGTCCAGCCTGCTTCATATATATGCCACCCGATCATAAATTCCGGTTTACCATCCCCGTCGGCATCATCAGCGGAAAAGACATCGTAACTATTATAATACAATGTACTGTCCTCCCATTTTTTCTGATATTGATTGTCGCCGATACATTCATAAACCATGGCGCTGATCGGTATGACGGGATAATTATATCCGATTATTATTTCTTTCTTATCATCTAAATCAAAATCACCATACGTCTTATCACCAGAGAATATGCCTGAGATAACACATGATTCCCGAAATACCTGCTGATAGAAATTGTCACCTCGATTCTCGAAAACGTAAAACACTCTCCCTTCGGTAAAAAAAATGTCCTGTCGATTATCTGCATCGAGATCGGTAACAAAAGTATGAATTATTCCACCACCTTGTTCATGTGCTCGCTTCCAGACTGCATTTTTAGGAAACGAGTCGACGCTTCTTGATTCAACAACTGTAAGAGATTCATTCTGAATAATCATGTCAGTCAAAGAATCACCATCAAAATTACCCACCGCCCAAACATAACCACTGGCAGTGGGAAGTATTGAATCTTTGAGTGCCAAACAGTTCCATGGAGCGTATGTATAGAAATAAATTGGGATCCAACTTCTGCCATCAGCCAAGAAATGAAGATCAATTGTGGAATCGTGATTAGAATCAAAGAAACAAAAAGAGCCGTAACTGCTGAGAGAACCGATGTCATAAAGATAATTAATCATCTTGAGGTTTATTGCCCAAGTAGAAGCAGAAAATATTAAGAAAAATATTATAATTTTCTTAATAGACATATTTATTTAATTTAATCCAAAATATTTATTTTGTCAAGAACAAAATGAAAGAAACGAGCTTGTCGCGTCGCTTTGCTCCTTTCAGTGACATGCAGAATAGAGGGGGGCGGGTTTCCCGCCCCCCTCTATCCATTATTTTTATTTAAGGAGCAAGAGTTTCCGAGTTTCTTTATGAACACCAGCATCAAGACTCAAGAAGTAGATACCGTTTGGAAGATTAGAACTATTAAAGATGATAGAATGTCTACCTGCAACCTGCTTACCCTCAAAAAGTTTGTTAATCATTCGACCTGAGATGTCAAAAACCCTTAGACTAACCTTAGTTGTTGTTGGAAGATTATAAGAGATTACTGTCCTCTGTTTGGCAGGATTAGGATAAATATCTATTGAAAATTTGGCAGCTACAGGAGAAGAGCTTGCTGATTGTCCGCCTCCGCCACTGAACTTTCTCGGTCGGTCATAACAGTAGAGCTTGATATTCTGGCAGAAGGCGTAAGCGCCAGTTCCTTTCTTGAAAACAAGACGAACGGCGTGGTCCTTCTCATAGAGAGAGGGTGGTATTTTAACTGTAAGAGTCTCAAGTTTTGTTGGTGGAACTGAAATTGTTGCCAGGGTCTGGTCGTCGGCTAAGACCTTCATATCCCAGTAAGTCGTGCCTCCGTGTATTCCAAAGATTTTAGCAACGAAATCATATCTTGGGTCGAGAAAGAGAAGATAATAAACTATTGAGTCACCATAGTCTATGTTATAACCGTTGATAGTTAAGACACCATTCCGTGAGAGACAGTAAGGCGATGGTTTTGATTCTCCGCAGGTTACCGGATAATAGACCCGCATTTCACCCTTGTCACCGAAGAGATCTACCCGCCTGAATCTCAAAAAATAATTCGGATAAGTGCCTTCAGTCCAGAGGTTGTAGAGGTAAGCACCACCGCCAAAAGGATCGTAGTAGATTTGATTGTGTGGCCAGTAAGACCGAATAGGGGTTTCTGCTACAAAACCTCTCTGGCCAGTTAATAACCTGTAATATTCTATGTCGAGCGTTTGCGTATTAGTTTCATTATATTCTGCACAACCAAAAGCATCACCCGAGGCATTTATAGGTGATTCAGAAAGATAACCGTCATTAAGTGATACCCAGACAGGATTAGTCCAATTTCGTGGTGGGGGTTCTACAAGGTATCTCTGAGATCTGTAGATGTCGCTATTCGTGACCGGCCAGTTCAAAGCTGCTGCCCAGGGTGCATGGAGATGGTCACCCCAGAACTCAATAAAAGGTTGATAAGATGCTTCACCAGGCTGATTTGGGATCTGATGATCATCTCTCCATTGGCCGGTGTTCGGATCACGGTATTTATATCTGAGGCGTGGTAGTAATTGGCCAATCATATTGTATTCCCATTTTTCATAGATTGCGTGTGGATGCCACATACCATCACAGACAATCGAAGGCAGAGTTAAGGGAGTGAAGCCACACTCAACAATCTCAGGGTTGCCTGGCGAGTTGGCATTCCAGGCAAAGGAGTTGTAGAAGATGGCATACTGCCAGAACATCGGCACATCAAGGGCAACCGGATAAACCACATGCATTGTATAACCGGTCGAATAGAGTGATGGCGGTCCACAGGTGCCCTGTGGAGCACATACTGTAAACCCATGCCAGGTCTGACTTGCCTCGTTAAACCAGCGGTATCTGATTTCATTATCATGAAGATATGCAACACAGGGTGGATTCTCGGCAATCAACGTTGGTCCAAGACCGATTGAGGGATATTTCCCCTGATCAACCAATGAACTGAATGTCCAGTTATTACCATTATCCATTGAGCGGGCATAGACGACATAACCGGCTGGGCTATGATAAACCGCATGAAGACCAGCATAATAGCCACCAACCAGATGTCGGCCTGAGCTCGGTTCGGTTGAGCCGGCAAAGAGACCGGATGTCGGATTGAGACGGATAACGGTAAAATCAGTATAGATTGAAGGAGATTCTGTGCTATAACCAGCCACATAAATATCACCATCCAGACCATAAACCAAATCACTGGCTTCGTCAGGATAATATCGAGCAGATCCATTGTATATATAGGGTTCAGGCCAGTTAGAGCCACCATCCGAAGACCTGACACTGGCAACGATAAAATCCGGTTGAGAACCTTCTTCATACCAACTGGCAGTAAATCCAGCCG
>CBFGIV010000073.1:0-7358 GCA_965648915.1 Caldifarciminota bacterium | reverse complement strand
CACCCAGCTTAAACTTCTTCCAGAGCCTTTTGGCCTGACGATAAGAAATCTTTAGCATCTCACTGGCTTGTTTAAGAGTGATAAGACCCCTTTGAAAGATTATAACCAGATTCTCTCAAAAGAGGAAGGGGACATTTTCGCTGTGCGCCAACACACCTACCAAAAAATTGTTGACTTTTTTAAAAAAAAAGTTAAAATTAAATTAAGTAAGTTTTGGATATTGTTATTTCAAGTAAAATCGTTGTATTGTAAGGGTGATGAAGTAAATATCTTCATTGTAAAAAATTCAAAGGAGATTAAAACTCTGATATTGAGAGTAATTGCTATTATACTCGCTTTACCATTATTCCTTCCCGGCCAGACGAGATGGGTACCGGAATGGACTCCGGATAAAAGGATTACTTTCACTTCTGGAGATTGTGAGTATCATCCTCAAGTGATTTGTTCTGGCGATACTGTTCATTTAACATGGTATCGGAATTGGCGTGATTCTTTAGGACCTCGAGATGATATATATTATAAGCGAAGCCTTGATGCGGGAAACACCTGGGGCCCAGACATTCTCATAACCAAACAACGGATACCGTCCCATAAATTTAGCCCAGATATTACTATTAGTAAAGGCATAATCAATATCGTTTGGGCTCAATTTGGTGGCGGGCATCCTGATGCACTTCTTATTTGTAGAAGCACAGATGGTGGAGACAACTGGGGCAGCATCGATACGATTTATCGAGGGCCAGCCCATCATCCCGATCTCGTTTCAAGAGGCGATACAATCTTTCTTATCTGTATGCACCATGACAACAGGCTTGCTTTCACAAAATCAACAAATAACGGTAGGACATGGCAGTTGCTCCAAATTGTTACTGAAGCCAACCAGATCCCGAGGATTGCAGTAAATGGTAGATATCTTATCTCAACCTTTGAGGCAAACGATAGCATTGCCCGAACGATTTTTTCAATCCGGAGTAGTGACCGCGGTTCTACCTGGATTCAGCGGACTCCAGTTATAGAAATAGATTCAGCGATGTCCCAATTCGCAGCAATATGTGCTGACCAAACTGGCAAATTGCATGTTGTTTGGCTCGATAGTAAATTTGGGGGGCCACTTTTTGACATCTTATACAGTTGCAGTCGAGATACCGGCGCCACCTGGGATAAATTTACCATGATCTCGGACCGGCATATGGCAGAATGGTTTTCAGATATTGTGTGTGAAAGAGACAACATTCATGTTGTTTGGCCGGATGCCCGTGATGACCCCCAATATTGGACATACGACCTATATTACAGGCTAAGTACTGACCTCGGTATATCCTGGCAGGAGCCAGTAAGGTTAACCAAAGCCCCGTATAACTCGTCGGACCCTGCCTTTGCATTAGCAGAATGGTTTCTCCATCTTGTTTGGACAGATGCACGGGACGAATCATTAGGTAGATGGGGGGAGATTTACTATAAGAGAAAATCATTAGTCACAGGAATCGCTGACCTTGAGACAATGTGTAATGATAAATTTTTCGTTTTTCCAAATCCCTCAGCTCGAGAGGTATATTTCAAGTATTTTGATGAACATATCGAGGTTAGGAATTTAAAGATATATGATGTCAAAGGAAGTCTTATAAGAGTCTTGAATTTCAGAAGACAGGGTGGGGTTTATCAAGCAATCTGGGATAAAAGAGACGGGAAGGGGAGAAAAATAGGACCGGGTATATACTTTATTTGCTTTGAAAATAGAAATGGTGGGAACTTAATCAAAAAGATAGTGTCTCTCAGGTAATCAAGGAGGAAAAGATGAGAGTTCTGTTAATATTGAACACAATCTTTTTCGCTTTTTTAAATGCTGGATGGGAGCCAATGTATGGCCCACCTTGCGTTATGGTCCATGGCATGTCTATAGGCACAATTTCAACTGGTCCTTGTGTATACATTGCTTTTGACGGCTCAAGATTATACAGCAGTACGAATCAAGGTCAACAATGGGATTCGCTCCATGCCGAGGACGCCACAAAACACTGCTTTGATGTCGTGACTCGCTACGATGACGCAAACCATGTCTTTATTATACGCAACACTTCAGTAGTTTCCCAAAATGTTGCTTATTCCACGGATCAAGGTGCGACCTGGGATTATCGTGCCGGCGGTATAGACCATCCGACCCTTAGTTGTATTACAATGGCACGAGCACCCAATCAGGATATCCTATTCATCGGTGCGTCTGGTTTCGCGCCATTTAACTCGCTGTTTAAAACTACCAGTAATGGTATTAACTGGGAAGGAAAGGGATTTATTGGTTTCAATGTTACGAGCATTTGTATAAATCCTATTAATCCAGATATTGTTATGGTTGCAACAAGCACAGGACAAAGCCCTGATGATGGTTTATATCGTTCAATCAATGGCGGTGAGACCTGGACCCGTGTGCAAGAAGGCCATTTCCTTTCGGTGATTTTTGCAAATTCAGCCGTGGCATATGCTTCGCACACTGATTTCGGAATATATAAGAGTACTGATTGTGGGGCAAGCTGGCTCTTACTCTCCGGCTCACCACCTGAAGAAGAGATTCTCTGCCTCGGCACTGATCCCAATTCTGCTGACATCGTTTATGCAGGTGCGAGAAGCGTAATGCACAACTTTTATAAAACGACCGATGGAGGTACCACCTGGATTCCAAAAGAGCAGGGAATGATTAAAACAGCGATTGGTAAGATTGTGATTAATCCTATTAATCCGAATCAACTTTGGGCCGGTTGCCACCGTGTGCTTTATATTTCAAATGATGCTGGAGAGACTTGGCAGGAGCAGAACAAAGGATTTGTGGGTGCGCCTTCTTATGGATATGATGTTCGTTCTGGGTATCACTGTTACATTACCAAAGATAGATTTTTGCGAAGTATCAATTCCGGTTCTGACTGGGAAACCGTCTATGATGTCTTTAGTTACATTCCCCCTCTGTATGAACAAGACTTCGATGCCGCCAGTATGGACGCTAAGATAACTTCGGATCTATCTCGATTTTATGCAACGATTGGCTATACTCTGTTTACGCGTGGCGGAAGGATAATGCGCAGCGTAGACCTTGGTAAGAGCTGGGAAAAAGTCTGGGAATATACTCAGATAGGGGGCTCGGCATTGCTCACTTGTATAACCCCTCATCCGTTTGACAATCAGATAGCTTATGCTGGTTTCTGGGCTTGTCCAGGTTTTAATTACTCGGTAATAAAGACAATTGATGGTGGTTCAAACTGGTTTGGCGTTGGTAACTTTCCAGGGACCAAACCTTGGACAAGCGCCTTGGTGGTTGATAAGCAAGCGACCAACACACTCTATTTGGGTAATAACAGAACGGGTATCACACTTCCAGGGGTATTCAAGAGCACCGATGCTGGCGCAAACTGGTTTGAAAGCGGTAATGGATTACCAACCGGTTGTGTAAACTCCCTTGCGATTGATCCTTTTAACGGCAACAAACTATATGCAGGCACTGAAAACAGCGTCTACAAGAGCACAGATGCAGGCCAAAATTGGTTCTATCGAGGTAGCGGAATAGGTGACCAATGGATTGTTGCACATGGTATCGATCCAGAAGAACCATCGATACTTTATGCGTCAACGTATGATTATATTTATCTTACGGTTGATGGTGGTGCACGATGGATTGATATAACTACAGGTTTTCTTGAGTATCGATGGCCAAATGATTTTGCCATTGACCCTGATTATCCTGATAAAACCTATGCTGGTGCAATGGGCAGGTTAAATGAATATTGGCCTGGTGGTCTCTACTCTTATATGCCGCCATTCAAAAAATCTCTTGTTTCCTCTTCTGATACGGCAACAAGTTACAATAACTCTCGTAAGATGATCCGGGTTGAAAACACGGACGAGATCTGGATTACCTATGAATCAGGTGAAGTCATCTATGCGGTTCAATCTCTCAATGCTGGTAGTAGCTGGTCACGTAAGATGGAAGTTGGTGAAGGTTGTCATCCGGCAATCTCCTTAAACCCAGGGGATAATCTACCCTGCCTGGTCTGGCGGGGACGCAATGGTCAAAGTATTTATTATAGTCGCTATGATGGCACAGGCTGGACCTCACCCTTTGTAATCTTCGAGGAGATAAATTTCACCATCGGTCCGCCATCTTTTACAATTGATAATATAGGTTATGGCCATATTATCTTCAATACCGATGAACCGACCGATCAAATTTTATATGGTGTATTTAATATCTATGAGCCCTGGCCAATATTTCCCACTGTCTTAGACTCAGGTGAACCCTGCGGTCTTGCCTCGATCGACTTTATGCTGGATTTTAATAGTCTTCATGCCACCTGGGCGAAGCAAGGAGCAGTCTATTACAACTTTTGCGATGCCGGTGGCTGGCATAATATTGAGCAGGTCTCTGGCTTTGAAGGTGGCAGTTATCCATCGCTTCAAACGAATGGCAGTTGTGCCAATATCACCTATGCTGGGTTTGGTGCGGGTGATAATCCGGATATCTATTTTCGATATACCTATCATTATGATGGTAGCCATTGGTGGAGCGAGATCTGGAATGTCAGCAATACAATGGATGTTTCTCTTTACCCGACCCTCTCCGGTCTCAATATCACCTGGACCGAAGGGTTAGGTGTCAATTCCGAGATATTTTTGAGTCGTTTTGACCCGGTTAGTGGTGGCTGGCGGCCGCCGGTCAATATCAGTACTTCCAACGAAAAATCAATCTATTCCCATATGGTTCGTAAACAGACGCTGACCGAGACAAGATATTATCTTACCTGGACTGAGAAGAATCAAGCGCCGTATGATATCAAATTCAGACTTTGTACTCTACCGATAGAACCTGACGAGCCTTTATATGTTGCCGATGCCGGCAAGGAGAATCCCGGACCATTCAATCTTAAAAGAACCGGTTTCAATAAATATGGCAAAGAATCATATAAGACGGTTGATTATGATAATGACTACTTATATTACAAGATGGGCAAATTCAATCCCAGGAGACTTTATAAGGTTGAAGGAGTTTTTTATCACGAAAATAGCCAGAATAGCGAACTGATTGTTGAAATCGATGGCAAAGGAATCGGTCGAATAACTGTGCCACCGAAAGCAATGAAAAGATTAAAAGCCCCAATCCCGGTTGAACTCTATCAGGATAGTATTATTTATGCCAAGGTGAAATCTTTAAGCGGTAATGCGGTGCTTGGTGTCTTGATTGTCTGTGAATATGAAGAATCAAAAGCCGGCGCTGGTGGTGGCAGAGGTGCTCAGTCAGTCGAAAGCAATCTTCTCGTTCCTAAAGATTTTGCTATCTCAAATTCGCCCAATCCTTTCCAGAAGATGACAATCATTAGGTATCAGTTGCCAGTCCATTGCAAAGTATTAATTGAAATCTACGATGCCTGTGGTAAACTTATAAAGAGACTGACTGCAGGTGAAAGAAAAGCCGGTTATTACTCCCTGACCTGGAATGGAAGAGATGAAAAAGGAAAATCACTTGCCAGTGGAATTTACTTCTGTAAGATCAAGGCTAATAACTTCAACCAGACCAAGAAATTGTTACTGTTGAAGTAAGCTAAAAAATACACAAAAAGAATTTGGCATCGTCAACTGGACGAAGCTTATGTGTAAGCAACAAATCGTCCAATCTCGGCTAATGAAGCGCTATCAACTATTAAAGAAACTCGGCCAGGGTGGAATGGGCACGGTCTATAAAGTGAAAGAAAAAAAGACCGGTGCCACTTTTGCCCTGAAGATATTAAATATTGAAAAATCTCCTCTCACCAAAGAGGAGCAACTCCTCAGGTTTAAACGAGAATTTCGCACCCTCGCCTCGCTTGAACATCCTAATCTGATAAAGGTCCATAACTTTGGACAGATGGATGGCAAATATTTTTTTACAATGGATTATTTTGAGGGCAATGATATTTTGTAGCAAAATACGGACAGCAACTATTTTATTGGCAAAGTCTATCATCTATTTTTAAGGAATATTTTCGCTGTGCGCCGACACTCAGCAAAAATTCTGCTTGACAAAACTTAAATAATGTATATAATTATAGTAGACTTTTCTTCGGAAAGGAGGTGTAAAGTGAAAGACAGGCTCTTCGTCTTATTATTAGCATCAGGTATCGTCATGCTGGCTTATTCGGCCCAGCGCGTCGTTGTCTGTGAAGAGCTTTATCAGGAAGGCTGATCCAGTTGTAATCCGGCCAGCGGTACGCTGGACCAGATTGTTGGGGACTATCCTGGAAGAATCGCACCGATTGAAATGCATATCAGTAGCTCATATCCATTATATTGTGCTGAAGCACGCCAGCGTATGTATTATTACCCCCCACCTTACTACTCAGGTGGTAATTGGTTTTATGTCACCCCTTGGCTCTGGTATGATGGCAACAAACACGGCAGTAACGATTACGAAAACTGGCGTTCAAGAATTACCGCGCGGATGAACCTTCCATCCACTATTACCCAGACAATGTGGGGAGTCTACAATGGGGCAACACGTCAGGGCACAATCTATGCGAAATTCAGAAATGACTCTACGGCGTCTATAACCGGCCGTCTCATCTTCTGTGTTACCGAAGATAGCATCCAGTATTCGGCACCAAATGGAGACCTCTGGCACAATCATGTGGCACGCGATTATCTACCTGATAATAATGGAGAAGTCGTAACTATTGCTGCACGCGATTCAGTTATACGAAGCCGTCCATTTACCCTTGCCACCGGCTGGCGGTCTAACTACTGCCACATTGTCGCTTTTATCCAGAGTGATGTCCTGCTCCCCGATTCAACCAAAGTTATTTATCAGGGGGGCGATATCAAAATCACCCAGTTGTTACAAATCGAAGATGAGATTTTACTATCTAAATCGGTATATGAAGTGAATCAGCCAGCACCCAATCCCTTTACTCATAAGACCTCGATAAGTTTTTCATTGCCAGCAAAGTGCCCATTTACTTTGAAGGTTTTTGATGTCTCAGGAAGAAATGTTAAGACAATTCACGGAGTCGCTACCGGTAAAAGGAACGAAACAGTAACTTTAGATCGGCTGGATAAAAACAGCGCCAAACTTCCCAGCGGTGTCTATCTCTATCATTTCTCAAGCCCCCGGGTTCAAAAAGAAGGCAAACTCATCATTCGATAAGTTAAAACTGTTGATCAATTTGCCGGGATATGGCTTAAAAGTCTATCCCGGCTTCTATTTTTAATTTCTATCAAGTCTTAGATCCTCAAATTTTTAAAGATCTTTCACATCAGCAATGCCGAATGAATTTTTTTCTCACCTTTAGTTTTTAATTTTAGTTTAAGAAATCAATGGTTTTGATTATTCAATAGACCTTTATTAA
>CBFGIV010000072.1:0-7398 GCA_965648915.1 Caldifarciminota bacterium | reverse complement strand
AAAGTTAAGTGAGAAAAAATAACTTTGGGGATGGTTAATAAAGGTCTATTGAATAATCAAAACCATTGATTTCTTAAACTAAAATTAAAAACTAAAGGTGAGAAAAAAATTCATTCGGCATTGCTGTTAGATCTACTATCGCCGATTGACAACCCCTGAAATCTGTATAGAATAGAATTATGGTGCAAAGATTTATTTTGGCGGTTATTTTAATAAATCCTCTTTTTGCTCAGGAATGGTTTACTCTGGAAGGCGAAATTTTTAAAACAATCCATCAAAATATGAAATGCAGTTTTTTCGATAAAGTCGTCGATGGGGTCGAGTTCGTTTCTGATACAAGAAAAGGCTGGTTCGTCCCCATTGCCCTTTATACACTGGGCAGTGAGCGTGAATATCAGGCGGCAAAACTCGCAACCTTTGGACTGGCAATAAGCGGGATAACCACCATCGGACTGAAATATACCTTCAACCGTCAAAGGCCTTCAGGTGAATATTCACGCTGGGATTCTTCTTTTCCTTCAGGCCATACCACAACTGCGGTCACGACCTCCGTCATCTACAGTAATTTTTACCCTAAATTGACTATTCCTTTGATTATTTACTCTACGCTGGTCGGTTTTGCAAGAGTTTACGCGGGAGAGCATTATCCAACCGATGTCCTGGCCGGTGGACTTTTAGGTTGTGGTATTGGTTTTATGATGGTTAAATTTAAGCAAGAGTTTCTTGCCTTCCCTTGAAGAAATTGGTGATCAAATTAATTGATTCATTCTGAACTTATTGATTCCATTATCAACCTCAGTTCCTGATCTGCAGGGTTGATATTCAGCCCTTGATAAAAATCTTGAAATGCCTCTCGGATCAATCCCCTTCTTATGCTAACAATCCCCTGATACATAAGGAATTTTCCCTTCTGCCATTGTCGGGAATTTTCCCTCTTTTTTTCGTCTATACTGGTAATTAAATTACCCACATCGCTGCGGAAGTTTAACAAGGCGGTCATATTGGTTGACCAGGTCTCTTCACCTAAACTTTGACTACCCGAAAATTCAACGAAAGGAAAATCGTCAGTATTGGCTTTTGAACCATTCACAAATTTCTTGACCGCAGCCTGATCCATAATAAATGCACTCAAAAGCTCTTCCGGGGTAACGAGATTAACCGATTCAAGGGTTTTTTTGATTTTTGCATTTTCCATCCTTTCACGCAGCACCTTATAGTCGATCGGGCTCCTCTCTATCTGCCCCAGAAGTATTCCGTGAGACACCGCCAGCCAGATTGTTGAATTCGGGAAGATTTCACAAAATGCCCGGATGATGGCTTCAAGACTTTTGAGTGAGGTCTTATGGAGCGGTAGATACTGACAGGTGATCCCATCAGGATTGAGCCGCTGTCGGCAGAGGGCAAAATATTCCCGGGTATAGAGTGAACCACTCCCCAGGAGCGGATGGGTTGGATCGCAGGAGATCACATCATACTTTTCCGGGCTCAGGAGGAGAAAATTACGGCCGTCACCTTTAATTAGCCTTGCTTCAGGCCTCTGGAGGACATTCTGATTGAAATCAATAAAATATCTTGCTGCCTCAATGACCGACGGACAGATTTCGATACAGTCCAGTTTCTCTATTGGGAATTGACTGATCGTTGATGCGGTTATACCAAGTCCATATCCAATTACAAGGACTTTTTTCGGATTTCTATGCAAAAGCATCGGCAGAGACCCGAGCAAGCGGACAGCCTTGAGGGCATCATAAGTCGTGCCGCAGACTGCACTGTTATTAACATAACAGGATCTTACACCGGTTGCCTTATCTTCAATCACCGTGACTGTTCCTGGAGCTGTCTCCTTGTAATAGAGAAGTTTAAATTTTGGACCCAGTCCCAGCCGGATGGATGGGGGCAGAATAATGTTATTTTTGATAAGAGAAAAGAAGATCGTTAGACAAGAAATTGTGCCGATAGTGATGGTTAGATACTTTTTGGTCAGTCTGAATGAGGTTAAAATAATCAGACTGATAAGAATATTTAAAAATGCCATGACCTTTGTACCGGGATGGACCCCGAGACCGGGAAGCAGGAGAAAGCCGGTTACCAATGACCCGAGTAAGGCACCGATTGTATTTGCCCCATAGACCAGCCCGGACGATTGGCCGATGATTGCTGAGTCTTCAGTCAAAATACTGACTGTTAAAGGAAAGACTACCCCCATAATAGTAGTTGCAGGCATCATCAAAAGGAGGATAGTAGAGAATTGGAAGATAAGGGCTGAGGTCCAGTTTAAATCCGCCTTACCCATAATCATCAGCAATAGCGCAGGTAACTCGGGTAGAATAAGAGCGAGGATGATAACATATAAGCCGAGGATTGCTTCGAGAAGAACAAAAATCGAAATTTGACTCCTCTTCCGGGGATGGATCTTTGAATAGCAAAAACTGCCGAGAGTAATACCGGAAAGAAAAGCCGTAAGAATTAATGCAAAACTGTAAACTGTATTTTGAAAAATTATCGAAAGAATTCTTGTCCAGATAACCTCGTAGCCCAGACCGGCAAAGCCCGATAGACCAATTACCACGAGCCAGAGCTGATAATTTTCTGATTTCATCTGGCGATCTTTTGGCCCCTCGACGATGAGCACTGGTTCAGCAACAAGTAATTTCTGGAGAGACAAAAGCAAAAGACCGATGAGAAGATTTATCCCTGAGGCAAGAAAGGCGGTTCTCTTTATGCCGATCGTACCGATCAAGAAAAAACTCGAAAGGAAGACCCCAATCACTGCCCCAAAAGTATTTACTCCGTAAAGTAACCCGAGCCCCGGGCTTGTTTCCTCGAGATCCTCTGTATAAATCCTTACCATCAGAGGGAAAGAACCACCGATCAGAAAAGTTGGAATTAAGATTAGAATAAAAGAGAAGATAAAACTTAAGAGAGAGATTATAAAAAATGGTGGATATGTATAATTTAAGACTGCCGGATAAAGTGAATTTAGCAAGGGCACGACGATTGTTATCAAAAAGGCACTAATGCCTGTGATAATCTGAAACAGGGCCAAGAGTCTTTCGGGATTTTTGCTTCGGTCGGCAACTTTACCAAAATAGAGACTACCCAGACCCAGGCCGGCCATAAAGGAGGCAAGGGTTACGCTTAGCGCATATACCGTGCTGCCAAAGACCAGACTCAACTGCCGGGACCAGATAACTTCATACACCAGGCCAGAAAATCCGATAAGAAAAAAGAAGATGAGCAATATGATTTTACGCGACATTTCTGACTGCTCTAATCGGAATTGTTTATTTTTCATCACCCTGCCCATCTACGCCTTTGACATCAGTAAGGGCGGAATAAAAAGAGGGCAAGGATAAAGAACCAGATTGCATTACGGAACCATTTAGCAGATAAGGGATACTTCTCTTTTATTCGAATCCACAAAATTCCTAAGAGGCACATAGTTAAAACAACAATAATTGCAATCAGGGTGGCCGGGCCAAAGGTCAAATTTGCTCCCCAGTAATTTTTGAGACTGAAATTTTTGTTTGCAACCGAGCCGAAGACAATCATAATATGGACAACATAGATTAAAAATGAAGCTTTGCCAATGTCGGTCAGGACTCGCACCAACCACCCTTTGGCATTGTCGAAGAGCATAAATATCGCCCACAACAATGTGACCCCACCAATTCTTTGGGCAACCAGAGAACCGTGGAAGAAGAATAACTGTCCCAATCTATTCTCAGCGTATCCAAACCGTCCTAATGCCCATCCGGCCGATAAGAGAATTATTCCGCCAAGCATAAGATAATATTTGGCTTTACTTTTGGTAAAGACCTTACTGGTGACAGAATATCCAGCAATGATCCCGACCAGAAGATAGACTGAAAATGGAAACATCGGGAATAGTGAGCCGCCCGCCCTACTTAAAAGTTGAAATATAAAAATAGGTATATCATTGGGATATTTTATCAATCCGAAGAAAGGGGTTAAAACAAAACATAGGATTGTAGCTATGCCGCTGAAAAGTGCTAAACCTGAGGGTTTTTTTATAAAGATCGATAGAATTTGTAATCCGATGATGGTAAAACCAATTACCTGAAGGATATCGCTGATGAAAAACTGAGCGATCTCTGTCCGGGTCGTTCGAAAAAGAAGTTTATAGAGTGAGAAGAAGGGGAGATGTAAAAAATAGCCGAAGGCAATGATGGGAATTAAATGGCGTAAGCGGATAAGTAAATTTTTCAGGGGGGCATCGTCTTTGCGCCGGCTGAGGGAGATCATAAAGCCGATCCCGGCGGCAAAGAGGAATACCGGGGCGGTAAAACCGCGCAAATAAGTCAGAAAATGATAAATCCCCGTCGCCTTTGCCGTTGAATTCAAAATCGCATCGAGCGTATGCCCCTGGACCATCATCAAGATACCGTAGGCCTTGAGCAAATCAAGGGAGGCTATCCGCCTGGGCATTGCGTCTGCTCTATCTTCCATAACCTTTCCTTCGGGCCCTCTGCCCGTTCAAATTTTCATTCTTAAGTAATCTTCTCAGTTCGTCGCGCTTATTCCGCGCTGATTCATAACCGATTTCGATTGCCAATTTTGCCTTCTCAAACTGGCTCAAACCGATATCACTGGTATCGATATTTATTAAAACGCCGGCCTTCATCTTCTCGACCTGATAATCGATCAGTCTTGAAAAGATCAACGCGATGGTCTTTTTAAATATCTGCTTGATCGTAAAATTTCTATCGGTAGCACTGGTTTCTGAAACTCTACGGGGGAAATCCTCTTTATGAAGGACATTTACCGCGATAATCTTTTTTGCCCCCAGACTCTGCGCTGCAGTCACAGGCACAGGGCTGATAAATCCACCGTCAATCAAGGTCCTTTCTAAATGCAGATGGGGTGTCAGGATAACCGGTATCGCAATGGCGGCCCGGACCGCCTGTAAGAGATTACCCGTGGTGATGACGATCTCGCTACCATTTTTAATATCCGTAGTTACCGCACCGTATTTCAGCGGGAGGTCTTCAATCTTTTTTTCACCCAGATAAGGGGTTAGAAACTTTAATATATTCCGGCCATCAACCAGACCCTGCCTTGTCGGGCTGATATTAAATAGCCAGTGCTTTTTCCTGCGGTCTATCGTAAGCGTAATCTCCTCTATCTCTTTTGGAGAAAATCCCGCGGCGTAGAAGGCACCAATCAATGCACCCATACTCGCCCCAACTACAATCCCGGGTTTGATACCTTCTTCCTCCAGTAATTTTAAGACACCGATATGGGCATAACCTTTAGCCGCGCCACCACCGAGGACAAGTCCTAACATAGATTGATTATAGTGCAAATATATTAAAAATCAACGAGAAACCTTCACTGGCTCAATGCTTTAATTAAGGCCTGCTCATAGGCTTGATTCGGTACCATACCGAGGTCTTTTGCCCGATCGAGATTGATCCGGGCCTGTCGATAATCTTTCAAATAAAAATAGGCAACCGAGAGATTGTGAAATATGCGGGGATCGTCCGGTGCAATTCGTAGCATCTCATTATAGATGGCTATTGCCTCAATATATCGTCCCTGCTTCTGCAGGACGGTTGCGATATTAAATTGAATTTCAAGATTTCCGGGCTGAACTTTCTGGGCCTTTTTATAAAACTCCAGCGCCTCAGGTAACCGGCCCTGGTCTTCGTAGACCCGGGCGAGGAAGAAATTCGCCGCATAGTGATCGGGTTCAATCCTGAGACAGCGGGAGAGATAATCTTCGGCCCGGGCATAATCCTTCTTGAAATAATAGATCACGCCGAGGTCATGGAGGGAATTAGTATGATAGGGGGCAACGGTCAGTGCTCGATTAAAATAAAAAATTGCCCGCGCGACACTGTCTTCCTGATAATATCTGGTAGCAAGATTGGCGATACACTGGGCCCTGACTATTTTTATTTCAATTTCGGACTTAACCGGGATCAGGGTGAAGATGAGAACCGGGAGGGCAACCATTAAAGAATTTCTCATACCGCGCCATGCCTTCGTTCTTAATTTTTCCCAAAATTTTGTTAAGCCCAATCCGGCGTAGGGAAGAATGAAAGATAGGGATGGAATCCGATAGCGGGAAAAGACAAAGAAGACGATGGTCGAGAGGGCAAAGAGGATAAAACTCAGACCAATAATTAAATCGATGGTCTTCTTACGGGTAAGGTAGAATCCCATTGTTGCCAGACTGAAAAGAATACCGAATTGAAATAGCGGGAGTCTTAATATCGGTGAATATTCGGCAACAAAGCCAATATCTTGATTGTCGGGGATTTCATAATTATTAAAATATAGTAAGATCTTCTTCCCGGTCAATTTGAGAAACTTGTCAAAGTGAGTGAAGATGAAAGTAAAACTTTCCTTAAAGTAAAAAAGACTGACGGCAGAAGGTTTTAATCGTCTTCCCATTCTGTGCTCAGCATAGCTCTTGAAATCTTCTTCCTCAAAGCGTGGATGTCTTCGGATCCAGGGGGGTGGTGCATAGTCACCGGTAGTATTATAAGGGGAGTTGCCAATATAGAAATTTGCTCCGGCCTGAGTCGTTGTAAAGGTAAGCTCGCCAGCAATTAGTGAATTTCTAACCATTACCGGTCCGAGAACAATAACCAGGCCGGCAGTAAAAAGGAGAAGGCCTTTCCATCGCTTCTGGATGATAAGAATCGACAGGACCATAAAACTGAGAATAAAAAAATTACTCCGGGTGAGCGTTGCCAGACCGGTTGTCAGCCCGTTCAGGAACCAGCTGGATCGATTCTTATACGCCTTGATCAGTGACCAGATAAAGAGGGTTGAAAGAAAGACCGCCAGGCCGGTCTTCTCAACCTCGCCGTCATAAAAGATAAAGGGCTGGTAAAGGGCAGAGATTATTGATGCAATCAGGCCCGCCCTTTCATCCTGAAAGAGGTTTTTACTGATATGGTAGATCAATATACAGATGCCGGTTCCGAGAAGGATCTGGACAAACCGGATGATGAAAAGGTTATGACCGAAGATTGCGTAAAATAGTGCAAGGAAGTATGGGTATAAAGGATCCTGATAAAATGGCCTACTACCGATCGGCCCATTTTTTACTATCTCCATTGCCCAGGCATCATAGATCTCAGAATCGATAAAGACCCTTGTCCCGAGTGGGGAAAAATGGATGAACAGGATATGCCCCAGTCTTATAAGGAACGCCAGCCCGATAATGATTAAAAGGACCCGGTGCTTATTGCCCTTCATATTATAAAAAAGACCGCTGTCAAGTTTAAAGGTCAACGGGTAGTGTATAATATTTTGTGTAAATTTTTATTGAGAAAAAATAAAAAGGGTGTATCCTTTCCATATGTTTAACAAAAAGAAAGGAGACACCCATGCTAAAGACTTATTTACATTTTAACAAGAAAG
>CBFGIV010000071.1:0-7852 GCA_965648915.1 Caldifarciminota bacterium | reverse complement strand
CATCTTTTCAGCATATTTCATGGTTTAGCTCCTTTTGTATATTATAGCCATTAGAATTTCCACGACAAGTGGGACACAACCACTTACAGGTTTTTTAGAGCAACTGAATTCTAAAGGCCAATCAGGTCAACCGTGTTGATTTTTCTCAAAGCAATAAGACAAAGAAAGTAACATTTTTATCAAATAACTTATTTAGTCAGCGCATTATGTTATATTATAAATAAGGGTTTCCCCTGACAGATGGAAAATTACCTTATAAATAGATTTATTGACTTTTATAGAAATCTGGCTATAATATACCGTACAAAAGGAGTCCACTAATGGATTTTACCCTAAAACAGATTGATAATATCCTCAAAAAATATGATTATAGAAAGAATGCTTTAATTGCAATTTTGCAGGATGTACAGGAAAAGTATAACTGGCTGCCTCAGGAAGCATTAAAATTGGTCTCGGAAAAACTCTGTGTTCCGCTCATTGATGTTTACAGTGTGGCAACATTCTACAGGGCTTTTAAGCTCGTTCAACCAGGGAAGCATAATATCACCGTGTGTTTGGGGACTGCCTGCCATGTTCGAGGAGCGCCAACCGTTCTTAATCGATTTGAGGAAAGGCTGAATATATCTGCTGGTCAGACTACACCCGATCACCGAGTCTCGCTCGAGACAGTAAACTGCTTGGGCTGCTGTGCTCTGGCACCGGTTGTTGTTGTTGACGGTAAATATAATGCACAGACAACAATTCAGAAAGCGGATAAAATTTTAACCGATATAGAAACAGAAGAAAAGAAATCGAAACTTGCTCGTCGAGGAAAGAGAAAAGCACGAAAAAAGTGACCCTTTTCGAACTTAAAGAATTACTCCAGGCGAAAGTAATTACTAATCATATTTCATTAGATATTAATATTAACACCGTTATTGCTTCTGATCTTATGAGTGATGTCCTCCATCTGGCAACCCCAGCTGAGTTGCTTTTGACCGGACTGACAAATAATCAGGCGGTAAGGACCTGTGAGATAGCAGAGATAAAGGCGATTATATTTGTTCGTGGTAAAGTTCCCTCAAGGGAAACCATTAAACTTGCCGAAGAATGTAACATTCCTCTACTTTCCTGCAATTTTTCAATGTTTGAAGCCTGTGGAATATTGTATACAAAAGGAATTAAAAGTCCGAGATAAAGGCATATGGAAGAGACTGAAGTAATCTCGAAGGAATTCGAAATTATGGGTGGAGACTTTATTAATGGAGGTTCAGTTTCCTGCCGGATTAAAAATATTTTGAAAGAGATTGGTATTGATGCGGAGATTATTCGCCGTGTTGCGATTGCCGCTTACGAAGCAGAAATGAATGTTGTAATGTATGCAAAAAAAGCGATAATGAAACTTGTTCTAACACCTCATCGTCTTTTTATAAAGGTCGATGATGAAGGCCCGGGGATACCCGATATTGAACTCGCTATGCAACCGGGTTATTCAACAGCCACTCCCGAAATGAGAGAGATGGGTTTTGGTGCAGGAATGGGATTACCTAATATAAAAAAAAATGCCGATAATTTCAATATTACTTCTGTGGTAGGAAAAGGAACAAGTCTTGAAATAATAGTAAATTTGAATAGCAAAAATGCCTGAAGCCACTATCTATCATTCTGTACAAATTGATGATAAAAAGTGTATTGGGTGCGTTGTTTGTATGAAGGCCTGCCCGACAAAAGCAATTAGAGTGAGAGATAGAAAGGCAAAGATTGATGATTTAAGATGTATTGACTGTGGTGAATGTTATCGGGTCTGTCCATATAATGCGATTAATCCCCTTACAACTAAAACTTCGGATATCGGGCGTTTTAAGATTAAAGTTGCACTACCTTCTCCAGTGCTCTATTCACAATTTGGGCCTGATATTATGCCCGATGAGGTGCTCAGCACTTTAACAGACATTGGCTTTGATTATGTTTATGATGAGGCAACCGCCTGCGAAATGACTTCTATAGCCATAGACGAGTATCTCAAAGACAATAAGGCACCCCGCCCGATAATCTCTTCAACCTGCCCCGTGGTTGTCCGTTTAATACAACGCCTTTTCCCCAGTCTGGTTTCTTTGATAATTCGTATGGAACCACCCAGGGAAATTGCGGCGAAGAATTTAAGAAAGGAATTGTCACAAGAACATAAAATTTCTGAACAAGATATTGGTATCTTTCATATCACTTCTTGTCCAGCCAAGATGGTGTCGATAAACAGACCGGAAACGATGGAAAAATCTTACCTGGATGGTGCAATCTCTATCAAAGAGATCTATAACCAAATAATGACACGGTTAAAGAGAAAAGAAAGGAAATTTATCCTCCAAACACAGAGCCAGGCAAGTGGTATTGGTATAGGCTGGGCAATCTCGGGTGGTGAGATTAGAGGGATAAAACAGGATGCCTCAGTTGCCGTCTCTGGTGTATATGATACAATAAAGATTCTTAATGATATAGAATCCGGAAAGATAAAGAATATTGAGTATCTCGAATGTTTGATCTGCCCTGATGGATGTATCGGTGGCCCTTTGACAGCGGAAAATAGGTTTTTGGCCAAAAGCCATATATTGAAGTTAATAAGAAAATTTGGTGGAAAGAACCGGATTGATACAAATTATGTAAAAAAATTGTACGAAAAGAAATTTTTCTCTTTCGAGCGAGATATAAAGCCAAAACCGTTTCCACCGATTGACCCGGATAAAGATGCGGCGATAAGAAAAATAAAGGAAAAGGAGAAGATTCTAAAAAAACTGCCGGGCATAAATTGTGGTGTATGTGGTGCACCAGACTGTGAGACATTTGCTGAAGATGTTGTCCGTTATGGACTGGGGCTGAAAAATTGTCTATTTTTGTGCGGAGAGAAATTATGAAAAACTTTGAACTTGCTGAGATTGTCAAAAATCTCCACCTTAAGGTTGAGGTTGGTGACCGGTTGTTAAAACGAGAAGTTACCGGTTGTTATGTGAGTGATCTGCTCAGTGATGTAATGGCAAATGCAAAAAAAGGGGATATCTGGGTGACTTTGCAGACACACCCCAATATTGTAGCGGTAGCAGTATTGAAAGAAATCTCTGGTATTATTATCCCGGCCAATCGTAAACTTGAACCGGAAACAATCAAAAAGGCGGAACAGGAAAAGATACCGATCATGACAACAGATTTATCAGGATTTGAAGTTGTTGGAAGACTGTACGGACTATTAAAATGAGTAGCGAGTAGAGAGTAGCAAGTAGAGAGAATGAATAATAAAAAGCAGATAAAGAGTATCGAAGACTTTGAAGTGTATCAGAAGGCAGTGAAATTGTTCGAAGACTTTTTGGCAATAGACTTGCCCATTTTGCAGAAGAGCTTCGCAGGGAGAACACTCGCGGTGAATCAATTGCGATGTATTGATTCTATTTGTGCCAACATGGAAGAAGGATACGAAAGGAAAGCAGGTAAAGAGATAAAAAACTTTTTTCGCATGTCTAAAGGCTCTGCTGGCGAGGCTAAAGGAAGGTATAAAAGACTGAATAAAATATTGCCACGAGAACTTATTGATAAACGTGTCGCGGTATTAAACGAAATTCGAGCAATGTTAGAATCTTTAATCATCAAATGGAAATAACCATTCTCTCTTTCGCCTTCTTTTTAACACTCTACCCTCTACTCGCTACTTGCTACTAGTATGTTAAGATGGTTTCGTGCGGATCTACATATTCACACCTGTCTCTCGCCCTGCGGAGACTTAACTATGTCACCTTTGAGGATTGTGAAGATGGCACTCGAAAAGGGTCTTGATATTATAGGAGTTTGTGACCATAATTCGGCCGAGAATATTCAGGCAGTGATAAAGGCCACGAATTTGGTTTGCAGGGGCAGGCCTTATTTTTTAACCATTCTGCCCGGCATGGAGATATGCACGAGAGAAGAGGTCCATATTGTTGGGATTTTTGAAAAACTGAGCGACACATTGAAAATGCAAGATTTGGTTTATCAAAAATTGCCCTCCGGGAATAATAATCCTGAACTCTTTGGAGAACAAATTATTGCGAATGAATATGATGAAGTTGAAGGATATAACGAGAGACTATTGATTGGGGCATCCAGTTTGTCGGTGAAAGAGATTGTCGCACAAATTCACAAACTAAATGGAGTTGCAATCGCCTCACACATTGACCGTGAAGCGTACAGTTTAATCGGACAATTAGGATTTATACCCGAAGACCTTCAATTAGACGCAGTAGAAATCTCTCCCTGTACTACAAGTGAAGATGTAATGAAAAAAAATCCAGGGATAAAAAAATTCCCAATTCTCTGTAGTTCCGATGCCCATTTCCTACAGGATATTGGAAAAGTAACCACAAAATTTCTCCTCGCGGAACCAACAATCGAAGAAATAAAAATGGCATTAAAAGATAAAAATGGCAGAAAGATAGAATGCTAATGGGAAATCTTAAATCAGAAATTCTAAGCACTAAACAAATTCCGAAGTTCCAAATTGTAATTTCGCGGTTTAGGAAATTGGATATTAGATATTGTTTAGGATTTAGTGCTTGGAATTTAGGATTTCAATTGATAGGCAGAATTTAATGCAGGATTTATCACTCCATATTCTTGATATTGTTGAAAATTCTATAGATGCTGGTGCAACGAAGATTGAGATTATGATTGATGAGAATATCAAAAAAAATTTTTTGAAAATCAAAATAAAAGATAATGGTAAAGGAATGAACAACAAGGTGCTAAAGAAGATCCTTGATCCATTCTATACAACAAAAAATGTCCGGAGAGTGGGTCTGGGATTATCCCTTTTTGCTCAATCGGTGAGAGAGGCAGAAGGTAAAATTGGGGTAGAATCAGAGTTGGGGAAGGGCACTACGGTGAAGGCGACGATGAAATATGATCATATTGATAGAAGACCCTTAGGGAATATGGGTGATACGATTACCGCACTCATCGGAACAAAGGGGAATGAGATAGATTTTATCTATGAACATTGTAAAGACAATAAATGCTTTAAACTTGATACAAGAGAGATAAAAGATGCGCTTGATGGAATCCCGATAAATAATCCAGAGGTGATAAAATTCTTACGAAATAAAATAAAAAAGGAACTCAACAGGATAAAGGCAGGAAATGATTAACAAAAATTACAAACTAACAGACGCTTTTGTAGGGTCAGGGTTTCTCTTGACGTCTGCCAGTCATAAAAGCTGCTCCCCTACAAAAATAATTTGAATAAAAAGGAGTGAACAAATGAAAAAACTTAAAATCGGTGACCTTGAGAAGATCAGAGAAAAAGTGGCAAAGACGCGTGTTTTAAGAGAAGGAAAGGCTAGGGCCAGGGTAACGGTTCATATGGGAACCTGTGGTATCGCTGCAGGTGCCCGTGAAATTCTGACAACCTTAATGAAAGAGATAGAAAAGAGAAAGGTGAACGATGTCATTGTGACAACCTCGGGCTGTGCCGGACTTTGCAGTAGAGAACCAATGGCGACGGTTGAACTTGTTGATAAAGCACCGGTTAAATATGTCGACCTTACGCCCGAAAAGATTAAGAAGGTATTCGCTGAACATATTATGAAGGGCAAGATAGTCACCGAATATGCCCTTGCCGTAGGGAGTGAAACCACTCATTAAAATGCCTAAATACCTAAATTGCCTAAATGCCTAAAGAAAAGAAAATGCCTAAAAAGATTGAAAAGAAATACAGCATAAGTGATGAACTGAAAGAACGGGCTTACAAATTTGCTCTTGCTATCTTAGAACGCGCCTCAAAATTACCAAATACTGATGAAGGTAAGGTAATAAGAAGACAAATTTGTAAATCAGGCACTTTGGTAGGTTCTAATCTTGAAGAAGCTGATGGTTCACTAACACTCAATGATTTTGTGTATAGAGTTGATGTTGCATTCAAAGAAGCTAAGGAAACGAGATACTGGTTAAGACTGATAATTGACTCAAAATTGTTGAACAAGGAAATAGTTGACCCTCACCTTAACGAATGTGTTGAACTAATTAAAATTCTTTCTACGATAATCTATAAATGTCTTCAATGAAATTTAGGTATTTAGGTATTTTGGACTTTTGGACTTTTTCTTTTAGGTATTTAGGTATTTTGGACACTTGGACTTTTAGGTATTTTCTTAAGGAAGGAGGTTTTCTTGAAAACCTATAGAATGCATCTTCTGGTCTGTGCGGGAACCGGTTGTGTAGCAGGAGGCTCTTATGAGATCAAAGAGGCATTAATAAAAGAGATAAATAAAAGAAAATTGCAGGATGAGATCGCGGTGATTTCTACAGGTTGTAATGGCTTTTGTGAACGTGGCCCGATTGTTGTTGTCCAACCGGATGGGGTTTTCTATCAAAGACTAAAGAAAGAGGATGTCCCTTACTTAGTGGAAGAGCATCTGATAAAAGGAAGGCCGGCGAAAAAACTTCTCTACACACCACCAGCCGAGGCGATACCAGTTCCAAAGATGTCCGATATTGGGTTCTTCAAACTCCAGAGGTTGATTGTTCTGCGCAACCGTGGCCGTATCGACCCGGAAAATATTGATGAATATATCACCTTTGATGGCTATAAAGCACTTGAGAAAGCGCTCACCAAGATGACACCTGAAGAAATTATTAAAGAAATTAAGGAATCAGGACTGCGGGGGCGGGGTGGGGCAGGATTTCCAACAGGTCTAAAATGGGAAAGGTGTAGAATGCAGCCTGGGGATGAAAAATATATCATCTGCAATGGTGATGAAGGAGACCCGGGGGCATTTATGGACCGCAGTGTTCTTGAGGCAGACCCGCACGCTGTGATTGAAGGAATGATAATTGGGGCCAAGGCAATTGGAGCAAAGAAGGGGTATGTCTATGTCCGTACTGAGTATCCACTGGCATTAAAACGAATAAAGATAGCAATTGAGCAGGCGAGGAAATACGGGCTATTAGGTGAAAATATTCTGGGAACCGGCTTTGACTTTGATATTGAAGTATCAAGGGGTGCTGGTGCATTTGTTAGTGGTGAAGAGACCGCCCTTATTGCGGCAATTGAAGGAAAAATTGGAGTTCCAAGGCAGCGTCCACCTTATCCTGTGCAAAAAGGACTCTGGAGGAAGCCGACTGTAATAAATAATGTAGAAACCTGGGCAAATGTGCCGCAGATAATAGAAAAGGGTGCAAAGTGGTTTGCTGAGATCGGAACAGAAACGAGCAAGGGAACGAAGATATTTTCTCTCGTCGGTAAAATAAATAATACAGGACTTGTAGAAGTTCCAATGGGCATAAAATTAAAAGACATTATCTATGAAATCGGCGGCGGAATTCCTAAAAATAAGAAATTTAAGGCGGTCCAGACCGGGGGACCATCGGGTGGCTGTATTCCAGAAAAACTTCTTGATTTGCCTATTGACTATGAAAGCCTTAAGAAAGCCGGCTCAATGATGGGTTCTGGCGGAATGATTGTAATGGATGAAGATACCTGTATGGTTGATGTGGCAAAGTACTTTATGAATTTTTTAAGGGATGAATCCTGTGGCAAATGCCTCTCCTGTCGTGAAGGGACACAACGAATGTGGGAAATCCTCGGGAAAATCACCGATGGTGAAGGAACGATGGAAGACCTTGAGGTGCTTGAAGAACTCGCATACGCAGTTAAAGATGCCTCAATGTGTGGTCTCGGTCAGACTGCAGCGAATCCGGTTTTATCCACATTGAGATATTTTAAAGATGAATACATTGCACATATTAAATATAAAAGATGCCCGGCAGTAGTATGCAAAAACATTATTTCTTCTCCCTGTCAACATGTCTGTCCTATTGGAACCGAAGTCCCAACCTATGTAGGATACATTGCCCG
>CBFGIV010000070.1:0-8172 GCA_965648915.1 Caldifarciminota bacterium | reverse complement strand
TCCAAGCGGTTATTAAGTATCTTTCGGGTAGGTATTTTAATAATCAGGCGGTGTCAATTTATTAAATTTCCTCTTCGTTTAGAACCGGAGGCAGCATGAAAAAAGTGGAGAGGACTCAGATTTTTTACTCCTTGACCACCGATAAAATGTGTGTATATTTCTTAAGTTATGAAGATATTTCTGACTGGCAGTGAAGGTGCGTTTGGTTCAGAATTTATCAACCACCTGAAAGGGTATGAGGTTTTAGCCCCGAAAGAGCGAGAACTCGATCTTACTGACTTTAATTTAACAATCTCCACAATAAAGAGATTCCGCCCTGATCTTATCTGCCATCTGGCGGCGATCAGTGATGTTGACCTGTGTGAAAGAGACCACGAACTGGCCTATCGGGTAAATGTCCTGGCAACCTACTATGTAACCTTGGGCGCAGTCATTACCGGTGCCCGGATTTTATATATCAGTACCAATTATGTATTTGATGGTTCAAGATCGACACCGTATTATGAATGGGATAGCCCCAATCCGATAAATGAATATGGAAGGACAAAATTCCTGGGTGAGGAGGTAATAAGATCTTTAACCAATCGATATTTTATAGTGAGGACGGCCTGGCTATTTGGTAAAAATTCCAAGACCTTTGCATCGAAACTGATTGAAAAGAAAGAAAAACCGCCTACGGCCCGGGTTATTGCTGACCAGTTTGGTTCCTTTACATATATTAGAGACCTCTCCACCCATCTGGTGCCGATAATTTCGACCGACTATTTTGGTATTTATCATCTGGTCAATAAAGGTAAGGGTTCATGGTTTGATTTTCTCAATGCGGCAAAAAGGAAGATGGGTTTTTCTACGGAAATTACTCCGGTCAATCTGACCGAACTGAAACTCCAGGCGCGCCGACCACCCGACGCAGAACTGGGCTCAAGAATTTATGAATCCATCTTTGGGCAGAGTATGCGCCACTGGGAAGAGGCTTTGGATGATTTCATCAAGAGCCTTTGCTAAGATCAATCTCGGGCTGAGGATCGTTAATAAGCGGGAAGATAATTACCACAATATTGAGACTATCTTTACAACCGTCTCACTCTGGGATGAGTTAGAGGTCGATCTTGATAAAGATGGGATTGAATTGATAACTTCAGGTATACCGGTTGCCCCGACGCGGACAAATCTGGCCTATCGCGCAGCTGAGATCTTTCTTAAGAGATTTAAAATAAACCGTGGTCTAAGAATTATCTTAAAAAAAGCGATCCCGATTGGTAGTGGACTGGGAGGTGGTTCTTCGGATGCCGCCTCGGTTCTCAGGACCCTCGCGACCCTCTTCGATCTAAAAAATTCTGATGATAGACTTGTTGAGATTGCTAAAGATTTAGGAATGGATGTCCCTTTCTTCCTCAAAGGGGGGGCGGCCCTGGCCCGGGGTCGAGGTGATGAACTGGATTATTTTGATCTACCCAGAATGCGATTGATCATCTATTATCCGGGCTTTTCGATCTCAACCCGTTGGGCATATTCAAACATCGACCTTTCGAACTTGACAAAAGACCCAAACCTGATTAATATGTTAAAGGATAGTTTTGAAGAGAAGGATTTTAACGGGATCAGGAGATACCTAATAAATGACTTTGAACCGTTGATTTTCAGAACCTATCCTGAATTGAAAGAGATTAAAGATAGATTTTTAGAACTCGGTGCAATTGGCGCATTACTATCAGGTTCAGGTTCGAGTATCTATGCGATTGTTGACCAGAAATCAGAAGAGGCAATTTCAGAATTCCTGAACCAGAGGCAAAGAACTTTTTTTAAGGTTGAGACGGTTAAACCAGATTTCTATCAATAAGTATTTTGGGGCGTCGTCTAATGGTTAGGACCCAGGATTTTGGATCCTGTTGTGGAGGTTCGAATCCCCCCGCCCCAGTCAGGGGAGATCAAGTTAAGTAATTAACAAACTGAAGAAGGAGAAATTAAGATATGAAAAATAGTATAAAAGTCTTTATCGGTAGCGCCAGTTATGATTTGGGCAAAAAGATCTGTCAATACATCCGCATACCTCGAGGAGAGGCAGCGGTGACTAAATTTGCCGATGGTGAACTTAAGATAAAGATCAACGAGAATGTCCGCGGCTGTGATACCTTTATTGTCCAGTCGACTTACCCGCCTGGAGACAATTTTATAGAACTTCTCCTCTTCATCGATGCGCTCCGCCGGGCCTCGGCCGAAAGGGTCACGGCCGTCATTCCTTATTTTGGATATGCCCGGCAGGATCGAAAGGATGAACCGAGGGTCCCGATCTCGGCAAAGCTCTTTGCCAATCTGATCACCAAGGCGGGTGCCGACCGGGTGTTGACGATAGAACTTCATGCTGAGCAGATTCAGGGATTCTTTGATATCCCGGTTGACCACCTCTATTCAGTGCCCGTCTTCTGGGAATTCTTCCGCAAGCGAGATTTAAAAAATTATGTCATTGTCTCGCCGGATGTCGGCCGGGTTAAAAGGGCCCGCGGTTTTGCACGCCGGCTGGGCCGAGAACTACCGATTGTTATCATTGATAAAAGGCGGACCGGACCGAATCTCTCGACCGTTGTGAATGTGATCGGTAACACCAGGAATAAAACCGCATTGATTTTTGACGATATCCTCGATACTGGTGGGACGATTGTTGATGCGGCCCGGGCAGTAAAAGATCAGGGTGCGAGAAAGGTTCTGGCCTGTGTAACCCACCCGCTCTTCTCCGGACCGGCGCGGCGTCGGATTGATGAAGCTCCGATCGAAGAAGTAATAGTAACGGATACAATCTCTATCCCTCCGGATCGTTTCAGTAAAAAAGTAAAAGTCTTAACTGTGGCTAAATTGTTAGGTGATGCAATACTTCGTATTCATCAATCGCGATCAATCAGTAGCCTTTTCAAGGAGATACAATGAGAGAAGTTTTGAAGGTATCAAGTCGCAATAAAAAAGGGAAACAGTTTGCCCGGAAGGTTCGTAAGGAAGGAAAGATCCCAGGAATTATCTATGGGCATGGTGAGGAGAGTTTAGGAGTCTTGATTGATAGGAAAGAATTTGTTGAACTACTGGGGAAATTGAAGAGCGAATCGACCATCCTCGATATCCTGGTTGACAGCAAAGAAAAACTCCCCTGTATTATCAAGTCGATTCAGAAGAATCCTTTCAATGATCAGTTGCTGAATGTCGATTTTCAACACATCCACTTAAAGGAGAAGATTTCCGTGAAGGTGCCGATCATGCTGAAAGGTGAATCCCCCGGGATAAAACAGGGGGGTATTCTTGACCATCATCTTCGTGAGGTTGAGATTAAATGTCTACCGGACGATGTCCTCCCTCATATCGAAGTTGATATCTCAAAATTGAAAATGGGTGATTCTTTACACATCAGCGATCTCCATTTTGATCGTATCGAATTTCTTGCCCCCAAAGATACAACTGTTGTATCGATCCTTGTCCCCAAGGAGGTTGCGGCGCCACCACCAACCGAGGAGTTGAAAGAACCGGAACTTATCCGGGAGAAGAAGGAAGTCAAGGAAGAAGAATCTGAAGAGGAGGTTAAGTCGACCAAGGCTGAAAAGCCAAAAGAAGAGAAGGAAAAAAGCAAAGCATAAAGAAGGAACCAGATGATTTTCTTCGGTTTGGGGAATCCTGGTATTAAATATCTTATGACCAGGCATAACCTGGGATTTATGTTTCTCGATTTTTTCGCCCTGCATCATAATCTAAGATTTAAGAAGATGTTCAATTATGCCCTTGCCCGGGGAGTTGTGATGAATACCGAGGTTATTCTCTGTAAGCCATTATGCTTTATGAACAATTCCGGGATCGTGGTCAGGCATATTCTGAATGCTAAATTCCCCAGAGGCTATAACGAGGATTCTTTCCTCGTCATCTGTGATGATTTAAATCTTGATCTCGGCAGAACTAAACTTTATAAGAAAGGAACAGATGGAGGCCATCTGGGTCTACGCTCAATTATTGAGACCCTCGATACTATCTCCTTTATGAGTTTGAGATTGGGGATTGGCCAGCCACCTGGGATAGGGCGTTCTGAATATGTGCTGGCTAATTTTACTGAGAACGAACTGATTGTTGTCCGGCAGATGCTCGATCGGGCGCTTGAGGGGATCCATCTTTTACTGACCAGGAGTTTTGAAGCAGCCCAGACCTTCTTAAATACCAGGAATATAAAAAAATGAAGGTCGGGATAATCGGTTTACCAAACTGTGGGAAGTCGAGCCTCTTTAATCTCCTTACCCAAGCCCGGGCGCCGGTAGGCCTATATCCATTTACAACAATCGATAAGAATATCGGTATTGTTGCGGTGAAGGATGAGCGGCTTGAGCGATTGGCCCAGATTACCAATCCCCAGAAGAAGACACCGGCAACGATTCAATTCGTTGATATTGCTGGATTGGTTAAAGGTGCGAGTACGGGTGAAGGGCTGGGGAATAAATTCCTGGCCCATATCCGGGAAGTAAATCTAATGCTTCACTTGGTTAGAGTATTTGACCACCCCAATATACCCCATATTTATGGGTCGATCGATCCCAGACGGGACTATGAGATTGTCGAATATGAATTGTTCATGGCTGATCTCGAGATGATTGAAAGGAGATTGGATCGGATCAAGAAGAAGGTCGAAGCCAGAGAGGAGATAGAGATTCTTGAGAGGGTTAAAGGTCTTATTGTTCAAGGGCAGAAGCCGGATCCGGCTGAAATCCCTCTGAAAATTCTCCTCGAATTACCGCTCCTGGTAATTAAGCCCGAAGAGGTGGTCTTGAATTTTCCGAGTGATGGCCGGGTCGAAACCAATCTTAAGGGCTATGCACTTTCGGTCGGGCTTGAGGAGGAGATTCTCGATTTCCCGGAGACCGAAAAACGAGAACTACGGGAGAGTTTAAAACTGAATCCCGATGGGATTGAAGGGCTAATCGAAATCTGCTTCAGGCGATTGGACCTGATTCGATTTTACACAATAAAGGGCGAAGAGACCAGGGCCTGGGCAATAAAAAGGGGTACCACCGCACTGGAGGCAGCGGGCCAGATCCATAGCGACCTGAGAGACGGGTTTATCCGGGCTGAGGTTGTAAATGTTGATGAACTGATCGCGGCCGGAAACTTTGCCTCAGCCGTGAAATCAGGTAAGGCAAAGGTCGAGGGGCGAGAATATGAGGTAAAAGATGGTGATGTGTTGCTTATCAAATTCAGGTAAGTTGAATTTCGAGCATATAAATAGAGGAGGAAGATATGAAAAGAGCAACTGATCTCTTAGATACCGCTGAGACTGTTTTCAGCGGCGGCAATTTTATATTTCTCGGACTGATGGTCGTCTCTTTTATTGTCACCTGGATCATCTCATTACTCTTTGTTATCGTTGAGCGCTATCTCGAAGATCGGTGGCCCCCTTCAAAGAAGATCTTAAGCATTATAACCCAGCCGATCCTGATGCTGATTCTGGTTACCGGCTATGCGCTGGCGCAGACTTTTTTAGTATTACCGATCAGACTGTATGAGCCTTTTGGCCAGGCCTCTCAATTTCTTACCTATTTAACATTCAGCTGGTTTCTGATAAACCTCCTCACCGTCCTGATCTCATCCTTGACTCCTAAGGGTGCCCGGTTTATCCACTATCTCTTGATCATTATCTTCCTCTTTCTCGTTTCGCTGATCTTTATCAATAGATGGCTGGTCCTTCTTATCGGCGGGATTCTGGCGGTCATCTTCTATCTTCTGGTATATAAAATTTCTTCACTCCCGGCCCCGAGTTTTGTGCAGCTGGCTGATGAGAAGAAGGTCTATCCGAGATTGATTCAGATGCATATCTATCTCAATCTTAAGACCACCGGTGAAAAGATTGAGCAGGCACTCGGTCTAATAAAAGAGGCAATAGGTGAGGTCTCAGGCACTGGTGAGGAGAAGAATGTAATCTTTAATGGTTTTGCATCAGATGGTCTCGATATTATGGTTAAATACTACATCGTCGATATTCCTCATCTCGATCAGATAAAGAATGATGTCAACTTAAGAATTGTCAAAAAACTCAATGAGGCAGGTGTTCAACTTGGTTCAATTGGCTAATAAAAACTTTTATGTCTTCAAGGAGGTTATATTATGAAAGGTATAAAAAGATATGCACTTTTCGTTGTTTTTATCTTATGTTCTGTTTTTGTGGGTTGTGGCGAAGAGGAAGTTTCAAAGATTGACCTGACGGTTAAGGGTGAAAACAAGGAATTGAAACTCTATGGCTGGTGGGCAAACTCCGATACTGCCCAGATTGTCAGTTTCAGTGCCAACGGTGGATCATATCAATCTGATCATCCCGCGATCTGGATTCAATTCCCCAAACAGACGACCGGCTCCTGGTCTGAAGGGCAACCCAATGTTGAACTTCAGTACTGGGATGAAGTCGGTGACCGTTACTGGTCAGAAAACCGCGGTGCCTGTAATATTACGGTTACCGCGACTGAACCCAATCTAACCGGGACATTCGGCGGTGTTCTGTATAGCAGTGCAATGATTAAGTTAGAACTCCAGGGAACCTTTGAACTGCTCAAATCCGATTATCAGGGTATAAAGTAGACTAAAAGACGAAGCGGTCGATTTGAATTATTGCCAGCGGCCGGGTATAGGCAATTGACAGTATTGGCACTTTCCGGATTTTATATTTATCTTATGAACTGTAAAGTGAGTGCGTTGGATTAAAACCTTACCACACTGCGGGCAGAAAGTGCTGTTATATCTGTGACCTGGGAGATTACCGATTGAGATATAATTAAGACCAGCGTCCTTAGCAATTTGATAGGCATCTTCTAAGGTCTCGATTGGGGTTGGGGAGAGGTTTAAAAGTTTATAATTCGGGAAGAACCTCGAGAAGTGGAGTGGAGTGTCCGGGCCGAGGTTTTGATTTATCCATTTACACATCTTCTTGATATCTGATCGGTTATCATTCCTGGTCGGGATCAGAAGATTTACAATCTCAAGCCAGACTCCGGATTTTCTTATCAGTTTCAAATTTTCCAGGACCGGTTCTAATTTTGCTGAAGAGCCTTCTGAATAGACTTTCTCGGTAAAGCCCTTTAAGTCGATGGTAATTCCGTCGATAATTTTCAGGATATCCCTCAGTGGTTCATCTCCCAATGCACCGTTCGAGTGGAAGATCGCCTTCAGTCCTTCCTTTTTTGCCAGTTTGACGATGTCAAATATATACTCAAAGAAGACAGTCGGCTCATTGTAGGTGAAAGATAGGGTTGGACAGTTGTGCTCTCTGACCAGGCGGACGATTTCGACCGGTTTAATATAATAGTTTTCCGTCTCCTCAAGCGGTCGCTGGGACATAGGCCAGTTATGGCAGTGGAGGCAGCGAAAATTGCAGCTTGCCGTTCCAATACAGAAAATTTTGGTGCCGGGTAAGAAGTGGTACATCGGCTCTTTTTCAATCGGGTCGATCTGGAGGGCGCAGGGGCGATTATAGATCAGGGTATAAAGTATACCATCACGATTTAAGCGGTTACGGCAGAAGCCCCGCTTACCATTCTCAATCAGACATCTTCGAAAACAGAGATGACACTGGATTTTACCTTGATCAGTCTTTTTATAGTAGCGGGCCTCGACCATCTCGGTTGTTGCACCAGTCTTTGAATCAGAGTCACGGGAATTTTCCTGCCCGGACAGACCATCAATAAATCCCAGGCACAGAGATAATGAAGCCAGATCTTTTAAAAAATCCCGCCGGGAGATTTTTTCAAAATTCAATCCCATGGTTTTCGACGATTGTTATAATATAATCAAAATATTAAAGATTTCCATAACAAAATTGTCTCTCTGGCGACAATGTAATTTAGAGTTTTTCAGTTCAATAACAGATAAACCGGGCGATCAATCATCTTATAAGCCAGATGCGAGGGTAAAAGATAAAAATTTTGTAACTCTATCTTTTGAGATTTGGATAACTTATTTCCAATGTCACAAACTGTTAACTGATTTTTCTTTACTCCATTGATATTCCAGATAAAATTGGCCAGCCCTATTTGCATTGCGTCAAGGATCGGGCAGAGAGATTCGCTGGCTTGCTTACAATTTTTAATATCTTCCTTCAGGCATTTTGATCTGCCTGAGGTAGATTAGATATCTTCTTTGCCTGGTCACTTTGCTTATAGAATCTTC
>CBFGIV010000069.1:0-8533 GCA_965648915.1 Caldifarciminota bacterium | reverse complement strand
TTTAATAATACTTTATGGTCTAATTGCCAGTGGTCAAATCACTTTAAGGAAGATTCCCGGCTGGCGTGATATGTCTGAAGTGATTAAGAAAAAGAGTGACAAGGTGGCTTAAATGATTATAATATCGCCGTTAAGGTTGTGTTATTATGAATTTCCACGAATATCGGGACACAACCGCAGCGGGCCATGAAGAGTTTTTGATGGAGGAAATAAACGGCGGGACTAAAATAAACTATTCTTATGAATATGATATGTCAAATTCACATGTTCTATTACGCATGATAGCAAAACCGCTTTTTGATTGGTTTGGTATATGGTTTTGGAAGCGTGCTGTAATTGATAGAATAAAGATTATGCTGAAAAAACAACAATGAGAAAGTAGGCAATGCCATTAACGGTATTGCTAAAATGATGTGTAAGACTGATATTACAGGACGTTGACTATATTCTTGATGTCGTAGAGCTGTATGTTGAAAAACAAATAATTCAAAGGTATCATTTAATGTCTTCAGCCATGCTACATAAAAATAGATTCATAAATTTGTTTTGTGCTTTTCTTGTAATCGTCTTCCTAACAGGTTGCACTGCAATATGCAGCAATGGATTAACCGAACAGGATTTAAAAATCAGTATTGAACATGATGGGTTTACCAGAACATTTATTCTGCATCTTCCAAGGGATTTTCAGAAGCAGTCCAATCTACCTCTGGTAATTGCTATGCACGGCGGAAGTGGAACAGGAAAGGGAATGATTAAATTGACAAAAGGTAAATTCAATGAACTCGCAGATAAATACAATTTTCTGGTTGTCTATCCCGATGGATTGGGTAAAAGTTGGCATGATGATAGGTCCGATCCCATATCCTTTGCCCATAAAAACAATATTGATGATATTGGATTCCTCAGGAAAATGATTGAAAAGTTAATCAGTGAATATCACGCTGACCCAGGGCGAATATTTGCAACTGGAATTTCCAATGGCGGTTTTATGTGTTTTCGCATCTCTCGTTCACTTACTGATTATATAAAGGCTGTCGCCCCGGTATGCGCCTGTATTCCAGTCATTGCAAAGGATATGTATCTTAACGGTCCACCAATGAATATTATGCTTATCAATGGAACCGCAGACCCACTTGTTCCTTATGACGGTGGTGAAGTGGAGGTTTTGGGTAGAAAGCGGGGAAAGATTCTTTCAACCGATGAAACGATCGATATTTTTCTCAAACGCAATAATTTAACCGACACAGCCCTGGTAAAAGAATTTGAAGATAAAGACCAGGATGACGGCACCCGAGTGCTACAATATGAATGGTCAGACAGTGTGAAGAAAGTCGTTCTTATTAAAGTCATAAATGGTGGTCATACCTGGCCTGATGGCTGGCAGTATTTGCACGAAAGATTGGTTGGCAAGACGACCCATGATATTAATGCGTGTGAAGTAATCTGGGAATTCTTCTGTAGCTTAAAATGAATGATTGAAAATCTATTCGAATTTCAAAAGTTTGGAGTGACCGATTTGGAGGTATTTGTATGACAGGTAAGTGTAGTGGCTGAGTTTACTCTGAAAATTCATTGTAGGGCAAGGCTTTAGCCTTGCTTTATTAGGGATGTTAATGGTTTCTTGGGACTTTTGTCTATGAAATGTAGAATCTGCTCTGCTTCGATGGAACTTGACAAAAGGGTATATTTAAATAAGGTGGAAGGAAGGAGTTTAAAGATGGCCAGCAATCGCAGGCGGTTCACCGCGGAGCAGAAGGTTTTGATTTTAAGGGAGCATTTGAAGAATCGGGTTGCCGTTTCGGAATTATGTAAGAAGTACGACATCTATCCCAATCTCTTTTATCGTTGGGAGAAGGAAGCTTTTGAGGGTTTGGTTGCGGTTTTAGGTGGAGCTTTAAGGAAAAGTAATGGTCGAGTTCATACAACTGAACAGAAGCTCAGGGATAAGATTGGGAAGCTCGAAGAAGTAATCGCCTGGTTAACCCGCGAGAATCTTGAGTTAAAAAAAAGCAATGGGGATGTTTAAGCCAGCGCTGGGTCAAACCAGTGGTCAGGAATGAGATTGTGGCAACGATCATGAATTATCAAACTCGAATCGGTTATTATTCAATACGGTCGTTATTAGCGATGGTCCAAATCAGTCCTGGTAAGTTTTATGACTGGCAGAAACGGGTTAACCTGCCCAATCGCCACAACGGATTAATCCCCAAGGCACACTGGTTATTACCCTGGGAGAAGGCAGCGATTATTGATTATGCCGAGAAGCATGAGGATGATGGTTATCGGCGGCTTTGTTACCAGATGATTGATGAGGATATAGTTTATGTCAGTCCGTCCAGTGTTTATCGGGTTCTAAAGGATGCTGGTTTACTGATGAAATTTTTACCGTCGACCCCAAGCGATAAAGGTAAGGGTTATACTCAGCCGACAAGACCCCATCAGGAATGGCATACCGATATCACCTATGTCAACGTGCTGGGGACGTTTATGTTTCTAATTGCGGTCTTAGACGGTTATTGTCGGTATGTCGTGCATCACGAGCTTTTGGCGAGTATGGAGCAGCAGGATGTGATGTTAGTAATCGAACGAGCGCGGGAGAAGTTTCCTGACGAGAAACCCAGGATTATCTCGGATCGTGGTGGGCAATTCGTTGCCAAGGAGTTCAAGGAATACTTGCGCTGGGCCGGTTTGACCCAAACCCTTATCTCAGTGAGTTATCCTCAGAGTAATGGCAAAATCGAACGGTTTTACCGGACGATAAAGAGTGAATGCATTCGGTGGTCAAGTTTTTTATCGATCGCCGATGCGCGCCGGATTATTGCTGATTTTATTGATGTCTACAATACCGAGCGGTTGCATAGCGCTCTTGACTATATTGCACCATTGAATATACTGCTGGGTCGGAAGGACGCGATCTTGAGACAGCGACGAGAGAAACTGGCAAAAGCCAGGGTTTTAAGGCAGGAATATTTTAACAAAATTTCCACCTTAAATCAGACCCCTGTTTTGTCCGATTTCCGCTGAACCAGTATAAATCCAGTTTCAACTGGACGAAAAATGCAAACACCTAATTCATAGGGTTTATTCTTTGATTTATTCCGTTTTGCGTTTAACAGTAGATGTTTTTCAACTCTTCATTAACGTTGACAAAGAACTTCTGATAAATATAATAAACTATGCCTGGTCATAAGGGCTTTAAGAATATGATAAAAATTCCAAAATTGGGTAGGGAAAGGCCTGCTGTTTCTGGTGCTCTGCTCAGAATTGACATAGAGGGCAATATCGTCTTTATAACCCAAACAGGACAAAAATGACGCCGCCGTCTAAGATTGGATTGTACGGAGAAGCTTTAAATGAAGAAAAAGTATGACCGGGGCACCACTGAATCGGACTTTAACTCTATCAGATAAAGAACGGCGGTTCTATCAGCAAGAATTATTAAAAGTTGAGAGCCCGATATCACTCGAAAAAATACTAAATCAGGTTATCAATCAAGATTTTTTTGAAGTAATAGGTTTTTTACCCTCAAAATTTGTTGACCTTCTTTTTGTAGATCCACCCTATAATTTAACAAAAAGTTTTAATGCGCGTGCTTTCAAACAAATGCCGGTAAATCAATACAAAGAATGGATGGACTCGTGGCTTCAAAAGATGATAAGACTACTAAAACCTACCGCATCAGTATATATCTGTGGCGATTGGCGGTCTTCTTCAGCAATTCATCTTCTTTGCGAAAAGTATTTTGTCATAAGAAATAGAATTACATTTGAGCGAGAAAAAGGGCGTGGCGCGGTAAAGAACTGGAAGAATAACTCCGAAGATATATGGTATTGCACAGTTTCCAATCATTTTACATTTAACACGGAGGCAGTGAAATTAAAAAGGAGGGTAATTGCACCTTATAAAGAGAATGGTGAGCCGAAAGATTGGTCTGAAGAGAAAGATGGTAAATATAGATTAACATATCCCTCGAATATATGGACCGACATCACTATTCCATTCTGGTCAATGCCAGAAAATACTCCTCACCCTACCCAGAAGCCTGAAAAACTTCTTGCTAAAATTATACTTGCAAGTTCTAATGAGAAGGACATCATATTTGACCCATTTGCCGGAGTGGGAACTACCGGGGTTGTTGCAAAAAAACTTAAAAGAAATTTTGTTATGATAGAGATCGACAAAGAGTATTGTCTTTATGCTATTAAAAGATTGCACATTGCCGAAAAAGAACATACCATTCAGGGATATTCTGATGGTGTCTTTTGGGAAAGGAATGCACTTAAAGATATGAAAAAACAAGGAGCAAAGACATCAAATATTAGGGGAAAACTCAGGAGGAAATATGAACGCCCAGAACTTTAATATCCTCAAATTCGTTTGCTCCGTTGTTTTGACACTTGGAGCGGGGTTCATCGGTTCACTGGCAACAAGGCAGTCAGTTTCAACCTGGTACACAACGATAAACAAACCGCCCATAAGTCCACCGAACTGGTTATTCGGTCCGGTCTGGACTGTGCTGTTTGTTCTTATGGGGATTGCGTTCTATCTTGTCTGGAATAAGGGATTTTCTGAGCCACCTGTGAAGAACGCTATTATTATTTTTCTTATACAACTTGTTTTAAATATCATCTGGTCTTTTCTGTTTTTCGGGTTACGTTCTCCTTCGTTTGCATTCGTTGAAATCATCATACTGTGGATTGCTATTCTGTTTACGATAATTTATTTCTCCAAGGTCTCATCTGTAGCTGGTTATCTGTTGATACCATACATCTTCTGGGTCAGTTTTGCTTCAATCTTAAACGGCTGGATTACTATTTTGAATTTATAAATGATCTATCGTAATCTTGGAAAAACGGGCATAAAAATTTCGCAACTCGGCTTTGGTTGTATGCGATTCCCGTTGGTAGACAAGAGTGATTTTAAGTCAATAAATAAACCTGAGACAACAAAAATATTATATTATGCAATTGATAATGGTATAAATTATCTTGATACTGCATATGGGTATCATTCTGGTGAGAGTGAAAAATTTTTAGGTGAGGTTTTGACACCCGAATATCGCAAGAAAATCTACCTGGCAACCAAATTGCCTGTCTATCTCGTAAAAGAAAAGGGGGATTCTGAAAAATATCTTGATGAGCAACTCAAAAGATTAAAGACCGAGACAATAGATATGTATCTACTACATGGTTTAAATAAAGAATCCTGGCAAACTGTGCAAAATTATGATGTATTAAAATTTCTTGATGATGCACTTAGAACCGGTAAGATAAGGTATGCTGGTTTCTCATTCCATGACGAATTACCGCTATTTAAAGAAATTATTGATGCCTATCCCTGGTCATTATGTTTGATTCATATCAATTATGTTGATAATGATATTCAGGCAGGGATTAAGGGTCTTGAATATGCACATAGTAAAGGTCTTGGTGTTATTATCATGGAACCCCTGCGCGGTGGCAAACTTGCAAGAAATGTGCCGGAAGAAGTATTGAATGTCATTGCCTACTCAAAATTCAAACAAACTCCTGCTCAATTTGCTTTAAGATATCTTTATAATCGGCCTGAGGTCTCATGTGTTCTCAGCGGGATGAGTTCAATTGAACAGGTCAAACAGAATATAGAATTTGCATCAATTGAGCATAGGAAGACACTAACAGAAGAAGAATTAAACTTATATAACGAAGCAAAGAAAATTTATAAATCAAGAATAAAAATAAATTGCACAAGTTGTGGTTATTGTTTAGAATGTCCGCAGAAAATTCCGATTTCTTTTATCTTTGAGATATTTAACGATGCCTATATGTATAATGCACTTGATGAATCAAAATGGATGTATAAAATGTTTATTAAAGATGAAGAAAAGGCAGATAAATGTACAGAATGCGGTCAATGCGAAGAACGCTGCCCGCAGAAGATTGGGATAATTACGCAATTGAAAAATGTTCATGATGCTTTGTTGTAGCTACCCGATTCATTAGGCTTTATCATCTGTTTCATTGCGTCAAACTAAATAACGAATTATACTAAATTGGTCATATGTAGATAGAGAGGCTACCTAAATGTTAGGGTATAAACTTAGAGATATAGAAAAAATTAGAAAAGAGTGGGACAAAAGGGCGAAGAAATATGATGATTATTATAAGAATTTCAAGGATGCAGTGGAACATTATATAGACTTGAAGTTATTAGAAAAATATTTACCAGAGAACAAAAATGCAAAAATCTTAGATGCAGCTGGCGGAACTGGAAGGATTACATTACCTTTAGCCAGGATGGGATATTCAGTTACTTTATGTGATATTTCGCACCGGATGATAGATGTGGCGAGACAAAAAATATTCAAAGCAGGACTATTGGATAAAGTGACAATCCTGGAATGTAATGTCTGTAATATGCCTTTTCCGGATGAGACTTTTGACCTCGTTATATGCTATGGTGGAGGTTTAAAATCCTTAAAAGAGCTCGCAAGGGTAACAAAGAAGAAAGGGAAAATATCAATGTGTGCCGAGAGCAGGTTCGGTAATGCAATTAGAAAGTTTGCTGAAGAGCCTGAGCGGGCGCTTGCAATAGTAAAATCTAAATCAGATTGTAACGACTACGAAGAAAAATACGGATTTTTTAGCGAGAAAGAAGCAAGAATGTTCTTCAAAAAGAAAGGTATCAGAATTATGGATATCTACGCCTGCGATATATGGAACTCCCTTGCTATCCCTGAACAAATTCTTGAGTCGCACAAATGGAATAGAAAATTTTTCAGACAGACAGTTGAGATTATTTTAAAATTGGCTAAAGAGCCGTCCCTTAGAGGTATTTCAAGGCGCTGGGTTGTCTACGGCGAGAAAGTTTAAGTGTCCAGATTTATTCCTTAGCGTCCAGTTTCATTTGGACGAAATTACAGTGACAGATTCATTGGATTGATTCCTCTGGTTCATTCCGGTTCACGGTTCATGTTAAACGTCGAATACCATCGCCATTGACAAAAAACTTGTAATAAGTATAATAAAATATGATTAATAATAAGGCATTAAGTCCTTTGATAAAAATTTCAAAATTAGGTGAGGACAGAATTGGGGTTTCTATCCCGTACTATCCCGAATATATCCAAAAGATTAAGACTGTTAGCGGACATCGTTGGCATCCTGATGAGAAATACTGGAGTTTTCCGAATACTAATGGAACTTTGGAGAAAATTTTAAGCATTTTCAAAGGCGAAAAAATCCATTTAGACCCTGCCTTGCAAAATGTCATTGTGAAGAACAAAGTCGTCCCTGCGACACCAGAGAAGCAATTTCAAGCAGAAGCCAATAGAATTTCCTCTCCCCTTGTGGGAGAGGATAAAGGTGAGGGAAATTTTAAAGATTTGCGTCGAGAACTCCTCTCACGAAAATACAGTTATAAAACAATCAAATCTTACCTCTACTTTAACGGAGATTTCCTGAATTTTATCGGCAAAGGACCCTCTGAAATTACCGATGCCGACATCAAAGACTATCTGGTTTACCTTGCCGAGGAAAAGAAATCCGCGACTTCAACACTAAATCAAGCAATCAATGCCCTCAAATTTTATTATGGGGATATGCTAGAGAGAAAATTTATTTACGAAGTCAAAAGACCTCGTAGCGATAGAAAACTCCCGGTTGTTTTAAGTAAAGAAGAGATTGCGAAAATTCTTAATTCGGTGTATAATATCAAGCATAAAGCAATTTTGATGTTGACCTATTCTGCTGGTTTGAGAGTTGGTGAAGTTGTAAAACTGAAATTAGAAGACCTAGATAGCAACAGAATGCTGATACATATCAAAGGTTCAAAAGGTAGGAAAGACAGGTATTCACTACTATCAGAATCCGCTTTAAAAACTCTAAGGGAATACTGGAAACTATATAAGCCTGGAAAATGGTTATTTCCTGCTCCAGATAAAGAAAGACACATAACAATAAGGACAGCCCAGAGGGTATTTGAAATGGCATGTGAAAGGGCAAGGATAAACAAAGATGTAACTATCCATAGTCTCAGGCATTCATTTGCTACTCATCTTTTGGAAAATGGGATTGACTTGAGATATATTCAAGAATTGTTAGGACATAAAAGTTCCAAAACAACTGAGATATACACTCATGTAAGCAACAAAGACTTTATAAGGATTAAAAATCCTTTAGACCAAATTCTGCAAAGGAGGAGGTGAAACATGATTAAGCCAAAGGGATGGATAGACGACATTGTCGTCTATCCAGCTATATTTGGACAAAAGGCGACACTGTCGTCTATGAATGAGTTATTTGAAATTCCAAATCATGTCTCTGGAAGGGCAGAAAGTATTTAAAGACTCAGAATAATTTCAAATTAGGAAGGTGAATTATGACCTACAGACGCAAATCGTGGAAGGAGAAGTTAGAAGATAGCAAAAATTTTCCAAAGGTTATTCCATTTAATACAAAAATGCCCTGTGGCAAGGCGCTGGCAAAATGGGGAGCAAAACCCGGTGATTCGGTTGTTCTTGCCCCACATCTGGAAGTGGATGAGATTATGAAAA
>CBFGIV010000068.1:0-9005 GCA_965648915.1 Caldifarciminota bacterium | reverse complement strand
GGGATTTGCGATATTTATTATCTTTACTCCTTTTGCGCCCTCCACATACGCAAAACTATCCTTCACAAACAGGCCGTAGGCTTCGTCAAGGCCAAGACGAAGCGAACAGACAAGAACTGGTGCATTGGGATTTTTAACTTTGAATCCTTGCAAGTCTGAATTACCAGCCGTATAAACAATCGAATCAGAAATTTTAAAAAACATATCATCTATTTCGCCTCGAGGTTGGCAATAACCTAGTCTAATCATATTTGCTGGAGAGTTCACATTGACAATCACGAATTTTAATGGTGGTTGTGGGGGAAAATCATATCCCAAATAAGCCAACGAATCTCGCACCCAAAGAGCTTCAAATGATATTGGGTATATCCCAACTGTATCATAAGTTCCTATCTCGGCCGGTTGTTGAATATTTGAAATATCCAATACTTTCATGCCAGCTGAGCCATTTGCAACATATGCTCTGCTATTCAAAACAAAAATATCTCTTGCTTCTGATGCCCCAAAACAAACAGTATCCACCCTTGGTCTTGTCGGGTCGTTGATATTTATCACATGCATCCCTTCCCAATGGTCGGCAGTATAAGCATAGGCGTAAGGATTTAAAACCCAAAGAGCATAACCCCAGCCCGGTGGGTCTACGAAACTAATGAGTGAAGGATTCGTTGAATCTGAAATATCGACGATATAAAAAACCGAACAGTCATCGGAGTCCCTAATTGCATACGCAAACATCCCGATTCTCATCACATCCCGGCAGGGAGTGGAAAGTAAATAACCAATCTCCTGTGGATTTGCCGGATTTCGCACATCAACAATTCTCAACCCAGCCGCACCAGCCGCTACAAAAGCTAAATTGCCTGAAGCATAAACCTCCAACGCCCGCCAGTTTGAAATCGAGCCCACCTCTCTCGGATTTCTCGGATCGGCCACATTTACTACTCTTAAACCTGATGTCTGATTGGCAATGTATGCAAAACTATCTTTGACATCAACTCCCCAGGTGTCATTGTTGAATCTTAAACTGCCAATTTGCTGGGGATTTGAAGGATTGGCAACATTTATTATTCTTAATAGACTGTCCCAGCCAACCACATAAGCTAAGGAATCTTTTACCCCAAGATCTTGATGATAACCAAAAATAGGAAGTCTGCCCAGTTCTCTGGGACTGGAAGGATTGGTAATATTAAAAATCTGTAAACCATAATTACCTGATAGAACATAAAGTAAAGTGTCTTTTCTCACCACCCCACCACCATAACCAACGAACCCCAAGACATCAACCTTGCCAATATGCCTCGGTCTTCTTGGATCAGCAATGTTTATGATTCTAACTCCGCTCCCTGACCCAAGATAAACAAAACTATCCTGACCAGTGATATTATAGCTCGGCCCGAATGGCCATCGGCTTATACATCGGATGTTTTGCGAATCAGGGATGAAAAGCCTATCATTTCGGTGATGCTCAAGGATTTGTGCCCTGATCCACGCTGGTGCTTTGTCTAAGGAATCAATAAACTGATGATATTTTCTCACCGAATCCTCAAAACCCCTCATCTGATCAAACCCACCCGCTACTATCAGACCGATGCCAGCAATTAAAATTAAAATCGATTTTTTACTCATCGCACTCCTTATACTTAATCCTAATTCCAATTTTTTATTTGTCAACACTTTTAACTAAAAAAACTAAATAGACCAGATAAACCAAAGAAACTAATTCCCCTCGCCGCTAAATCATATCCGGTTTTTTGACCATTAACCCAAAGTTCGCCATAATGATAGGAAGCGCTGTCACGGTTGAAATAGAAATTAACCGAATCACCACCGGAGTGCCAGACCTTTAACATATATTTCACACCCTTGGTGACTTTCACCGCTGGGTTAAAATTCCCTCTAAGAAAACGGTAGATTGAATCAGAATGAACGGGAATGTTTACTTCACCCAAAGGAAACCCGCCACCTGTTGAATCATAAATGCCAAGATAATATTTGTCATTTGGCTCAGCTCTTGACGACCGCCCCACAAAGAACGCTGCCCACTGTATCGAATCACAGGTGGCAATAAAGGTCTGCCCCACCCAGTTGTCAGGACCACGAGGAGTGGTGGCATTATCATTGCCACTTAATTCCACATCGTATACTCTTGTCGCAGCTACGGCGACAAGCACAGTGGCCATCAGGATTGTTATACATTTTTTCATGCTGTCCTCCTTCACAATTTAATGACCTTGAAGGTCGTTTTATGCTTACCATCTTCTAAAATCAGGAAATAGACGCCTGATTTTAGATGTTTGATATCTAACTCTTTCTTCAAATTTAGCACCCCTATACTCTGTCGCATCTCCCCTATTTCTCGTCCCGTCACATCAAAAACTTTAAGAATCGTTTCTTTCTCAAAATTAAGTGCATTTAGAAAAATCGCCCCTTTTGTCGGATTCGGATAAATCAGTAGAGACGGCATTAAACCAGACCATTTATTACGCTCTTCAATTTCTGTACCGAATCGCTCAAATACAATCATCCCGCCTTCAAATGCAGCACCATAGATATAATGACCATCGTAAAATAACCGTTTTATTGCAGTGGACGGGCGATAATATCCAATTTCATAAGGATTACTCGGGTCTTTAATATTTAAGATTTGGAAAGAGCGCCAACTTGCAACATATGCAAGAGTATCGTCAATCCATAAGTCTCTTGCACCATCGTCTCTTGTGATAAAACTGTCAACTATATATGGTGAATACGGGTTTTTTACATTGATGATGAAAAGGCCTCTATAGGCGGTCGCAAGATATGCCAGGGTATCTCGAACCCAGACCCCATAACCTGACTGAGTAGTGCATCTACTTACGACAACAGGATTTGCCAGATTAGAAATTTTAATGATTTTTAGACCACGGGTACCGTTTACATACGCAAAACTATCCCTCACAAACACGCCGTAGGCTTCGTCACCGCCGACAAATAAAGAACAAGCTTTTGCCGGAGAACTTGGATTGGCTACTCTGTAACCAAATAAATATGAGACATTAACAGTATATAAAATCGAGTCTTTCAAAAACATATCTTCAGCGCTAATGTTCCCAGGAGTATGGCAACTTCCTAATCGTATGATGTTATTAGGGTCCCTGACATTAACGATGGCAAAACGATTTGGGAAGAGTGTTATATCATCTCCAAGGAAGACCAGTGTGTCTTTAGCCCATATCGCATTCAACAATGGCTCTTGCCCTACTGTATCATAACAGCCTATTTCCGTGGGTGCTGTAATATTTGATATGTCCAAAATTTTGAGTCCCGCCATGTTATCAGCAATGTAGGCCCGATTATTTAACACGAAGACATCCCTTGCGTCCGCGGCTTTGAAACAGATTGTGTCCACTCTCGGTCTTGTCGGATCATTGATGTTTACCACTTGTAATCCCTCATACCAATCTGCCACAAATCCATAAGTGAATGGAGACTTCACCCAGACTCCAAAGGGCACGACACCGCCAGGCATAGTGCAACTGCCTATGATACTGGGGCGGCTTGAATCGGAGACATCGATTACATCAAAATTAGCAAGATAAGCATAGAAGTCTATAACATAGAGGTCGTAGGAACTCTTCCCGTTGAGACGACCTTCCTCCCATAAATTCAAAGGATTCTCTACATTGACGATTATGAAATTACCGTCGCCGGTCGTATAGTAACAATGATTACCTCTGACCCAGATCGCCCAGACATAATCACCACGGGAATTGATGTATCTTGGATTCGCGGGATTGGAAATGTCAATTATTGAAAGTGCCCATCTATGACCAGTATAAGCATAATTGCCTGAGACAAAAATGCTCCAGCCGCTATCAGCCGACTCCCCTACCCTCACTGGGTTAGAAGGGTTCTTAATATTGATTATCCTTAAACTATCACCAATACAGACCGCAAAACTGTCTTTTAGCCCAAAATCACCAACTGGAATATTTAGCCAGGACCGTCTTATCGGATTTGCTGGATTGGAAACATTGAAGATCTCAAGCCCCCTGCTTGCCACATAGAGCAGAGAGTCTCTTATGACAACTTGATTGACAAGCCCTTTTGCACAGACCTGACCGATATGCCTGGGATTTCTCGGATTGGTAATATCTATAATTCTCACCCCACTCCCTGAGGCAAGATAAAGCGTATCCCTCTGGCCGGTTGCTTCATAACTGGGCCCCCAGGGCCACCTCCCTGCGCATCGGAGATTGAGACTCTCCTGCAGCGGAAATTCAAAGCACTGTCTTCGATATTCCTTATCAAAAAACGGCCGCATCCGGGGTGGAAGGCTTCTAAGTGAATCCTCAAAACCCCAACCTGGGGTCAGGTCTTGAAATTTAGAATTGGATAAATTTTTACGATGGTCCAAGTTATCAAAATCCGCCCTGGCCGGATTCAAAACCCCAATTATCAAAACAGTGAAAAACCAATCCCAAAACCTTAATACCTCTCACAGTCACCCCCATCAAAGCATAATCCAATCTCTTTATTTGTCAATGCTTTTCTGAACTATAAAAACCATTTTTGTCTCTTTTTCTATCCAGCATCAAGCATCCGGTATCAAGCATCAGTCTTTTCCCGTGCACCATCACCTCCACCAAAATTGTATTCCAAACCCTAACCCTGTCAATCATTTTTTTAACCAATTAGACTAAATAGACCAAAAAGACCAAACAGACCAATTCTACCAGATTTTTTCGCTGTCTATCTTAAAGAATCTTCTCCATCACATAGGCATCTTCACCATCAAGATAATAATTCTTCCTTGTGTAAACTATTCTATACCCGCTCTTTTTGTAAAGTTCAATTGCCGGAGTATTTGATACTCGAACCTCAAGGTAAGCATAATGACATCCGCGTCTTCGTCCCTCCTTTTCTATCTCGCTTATCAATAAACGACCCAAACCCTGCCGTTGAAAGTTGAGATGAACAGCAACATTGGTTATGTGCAGTTCGACATTTATTGCCATGCCCAGGATATAACCAATTAATATCCCTTCCCGCCAGGCAGCAAGTGATATTGTCTGGGGCGTATTAAGGTCATTTAAAAAAAATGACTTAGGCCAGGGATATTTAAAATTGGCCATTTCAATTTCCATTACCTGATCAATATCGGCAACGGTTAGTTTTTTTATTTCGACGGATAACTGCATCAGGCTGTTTTATATAAAAAGGTTCTAATTCTTCAAAGTTGGCATAATGACCCTGTGCTAACTCTTCCGCGCCGATTTGCGCTATAATTGATGCTGAGGGAGCAAGCAATTTATGTTCGAAGCAGACCAATCTTCCCCTGGCTTTATCCTGGATAATTTCATTAAAAACCTCAAGACCCGGTCCAAAAATTAACACCTTGTTCTTTAAAAAAGCATCGATTTGCTCTATCTTTATCAGGTGATAATCTTTTAATAACCGAGGTCGACCTGAAGAGTTCCTGTATAGTGCCAGATAGACATCACCCCGGCCTGCATCAATCAGAGGCAGAAGATATGGTAGTGAAGTGCAGACCGACCGGGCCAGAGCATCAAGGGTATTAACTCCGATAACCGGAACATTTAAGGCCAGGCCCAGCCCTTTGGCTAATGCCAGGCCAACACGAAGCGCAGTAAACATCCCTGGTCCGATACTGACCGCAATACCCCTAAGATTGTTGCGCTTGAAGTCAAAGTGATCGAGCATCTCTACCACCTCAGGAAAGATTGACTCTGAATGGCGGACCTCACCGGTGATTTTGCGTTCAATAATAACTTCAGGCCCTTTAATCAAGGCAAGCGAGGCCCGGGCGGTTGATGTCTCAATCCCTAAGATCATAAATTGTTATACGCCTTTTTTGATTATCGAGATGGTGTAGATATATCTTCATTGTCGTTCCGATCGGTGAAGATTTTAATCGATCCGCCCATTCAACCATAGTAACACCGCAGTTATAAAAATATTCTTCAAGATGGAGATGGAAAATCTCTTCAGGCTTCACCCGATAAAGGTCGATGTGATAGATCGGTAAGATCCCTTGATATTCATTGATGATTACAAAACTGGGGCTCTTGATCTCACTTTTCACACCCAGACCCAAACACATTCCCTTTATCAACAGGGTCTTACCCGTTCCTAATTGGCCGTAAAGCAAGACAATATCGCGTGGGTTTAAGTCCTTGCCAATCTTCTTGCCCAGTCTTATCGTCTCATTCGGGCTTTTTGTAAGGATCGATTTTTTTTTCATTCAATCTATAGATCGAATAGATACCATAGAGAGTTAAGTTGGGGTCATAGATGTCAATCGCATCCGTGAGCCGGCTGATAAGCCTCCCCCAGCCACCAGTGGCAACTACATAAAATCTCCTTTTCAGCAAACGATTGATTCTGCTGACAAACTCATTAACAATCCCAACTGTGCCAAAAACAACTCCGGCACGCAGGGCCGAACTGGTGTTGTGACCGATGAGAGTCTTGGGCATCGATATTTTAGCCCGGGACAGCAGTTTTGTCCCCTCGATTAAACCCCGAAGCCCACTCTCAATACCCGGGCAGATCATTCCACCGCGGAAGATGCCTTTCTTTTCGACGATGTTAAAAGTTGTTGCGGTCCCAAAGTCAATTACAATGACATTACGCCGGTACTTGAGGAGGGCCCCGGCCGCATCGGCAATGCGATCCGGGCCTAAAGATTTCATATCATAAAAATACTTAAGTCCGGTTTCAACACGGGCGTCAACAATAAAAGGCTGAATCTGCCAGTATCTTTTTAACACCCGGACCATCGATCTTAAAGCATCAGGCACAACTGAAGCAATTGCCACCTGGGTGAAATCTTTGTTAAAATTTAAAAGCATCGCCTTTGCCATCCGATCACAAAGAAAATCCGGGGTTGAAAATTTCTTAAATTTCTTTAATCGACCATTGGCATATAATCCGCAGTGGATATAACTATTACCAACATCGATCACTAAGACCATAGCATCCTCTGCACCTGTCCACTTGAGAGGCGCCGGACAACGCCCGATGTTTCCCTCAAGATCAGCCTCCCCTCTTCATCGATATCCGAAAGAATCCCGGTGATAACTTTATCTCCGAGATCAATCTTGACAACTTCATTTGTTAACATAAGATATTTCCGATATTCCTGAATCAGGCGGTAAATGTCGCCCTGTAAATAGCGATGATAATAAGAGTAGAAATTATTAAGCACCCGCTTAAGTAAAAAAGGAATTTCGAAAGTCCGAGCGACCTCTAATCTAATCGAAGTAGCCGGGCCAATGACCGGTGAGAATTGCTGCTGATTTACATTCAAGCCGATACCACAGATTACTCCATTTCGATAGACCTCGGCCAGGATTCCAGCAATTTTTCGACCTCGAACAAAGATATCGTTAGGCCAGATAATCCCCGCACCCAAAACATCACAACCTTCGAGGAGTTTGATTACTGCCAGCGAACCAATCATAGTGATATAATGAATGGGATTTACCAGCTGACCGGGAAAAAGTAAGAGCGAAAACCAGAGTCCACCCTGGGTCGATTCCCAGTGTCGACCAAATCTCCCTCTCCCCCGGGTCTGGATATTGGCAACAATAACAATCTCATTTCTTAAGTTGATGAATCTCCGGGCGACAGTCTGTGTCGATGTGACCCGGTTAAACCATACTATATTGGGCCTCATATTTCTATCCAGATAATCTGTCTGATCTTGATTTATTCGTTCTTACTTTCCATACATTCTTCGTAGTTTTGGCATTTTTCGCAACAATGGCTCAATTCGTGTTTTTCCGCCTTTAACCATTTTTCAACACAGGTATCAAAAAATTGACAACGTTGACAGCATACCATCTCTTCCTCTTTTCCCATCTTGCCCTCCTTTACAATCCTCACGACCTATTTTAGATTAAAATAGCAATCTGTCAATAGTCAAAGAGAAATCGCTCATCGTCTGGTGATCTCAGAGATGACCAGACCAATAATTATCAGTGCGGCACCAAAAAAAGCGGTCCTGGTAAATATTTCACCAATCAGGATATAAGCAAAGATTGCGGCAAAGACCGGTTCGATCGTGTAGATGATCGCCGCCTTGACCGATGTAACATTTTTTTGAAATCGGTTCTGAATATAGATATTGAAGGCGGTTGCCAGAATTGCAATATAAAGGACACTCAGGATAATCCGGCGATTTATCACAAGCGGAGCCTGGTCCTCAGAAAAAAGAATGATTGAGCTCAGTAACGCGGTTGTAAACAGTTCATAGAAGAGGACCACCTCTCCGTTATAAGTCCTGGTCCAGATGTTGGTTAAGACAATCTGAAAACCAAAGGCGAGTGAACAACTCAGGGTCAGAATATCGCCTAAATTGATATGAGAATCTTCGGGCCGGGTGAGTAAATAGAGACCGGCCAGAGCCATAATCGTCCCGATAATATCCCAGTGAGTAATTCTTTTCTTTTCAAGAAAAAGAGAGATAAAGGGGACGATAATAACATACATCGAAGTAATAAAAGCGGACTTATTGGCACTGGTAAACTTCAGACCATAAGTCTGGGTCAAAAATCCGATAAAGATAATAAGACCGATAACCAGCCCCGGTAATAGCGCTCTTCCCCGGTCGGCAATAATCTTATCCACAAATATAAGAAAGACGACTAAAGTTGCAATGCAAAATCTATAAAAGATGAGATGAACCGGTCCGATAAATATAAGGACATCCTTAATAACAGCAAAAGTCGCTCCCCAGATAAGGGTGATTAGAACGAGCAAAATCGTGCTTGCATTATCACGACTCTTTATTTTCATATCACCGATTTCGATTATAACCATTGAATTTCAAATGTCAATCTGACAGACTGATCTTTAGCCCAAAATTTAGAGACCGTTCCCTGATAACCCAATTGGTAGTGTATAATATTTTGTGTAAATTTTTATTGAGAAAAAATAAAAAGGGTGTATCCTTTCCATATGTTTAACAAAAAGAAAGGAGACACCCATGCTAAAGACTT
>CBFGIV010000067.1:0-9240 GCA_965648915.1 Caldifarciminota bacterium | reverse complement strand
TTATCGGTCTCGGCGGTATGAGGTTCTGGTAACGAATGATTTAAGTCTTGATGCTTCTGTAATCGTGCGGATTTTTAAGAAGCGTTGGAAGATTGAGACGCTTTTTCGTGAAGCCAAACAGCATTATGGCTTAGAGAAATTTCACAACCGAAAATGGGCAGCGATCATTGCCCATTTTGCCTTAAGTCTTTTAGCTCATTTTCTGGTGCGGTTCTTTTCTACTTTCAAAGACAAATTCTTAATGGTCATAGATCAACTTCTTAAGAAGACCTTTGTGCGGGTAAAAAAAGAAGTGAACATTGTTTTCGATAAATGGAAAGTTGCTTTTGATGAGATCTTCAATTATTTCAAGATTTCAAAGGAGTTGAAAATATGTTTGATAAGTGTCTAACTTCTGTAGTTAGATAACGCCCCCGGCGAGATTTGAACTCGCAACCTGCGGATCCGGAGTCCGCCGCTCTATCCAATTGAGCTACGGGAGCAGACAATTGGAAGCAAGAAAAACCGAATATCTTCTTATATCTCCTGTCTGTCTATTGTTATTATACCTAAATTATCACTTTCGTCAATCGATTTGTATTCTCGCCATTCTACTCTTTATCGAAAAGAATTCTTATCCCTTTTCCAGACTTGACATTGGCCGATATATGAATAGAATCTTAAGTTTAAGAACTCAATACAAAAAAGGAGTTTTCGATGAAACGACATCTTCTATCTTTTTTCTTAACCCTCTTCGTCCCGATTCTGGCCAAAGAGATCAAGATTGGTTACATCGATTCGCAGAGAATATTAACTGAATACAAAGCCACCGCCGAGCAGAAAAAGGTCTTTGATCAGGAGGTCCAGAATTATAAAGATCGGGCTAATGAGATGCAAAAAAAGATTGAGGTCTTGAAGAGTGAACTGGAATCACAGAAACTCGTCCTGACCGATGCGGCCCGTGCCACAAAATCCGAAGAGATTGCTCGATTGACCAGACAGTATGAGGACTTTGTTCAACAGGTATGGGGCCCGCAGGGAAAGATTGAAGAGAAGAATGCAGAACTTATGGCACCACTTATAAAGAAGATAAATGAGACAATCGAGACGATTGCCAAGGCTGAAGGTTTTACTTTGATCCTTGATATCGCCCAGGGAGGGATCGTCTATGCCCAGGAAGGGTTGAATATTACCGATGATGTGATTAAAGAGTTGAACAAAGAATATGAACCGGTTGTCATCCCACCGACCAAACGCAAGACGATAGCCATCTTCCCTCTTTTTGAAGGCAATTCTGAAGCCAAAGAGAAAGATCTTGGTGATCTCAGCCAGACCTATCTTTATACTTCAACCAAACTCCTTCCTAAGTTTGATTACATAAAATCATTCCAGGTTAAAAATGGACTTCTGCGTCGTGGTCTGAGCAAAAACATCGAAGATCGTGTCGCTATTGATATCGGAAGAGAACTCGCTGCCGATTATATTGTTGTTGGTGTAATCAATAAGACGGGAAATAAGATCGACTTTGAATTAAAGTTGATCGAGATCCGGGGAGAAAAAGAGATCAATAAGTCTTCAGGTTCGGCTGAGGATTTAGAGCAGAAACTTCAGGAAAAATTGGGTGATGCCTTAAAACGCCTGCTCGGTAAAATAAGTGAATGAAGGTTACCGAAATCAACCGGATCGTGCGGGGTAAGTTAATCGGCGATGGGCAATTAACAGTTCAGCACATCGCTCCGCCGGGAGAAGCCTCACCTGAAGATCTCACCTTTTATTTTGGTGAAAAAGAAATATTAAAAACCGAAGCCGGCTGTGTTATTACCAGGCGCCGGTTAAAAAATATCAAAAATCAGATCATCGTCGCCGATCCACGTCTTGCCCTTTATCATCTTCTTAAAAAAATAGAAAATAGCACCCGGAAAAAAGTCAAAGGAGAAAGGATAAAAGATTTCAAAAATTCAAAAATCAGTCCTTTCGCCATTATCGAACCAGATGTTAAAATCGGTAAAAATGTTACTATCGGCCCTTTCTCTTATATCGGCCGCAGTGTTAAAATTGGCGATGATGTCTTTATCGGAGCAAGGGCAACTATCCTTGATAAAGTAATAATCGGCAACCGGGTCTTCATCCAGCCCGGTGCGGTTATCGGTAGCGAAGGTTTCGGTTATGTGAAAAAAGGTAGAAGATATCTGCGTATATCCCACATTGGCGGCGTGATTATCGATGATGATGTTGAGATCGGTGCAAATGTGACGATCGATCGCGGCACGATTGGTGATACCATAATAGGTGCGGGCACAAAGATCGACAACCTTGTCCATATCGGACATAATGTAAAGATTGGTAAAAATTGTATAATTATTGCCCAGGTTGGCATCTCAGGAAGTGTCCGGATTGGCGATAATGTAATACTGGCGGGCCAGGTAGGGATTAAGGATAATGTGGAGATCGGTGACAATTCTATAATTTATGCCAAGTCGGCGGTCTTTAAATCCGTCCCCAAAAATTCAATCTGGTCCGGGATACCGGCACGAAACCATTATGAGACAATGAAGGCATATGCAAGACTTTTTAGCAAATCAAAGAACAATAAAAGAGAAGATAATCCTGAGAGGCACAGGACTTTCCGGCAGAAAGACAGAAGTTAGACTTCACCCGGCGCCACCCGATACCGGCATAATCTTTTATCGTAAAAAGAAAATAATTCCCCTTTTGATTAAAGTTATAAAAATTAAGAATCATACAGTGGGCTGCGGCGGAATCTGGGTCATTGAACACCTGCTCTCAGCCCTGTACGGTTTGAACATAGACAACATCATTATTGAATGCGAAAAAGGAGAAATACCCTTCTGGGACGGAAGTTCAAAAGAGATTACAGAGAGTATTAAAGATAAGATAATTGATTATGATACTAAGGCTAAATATCTTAACATATCAAAAGTTATAAAATTAACCTCAAAAAATACTTTAATCATCGTCAAACCTTTTTCCAGGCTTGCAATTTCTCTCTCAATTAAAGATCAAATAATTAAAAATCAGGTCATCTCGTTTAGGATTACCCCTGAGGTTTACATAAAAGAGATTGCTCCTGCCCGCACATACGCCTATATCAAAAAAGATGATCCAAGAATATCCCATCTTCCTCCTTATGGTATCGGCATTACAAAAGATAGAATCTTCAGTCGTGAGCCGTTGAGATTTGAAGATGAATTTGTCCGGCATAAAATCCTCGACCTCATCGGTGACCTATCCATCCTTGGCTTTCGACTCAAGGCAAAGATAATCGCTCAAAACACTTCCCATAGACTGAACCACAGATTGGACAGGGTTATAATGGAGGCCCGGGGGACAGCCCCCCTGTTGATAAGTCCTTAAAAATCAGGAGGCATTTAATACGATCAACTAAAATTCCATAATAAATATTTAAACCCTCAGACTTTCAGGCCTCACCCCGTTTGGTGCATATATTATTTTGTGCATTTTATAAATTTTGTTGGGATTCTTTGTTTGGTTCAGAATGGCGGAGAGATAAGATCTCTTTGATCCCGTGGGTTAATTTGAATTCCTGGTAGATTTCCAGCGCCTTGTTGAAGTATTCATCGGCAGGAGGCAATCCTTGAATTCCCCAGGCATTCTTTAACATCTTTGCATATTCTAAATAACAGTCAGCAAGTGATTTTATCATTTTCAATTCTTTATAAATATCAATCGCCTTCTTGAAACATTCTCCTGAATATTTGAAGTCACCGATTGATGAATATATTTTTCCATAAGTAAAATAACAGATTGCCTTCCTCTCTCTTGAATCCAACTCTTCGGCAAGTTTTAGTGCCTTATCAACGTACTCAATTGCCTTTTCAAATCCTTCTTCTTTTTTTATAAGTAATTCTGGAAAAATGCAATACGTTTCTATTAGATGATATTTATCTCTGATTTCCTCAAGGATCTTCTTGGATTTTAATAGATATTCTTCAGATTCTTTTAATCTCCCAATTTCTAAATAAATATTCCCCAGAATGAAACTCGCAATACCAATCCCTCGCTTATAACCAATCTCCTCTGAGATTCTTAAATACTTTTGATGAAGTTCAATCGCCCTATCATATTCACCTTTCTCCATATGCACATTTCCCAGATTGCTACATGCCTTGCCAATCCCTTGCTTATCACCAATCTCCTCACGGATCCTTAAATTCTTCTCATAAAACTCAATCGCCCTATCATATTCACCCTTAATTCTATATATAATTCCCAAATTGCCACTTGCTGCGCCAATCCCGTATTTATAACCAATCTCCTCTGAGATTCTTAAATACTTCTCATAAAATTCAATTGCCCTATCATACTCACCCTTATTTTTATATATAATTCCCAGATTGCCACTTGCTGCGCCAATCCCTTGCTTATAACCAATCCCCTCACAGATTCTTAAACATTTCTCATAAAATTCAATCGCCTTATCATACTCACCTTTGTTCCAGAAAATTACTCCCAGATTATTGAATCCCTTTGCTTTTACAAGTTTCATCTTTTTTTCATCAATTCCTGCTTTTTCTATTAGCTGTAGCCCCTTTTCACCCTCTTTTATCGCCCTTTCCATCTCTCCCTTTATCCTTAAAATCCAGGATATTAATATATAAATCTCAGATTTCTCTATTATCTCATCATTTGAATCACTGGTAAGAACTTTCTGCGCTGATTCAAGAATCTTCAATGAATCGTCTAACCTGCTCTGATTTTTATAGATATCCGCAATCTTCCTTCTTGCCCTTGCCTGAATTATTATGTTGTCGGCAGAACCAACCATCTCTTCATAATTTTTCATAGCATCTTCATATTCACCCTTTAAACTGTATATATCACCAAGCGCCTCCAAGGACTCTATCCGGGAGCCCTGGTGAATAGGTATTAAGTTATTTTCCTTTATGATTGTTATTACTTTTTTAAAATTCCCGATTGCCTCATCATTGGCAAACCTTTCCATTGCCTTTTTACCTGCCCTTTTTAACCACTCAATCGCCTTTTCAAAATTGTCGCTATTACTATACTGGTGCGCCAAGATCTCACAAAAATCTTCAAGCCGATTATGAAAGACATTTTCCATCGCTTCTCCGATTCTGTGATGCAGTTCCCTTCTTCTTTTCTTTAATAGACCATTATACACAACCTCCTGGATCAATGGATGTCGGAAGATGTATTCCAATTCAGGCTCAGTCCTTAGTTTGTTGATATATTCAAACTCCTCAAGGGTTGCTAAATGCAGGCTAAGCATCACTTCATCAAGTTCACTGATATTCTTCAGAATAGAGAAATGGAAACTGCGACCGATTACCGATGCTATCTGCAAAACTCCCTGGGTATCCTTATCAAGTTTATCCAATCTTGAGGCAATTACTGCTTGGACGGTATCTGGAATTTTAAGAGTAGAAAGTAGCGAGGAGCAAGTAGTGAGTTTCCAAACTCCATCCTCAAAAACCAGAATCCCGGAATCGATAAATGAGCGGATTATCTCCTCAAGACAAAAGGGATTACCCTCTGCCTTGGAAAGAATTTTATTCCTGAACTCTTCTGGAAAATCAGGCATCTTTAAGAGGTTATTAGCCAATTGAGTGCTAAAATTTATATCAAGTGGTCTCAATATTATCTCTAAGTAATCATCACCCAGTCTTTTTCTTAACCGTTCTTTTATCTTATAATAGGGTTTCTTTTCTACCCGAGAAATACCAAGAAAAAACAAGGGAAATGGCTCAGGCGCATCAAAGATAAACTCAATCAACTCCAGGGAGACAGGGTCTATCCAGTGGAAATCGTCAATTGCTAAAAGAACAGGCTGGGTTCGGGATAACCGGGATAGAAGTCTTCTAACACTCAAAAATATCTGGATTTTCAAATCCTTCGGCTCAAGGTATTTTATCTTCTCATCTAATTCATCAGTGAAACGAATAGAAAAGAGATAACCTAAATAGGGTAAAACCTCTTTGTAGTCATCAAAAAATAAAACTTCTGTCATCCGGAGAAGTTTTTCTTTAACTATCTCTGGCGAATCTCTGTCCTCAATCCCGGATATTTTTCCTATTATCTGAACAAATGGGAAATAGGGCATTGTATCGCTATATGATAGGCAACGAGATTCGAGAATAGTAGCAAGTAGCGGGGAGCGAGTAGAAAAATGTTTTTTGAGCTCCTCCCAGAGCCTTGATTTGCCAAGACCAGCATCACCAAGGATAAAACCAGCACCAAACCTTTTATCTTTCAATCCTTCCACCCATTCTTTGAGCAATTTAAATTCCTGATCTCTTCCCACCATCGGGGAATATAACCCCTGGATACCCCGCTTCGGGTCAGGCTTATCTTTGATGCGTAAAGGTTTGAAGACACTAACCTTACTTACTATGCCCTTGATAGAAACCGGCGGTAATGACTCATATTCAAAGAGATACCTTGAGGCACGAAAGACTGCTTCCGAAACTAAAATTTCACCACGCTTTGCCGTATCCTTAAGCCGTGATGCAAAATTCACCGCTTCACCCATTATGGTATATTCCTTTTTTTCTTTTGAACCAACCTCACCAACTGCAATAATGCCACTATTTATCCCGATGTGCAGGCCGAGTTCGGTTTTAATCTTTAATCTTGAAGAGAGGGTCTCATTCATCTTGGAAACAAGACTCATCATCTCTAAGGAGGCTTTTATTGCTCTTTCCGGGTCATCTTCGTGTGCAACCGGAAGTCCGAACAGGGCAATCACCAGATCGCCTTCATATTTATGGATTACCCCTCCATACTTGATGATTGGCGGATTCAGGTATTCAAAACAGACATTAGCAACATCCCGAACCTCCTCAGGTTCAAGGCTATGTGAGAGCTTTGTAAATCCTGAAAGGTCAGCAAAGAGGATGGTAACAAGACGGCGCTCTTCGATTCTATGGGTCATCAACTTTTCCTTAATTCTATACTAATTATATCGCAAGATTTTTGTAAGGTCAAGGATTGTAATTGGGGGATAAATACTTTTTTTATCAAATCTTAAACGGCATTACAATCTTATCCTGCTCCTCTTTAGGCAAGGGATCAAAGTGAGAAAACTGCATCGTATATGATGCCCGGCCCTGGGTAATTGATCGCAAATCGGTTGCATAACCGAATGAATGGGCCAGTGGTAACTGGGCATGGATAATATACTCATTTAATTGCTGGGTAATATTTTGAATCTTCCCTTCGCGACCATTAAGGTCGTTTATTACATTACCGAGAAACTCTTCGGCAACGACAATCTCAAGGCTCATAATCGGCTCTAAAAGTATCGGATTACCCTTCATAATCGCATCACGGAAAGCCATTGAGGCAGCAATTTTGAAAGCAATCTCTGAAGAGTCAATCTGGTGATACTGGCCATCGAGGATACTGACTGCCACATCGATCACCGGATAGCCGGCCAGCACGCCAATCTCGGCCTGTTCTCTTATGCCGTCTTCGATTGCGGGGACAAAGTCTTTAGGGATAACACCCATTCGCAATTTATTCTTAATCTTAATCCCCTCACCCCTTACCAGTGGCTCGACGCCGAGGGTTACAACTCCAAATTGCCCCCGTCCACCGGTCTGTTTTATAAATCGACCCTCAGCACTTGCTCTTTCAGTTACTGTCTCGCGATAAGAGACATAAGGCTTGGAAACATTGCAGGTAACACCGAATTCGCGCCTTAATCGATCGACGATAATTTCAAGATGCAATTCACCCATCCCAGATATAATCCGCTGGGATGTATCGGCATCAGTGCGTATCTTGAATGTTGGGTCTTCGATCGAAAGGGCCTGGAGTGAAGTCTGGAGTTTTTCATCATCATATTTTGTCTTGGGTTCAATCGCCACAAAAACAACGGGCTCAGGAAAGGTCATCGGTTCAAAGGCAATTGGATCACCGGCATCGGTCAATGTATATCCAGTCTTACACTCCTTGAGTCCAACCACCGCACCGATCTCGCCAACCGAAATTGAATCAACATCTTCCTTTTTATTGGCGTGAAGTAAAATTATCCGGCCAATCCTTTCCGTGCGCATCGTCGGGACAACCAGAACCTTATCGCCGGAACTGATCTTCCCGGAGTAGACCCTTATATAAAATAGAAGTCCGATATGGGTATCGGTCTGAACCTTAAAGACCAGGGCCGAAAATGGTGCATTGATGTCGACCGGACGGTGTTTTTCCCGACTGGTCTTAGGATCAAAACCCTTAGTTGCCGGCAGATCAATCGGAGAGGGTAAAAAATCGACCACTGCATCAAGCAGTTTCTGGACCCCTTTATTCTTGAGGGCAGTTCCACAGAGCACCGGGACAATCTTTAACTTCAATGTCCCGCGTCTTATTGCCCTTCTGATATCGGCCGGAGAGATCTTTACATCACCAAGGTATTTTTCCAAGAAATCTTCATCTACCTCGGCTAAAGTCTCCATCATCGCTTCGCGCATCTTCTGGGCGGTCTCTTTCAGATCCTCCGGGACCGGCACCTCCTGATAAGAAACACCGAGCGACTCTTCATCCCAGATATACCCTTTCTCCTCGATCAGATCAACCACCCCAGCAAATGAATCTTCATTGCCGATCGGGATCTGAACCGGCATGGGTTTGATCGAAAGTTTTTCCTTCATCTGTTTTAATACCCGGAAATAATCCGATCCAACCCGATCGAGTTTGTTGATAAAGGCAATCCTCGGCACCCGATAACGATCAGCCTGACGCCAGACCGTCTCGCTTTGCGGTTGAACACCACCGACCCCGCAGAATATCGCAATCATACCGTCGAGAACTTTCAGCGAACGCTCTACCTCTGCCGTGAAATCGACATGGCCCGGTGTATCGATAATATTTATACGACAATCACGCCAGTAACAGGTGGTTGCCGCCGATGTAATCGTTATGCCCCTTTCCCTTTCCTGTTCCATCCAGTCCATCGTTGCAGAACCTTCATCGACTTCGCCCATACGCCGGATCTTCCCTGTATAATAGAGGATTCTCTCGGTCGTGGTCGTTTTACCGGCATCGATGTGCGCGGCAATACCTATGTTTCTAATCTTTTCTAACATAATGGCGTAATTCTACCCATTATTTCATTTAAGTCAAGACCGCCAAAAATTTGGTAGCGTCAATATTTTTGTGTAAATTCTTTTATTGCTTTTAAAGGGCGATCCTTCCATCTGTTATTATATTTGTTAAAAAGAGCAAGAACAATCCGCTCACAACTCTCTGAATCCGTAAAGGCAC
>CBFGIV010000066.1:0-9570 GCA_965648915.1 Caldifarciminota bacterium | reverse complement strand
ATATTAGACTTTTATTTTCTTGCTCGATATATACAATTTCCTGTTCCTCAGACCGATTTTTATAAATGCTCCATAAAAGTAGATAATCATTCCGCTTCGGGCAGCTCTTATGGCCAAGCGGTTAATCTCAGTTATCACGGCGTGGATGTTCGATTTGGTGAAGCGAGTAATATTTTTACAAGTAACATCTATCTTGAAATTGACACAAGCAGTACTTATTCAAAATGGGCAAAAACTGCAAACAATTCAGATACCTGTTTTTATCTTGCTGACAGCAATAAGTATGGCGTTGCTGATACCCTGGTTTTAGACCTTCTACAACCATCTGATACTGTTGACCAGAGGCAATGGCTCAAGATGGAGGCAACGAAAACTACAGGGCACAGTTGTGTAAAAGTTGATACATTACACCGAGAAGGACTTTTGGTTGTTCGGGGCAGTGTAGATATGAATTTGTGGAATCCAACCTGGCAGAGCCTTTTTGACGAAAATCTTGTAAATGGCATAATTAAAGCAGATTCGCCGTTGGTCTTTACTGATGAATTTGATATTGATGGACTGAGGAATGAAAAGTGTGAATATTCTTTCTTTTACCCTAAATCAGGCCGACAAACTGGTGATAGTCTAACTTTCTGGTATTTTGGCACAAACTCTAATCCCTGGCTTAAGGTTGATGACTGGCAGACTGTGATTACCTATCCTGATGGTGATACAAATTCGGATTTGAGTCTTGGCAATTATTATACCGGTGGTTTTGGTCAAAATGTCCACGATTGGTTTAAACCAAAATTAAATAAAATTCACGGTATAGAACAGCCAAAGAAGTGGATTGAGATTGATGGCATCTGCAATACCTATTATAAGATGCTCTACTGGGATGGAGAAAAGATTGGTTATATCACAAAAATGATGATGCCACCAAAAGAAACTTTTGGTCCGCTTTGTTTCTGGGATGTTTCAATGGTCTATGGAAATGTAAATCTGATTTTACAGCATTTCAGTGATTCTTTGGATACCTATCCTGATTCAATAAAGATTGCCAGGGTAAAAATAGGTCAACCTGCTGGACCAAATTTTGTGGCACAAACCGTTCATTCACCATACTGGCGGGCGCAATTAAATTTCTCATCAAATTCTTTCAATCAGGATACTATTGCAGCAATTATGCCGGTCTCAATAAGAAACTGCGGTCTTGGCGGAAATGTCCCTTATTTGGGAGAAAATGTAAAACCGGTTGTTTGGCTCAGACCAAAGGGGGCAAAGTTTCCAGACCCTTCACAAAGACCAACCCTTACCTATCGCTTCAATAACTTTGAGCTTGACACATTTGATATTGATACAACCCATCTTACATTCTATGCCGTCAGTGATGAAGGCGATTTGATAGAATTTCCATCCAGCCATTCTTACGATGGCAATACCTTTTTAATAACCCTTGCTCCTAACTTCTTCCCCGGAGATACAACCCATTCAATCTTTGCTGTTCTTGATACTACAGTCACGGTGCGCGGAAGACCAAAGATAGAAAATGCAATTGTTGAGGCCGGGACAAGGGTAAGGCTCATCGGCAAGGCAAACCCGAATCAATATCTCTTTGCGATTGCTACTGACCCTTTGGATGATATATATGACATTGCAGAGCTCTTAAGGAATGGAGAAGGTTCAAGAGGACAGGACAAGGCAATTAAAGGCAATTCAGGGCAATTTATGAAACTTTCTGGCAATCTCGGACAAAGGGGCGATACGATTGATAGTATTTCGTTCTATTCAGATTCGCTCGGAAATTATAGTGTGGAATTAGAAATTCTTACGGGCAAGAATAAGATTTTTGTCTTTGATGGCAGGGTAAAAGATTTCATGGCAACAAGAGGTGCCATAGATGAAGTAAAAAAGAATTGTGCAGTGGCATATAGAGTTATTGAACTTGATACAATTCCTCATCTTGAGATTGCGGGTGAGCGTTATCCAGTGATTGAACATATCTTTGAGAGTGAGAAAATCCGGGTTGTGGTAAATAAATCGGCACAGGTCTATTACTCAAGATATGACCTTGAAGGGGAACTTGATGAAAGCGAGGTCTTTTCGATTACACCTTATGAAACACTATCAATCTGGTGGGATGGGAAAGATAGATATGGCAATTATGCTGGTAATGGCGAGTGGTGGTATAAGGTATATGCAAAGGATGAATTTGGCAGGGTAAGCAATGAGGAGCAGGGTTATTTCCTGGTTGCCCGAGGGGTGCCGATTGAGATTGTTTCACCTCCAAATAATTCAAAGAATGCTGGAATAGTGAATTTAAGGGTGGAGATCCTCAATGGTGGTGATTATCCAGTCTCCTGGAAGTTTTATAATCAATTCTGGGGTGATATTGGAATACAGCCGCATCCGGGAGTGGATTTTCCATGGGATACCCGCCAGGTTTATGATGGAAGGGATGTGCTTATAACTGCAACAAGCGTTGACCCCTTGGGCAATCTTGGGAGTGATACAATCTCAATTATGATTGATAACACACCACCAGAAATTATTCTAACAAAAGGGCAACCATCTTATGAAAAATATATCAGATGGCAGACACAACTAACACTTACAGCAATTGATACATTAGCTGGTCTTTTATCCGCGCGCTACAAAGTTGATACCGGAAACTGGAATGATTTCTACAATTCAGTTCAGTTTAATTTGAATGGCTATGACCAGGGTTTTCATAATTTAAATGTTGAAGCAAAGGATAGTCTTCAAAATTTGAGGGAGAAAACCTTTAACCTATTCATTGATGAACAGGCACCCTTGCTGGGATTTAAAGTTGGCCTGCCTTCTAACTATTACAACGGTATCTGGTATGTTTCTTCTCAAACACCGATAAACTTATGGGGCAGGGATTCGCTTTATCAAAACGACGGCTCGGGTATTGGTTTAGTGAAATACTCAATTGATGATGGACCCTGGCAGACTGAAAATGATTCATTGGCAACGATATTTTTGATTGGAGATGGTTGGCATAAGGTTTCATACCAAACAGTTGATAGGGTAGCAAATGCCTCGCCGATAAAACTTGATTCATTCTATGTAGATAACTATCCACCAATAACTGAAATTCATATCGGTGAACCTAAATATGGTGAGGAGCCGACTTATATTACTTCTAATACCTTAATCTGGTTTACTGCCACAGACTCTGGGGTTGGCGTCTGGTATACGGAGTATTCAATCGGTGATACTATGACGTTCACCGTTTACCGTGAACCGTTTACCGTTGTTGGTCTTCCTGATGGCGAGTATAAAATCTACTATCGAAGCGTAGATTATGCGGGTAACATAGAAGAGACAAAAGAGAAACTGATTTACCTTGATAATACTCCACCAGAAATAACAATTGAAATTGGCGCGCCGAAATATGGTGAGGAGCCAGTATATTTAAGAAGGTTCACGCAGATTAAGATAACTGTGCGTGACGAGGGCTGTGGTGTTGATTCGGCAAGGTATAAGATTGAGCCCGGGGATTGGAACTATTTTGTCAATTCTGTGCAGTTTGACTTACAGAATTACGAAGAAGGACTGCACAACTTCTTCACCTATGCGATTGACCATCTCGGCAATAATCAAGAGAAAATAAAAATTCTGGCAATTGATGAGACACCGCCGAATACCGATTTGACAATTGGTGAGCCGAACTATCCTTTGCCTGGTGACTCAGTGCTTATTACCTCACAGACCCCGCTTGATTTATTTGCTTATGATATCTGGTCAAATGGGGTGGCAAGTGGGGTTGACCACCTGGCATATAGATTTACTTATTTAGGGCAATTTAAGGCAATTGAAGGCAATTCAGGACAGGAGGGCACAGATGAGATGCCGAAACAAGTTCGGCATGACAATCTCCCTTCTTTCCCCTTTAGAAAAGGGGGATATGGAGGATTTAAGGGGGATTGGGTGATTATCCCTGATAGTGTTGCGAGTTTGAGGTGCGAAGGGCCCGATGGCTGGTATCGGTTTGATTATTATGCTCAGGACCATGTTGAAAATAGAGAAGAAATCAATAGCAAGAATCTGGTTTTAGATAATACACCACCTGAAGGAATGATAATCTCACCATTAGATTCAACGCTTGTAAATAGAACAATAAAGATTATCGGCACGGCGAATGACCCACACTTTGCCCTATACCAGGTCTATTATGGGATTGGCTGGGATCCACAAAACTGGACATTGATAAAAGAATCAAATATTCCAGTAATAAATGGCTTGCTTGGAGAATGGGATACTGATTTGCTCAATGATGGTAGATACACAATCAGGTTGGTGGTGCGGGATTTGGTCAATAACCAGACCGAGGATAGGGTTTTAATAATTGTTGGTGAGCCAGAATATTCGTTTGAGATTACCGGTTTTAATAAGTGTGAAGGTGTGGCAGTAGACGAGGCAGGTTATATCTATGTTGCGGATAGAAACTCAAATCCAATCCCTGAGCATAATAGGATTGCGAAATTCGACCCCTACGGGAATCTGATATTAAATATCTTTGATGTGCGTAAACCAAATGGTGTTGATATAGATGCTTATGGCAATATCTATGTCTCAGAATGGGCCGGTGATTGTATTACAAAATTCTCACCGACAGGTGAATCATTGATGACAGTCACGGGTTTCAATAAACCAAATGGTGTTGCGGTGGATAGGTTATATCAAATCTATATTGCGGACCAGAATAATAATCGGGTTGTGCGGACAGATAGAGAAGGGAACTTTAATCTAATAATTACTGGACTTGGACATCCTGAGGGTGTTGATTTCTGCTCTGCAGAAACCCCGCGGGAAGCCGCGGATAGACGCGGAATAAGGATATACACAACTGATACCGAGGCAGGAAAGATTAAGGTTTTCGATGAATTGGGTAATCTTATGTTAGAGTTCGGTGAAGGGCTGAACCAACCAGCTGATATTGAAGTAGATTCTCGTGGCTATATCTGGGTTGTGGATAGAAATAATAATCGGATTCAAATGTTTGACTTCTTTGGCAATAGATTATTGGATTTTGGCACAATCGGTTCAGGACCCGGTGAGTTTAATAAGCCTGAGGGTATTGCAGTTAGTGAAATTTCAGGTGGTGTAGTAAAAGAGGTCTTTGTAGCAGATAGAAACAATGACCGGGTATGCAAGTTTATTATTCCTTATCTGGTTGAGCCTGAAATAAGTCTTATGAGTCGTTCACCGGCCTCGCCTGCCCTTGAGATTACCGAGGCAGTTGCCTATCCATCGCCCTATGACCCGAATAAAGGCCTCTGCCGGATAAGGGTTGTGCTTACGGCCGAGGCCGATGTAAAGTTGACAATCTATACCCTTTCGGGCAAGGTCGTCTACAGAGACGAAATCTTTTCTGGTTCAGGAATCATTGAATTTGTCTGGGATGGCAGAAATGAGATTGGCGAGATGGTTAATAATGGTGTTTATGGATTCTTGGTGCAGGCAAAGAGTGGGAACGAATCTAAAGAAAAGGAAGGGAAGTTTATCTTAATGAAACAAAATAGGGAGTAGCGAGACTCGTTTTGCACCGAATAGTGCAGACCAAGGTCTGCTACTTCGAAACATAGGAGGTATAATGAAGAGATTTAGATTTTTTAATTTGATTATTGCCTGGGTTTTATTGTTTGGGATTTGGTGTTTATCCTTTGCCCAGGAGGCCGGTTGTGAACTATCTTTTTTGGATATTGGTGCCGGGGCAAGGGCAAGGGCATTAGGTAATGCCTTTGTTGGAATTGCCAATGATGCCAATGCGGTCTTCTGGAATCCGAGCGGCATCGTTAGCCTGGATGGACCAATGATAACTGGAATGCATAGCAGTTTATTCTTCGGGACAAAGTTTGATTATCTGGCGGTGGCTGCGCCACTTACGCGGATTTATACGGATAATGACACGGATGGATACAGATACGGCATCGGAATTGCGTATATAAGGGCATCAACCGGTGATATACCATTAACTCAACAGGGCTCAGATACTATCCCGGGCACAAATTATCCCGAGATTGTCTATAATGGCACGGCCGAATTTACAAGCAACACCGGAATTATTGGCATTGCTTTAAGATTATCCAAATTCAGTCTTGCCCTATCACCAGGCATAAACTATCTAAAACTGGCAAATTTCACAGGCTTTGGATTTAACTTTGGATTCGCTTCGCTTATCACACTGATTAACGCGGATGACGGTGCGGATACACGCGGAAACACCTTTAAAATTGGCATAACATTGCAAGATTTATTGCCCTTGAAATTGAAATGGAGTAATGGTTTTGAAGAAAAGGTTTTACCTGCCGGAAATTTGGGTTGTTCTTTTGAATTTAGAAAGAAGATTCTTTTTGCTGGGGTTCTGAACCAGACCCTTGCCAGTGGTCATCATCCTGGTTATGGTTTGGGCCTTGAATGGAAGCCGGTTTCGGTTTTGCCAATAAGGTTTGGGATGGAAGATAAGAACTTCTCAACCGGTGCTGGATTTTTGAGCCGGCGCATTTCGCTTGATTATACAATTTATATTCATCAAGAACTTCCGCTTTCACACTATCTGAGCGTGGGGATAAGACTCTAAAAATGCAGGAGCGCTCCGCTTGCAATATCATTTTCATTCGCAGGAATTGCAGTATCACTTCGTTCGTCCAATGTAGATACAAAATGGTGATTAATAAAAGGGGTAGCGAAACTTGTTTCGCATAATTGGACGCTGACCAGGGTTTGTTACTACAGAAGATAATTAATCATGGTCTTTCTGGCGCTATTACTTCTCACCCAACAGTCCCGGGATTCCTTAACTGATTCCCTAAATATCAAGGGTCGTGATGGCTTTATTTATCAGGCAAAACACCTCCATTATGGGACTGCACCGATTGGTTTCTATCCCTATTCATTTCGTAGTAATTTTTTGAACTTTCAGGTTGATGGCGAGCTTTCTAATGGTATGAAAGTAGAAGGGGATTTTTCTGAAAGTGATAATCCAAATACCCAGGCCAAGGGTCTTATAAAGGCAACCACTGAGACCTATGGATTTGCGGTAGGAGATATTAGCCTGCCAGAAAATTTTTTGCAGAAATCGGTGATTGGTTTATATAGCCAAGGCAAATACGAAAATTTTAGTGGCTCAGGATTTTACTCTGTGCCAAAGGGCGAGATAAAATTTCAAGAATTTAATGGGAATCTAACCCAGGGGCCATTTTATTTATCCTTTACCCCGGTTGTTTATAATTCAGAGATAATCTGGGTTAGAAGGGGCGAGATAAGAAAGCAACAGACAAGGGGTCAGGACTATGAAATTGACTATCGGAGTGGAACAATTACATTTCTCAAGAGAATTATTGAAAGAGAAGAAATAATCGAGGTTATCTATGAGACAAACCGCATTGACTTTACCCGGCCATTTTATGGTGGTAGATTTGGTGCTGAATATAGAGGATTAGAAGGAGGGTTAAGTCAACAGGTCTATGATTCGCTAAAGATTACTGGCGCTGATTTTGGGGTAAACTATGCCGGCGCGAATCTGAGGGGTGATTACAAAAAGATGGGCGGTGCAAACTCAAGGCGGATTAGTAGTAAATTTTCAAGAGGATTTTTTTGGTTAAATGGCAGTTACCAAAATAATGATTTAGCATTTGCAGGGCTTGAAAGAAGCATTTTTCAGGAGGAATGTGGTGAGGCAAACAGCGGCATCAAACTTGGTGTCCTTGATATTTCTGGCGGAGGGACGATTAGACAAGGAGACCGGGAGAAAGAGAACCTCGGTGAAGCGGCGACTGGGGGAAAAGGAGAAAAGAAAAACTCTTATAGATATTACTTTAATGGTCAACTGGCAAAGAACAATAAAAAGATTGATTATTTGTATGAACATTCAAAGACGATGGAGTTTGGTTTTGAGAATAGCCATACTATTGAGGGTGAATATAATTTATTATATCTTCTCTATAGCAAAAGAATAAATAGTTTTTATCTAAGTGACAGGGCCGGGATTGGCATCAGACGCCTTGAGTTTAAGAAGATAAATTTTACTGCCCGATTGGAGCAGGAGTGGCATAATAAAAAATGGTTCAAAACCAATTATGAAGTAGCGAGTGGTTTGAATTTCAAAAAAATCCGGGGCGATGTTTCGTATTATCGTTATTTGACGATAGATGACGGGTCAGACATTTTAAATTCTTTTATGACCCTTAAACCTTTTGAGCAGGTAAGACTTGATGGTCAATATAGAATTGAAACAAAAAACACAATCTTGAATCAAAAGACAACAAATCACAATGGAAGGGCGGGGATTCAGGTAAATCCGGTAAAGAACATAACATTTACAACCTCAACCAGTATAAGAAGAAATTATCTTGAACTATTTAAGCAACTTGACTATGTTCAGTATAATCACAGTTTTGAATTTCAAAAAGAAAGGTTTGGTTTTCTCTCAAATTTGATGAATTCTCGGACCCGGGCCTATAGTATCAGAAATCTCCAGCAGAAGACCGCTGATGAACTGGGTAAGATTATTGAGATTTCCTCAAGATTCAAGATTAGTGAAAGAGTTTCAGTTAATCCGCAATTCAAAAGAGAAGAGAATATCGGTTTAGGATTTTTTATTCCCGGTCCTGATAGTGTTGATACAACAAGCATTCAAAGAAGAGAGATAAAGACCGATCGGGCAATCAATTCAGTTATCAACTTAAGGGAAAATACTGAATTCAACCTTTCGGCGTTTTATAATTCTTATTACAACTTTTTAGGTGATACCTCTTTATACAATTACAAAACCATTGGCCTTGATACAAAATTGAGCGAAAGAGTAAGTGATTTTTTCACGATTTTTGGGCTATTTGGTCTCTCAAGGAGGGATGGGGCTGACCCATTTCTATCCAAGACCGATACCAATCTAATTTTTTATACCATCTCACCAGGCATTGGCGTCAAGCTCACCTTAAAAAATCTTGCTGCAATTGAAGGTGAATACAGAATCAATCAATCAGTCGGTGAAACAAAAATGAGGCTTGATGAGTTGAAGTTCAGTATAAATGGGATTAGCAAAAATCTTACTGGCGGTGCGGGGTTTGTTTTACGCCAGGGTCATAATCCTGATTATGGCGTAAGTGAAATCAATTGCAATTTAACTTTAAATTTATAAATTCTTCACTCAAATGCCTTCACCGTCGTCACCTTAATTCTTCTTATTCTATCCAATTTTCTTTTCTTTAGTTCTTCCCTAATCTTTGCCTCAACGACTTCATTTGTTGCTACTGAAATGACCATATCAAACCCTGCCTTCAAATCCTTTAAAATATTCTTTATGAAATCTGATTCACCCGTCTCAATTTCTATGGCGATACTCATATTGTCTTTTTTGATTGCCACATCAACATCGCCGTTTATTCTCTTCTCAATAAAAACTTTATAACCCCTTTGCCGATAATAATCAGCAATCTTCCATTTCCAGAATCTATGCTCAATGCCATTTCTATCCCGATATGTCTGATAACCTAATTTCTCTAAGAGTTGCCTCGCCATTTCGGTCAATTCAAATAACATAATTCTGCCGTTACTTAATTT
>CBFGIV010000065.1:0-9824 GCA_965648915.1 Caldifarciminota bacterium | reverse complement strand
TAAGAATTCCAAGCGGTTATTAAGTATCTTTCGGGTAGGTATTTTAATAATCAGGCGGTGTCAATTTATTAAATTTCCTCTTCGTTTAGAACCGGAGGCAGCATGAAAAAAGTGGAGAGGACTCAGGTTCCTTAACCCTTGACAACAAGATAAATCTGTATATGCTACGAGCGTGCTCTTCCTCCTCTTTATTCTTAACTACTCACCGCCCCCAGAAATTAGGGCCTTTGATACCCCAAGCGATGCAGGGCAGAGTATAACTATAAACTGGTCATTATCGCCGGATGATACCCTGCTTGATGGATATGCCATATACCGGGCTCTGGTCGAGGAGACAACTTTTATCAGAGTTGGTCTTGTGGGACGAGGGGTCAGTCGATTCGAAGACGATCGGGTTAAGACCGGGGTGGAATATTATTATCGAGTTGGTGCAATTAAAGATACCTCAATTGCCCTTTCGACCATCAGTAATAGAGTTCGGGCAATTCCCCAGTTTTTCCATACGGGCAGAATAAATGTCCTTCTGGCTCTGGTTGTATTCAGTTCCCTGGTAATTTACTACATTCGCCATGTTCGGGCCGGCAAGAAGATCTTTATCAGGAAAATCTCGGGTCTTTCGGCGGTTGAAGAAGCAATCGGCCGGGCAACCGAGATGGGGAAACCGATTCTGTATGTTCCGGGTCTGGCTGATATCGATTCAACCGCGACAATCGCTTCGATGAGTATCCTGGGCGAGGTCGCCAAGAAGGTGGCACGGTACGAGACACCGCTTCTGGTTGCTAATCGTATGCCGGTGGTCTATACGGTAACTAAAGAGGTAGTCAAGGAGGCCTATCTATCGGTTGGCCGCCCCGATGCATTTCAGGAAGATTATGTTCGCTTTCTGACCGATTCCCAGTTCGGTTTTGCCGCAGCGGTAGATGGTATCATCATCCGGGAGAAACCAGCCACAAACTTCTTTATTGGCTATTTTTGGGCTGAGGCGCTGATCCTCGCCGAGACCGGCTCTCATACAGGTGCAATTCAAATTGCCGGGACCGATGCTGTGATGCAGTTGCCTTTTTTTATCACTGCCTGTGACTATACTTTGATTGGCGAGGAACTTTATGCGGCCAGTGCTTATCTTTCCCAGAATCCAGTCCTTTTGTCCACGCTCCGGGCTCAGGATCTCGGTAAATTACTCACGATCATACTCCTTATCATCTTTACCAGTATCAGTTTTATAATAAAGTTTGATCTGTTGAATCTACTCAATGTCCGATGACGGTTAAAAGATCACTGCCTCTGGCCATCTGCCTTATCTTAGGGATATTTATGATCATCCAGTTTTTTATTCCTCACCCTTTTTCGCAAAGAGCGAATGAGACACTTCTTAAATGGGTTATTGTGATTGCTGCCTGTGCCCTGGTCCTGGGGGTTGGTAATCTGATCGCCCATCACATTAAGAAGATCGAACGGCGCAAAGATGGTTATGGATATAGTATTGTGATGCTTTTTTGTCTCGTCTTTACGGCGGTGGTTGGTCTGGGCTGGGGTGTAGGGGTTGGTTCAGTCTTTCAGAAGATATATATAAATGTACTGGCACCACTCGGGGCAACGATGTTTGCGATCCTTGCATATTATATGGCATCGGCTGCATATCGTTCATTCCGGGCGCGGAGCCTTGAGGCGACCCTCTTGCTGATTGCCTCGTTCATTGTTATGATTGGCTTTATGCCTTTTGGTTATTTCATCCATCCGCACCTTCCTGGACTCGCCGAATGGTTGATGATTGTACCCAATCTCGCCGCCAAAAGAGGGATCCAGTTCGGAATCGCCTTTGGTGCAATTGCGACCGCGTTAAGAATAATTCTCGGTATTGAACGATCTTGGCTTGGAGGCAAGGAATGATTATTGATCGGCGGATAATATATCTCCTTTTAACTGCCTGCATTGTCATACCCTTAATCAGACCCCTCAACTTGCCTCAGAATATAATGCCCCAGACCCAAAAATTATTCAATTTTATCGATACTTTAAAACCCCGCAACCAGGCAGTAATCATCTCAGGGGACTATGCGCCCGGCACGATGCCCGAGAATCACCCGATGGCAATGGCTCTTTTAAGGCACTGCTTTGCCAGGCATATCAGGGTGATAATGTTGTCTCTCGACCCTCAGAATCCAAGTCTTGCCCTTGATGCACTATCTGAGGTTGAAATCGAGATGAATAAAAGGGCAAAGAGCAGGGAGGACAGCATTATCTATGGCCGGGATTATATCTATCTGGGCTGGAAGTCAGGGATTGCCGCATCGATTATGGGGATGGGCGAGGCAATCAGTCTGGTCTATCCTAAGGATTATTATCAAAACCTGACCGATACCCTTTTAATGATGAGGGAGATTAGGAATTATAAGCAGGTAGCGATTGCTATCTCCCTTGCCGGTGCGGCCTATCCTGAATCCTGGATGCTTTATGGGCAGTCTCGATACGGGCTGAAGGTTGCAGCCGGTGTGACCGCGGTGATGGCTGCAGACTATTATACATTTTTACAGACCGGGCAGTTCATTGGTATGCTTGCCGGGATGAAAGGGGCGGCCGAATATGAAGTATTGAATGAGCGGTTCGGTTACAGCAAGGCATTCAAGCGGGCCAATCAGGCGATGGACTCACAATCCTTGGTTCACATCCTGATAATCCTTACTATAATCGTCGGTAATATATTCTTCTTTATTGAAAGGAGAAAGAAGCGATGAGTTACGATCCCTGGACCTGGCTGGCAGCATTACTGACCCTGGCCATCTTCTCTTTTCTCTTTAAGGATAATCCATTCTATCGTCTGGCTGAGCATATCTTCCTTGGCGTCGCCAATGGTTATGCCATTGCCATCTATTTCCATAATTCTTTGCGGCCCAATCTCTTTGATCAGTTACGAGCCGGAAACTGGCTTTTTTTGATACCGCTCATTCTTGGGCTTTTATATTTTACTCGCTTTATCCCGAAGATCAACTGGCTGGTTCGCCTGCCGATCGGTTTTATGATCGGTTGGGGCGCAGGAATTTCAATACCGGCATATCTCCAGGCCTATGTTATCAAGCAGATGCAGGGGACGATTGTGACACCCAAAAATTTTAACGATGTGATTCAGGGGATCTGGGCGGTTATTGTTTTAATTGGCGTCATCGCCACACTCATCTATTTCTTCTTTTCGACCGAACAGAAGGGGGTTATCCGGTTAACGGCAAGACTGGGGATTATTTTTATTATGCTCGGATTTGGGGCCTCGTTTGGTTATACTGTTATGGCGCGGATCAGTCTCCTCATTGGCCGGATCCAATTTTTATTAGGACCCTGGCTCGGCCTGATCAAATAAGGGGTCAGGCCTGACCTTGGTGATTAGAGGGTGGGTAAGCGGACAGAGACGGTCGTTCCTTCACCAACATCACTTTTGACTGTAATCCTTCCGTGGTGGGCACGGACGATCTGCTGGACTATAGTTAATCCAAGACCAATACCACCTTTTTCTCCAGTTTTGGTCGTATAAAATGGATCGAAGATTTTGTCGATATCTTCCTTGGGTATACCGATACCGTTATCGATTATATTTAAGATAACAAAACACTCACTCCCCTTATGCCCCTCAGTCCTGATATTGATTTCAATCCTTCCCTCTTTGTTAACGGCCTGGACTGCGTTCAGAATTAAATTAATTACAACCTGCTGAAGTTGATTGAAGTCGCCAAGGATTTCGGGGATGGTCGGTTCATAATTTTTGATGACATTGATATTCTTCAAAAGGAATTGATCCTCAAGGAGCGGCAAGCTCTCTTCAATTAAACGGGGGAGAGATACTGGCCTGAGATCGAGTTCGGTTTTGCGTGAAAAGTTTAGAAGGTTTTTTACAAGTCGACCGATACGCATTGTCTCCCGTTCAACCAATTTTAATTCCTTCTTAAAAACTTCCGGGTCGATACGATTCTCTTCCAATCTCTTCAGAAAAAGGTGAATATAAGTAATTATACCATTGATCGGATTGTTTATCTCATGGGCAACGCCGGCGGCCAGTTGCCCCATCACTGCCAGTTTTTCACTTTGCAGGAGTTGTTCACGAAGATTTTTTAATTCAGTAATGTCACGAAATATAGTCGTTAATCCCCTTGTCCGGCCATGGATATCATCAAGCCGGAAGGCTGAGTATGATATATAGAGGGGATGACCATCTTTACCGGTGATAGTTACATCGTGGCGGTGGACCGGAGCGCCGGTCTTTATTACTTTCTCGAAGATACAGGAATTTGAACAGATACTACTCTTAAAAATTTCGTAACATTTATGGCCCAGCACCTCTTCCAGGCAATAACCGGTAATCCATTCAGCGGCTTTGTTAAAAGTAATAACATTTTTGTCGAGATCAATGGTAAAGACCCCTCCTTCCATATTCTTTAAAAGCCCTTCAACCAATGGCCGCATTACTTCAAAGTCGAGTCCAAATACTTTCTCCATATCTAATACTATTATTATATCCAGGATTTTATTTCAAGTCAAGTTATTATTGTGTATATTTTTTAGACATAATATTGACAGATTGTATAAAATAATTATAATTGGATGTGTGGGATTAAGAATAGATCTACTTGCTATGGATACGGTCAAGACTCAATTGCTGGAGAAAGTCGCTGAGAAGGTTAGTTGTCGATTCCCTTTCTCTTTTAATGTTTTTCGAAGCGAAGAATCGATAAAGACGGCTTATGTCGTTGAAAGAGGGCAGTATCTGGTCAGTAAGATTTTTTTGAAATTATTAGAAAAGGGTTCGACAGAGTCCACAAAGATTGTTGCTTTTACCCATAATGACCTCTGTACACCGGTTCTCTCTTTTGTCTTTGGTGCTGCTCAGTTAAACGGAAAAGTTGCGGTCGTCTCGCTCCACCGGCTGAGACCGGAATTTTACAATATGCCAGGCGATGAGGAACTATTGCTGAGCCGATTGGTTAAGGAGTTTATCCATGAACTTGGCCATGCATTCGGTCTTGCCCACTGTGATGATCCCTCCTGTGTGATGTTCTTTTCGGCAAGTGTTCTAATTATCGATTATAAGAGTGACCAATTTTGTTACCGATGTCAGGACTTATTTTTTAGGAGCTTAAAATCGACCAGCCTGGACTTAGATCTTTGAGTCATTTTTTGTAAACAAAGGAGATTTATGAAAAAAGGGAAAATACTTATTGCCGATGACGAAGAGATAATGCGCAGTTCGCTAAGCGATTGGCTCAAGGAAGATGGTTATGATGCTGTCGCAGTGGAAGATGGTTTTAAGGCGATTGAGCAGGTTAAAGCTGAGGATTGGGATTTGGTTCTGGTGGACCTCAAAATGCCTGGAATCGACGGGATTGAAGTTTTAAAACAGATTAACAGAATTAAACCCAATCTTCCGGTAGTTATCATTACCGCCTATGCTACAGTGGATACAGCGGTAACGGCGATGAAAGAAGGCGCCGCCGATTATGTGGTTAAACCTTTTAACCCTGAAGAGATCAGTATGGTGATAAATAAGATTGTTGAACATCAACGGCTGGTGAAGGAGAATATCCGACTTCGTCAGGAACTTTCCCGAAGATTTCGGTTTCAGGATTTGATCGGTCGGAGCCCAAAGATGCTAAAGGTATTTGAGATGATCAAGACGATTGCGCCAACTAAATCGACCGTATTGATCCGTGGTGAAAGCGGAACCGGCAAAGAACTTGTTGCCCGGGCAATTCATGAATTGAGCTCAAGAAGAAAGGGGCCTTTTATTGCTGCCGCCTGCGGGGCAATGACTGAAACCCTTCTGGAGGCTGAATTGTTTGGCTATGAAAAGGGCGCCTTTACCGGAGCAGCATCTTTACATAAAGGTAGGCTGGAAATGGCTGACCGGGGAACAATATTTCTCGATGAAATTGGTGATATCTCTGCAAAGACACAAATTGATCTATTGAGATTCATCCAGGAACGGGAGTTTCGAAGACTGGGGGGCAGGGAGTTGATAAAGGTAGATGTCAGAATTATTGCTGCAACCAATAAGAATCTCGAAGAGATGATAAAGAAGGGGGAGTTTCGCGATGATTTATATTACCGACTCAATGTGATTTCTATTGAACTCCCGCCTTTGCGAGAGCGGAAAGAAGATATCCCCCTCTTGGTTGAACATTTCTTGGAGAAGTATCGACTGGAGAGTGGTAAGAATATTGAACGTGTTAGTGATGATGTGATGAAGATCTTGATCAATTATGACTGGCCGGGCAATGTTCGTCAGTTAGAAAATAGTATTGAACACGGTATCGTGGTCGCCAAGGGTAATGAAATAACAATTGAAGATCTGCCCCAGCAGATCTTGGAGAGATTCCATCGAGAGGACACCGCTGTTGATGTTCATAAAGATTTGAGTACATTAGAAAGGGAACATATTATTAATGTCCTTAATGCTAATGATTGGAATATAAAACGCTCGGCCGAGATCCTTGGTATAAATCGTATTACGCTTTATAATAAAATTAAGAAATATAATATACAGAAATAAATAGATTATGGTGGTGGTTAATTTTTTATATTTGATTCACCTAACCACCTTTAATATTAGATCCCTTTTGATTCTTAAACATTTTTGCGAATAGCACAGACCTTTTAAATACCATCCGAATTATGATTAAAATATTTACATTATGTATAATAATAAATCAATAAAATATCTAAAAATAGAAGATAAATTTTCTTATGTTAAATTATTAAACATAATTCTCCTGTCATTTTTTTCTCATCTTTAAAAATCACCTGAAAAGTCATTACATATAATTACGCCCGATCGGGCACAAATATTGCATCTTATATAATTGATATGAAATGTCCTTTTCTTGAAGAGGTTATTGTTCAGTACTGTTCAGCCTGTCCGGTGAAAAAGATGGTGCCGAATCGTTCGGCTGGACCTAATCGATGTAAGACATCTTTTGAAGAATGTCCCACATTTAATGAATTTATTAAAAGTAAGAAAATTAAGGAGGAAACGATGAAAAAGGATATCAAAGCAATAAAGACCGACGAAGGTGGTGAAAATCCCTGTATCTGGATGAAGGCAGGGGTTATTGCTTACCGGATGTGCACAACAAATTATGATTGTAAGAATTGTGAATTTGACCAGGCACTGGTTGACTCGAGTGGTAAGTATGTTGAATCTCCTCTAATTACGGAAGCGATTAAAAAGTTGCGGGAACTACCCGGTCCAGAAAGAAAGTGCCGGTATATGTTGACCAATGATCTGGCCTATAAGATCTGTTCCAATAACTACGAATGCTGGCATTGTGCAGTTGATCAGTATATTCAGGATCTCATCGATACTAATCCCTTACTGCGTAAGAAGCGTGAGCGTGCCCAGATGCGCGAAAAGAAGGTGAAAGGATTTGCCTTCAGAGAAGATTACTATTATACTCCCCGTCACCTCTGGTTAAAGGTCGAAGGTGAAAATGTCCGGGTCGGCATTGATGATTTTGCTGCCCGCATAATCGGAAGGGTCGAGCGAGTCGATTTTATTCAGGGAAAAAGTTCGATCGGCGTAAACCTCGGTTCGGGTAGGCGGATTGTCTCAATGGAATTACCTTTCACAAGCAAAATAATAGAGACAAACGAAGCGTTAAAAACCAACCCTGGTTTGCTCAGCACCGACCCCTTCAACCGGGGCTGGCTTGTTAAGATTCAAGCACCAAAAGAGTTGTCTGCTGATATAATGAAAGGAACTGAAGTAAGAGAATGGCTGGAGAAAGAATTCAACCGTTTACACGAGGAGATTGAGGAGGATATCGGGGTTGCGATTACCGATGGTGGCGAAATAGTTAGTGATCTTTATAATCGGCTTACAGATGAGCAGTGGCAGAGATTGGTTGATAAATTCCTAAAATAGCTTCCAGAAGATCTATCACCTCAAGCATCTTTTGATATGCTGGATCAGGGTTCTGGCATCGATCGGTTTACTTAAGAAGATATCAGCGGGTAACCAGTCTTCATCACCACTTACGCTGGCAAATTTAAAAGGATGCACCCGATCAATCGCACTGAGGATTATAATTGGGATATTTCGGGTTTCTTCATTCTGTTTAATTTTTCTGCAGACATCAAAACCAGAACCGGTCTTTTCCATCATAATATCCAGGATGATAAGATCTGGTTTTTTTCTCTTCAGTCGGTTGAAGCACTGTTCTGAATTGTAGGCAACAGTCACATTAAAGTTATTAGTGGTTAATATTCGTCTCATCGTTGCGACGAAGTTACGGTCGTCATCAACGAGAAGGATAGATTTTTTCCCCTGTTTACTTTTTATCGTGACCTCCTTGAGAATCGTTTTTTTCCTACGGGTAAGGTTAAAATAAATTGGGCAAAGGTCAGAGGCTGCTGGTCGGGCAGCAATTTTTCATGCTGGAGTTGATTTTTTCTTAATTGCCCGGACCTTGCGACGATTTGACCTTTATGGAGTTCGACAATCTTTTTTACGACAAAAAGACCGAGTCCGGTTCCTGCCATACCATAGGGTGTAATGCGATAAAATTCTTCAAATATTTTCCTTAACTTATCCTGAGGAATCTGAGGACCGAAATTGAAGACCGAAAATTGGAATTTTCTATTTAATTTTTTTAATTCACAGATGATTCTGGTTCCGGCGAAGGCATATTTAGCCGCATTGTTAATCAAATTATTGATAGCGATACGCATTAAGTCACGGTCGCAGAGAATTTTATCTTCAGCCCCATCGGTGATCTTCTTTATAATCTTGAGTCGGCGCTGAATCAATATTGATCTGAGACTTTCAATTGCGGGTTGAACAACTTCGGCAAAGAAATTGATTTTTTCCGGCCGAAGTATCAGTTGCCCGGACTTGACCTTAGAAGATATTAGAAAGTTTCTTGCCATATCATGAATAAACTTCAGACTGGACATAGCACTGATCAGCATTCGATGGCGATCGAGGTCGCTGAATTGTCGGGCCAATCGTTGGTTGGTTAGAGCGCTGATATTCATTATCGCATTACCCAACGAATTGCCGAGTTCATGGGCGATAAAACTGATTGTCCAATTTAACCGTTTATTGAGGAGATGAACTTCGGTGTTGTCTCTAATAATTTCTAAGGCTTCATTTGCTACAGCATCGGCATACTTGAGCGGAATGGCCATTATGTCGCTGTAATACTCCTTTTTTCTGCTTACGGTATGGTGATGGACTTTTTTTACTGGATGCTGGGTCCTGAGGGCTTCCTGCACCGGGCAGATTTCCTTAGGGCAGGGGACACTGGATCCATGGCTTACATAGTAACAGTATTGGCCAATGGCATCTTCCCTTGAAATTCCATATCTTTTCAAGTAGGCATTATTACAATTAAGAATTTTAAAGTTTCGATTGACAACGGCAATACCATCATCGAGGAATTCAAGGATAACCCGGCCTAAATAAGGTTGCTGAGCTTTTGATTGGGCATGGATCCATTCGAGGATATGATTCTTTGAGAAGCGCCATCGATTACCGATTTTGATTGCTCCCAGTCTACCTTCCGAGGCCATCAATTCAATGACTTCCGGAGTAGTTTTTAATAATCGGGCAACCTGATTGATAGTTAATATCTGATCTTCCAGGGCTACAGCTTTTTTATGCGTCATAGTCTAAGAATATTATTCGTTAATTCAATTTTGTCAAGTCGGGACTGTGCTGAGTCCTCTCCACTTTTTTCATGCTGCCTCCGGTTCTAAACGAAGAGGAAATTTAATAAATTGACACCGCCTGATTATTAAAATACCTACCCGAAAGATACTTAATAACCGCTTGGAATTCTTAC
>CBFGIV010000064.1:0-9846 GCA_965648915.1 Caldifarciminota bacterium | reverse complement strand
AATTCTTGTGCACATCAAGACCAAGATAATAATATTCAACACTTTCTGGCATAAAGCCTCCTTTACCAATTATAAAGAGAAACAAAATGATATCCAAGAGCCATTTTTCATTTTATTCTTGACTTTTTTATTGATTCCTCTCAAATTTTAACTTAATTTTAATACAGGAGGAAAAATGAGAAAAATTATAATCGGGCTGATCTTATTATGGATGGGGTGCCAGGATACGAAACCGCCGGAAATCAGGATTATCAGCCCGCCTGACAAAGCGACGGTTGCTCACAATGTAACCATTATCGCCGAGGTCGAAGACAATCGAGGGGTAGCAGGCGTTGACTTTTATATTGATGATTTAATCGTTGGTAAGGATACGACCGAACCCTATTGCTATAATTGGCAGACCGACACAATTGTGGACAGCACCTATCACACCATCTCGGCCCGGGCTTATGATATTTCAGGTAATGAGGCGTATTCCGAAAAGATTTCGGTCCTGGTCTATGATGTGGATAATCGAGCACCCAATCCTCCCGAACCACCAGCCGGCCCATCCGGTGGGGATATAAATGTGAATTATAACTTTGCCACTTATGCCTTTGATCCAGAATCGAATCCAGTATTCATTCGGTTCGATTGGGGGAATGGTGAGATATCTGATTGGAGCCAGATGGTAAATAGTGGATATTCAGTAAGTATGTTCCATACCTGGTCAACACCTGGTAGTTATCAGGTGAGGGCTCAGGCTAAAGATATCAAGGGAGAGATCTCAGAATGGTCGCCGGTTCACCAGATCATCATACCACCACCCAGCGGCCATTTGCGGTTTACTTATAAAACCGGTGATCTGGTGAAATCTTCACCCGCGATTGGCAGGGATGGCACCATCTATTTTGGTTCGGATGACTCTTATCTGTATGCAGTGCAGGTCAACGGTATCCTGAAATGGCGTTTTCCAACCGGCGGTTATATTATCTCATCTCCCGCCATTGCAGGGGATGGCACCATCTATTTTGGCTCATACGATCGGTATGTCTATGCCCTGAATCCAGATGGAAGCCTGAAATGGCGTTTCCCGACCGGCGGGATAATATTCTCTTCACCCGCCCTTGACCAGAATGGCACGATATATATCGGGTCAACCGACTCTTATCTTTACGCACTCAATCCTGACGGATCGTTGAGATGGCGTTACCGGACCGGCGATGGGATCTATTCATCTCCGGCTATTGGTCTGGATGGGACGATCTACTTTGGTTCTTACGATTATTATCTTTACGCACTCAATCCTGACGGTTCATTGCAGTGGCGATATCCGACCGGTTATTATGTCGTCTCCTCACCAGCAATCGGGGCAGACGGCACAGTCTATGTCGGTTCACACGACACTTATCTCTATGCCCTGAATCCGGATGGGACGCTTAAGTGGCGATTTAAGACTGCAAATTATATTGAATCTTCGCCGGTCATCGGTGGTGATGGTACGGTCTATTTTGGCTCAGACGATTTTGGGGTCTATGCCCTCAACCCGGATGGTTCATTAAAATGGGTCTATCGAACCAGTTCTCCTGTAAATGCGACACCGGCAATCGGTATCGACGGTAAGATTTACATCGGTGCCTATCGGAGCAATTTTTTTGCCCTCAATCCTGATGGATCCCTGTTCTGGCGCTATATAATTGATATCCAGATTTATGGTATATCTTTCTCTTCAGCCGCAATCTGGTCGAATGGTGCGCTTAATTTTGGCGCAACCGACGGCTATCTCTATGTGCTTCAAGGTGGAGGTGGACTGGCGAGTTCAGCCTGGCCAATGTTCCATCATGATTTGAGACATACCGGCCGCGCGGGTGCTAAGTTTTAAAAAACTTCCTGTTCGACCTTGACAGATGGTAAGATCGGGATATATTTAATCGGGGTTATACCCCCGTTATTTTATTCAATAAACTGGAGATGATTGATGAGTATATTTTCAAAATCAGATTCAGCAACCGTCGGTATCGGCTTTGGACGATTTAGTGATTGTTATAAATCACCAGAAAACGTTGAACACTGGAATGAGGCCTGCGAATATTTTAATCAGCAGAAGTATCTCGATGCCTATGAGGCCTTCCTGAATTATCTGAAAGAAGATGAAGTAGATAATGTAAAATATGAACGAGGTCCTGATCAGATAAAATTTAAATTTCCTCAGGGCTCAAAAGAGGTTTTTGGATTTGCCGATGGCGCAAAGGTGATGGCAGAGGTAAATGTTGCTCAATTCACTAAATTGAGCGTTGCCTTTATGCGTCGGCTGCTCGACTTAAACTATAACTTGAATTACTCACGGAGTGCCCTGAAGGACAATATCATCTGTATGAAATTCGATACCTCGGTCATCGATGGCTCACCCATGAAACTCTATTTCGCCTTCAAAGAGATTGCGACTCAGGCCGATCGCATCGACGATCTCTTGATTGATGAATTCTCGTCCCTCCAGCGCATCGATAGTAGTCATATTATCGAAATCCTTCAAACCGAGAAGGAGATTAAATATAAATACTGGCAGAAATGGATTAAAGAGACACTCGACCTGATTGCCAAATTAAATCCCGACAAATTATCCGGTGGTATCTCATATCTTCTGCTGGCACTCTGTTATAAACTCGACTACCTGGTTGCACCTGAAGGGACACTGATGCGCGCCTTAGAAAAGATCCATCGAATATATTTCAGTCAGGAAGAGCGCACCAATCTTGAAAAGAACCGGCTGATGATCAAGGAGTTTGAAAACCTCCTCGCGCGACCCAGGGAGAAATTTTTTGCGGAACTTTATCGGGTCAAATCTACTTTTGCCCTGGTCAATCCCACTGCCCATAGCGAAGTTATAAATACAATTGAAAGTGAATTGAAGAATTACTACTGGTATCAAGAGAATAATTACCCTGAGATCGTTAGGGCAATCTTTGAATATATCCCGGGCTATTGCCTGTTCAATTTTGGATTACATCGGCCGACCCGCCAGTTTTTCCATATTCTATTTCAGGTCTTAAATCAAGAATACTTTATCGAACTGGGTATCAAACCTATTTTATACGATATCAAGTCTGAGAAACTCAATCAGCACGCAATTAGAGATGCCACCACCCGGGTTGTGAAGTCTTTTCTCAGGCAGTATCCCAACTTAAGAATGGAATCGGCTAATCTGAGATTTGATGATCTAACTAATTTCACGCTCTCCTATCTTGAACAGATAAAGAATTTAAATTATCAGGAGTAGAAAATGAAAGATTTGATCAGTCAGTTCCGGGATGTCATTGTTCATATCGCCACACCCCAAGGCAGCATTGGCACTGGCTTCTGTCTCAGCGATCGAGGGTTGATTGTCACCAATAACCATGTGGTTAGAAACAATAGCGAAGTTGTGGTCAGTGGTAATGCGATCGCAAAGACCATTGCCCGGGTCTGTTATTTTGATGCCCTTTACGATCTCGCTTTTATTCGTATGCCCCCCGGTATCGATGTCCCCCAGATCAGATTGGCCAAAGATTATCCGATAAGGGAAGGTGATCGGGTTATTGCTATTGGCCATCCCTTTGATCAAAAATATTCAGTAACCCAGGGGATGATTTCCAAGGCGAAGAGATTGTATCAGGGTTTAAATTATATTCAGATCGATGCGGGAATAAATCCTGGTAATAGTGGTGGCCCCCTGGTTAATAGTGAAGGTGAAGTAATCGGTGTCAATACCTTTATCATCGAGGGTGGTGATAATTTAGGTTTTTCTCTGCCAGTTGAATATCTGGTTAAATCGCTCCGGGACTATGAACCATATCAGGAGAAGACCGGGATGCGTTGCGCCTCCTGCTCTAATCTCATTGTCGTCGAAGACCTGAAGGAAGATTACTGCCCCAATTGTGGCGACCGGATTGAGATTCCGAAGTTGCCTGAAGAGACCTGCCATCCTGAAGGTGTTGCTGCCTTGATTGAGGAGATAATTATGCAACTCGGCAAAGATATTAAACTCTGCCGCCGTGGGCCAAATCACTGGGAAATCCAGGAAGGAAGTGCAACGATATATATAAACTACAATACCAATTCTGGATTTGTCGTTGGTGATGCATTTCTCTGCTCACTGCCGACGTCCAATGTAGAGAGGATCTATGAGTATCTATTGCGCGAGAATTATAATCTGGAGCGTTTGACCCTCAGTGTCTGCAAACAGAATATCGTCCTATCATTTATCACCCACCGTGACGATCTGAAGATTGAAACCGGCCTGGAGATTTTCCAGAATCTTTTTAAAAAGGCAGATTACTACGATACACTTCTGATCGAGCAGTTTGGCGCCATACCACAAAGCAAGGCGGATTGAGTCTTTAAAATTCCCCTGTTTAGAGTGAACCAGCATTTGCCCTGCGTAAAAATATTGGGTAGAAAAAAGGGATGTATTTATTAATTTTCGCTTTATTAATTTTATTCCAGTTACCGGATGAGCCAAGAATAACTTTCTGTGTGGTAGGGGATATTTTGCTTGCCCGGGGGATAAACCGGAAAATGATCCAATCGGGTGTTGATTACCCTTTTAAGGGTATCACAGATTTTATTACTGATTTTGATCTTGCTTTCTGTAACCTTGAGTGTCCGATCTCGGTGCGGGGCAAGAAGGTTGAAAAACCCTATTGCTTCAGAGCCGATACCGTTTCTTTTTATGGATTGAAAAACGCCGGTTTTAATATCTTCTCCCTGGCGAACAATCACACCCTTGATTGGGGAGAAGAGGCCCTGCTCGATACCAGGGATATTATTGAGCAGAATGGATTATATGCGGTGGGAGCCGGTAAGGATCAAACCCGGGCAATAAAACCGGTAGTGATTAACCGGAATGGTTTGAAGATTGCTTTCCTGGCCTCGATCGGCATCCCGTTCCCAAAAATTACAAGAAAAAATCGTCCAGGTCCAGCCCAGGCCGAACTCGAAGATATTATGGTTGAAGTCAATAGAATAAGAGACAGCGTCGATTTTGTAGTGCTTTCCCTCCACTGGGGGAATGAATATCAATCGGAGCCAACGAGAGAGCAGATTAAATGGGCGCATAAGTTGATCGACCAGGGTGTCGACATGATTATCGGCCACCATCCCCATTGTCTGCAGAGCATCGAGGTTTATAAGGGGCGAATAATTCTCTACAGTTTAGGAAATTTTATCTTTGACCAGCGTAAATTATACCAGCGCCAGAGCGGCATCTTTTCCTGTATATTCAGGAAAGGACAGATTGATTCAGCAAGATTTATACCGGTTATTTTAAAAAACTTTCAACCGAATATTGCCCAAGGGGAAGAATTCAAATTGATTGAAAAGAAGATTGTTCGTATTTCAAAGAAGTACCGATTGCAAGTCATCGCCGGGGGTGAAACACTCTTTCTTGCTGACTCGACCGGTAAATTGACTTTTCCAACGCCGATAAAATATAACCGGTTTGGTGGCCAAAAGATTATTGTTTATAGGAATTTGATTGAACTTTTTGACTCGGTCGGTAGACGGATTGATTCATTGAGGATCGAACAGAAGGAGTTGGCCGACGGTTGCTTTGTAAAAGATTCAAATATGCTTTATTTTCTGGCCCTGACCGGTCCTGGCCAGGAATTAAATCTCTTCACAATTGATAATGAAAGGATTACTGAAAGAGGAATAAATTGGGAAAAACCTGCTCAGGTCAGGAAGATAGTCACTACCGACCTTGAGAATGATTCAATCTTGGAGATCTGTATCGGAGCTGATGAGATAGGTCGAACGGATCTGACTTTTGTTAGCCGGTTTTTTATCTATAATATAAAAGAGCATCAACTATCTCTTAAATGGTCCGGGGTAATATCTGCCCAGCCTTTAATTGACTTCGACTTTTTTGATGTCGATGGAGATGGCTCGAAAGAGCTTATTTGCCTGGAACTGGCATTTGATGGAACAAAGACAATCAATGCCTATCAATGGTGGGGTTCGGGATTTTTATATAGCAGGATGCTTGCACCGAATGTCAGCGGAGCATTTCTTGACGACGCAAAACTCGATTCAATTCTTAAGTAATTTTACGCACTACCCTGAAAGGTGTCTCCTTCAGTAAAAATCACAGGACTATTTTAGCAAATCTTTCATTCCGAATAATTCGGATCCTGCAATTTTTTAATCTGTGGAGAAGGAATAAACCCACACCCACTATTATCCATTCTCGCTCTCCCAGCCCATATCCTGGCCGCCGACAAAACGAATAAAAATTCACTTAGAGATCATAACGAGTTTCTTGGTTTCACTATAATCACCGGCTTTTAATCTCAGAAAATAAACACCGCAAGGTAGTTTTTTTCCTGAATAGTCGTTGCCTTGCCAGTTTAATCGGCAGAACCTTATGTTGGGTAGGTTGATAGATTTGACTATTTTGCCGGTTACGTCATAAATCGCCATCTTCACCTCTCGCGTATTTGGCAGGGATAATTCGATTGTCGCGTGTTGAGCGGCTGGATTGGGATAGACACGCAGTACTACTCGACCCGGCAACTTAGGGGTATATTCCTGGACACCAACATTGCCGTTAATAACCGAGATCTTGCTTGAGCAGTAGTGGTTAAGATAGACAAGATTGTTTAAAGAATCAAACACTAAAGCATAGCGTGGAGGTGCGGCAACGCCACCGATATAACCGTAGCCCCAGTTCTGTGCCGGTATTGTGAAGTTTTCAAGAATCCGGTCAGAAGAACCGTCAACAACCATAACCTCATCTTGCGTTGAACGAGCACCCACACAAAAAATTGTATTCGTATTCGAATTGTAGAGCAAGGAAAATGGCGCGACATTTGGTGTTGGGATGGTCTTGATGATTGAATCCGATACACCATCCAGTATATCCAGAAAACCAGGTTCACCATGGGAACGGGCGCGGTAGATTTTATTGTTTTTAGGATTATAGGCCAGAGCATATGCACCACCACCAAGTACACGCACAACCGTATTCGTAGGCCCATCAATAACTACTGTAGAATCAAAGGTTGCACAGTAAATCTTGTCATTTCTTGTGTTGTGAACCAGCGACCAGGGGGAGTTTGGCACCCGGATATTGGTAAGGATAGTATCCGCATATGCGTCGATTATCGTTATAGTATCTGCCGGGAAACTGGATACATAGAGTTTATTATCAATCGAATTCCACAGCATTGAGAAGGGGTGAGGTGCTACCTTGATGGTGTCCAGCACCTCGTTGGTTCTTCCGTCTATCACCGTGATATAACCCTGCACCTGGGGCCACAGGCTGTGCGCAACATATACCTTGTTGTCGATTCGGTTAAACGCAAGACAAAGCACAGACAAGTCTGGGTCTGAGCCGATCGGTACTTGCTTGATTATGGAATCGTTGGCTCCATTGATGATCGTAACTGTCTTGCCGGTAGAGTTCGCCAAGTAGATCTTATTCTCAAGCGAGTTGAGCAGAATGTCCCAGACCGCTTCGCCAGTCTCCTTCATAACACATTGCTCCGGATGGGCAAGGTCGAAAGTCAATAGGTAATTGTCCGAACGACCTATACAGTAGTACTTACGAGTTGCCGGATTGATGATGCCGGTGTAGGGGGTAAAGCCAACCGCAGTCTTACTACGATGAACCAAACTGTCCGCGGCACAGACATTGACCACATACCCGGGCAAATTGCTTGAGCCATGATTTGCTACCCATATTTGATTGTAGTTCTGTTCCCAGAGCATACCGTTGGTATAGGCTGGGCTTACACCGACTTCGAGTGTGTCGATGACCGTATTCGATGTGCAGTCAACAACAAACAGGTCGCCAAACCAGTCATCGTCGTAGGGATATGGCTGGGACGACAGAAAGAGTCGATTGTCGGTCCTATCATAGGCCATCGAAAAGACCATGCGGGCATCAAAACGCAGCGTATCGATCACCGGGTTTGTGTTGCCGTCAATGACATAGACATAGGCATCACGTCTTATTATGCTGCCCACATTATCGCCAAGATAGACAAGAGTATCTGTTCCATTATAATCGGCACAAAAAAGCTCAGAGTTTGGCTGAAAGACCATGGCGGCAATGAGAGTATCGCCAACACCATCGATTATGAATGCACGGTTGCGCCCGTGTTGAAAACAGTACACCCAATTGTTGGCGATATTAAGGGAGAAAAAATAGTCTGCCCCAGGCACGGGTATGTGTTGAACAATACTGTGACTGGCCGCATCAATGATCACAATGCCGCCGACAATCGAACAGTATACCTTGTTAGATATGGGATTATAATATAGTGTATAGGGCTGGGCGAGAACCTGGAGATCGGCAACTAAAGAGTCACCTCGGCAGTCTATGATCCCGATTCTGCGATGGTCAGGGCGGGTGCAGTAGATTTCGTTCGCAGCATTGCACCACACAATCTTATGAGCCCGACAGGACAGTCGAATGATGCCGATAATCTGGTTGCTCTGACAATCGATTACCTGGAGGAAGTTGGAGTCGGCATTGGCGCAGTAGAGCTTGTTACTCGTTTCGCTCAAAGCAATGGATGAAAGACGGACAGTTGTATTGATGACCGTTGTCAATTTCCCTGTGCGGGCATCGCAGACCGCGATGTTAGGAACATAGTAGGGGCTATTTGTGACATAAACACTCTGATTCAAGGGATTATGAACGAACCGGGCCGGTCCGACCACACCACCTAGGGAATCAGGTAGCCAGATGGTTTTAAGGACTTCGCGTGAGGTGACAGGCCTTACAGGACTGTGTTCCAAACTATGGATTTGCTCTGGCCAATTACTAAACACGATATTTCGGTCACCGGGCATGCAGAACCCGAATCGGGCCTGGTCTACATCGCGGTGTGACACCCAAGAGTGACCATCTGCCCAGATAGCAAGAATTAGTAGAAAGACGGACATCAAGCCTCTCGGCCTTGGGGCCAAAACACAGGCAACTGACAGAGTAGATTCCCTGAACTTCTCATCCCGCAGACCAGGCGTTCACATCCGGTTGAGGAATTCATAAAATGCATTTTGCTCATTATTATATATTATTATACATTGCTGACGGACTGCCGTCAAGGACTATATGCAAACTGCACCACATTTCGTACAGAATCCGCACGGTATGTTCCCCCAACTGGGTTCGTTGGCACAACAACACAGCCACTATCTTGACTTGGACATATTACGGCTATACGTCGTTCGTGCTGCTTGGACCAACGCGCACCGCCGATGACTTCCGCATCGCTGATGTATACTTGACCGAGTTTCTGTGTACAAAAAAAGCCGGGGAAACCACGCTCTCCCGGCATATTCGACTTATTATTTGGGTTTATCCACCGAGGTGCAAATGATTGGGGCATAATAATCCCCATTGAGTGTTTGCTTGATATTTGTGATGCCGGTCCAGATCTTATACTCATCCTCGAAGCGGCAGTAGACACTGTCGATATACACAGACCCGGAAAAGTTGTGTGAGTAGTAACCTTCTTCTTTTGTCTGCTTAGGAATATATTGGGATGGCGACAGGTAGATTCTAACCTCTCGCCCGGGGCCCACATGTAGATCGGGAGGGTAGTCGTAGTAAACTCTGCCCCACAGTTCCCATGCATAGGTCCGGTTACTTATTGCACCAAGTGCCAGTAAGATCATCGTTGTTATGATTAGTTTCCTCATCTTGTACCTCCATCTTTATATTATTTAGTTATAGGGCCTTAATCTTTTAGTGTAAAAACAGAAGTTAGACACTTATCAAACATATTTTCAACTCCTTTGAAATCTTGAAATAATTGAAGATCTCATCAAAAGCAACTTTCCATTTATCGAAAACAATGTTCACTTCTTTTTTTACCCGCA
>CBFGIV010000063.1:0-9951 GCA_965648915.1 Caldifarciminota bacterium | reverse complement strand
GGGATGGTTAATAAAGGTCTATTGAATAATCAAAACCATTGATTTCTTAAACTAAAATTAAAAACTAAAGGTGAGAAAAAAATTCATTCGGCATTGCTGAACCTCGACGCTTTGCTCATTGACAAAAGACTTTTTATTGATAGAATCTTCTAACTTTCAAAACACTTATGATTGCTGGAGACATTACCGCACTGATAGGAAAAACACCCCTGGTCCGATTAAATAGAGTAATTCCCGATGGTGACACCAGAATTTTTGCCAAACTCGAATTTTTTAACCCTACCCATAGTATCAAAGATCGAGTTGCTCTGGCGATGATCCGCACTGCCGAAAGGCAAGGGTTAATTAAGAAGACTGAAACGATAATTGTCGAACCGAGTAGTGGTAATATGGCGATAAGCCTTGCGGCGATCTGTTCAGCCCTGGACTACCGATTAATTCTGGTTATGCCTGAGTCGACAAGCGGGGAGAGGATAAAGCTCTTAAAAGCCTTTAACTGCGAGATTATCCTTACCCCATCCCGGGAAGGTATGATCGGCGCCTTCAAGAAGGCATCAGATCTGATCAGGGAAGACGCAAAAAAGTATTATATGCCCCAGCAATTTAAGAATCCAGCCAATCCGGTGATCCATGAAAAGACCACCGCGCCGGAGATATGGCGCGATACAAAAGGTAACATCGAAATTCTCATCTGCGGTGTCGGCACCGCAGGCACGATTACCGGCTGTGGACGGTATCTCAAAAAGAAGAAAAAGCATATCAAAATCGTTGGGGTTGAGCCCGCCCGATCACCGGTGCTCTCCGGTGGTAAACCCGGACCCCATTCAATCATCGGTATCGGACCGGGTTTTGTCCCCTCCCACTATGATCCCCTGCTGGTCGATGAGATTATCCAGGTAACTGATGAGGATGCAATCGCAACAACCAGAAGACTGGCCCGGGAAGAGGGAATTTTCTGTGGTATATCATCCGGTGCGGCTTGCTGGGCTGCTCTTAAACTTGCTCAAAGTGATGTAAATAGAGGAAAATCGATTGTTGTGATCTTCCCGGATACCGGGACAAGATATTTGAATATCTTATGAAAGATAAACTTCGAAGGCTCAAAAAAATCTTAAAATCTTATAAAGGCCTTGTCCTTGCCTACTCCGGGGGGGTGGATAGCACTTTTTTATTAGCAATTGCAGCTAGGGTTCTGAAAGATCGATTGATTGCGGTAACCGCAACCTCACGCCTCTATCCTGGATCAGAGGTCGAATCAGCCAGAAAAATGGCTCGAAGATTTCAAGTCCGGCATAGAGTTATTAAAACTGAGGAGCTCAGAGATAGAAGATTTGTTACTAATCCACCTGACCGTTGTTACTATTGTAAGAGAGAATTATTTAATAAATTAAAAAAGATTGCCCGGCGTTATGGTTATGAGGTTGCTGACGGTACGAATTATTCTGACCGGAGAGATTTTCGGCCGGGGAAGAGAGCGGCCCGGGAACTGGGCATAAAGAGCCCCCTCAGTGAGGCGGGACTGACTAAAGAGGAGATAAGGATATTATCAAAACGGCTCGGTTTAAAGACCTGGGATAAACCGGCAATGGCATGCCTCGCCTCAAGAATTCCATACGGTATCAAGATAACCCGGCAGATAATTGAGCAGATTGCCCGGGCAGAAAGTTTTTTAAAAAAGATGGGGGTGGGAACTGTTCGGGTTCGACATCACGGACTAATTGCCCGCATTGAAACCAGGCCCGAAGATTTTTATCGAATCATTAAACATCATTCGAAAATTGTCCGTCGCTTTCGAAAGATCGGCTTCCTGTATGTAACACTGGAACTCGCCGGTTATCAATCGGGAAGTATGAACCGGGTTTTAAGAAAGACGAAACTATAAGGTAGGGACCTGCCCCGATTTTGATCCACTTATTTTCTGGTTGCAATCAACAGAATAAATCCCGCACCCATAAAGATAAAATTCGGGACCCAGGCAGAAAGGAAGGGATTAATGATATGAGCATAACCATATGCCCGGAATGTCTGAATAAGACCCCAGTAAGTAAAAGCAAAGATGATACCGAGGCCAATACCAAAGGCAACACCACCCCGGCGTAGAATCAGGGAGAGGGGGAAGCCGAGAAGGAGCAGGATGAGGTTGATGAAGGGGAAAGAAAAGCGGTAGTTCAATTCCACTTTCTCCTTTGCAACATCTTCTCCGGCCCGGGTCTTCTTCTGTATGTATCTTGAAAGGTCAAGGATATTTAACTGGTCAAGCATCTTGGTCTCTTTCATAAAATCATCCGGCTTCTCTTTAATCTCATCCATTCTTAAAGAGTCGAAGTGACTTATCCTTTCGGTCGTGTCTTTTGAAAAATCTCTGACGGTTACTTTATACATTGTCCAGATGTCTGCCCACTGACCCAGTTCACCATCGATCCGCCTTTTTACTTTCAACTGCGGGCCGAGTTCTAAGATTGTAAAACCGTGCATCTGTTTGCTCTGGGTGTTTATCTGTTTTATAAAGAAGATTCGATTTTCATCACCGTAATAGAAAAAATTCCTCCGGACTCGCTGGGATGGTCTGGGTCGCTTATCAACCTCGACCATTTTGACTTCTGCCCATTTATAATTTGCCCGGACGGTTACGGTCTCGTTAAAGATAAATGAAGCAATAACCAGTATTAAGCCAATAGTGAAGATCGGTGTAAACAGGCGCCAGATCGAAATTCCAGCAGATTTCAAGGCAATTATCTCACGATGTCGCGTCATAAAACCGAGGACACAGAATAGAGCCATCAGTCCACCAACTGGCATCAAAAGCACAATGTAGGAAGGGGTGATAAGAAGGTAATACTTTATCAGTGATGGGACAGAAACATTCTTTTCGATAAATTTTCCCAGATCTTCAAAGAGATCGATGATTATATAGAGAAAGACCAGGATAGAGGTTGCATAGATGAAGTAGCGGATAAATTCCCGGACAATAAATCGGTCAATGGTCTTCATTAATCTCTCTTCAGAACCCGACTTAAGATAAAACTCTGCTCGTGTTCGGCATAATAAAAAAAGTCAAATGCAAAAATTGCTATGATCAAATTGGGGAACCACATTCCGAGAAAGGGGGAGAGCAGATTACGGTCAGCCAGTTCTTCACCAACTAAAAAGAGAATATAATATACCGAGAAGAGGATGATACTCACCAGGATGCCGAACATACCTCCCCGCTTGATGGTATAGCCCACACCTGCACCAAGGATGAGAAAGATAATGCAGGAGAAGGGTATGGCAATCTTTTTGTGAATCTCGACCAGGTATCGATTATACTGTTTAATTTGAAATCTCAACTCAGAATTGCGCTGCTCAATCTTCATCCGGGCCATCTCCTGGGTTGCCCTGGAGAGACTTTCTTTTTGAGCAATTGATCTCAGACTGTCTATTTCTGTACGGAAGGTTCTGATCCCCTTTTTAAGTTCAATGACTTTATTTCGCAGCATTGGGTAAGTCATTTCGCGGTCACTGCGAAAGATTCGTTCTTTACGAATCAATTCGGTATTTAAGGGCATATTTATTTCGTAACGCTGAAAAGTAATCTTTCGATACCGTTTCCCCTCGATCAATTCGTGGTTTTCTCCATCGAAGAGGACAAAGGTCAATGTCCGCTCGTCCGGTGAAATAGCAATCTCTCCCCGGGGTGCGGTAATGAAGACTGAGCGGCTATTGTCATAAATTGTTACATCAAAAATCTTTGAGGTCTTCTCATCCTTTTTGCCGATGTATATTGTATAACCGGGAATCTCTGAGGCAAAAACCCCTTCGGGTAGCCGGACTGCAGGCCGTTTCGATGAGACATCCAGGAGGAGGTTGCGTACTCTATGATTTGATTCGGGCAGGATTGAGTTGTTAAAAAGGACGAGTATAAGAAAGAGAAAGATACTGAAAAGCAGGGGCCAGAAGATCAGTTTGCGCATCGAGAGTCCCTGAGTCTTAAGGGCGACAATCTCATTATCGTTAGTAAGTCGGCCAAAAACCATAATAGCACCAATCAAGACACCCATCGGTGTGGTGAAGGCAAGAACAAAAGGCAGACTCAAAAAGAAGATCTGCCCGACGATGAAGATATTGATACCTTTACGCACAATCAGATCGATAAGTTTAAAGACCTGGTCTAAGAGCAGGATAAAAGTCAGGGCAAGGGTCGATACGACAAAAGGCAGGAGAAAATCCTTCAGGATGTAACGTTCGATAAGTTTCAAGAAATCAACCTTTTTTCGGCTTCGAGATACTTCTCCCGGGTCTTTTCGATAATCTCGATCGGTAGATCCGGAGCGGGTGGCTGACGATTCCATTTTAATCCGATCAGATAATCACGAACAAATTGTTTGTCAAACGATGGTGGGTTAATACCCTCTCGATAATCCTCTACTGACCAGAAGCGACTCGAGTCCGGTGTAAAAATTTCATCGATGAGGATAATATCATCCCCGTCAAAACCGAATTCAAATTTTGTGTCGGCGATGATAATCCCTCGGCCGAGTGCATAGTTATAACAGGTATTGTAAATTTCGATACTCTTTGTTTGAAGAAAATTAATGACCTCCTGTCCGACCATCCTGCCTGCCTCTTCGACGGTAAGATTTATATCATGGCCCGAAGTTGCTTTAGTTGCCGGGTGGAATATCGGTTGAGGTAACCTCTGGGCAAGTTTCAGGCCAGGATATTTTTTACCACCGATTGTTCCCTGCTCCTGATACTCAGACCAGGCAGAACCGGCAAGATAACCACGCACCACACACTCTATAGGTATGGGTCGGGCCTTCTTGACAAGCATCGAACGATCGATTAGTAGATCTCTATAGGGGTTGAGACTTTCGGGGAATTTTTTTAAATCACAGGTAATCAGATGGTTGGCAACAATCCCTTTTGTATAGTTGAACCAGAAACAGGAGAGACGATTGAGGATTCTCCCTTTGTCCGGTATACCCTGATTAAGAACGACATCGAAGGCCGAGATCCGGTCTGTAGAGACAACCAGAAGTTGATTGCCCAGGTCAAATACCTCTCGTACTTTACCTCTTTTGAGCAAAGGTAGAAAGGGTAGATCAACCTGAGTAAGGACATCTTTCATTTATTAACCCCTTGTTTTATCCAGTTAAGGTATCTTTTTTCACCTTTGTCGATCGGCAATGCGATAATTTCGGGCAGTTGATAGGGATGATTTCTACGCAAAAAAGATTCAACTGATCGGTAATTCTTTGCGGTCGTCTTGATAAACATCATTACCTCACTATCTTCTGCGAGTTTTCCCTGCCAGATATAATTTGAACTAATTTTAAAATAATTACAGCAAGCAGCGAGTCTCTCCTTCACCAGTTTGCAGCCGATCTCTTTACAAATCTTGATATTCGGGAATGTCGAAATGACCAAAAGGAAGTCTCTCTTCATGAAATAATTATATTCCTTTTTATCATAAGTGACAAGAGATTTTTCTTGGTCATCTCAACTTATGGTAGAGTCTCCTGAATTTATTTTCTCAAATATCAGAAGTTCTTTAATGCATTTGACCTGCTTGGCTGGCTGAAGGGGTTATTTATTTAACCACCGCAACTTTCTTTGTAATTATCTTATCCTCACTCTCAAACCGCACAAAATAGACACCGGGATTAAGCACGACAGTTCTGTAGCGTCCATCTTCAGATGGACGAAAGACTATATCTTTCACCAATTTCCCGCTGACATCATAAATCTTTATCCGACTTCTGCTATCCGTCATCTCTATTCTGCTCTCCTTCCTTCTTTGTTCAGATTACGTTATTTTAATTTGATTATCTTTCTTCGATTTAAATATTTGCCTGCCTCAAGTTCTATAAAGTAAACGCCACTGGTCATTTCTTTGACATCCCAGTCTAATCTATATATACCTTCCCTTTGATATTCGTCTTTCAGAATCTTAATAACTCGACCAGTAACATCATACACTTTGATTCTGACATTACCTGGATGAGCAAGGCTATATTCAATCGTTGTTCGGCGATTAAATGGATTGGGCCGGACGGGGTTCAGGTAAAATCTTAAAGGCATTCCCCATCTTTCTCCTGATTGAACGCCACCGGCACCAGTAAAGCTGGCTTCTTCGGTTCGTTCATACTGCTCCCAGAGGATTCGATGACAATAAATCTTCGCACCAGAGATCTTTGTAAATACTATCTTCGCCTTCTTATAATGATTCACCGCCGCCGGAACCCAGAAGTTAAAACGATTTAAGCCTAAATTTAATTTCAAGTTCCGATGCATTATACCATTCACTTCCAACTTCACCCGGTATTCACTTTTTTCGTTCTTAAAAATATCTGACTGCTGTAATGCAGAAAGGTCTGGTATTTCATCATCAACGATCTCTTCATTTTCTGTAATTGCGGAGACGGCAATCTCATTCCCCCCATCTCCTTTATTCTCGGGACAATAGAGCTCGATCGTCAATTTACACTTGGCAGCCGAATCAACATAAGGTAACGAATAAACAAGGCTATCACCATAATCCATTTTCAGAGAATCGATCACCACCCCGCCTTCTCGATAAACGGTAAATGGTGTTGAGTCACCCAGTATCAGATAATAATAGGGAATAGAGACATTGGCAACCGGTTCTTGCCTTAGTTTATATTCTAAGACTAAGGTATCTGATACTTTTGTCCAGAGACTGAAGAAGTTGGCATTCCCTGCATCCTGCCAGACTTCGCTGTGGGGATATACCGAAATGTAATCTGGACCACTCAATGGTTCAACAACTCCCCAGGTATTCTCAACCCCATTCCACAACCTGCCCAAGACCTGGATATTTTCACCATCCTCTTCCTGCCACAGAACATAGTTTCTTCTTATTGTTGGATTTCTGGCACTGAACGAACCAAATCTAACCGTATCAGTCAATATCCAGTCTGCCTGACCTATATAACCTAAGTCCCTTAAATAGACGGCATAGCCGTTTACCTTCTCCTGCCAGACAACACTGACATTGCCGCCATAACAATCGATCGATGGATTAAGTGAGGAATCGGGTGAATTTGAGATATTTGATTTAGTCCACTGATTATTGACCTTAAATCCAAAAAAGATGTCATCCGGCGGAATCGGCGGATATACGATTGAATCCCCGGCTGGTCGTTCCCAGACAATATACGGCTTTTGGTTGAAATCTAAGGCAAGTGATGGACAGAGCGGTATCGGTTCGGGCTCACCAGGGGGTAAAGGAACCATTGGGGTTATAACCCATCGGTCTACAATCTCCATAGTTCGCACACCAGGGTTGTTAAACGGAAATTTCCAATAGAGAATATGATATTCAATTCTCGATGGCCAGAATGATCTCATCCTTGAAACCAGGTGAATGGTGTCGGCCATAAAACAGATACTCGGTGGCGAGTAGGCTTTAGGAAAAATCCGTGGTGGCCAGATGTATCTTATTATCGTGCAGGGTGGAGACCAGAAACCTAAAGAGTCCCGGAAAGAGTATAAAAGATATTCTCTCCCTTCCCCAAGATAGGCAATCCCAACTTTTTTGCCGTCTTCGCTTATTGCCAGACCAGGATACTTGCCCTCACCGACCCATTCTTCAGCCCAGGTTAGCCCATTGTCAGTCGACTTTGAATACCAGATCGAAATTGGTATCGTATCACCAGGTGAATGGTGACCAAGGCATGAAAGATGGAGATAGCCATTGTTGTCTCTTGATACTTTGTGCGAATTGTTCGTTGCGGTCAAAGGTGTGGGCCAGGATTGGGTATAGACTTTCTTAAAAATTGCATCACCACCAGAAGGTTTCTGGTATCTGGTCCAGAAGAGATGGAGCCAGGAGCGGTCTTGAGATAGTGCGGCCTGGGGAAATAGATGGAGCGCGGTGGTAGCCGGCGAGAGTCTTATTCGTGGTCCCCACTCATCACCCTGCCTTGCCCGGCAGTAAATATGATCACCCCTTTGAAAAAGATAAACCCGGTTTGCCAGATTTTGAGGATAGCCATTTTCCCCTGAAGGCAAAGGAGGTTCAACCTGTTCTGAGGTTAGTTCATCATACCGCTGAGTAAATTTATTCCACTTGAATACGACATTATATAAACTCTTGGTGTTAAATTCTTTTACTGCAAGATATACATAATGTCGATCACCAAATAGATGAGGATATTGGAGATCACAATAACTAAATGCTTCTGTCCATACTGAAGACGGTGCAAGCGTTCGGTAATAAACATAAAGGATCCCTGTGCTTGTCTTGTTACCACCAAAGGCGACAACTATCCGCCCGCGGCCGTTAAGCGTGTCAGTTACAATTGCCGGTGGACAGGGCTCATCAAAATATAAATTAAATTCGTGATGCTGTGCCTCAGGTCCAGTCTGGTAAAGACCTTTACTGATGACACGAGTTCGCCAGGTGTTGGAAGTTTCATCATAACGAGTTACAACCATGAATATGCTGTCATTGGCAATAGTGATTGAAGGAGGACAGACCAGCGGACGAGTGATACTGGCCGAAGGTTCGAAATAACCAAGTTGGCTTTCTTTCCATTCGTTACCTTGCTTAAATGTATGATTATAACTAATATACCATGCGGCTTTTCTAATTTTATGTCCCCAAACGATATGAGGATTATTGTTTGCATTAATCGTTATAACGGGATAGAGCGGTTCTAACGAAAGCGGGAGTCCTGCTCTTATTAGTGGCATGGGTGTTGAAAATGTATTACCACTGTCGGTTGAAAAAGTATAGTATCCTTGATATTGGTTTTCCTCCACCTTCACAGTATAGACCAAATGAATCGAGCCATCCGAACCGATAGCAACTCGACTGCCATTATTAAATGGCGTCATAAGTGAATCCAACGAAGTGGCAATTGCGCCAAGGGCGGCCGATGCTTCATTTGAGAAATCGGAATATAAGTTACCTCTGTAGGCACGAACTTTATAACGATAACGAACCCCAACCTCAAGATTACCATCGATAAATTCGGTCACATTCGACTGTTCAATCCTTTTATGTAGAACAAAATCACCCGCTTCTACCGCCCGCCAGATTTCAAAACCATCCTCAATACCTGAATAATCAGTCCAGTGGAGTTTTAAACCGCTTACCTGTGCTAAATGTTCAATCCAAAGGTTAGTCGGCGGAATTAATTGAAAATCTACGAAAACCTCATTGGACCAACCCGATGTGTCACATGTAAGTACTCGCACTTTATATTTGTAAGTATTTCCCTCTTCGATATTTTCTGTGAATGAGGTAGTATTTGGTATATTGCAAGTATAATGGCGCACATAGCCGCTATTATTCAAATTACGATAGACGTAGAATGCACCTTCATTAGCTGTATTGTCTTGCCACGACAGTGTGACGGTCTTCTGGGCGTAATTGACGGTTGCACGAAGGTTTGCTGGTGCTGCCAGGGGATAAGGGTCTAAATAAGTGAATGGATGAATATCAACATTATATAGCTCAGTAATATAACCATATCCAGCGGCTTCCCATCTCTCTTTATACTTGCCAATAAAGTCATAATTAGGCCCAGGGAAATAAGCTTTTTTAGATTTAAAAGCCACCGAATCGCCATCTTTACTACCCAGCGTGTCCCAGACCGAAGTTTCAACCGTCATTATCGAACCTAAATAAGCAAGGGTATTCATTATCTTTGCCATCCCCCCATATACCCCATCGTCGTCAAAATTCCGCTCATGGTCATTTGTATTTCGGTCATCATAAAGATCCCAAAGAAATTGGAAGACCGAACCTTCAACGGTTGTGTCCCACTTGTCGTGGAAATTCTAATGGCTATAATATACAAAAGGAGCTAAACAAAGATGACCTGTCTGCCTGACAGGCAGGTAAGTTATGAGAAAGATTATCTTACTGAAGCCATTAGAAGAGAAGTAAAGTTATTTATTGAAAAGATTATTGTTGAAGAGCTTGAGGCAACCCTTGGA
>CBFGIV010000062.1:0-10386 GCA_965648915.1 Caldifarciminota bacterium | reverse complement strand
TAGAGATAGGTTTTTATAGTTTTATAACTGTATTTTCTTGAGAGAAGTTCTCGACGTAAATCTTTAAAATCCCCCTCACCTTTATCCTCTCCCACAAGGGGAGAGGAAATTCTATTAGATTCTGCTTGAAATTGCTTCTCTGCTTTCGCAGGGGCGACTTTGTTCTCCACAATGACATTTTGCAAGGCATGGTCTAAATGGATTTTTTCGCCTTTGAAAATGCTTAAAATCTTCTCCAAAGTTCCATTAGTATTTGGGAAGGACCAGTATTTACTATCAGGATGCCACCTATGTCCGGTAATGGTTTTAATTCTTTTTACATAATCAGGATTATAAGGGAAAGAGATGCCGATTCTATTCTCACCTAATTTTATAATTTTTATTGCTGGTTTGTAGCTTTGGCGATTCATTGTATTTTATTATATTTGTCTGAAGCCAGTTGTCAATAGTGAACGAAGATTCTACTAAATCATTGACAGAATGGTATAAATAATTAGAATACAATAGTTCTAAAGTAAAGACGGCTGATAAATTTATAGACTGTTTTTATTGTGATGTTTAAAAATAAAGGAGGTGTTTGATGATGTTAATAATTGTGTCTTTGATTGCTGGACTGATTATCCCACCCGGAACAGATTTAACTCTTTGTCGGACTGACGAAACCGGTATTAACTATTATGAGATTGTCGAATCGGCAGATTGCACTGATACTGTCGTAGAATTAGGTGGGGTCTGGGGTATAACGGTGAATATGGGTAATGTTGATGCTGATCCCGAAAAGGAGATCGCTCTGCGGGTTGCAAAACTGGTTGGTTCAAGTTATATTGCCCGTCTGGTAATGCTGGACGATGACTTGAAAGAACTCTGGACAAGGGAGATAGGCGACATCGGCAATGTCGAGGTTGCTGGTTTTACAATTGCCGATCTGAACGGTGACGGTCGGGATGAATTGCTTTTTCCTCTGACCGATGTCTATTTTAATACCCCTCCTCAGTACAAGGCGCGAGTTTATGCGCTGGACGGTACCACCGGTAATGACCTGCCCGGCTGGCCATATATTCTGCCCGGTTGGCCCGAGGACCCATATCTACGTCCTTATTCAGAACTGGTAGTTGCTGATCTTGACCATAATGGTACCCCTGAGGTGCTCTGCGAAGTTACGGACAACACTTCCATCCGCAAGTGCGGGAGCGCTCTTTACTGTTTCAGTGCCCGTGGTGATTCACTCTGGAAGTTCTGGTTTTATCAGGACACGCTCGACCGGCACGGTCAATGGGTAAAACCGGCGGTTGCTGACCTTGACGGTGACAGTCTTCTGGAGATTATCTGCCATGAGGCGAAGTTCAACGGTCAGAACCCTTGGAACCTGCTTGAGCGACGGCTTTTTATTATCAATCATAACGGGACGTTGCGACGTTCGGTTCAGACTGAAGGCCCAGGCAGTTCATTTACACCCGACTATGCGGCGCCAATAGTTGCTGATTTGAATCAAGATGGCAACTGGGAGATAGTTATCCTGCGCCGGCCCGGCTTTCTCGATGTTTTTGATACCACACTTAACCTTTTACCCGGTTTCCCCGTCAACCTGACAACTGATGCCGGATACCTTAATCCTACCTTTACCCGTTGCTTTGGCTCACCCGCAGCTGCGGACATTGACCTCGACGGCGACCTGGAAATTATTGTTGGCAGTTTTGGTCTGGTGGGAGCAGGAAGTGACTGGGGTGGATACATTCATGCATTTCATCATAACGGCACAAGGGTAACCGGCTTTCCCTACCAGACCCGCAACGGCGTCTGGTATTCACCGGGGATTGCGAACATCGATACTCTGCCTGGGCTGGAGATTCTCACTGCTGCCTGCGATTCGGCTTTTTATATTGTCACCAACCGGGGCGATAGCCTACCCGGCTGGCCAAGACGAGGATTTCCAACTTACTGGCTTCCTGATCAGGGAAGCCACGCCTTTATTGAAGGCAGGATTCCGATGTCAAAGACGCCCCAATTGGATGATATTGATGCTGATGGGCTGATTGAGATTATGATGACCGGTTCAGATGGAAATTTCTATGTCTGGAACACGCAAGGTAGATACACTTCGGCGACGATGCCCTTGCCTACATATCAATATGACCAACAACGCACGGGCTGGTTTCGATTTAGACCAACTGGTATTGAGGAACCTCCTCAGCATACTGCAGGACATATAAAATCGATTGCCACTATTGTGCGCGATGTTTTGTTTTTACCCAGAGCGGAAGATGCTTGCCTGCTTGATATCTCGGGCCGGAAAGTGATGAAACTACGGCCGGGGATAAATAATGTGCGACATCTGGTGCCGGGTGTCTATTTTATAAGAGAGCATTTAGCATCCAGTAGAGAATATTCAGGATTAGTCCAGAAGGTGATAATACTGAGATAAGGTTAAATCTGGTTCGGGGTGATGGAGACCGAATCTTCACATAATTAGATGAGAATTTGACATCTCGAGATTCTTAATCAGAATCGCTCTCTTGACATCCGTCAAATTTTGAATATAGTTTTAATTATGGGGGCGACTGGTTTCGACGGAGTGAAAGATATGCATTCGGGCATGCCGAGGGTGCTCGTCACCTCGTTAATCCGACCTGGCAAAAAACAGATCCCAATACGGGATACGCACTGGCTGCTTAACCCAGCCACGTCGGCTTAAGTCTTTCCAGCTCGGCTTAAGACCCGGCGTCATATAGAGTTGGATGGCTTCAAGGTCTTAGTCTTAAGGTTTTGAAGCGAGAGTTTGATAAGACTGGTCCGATAATATCCTGCTCTTCGGAGATTGTCAGACGAGAATAAAAGAAGAGATAAGCATGTAGACCGATGCATTGAAGCACTTCGGACGTGGGTTCGATTCCCACCGCCTCCACTTTAATTATTGAGAACCGTATGGACACGCCAAGGCGTGTCCATACATTGTTAATCTTTGGAGATGAGAGAGAATTCTAAATTTAACAATAAGATCGCCATTATCGGTGCGGGACCGGCCGGCATTGCAGCGGCAATTCAGTTGAAAAGGTCCGGTTTCACTCCGATCATATTTGAGAAAGGTCAAATTGGTGGTTTGCTCAATAATGCCCACAGGGTTGAAAACTATCCTGGTTTTCCTTGTGGGATTTCAGGCCCAAGGCTGGTCAGTTTGATGAGACAGCATCTTGATAGTCTGAAGATAAAGGTTAGAAATCAACCGGTTGTTTCAGTTACACGAAGAAATAAATCTTTTGTTTTAAAAACTGAAAAGAGATGCTACTATGCTTCGATTTTAATCGTTGCCTCGGGTACAAAACCTCGATTCCCTGATGGATTTTCTCCCCTCCAGGGAAAACGGATCTTTTCTGAAGTCTATCCAATTCGCCATCTCAAAGATAAAAAGATTGTGATCGTCGGTGGGGGAGATGCTGCCTTTGATTATGCCTTAAATCTTGCTCGCAAAAATCGGGTGGTAATTCTTAATCGGAGAGACCGATTTAAGTGTTTGCCAAGACTTTATCAACAGATCCAGGCAAACGAGCAGATCCAGTACCGGACCGGAGTAAGAATCTCAACAATTAATCAATCAAATAATTATTTAATTATTAAATTAACTAAAGTCCATTACCGGAAGGGCGAAGAGATGATTTGTGACTATGTGATATATGCAATTGGCCGTGAGCCGGCATTGGACTTTCTTTCACCTCCGCTGCGCAGGTCTTATCCTGAAGGAGATAACAGGTATATTCATTTCATCGGTGATGTGAAGAATGGTAATCTGAGGCAGACCGCGATCGCGGTGGGCGATGGAATCAAAGCCGCGATGAAAATAAATGAATTTTTACGCCAACCAGTATTATGAAAATTCTCGATATTTATGGAAAAGAAGAACTGGCAACGGTCTGGATTGCTCAATTGGCAGATGGCCGGTTGATAGAATTCGCTGAATCGGTTCAGCCACCGATCCCCCGTGAAAAGAAATGGGTATTATTAATATCGGTCCTGGCCGGGTGTCCGGTCAGGTGCCGGATCTGCGATGCTGGTGGTCATTATCAAGGGAGTCTTTCTGCTGAAGAGATTTTAGCCCAGATCGATTTTCTAATTAAGCGTCGTTATCCAGACCGCAAGGTGCCGGTACCTAAATTCAAAATTCAATTTGCCCGGATGGGAGAGCCAACTTTTAATGATGCGGTACTGGAAGTGCTTGAAAAACTGCCCGAGAGGTATGATGCTCCAGGGCTTATGCCCTGTCTTTCAACTATTGCCCCGGATGTTTGTGATAAGTTCTTCACAGAATTGAAAAATATCAAAGATAAGATGTATCGAGGACGATTTCAGTTGCAGTTCTCAATCCATACGACCGATGAAAAGTTGAGAGATTATCTGATGCCCATTAAAAAATGGGATTTTGATCGAATTGCTGATTATGGGAGAAGGTTCTATAGACCGGGCGATCGCAAGATCGGCTTAAATTTTGCTACCCCCATTGGTTTTCCGATCGAGGCAAATGTTATCGAGGATTATTTTAGTCCGGAAATTTTTCTGCTCAAATTTACACCGCTGAATCCTACATATCAGGCAATAAAGAATAATCTTAAAACTTATATCGACCCAGCAGATGTTCATAAAAATTATGAGGAACTTGTGAAACTTAAAACCCTTGGTTATGATGTGCTGATCAGTATCGGTGAAAATGAGGAGAATCTAATCGGTTCGAACTGCGGGCAGTTCATAACCAATTATTTAAAATCAAAGATCACGATAGAGAATAGTTATTACCTGAAAAATTATAAAATTTATGAATTTCAAGAGACCAGGAGTGAATGATGATTTCTAATCCATTAGGTTTTTTCTTAACTTTTTTATTGCAATTTTTTCTCATCGTTGATCCTATCGGCAGTATGCCGATCTTCTGGTCGATCACACGCAACAATACTCAGAGCGAAAGAATTATAATGATTAAGAAAGCGGTCGTCGTTGCCTGTTTGATCCATCTGGTTTTTGCCCTGCTGGGACGATATCTGCTTGATTATTTTGGCATAAAAGTTAGTGCAATAAAGATTGGTGGGGGTCTTCTTCTCTTTTTTATTGGTTTGGAGATGCTCTACGGCCGAACAACCCGCACCGAGATGGATGAAAAAGAGGAAAAGGTTGCCATTGATATGGATGATATCTCGGTAACGCCCCTGGCGATTCCACTTCTTGCCGGACCCGGTTCGATAACAACCGTTTTACTCTTTTCCGGAATGAGCATCTCATTTCTCCATTACTTTGCTTTAATAATTGGAATAATCATTGTCCTTTTTCTATCTTATCTGATTCTTGCCCAGTCAGAGAGAATAAGGAAATTTCTGGGCGAGTTAGGCACCAAGGTGGTTGTGCGGTTTATGGGGTTGATGCTGGTTTTTCTATCGGTTCAATATGTGATCGATGGTGTAAGAGTTAGTCTTTTTGTAAAGTAATCGGTAATAACCCACAATTACCTTGAACACAAAAATCTACCACCGTCCCAGATTCTTTAACGGTTAATCCAAGCTCGATATTCTACTACTTTATCCTCTTCAGAACTTCTTCAGCAGCAGCCAGTTGAATATAGGTATTCCGATGATTCAATAAATTTATCAGATCGGTAAGAAAATTATGCCCCGCCCACTTACTGCAGTACTGAATCGCCGGAATAGCAACATTGGTATAGGGATCGTTGATAAGCGGCCGGACATCTTCAAGAAAGGTGGCGTCGCCCCGGCGGAGAATAATATCCATTGCCTGTGTTCGAACATAGACATCATTGGATTTCAGGGCCGCACTCAGGACCTCCCGCCCTGATTGATCGCCAAAGATTAATAATGCCTCGACTGCAGATAATCTTATCTCCCAGGGTAATTGAGCGTCGAGGGTATAATCCTTGATTGAAGTGAGTGATGATGTATCCTGCAGGTTAGCCAGGGAGATGATTGCAGTCGGCCAGATTTGAAAATCGGTTTGAGCCGATTTTGCCATCTCCTGCTTGATGATGTTGACCATCTTAGGATCGCCCATCAGGCCAAGGGCTTCGGCCCCGGCCAGTCTCACATTAGGGTCAGGACTGTTAAGGAGTTTGCTGATTTTATTCTTAAATTCCTTCAATCCCAGATCGGCCAGTGCTCGAGCCGATATTGCCCTGATCTTACCGATTCGATCATCGAGGCCCCGTTCAAAGATCGGCGCCAGAGATCTGTTCTGGTAGAGGGCAAGAGCCTTATAGGCCTCGGTTCTGATCAGAGGACTTTCATTTTTTATGGCTAATTCAGTAAGGCGGTCGATCGAATTAGTTTTTTTAAGTTTACCCAATGCAATTATGGCTGAGGCGATTACTTCTTCGTCGTTATTTTTTGTAAAGTCATTCAGTTTCTTTAAAGCAAGGGTATCATTGAGTTTTGCCAGAGTTAGGGCAGCGGTAATATTTACTATCCTCGAGTGGTCCTTCAATCCATCAGTTAGAATCTTATATGCTTTTTCTCTGGGTGGTGCTCCACAGGATAAAAACAGCAGGCAAAAGATTAATCTTTTCATAAATTGATTATATTATATCTTCGGAAAATTATCAAGAGAAATTTCATTACAGAAGATTTGCTTAAAAGTAGAGATTGACACCGGGTCAAATCTGAATAAAATTAAACTATGGATTTATTTGATAAATGTGCCAGTGTCGTTGGCCAGGTCGAACAGGCATTAAAATTTGGATTTTATCCTTACTTTACACCAATCGAATCGGCTCAGGATCACCGGGTCAAGATTATGGGGAGGGAACTGGTTTTGATTGGCTCCAATTCCTATCTCGGGCTTTCTAATGATCCAAGGATGAAGGATGCGGCGGTCGAGGCAATCAAAAGGTATGGCACAACCTGTTCCGGCTCAAGATTCCTGAATGGGACGCTTGATATCCATGTCCAGTTGGAGACCGAACTTGCTGAGTTCTTTGAGAAAGATGCCTGTATTGCTTTTTCCACTGGTTTTCAAACTAACCTTGGTTTGATTTCGGCCATTGCCGGCAAGAATGATGTAATTCTGATTGATCGTCAGAATCACGCTTCGATCATTGACGGTTGTCGTCTCTCCTTTGCCGACCTGAAGAAATTCAAGCACAATGATATGAAGGATCTTGAGCGGATCCTGAGTCAGATTTCCGATGATCGAGGCAAACTGATAATCGTCGATGGTGTTTTCAGTATGGAAGGGGATTTGATAAATTTACCTAAAGTGGTGGAATTGAAGAAGAAGTATAATGCACGCTTGATTCTGGATGATGCACACGGGATCGGAGTAATGGGCGAAAAGGGGAGAGGCACCGCTGAACACTTCGGAGTACTTAAAGATGTCGATTTCATAATGGGGACCTTCAGCAAATCTTTTGGTTCCTTAGGCGGTTTTGTTGTCGGTCCCAGAGATCCGATTATCTATATAAAACATACTGCCCGGGCTCTGATCTTTTCTGCCGCTATCACTCCAGCCTCGGTTGCCGCCGCCAGGAAGGCATTGGAAATTATCAAGACCGAACCCGAAAGACGCAAGCGCCTCTGGGAGATAACAAGGCGTATGCTGGCCGCTTACAAAAAATTGGGATTCAATACGGGCAACAGTGAAACCCCGGTAATTCCGATTATCATCGGTGATGATATGAAGACATTCCTTTTCTGGAAGACCCTGTTTGAAAACGGAGTCTTTGCCAATCCGGTGATATCACCGGCGGTTCCACCCAAACATTCTTTGATCAGGACAAGTTATATGGCGACACATACGGATGAGGATATGGATTTTGTGCTGGGTGTTTTTGAAAAAGTGGGGAAGCAATTTGGGATTATAAGTTAGTTTATGTTTGAAGTAGAAGAGGTTAAAGATGAAAAGAGATTAGACCAGTTCGTTGAACTACCCTATCATCTATACAAAAGCGACCCCAACTGGGTTCCACCTTTAAGAAGTGAAGTAAAATTTGTCCTCAACCGTAAAAAAAATCCCTTCTGGCATCATTCAACCGGAAAGTTATATATCGCTATAAAAGATAGAGAGGTTGTTGGTCGGATAGCCGCGATTATCGATAATAATTACATTAATTTTCATAATGAAAAAGCCGGCTATTTTGGTTTCTTTGAATCAATAAACGATTATGAGGTGGCCCGAGCTCTATTCAACCGGGCGCTGGACTTCAGTAAATCCCAGGGGATGGAGCGAGTTTATGGACCGATGAATCCTTCGACCAATGATGAGGTCGGTTTTTTGCTCGAAGGTTTTGATACCCCGCCTTTCATTATGATGACCCATACCCATAGATATTATCTCGATTTTGCTGAACAGTTTGGTTTCCGGAAAGCGCGCGATCTTTATGCCCATTATGTTGATATGAACTCGGCACCATTCGATTATCTCGAACGGTTGGTTGCGTTTACCAGAAAACGTCTGCCGGGGCTGGTTATCCGGCCGATTCAGTTGAAGTTATTAAGAAGGGAATTAGAATTGATCAAAGAGGTCTATAACTCGGCCTGGGAAAAGAACTGGGGTTTTGTGCCGATGACCGATGAAGAATTTGATGATATGGCCAAAAGGTTAAAACCGCTGGTCGTTCCCGAGTTGGTCTTAATTGCGGAATTGAATGGTAACCCGGTTGGAGTCTCACTGGGTGTCCCCAATTATAATGAAGTGTTAAGTAAACTTAATGGCCGGCTGGGACCGATCGAAGTCATTAAATTTCTTTACTATCGTAAAAAGATAAGACAGGCACGGATAATGATTATGGGTGTAAAAAAAGAGTACCGACAGATGGGGATAGAAACCATCTTCTTTCTGGAGTCGTTCAAGTACGGGAAGAAGGCAGGATATAAGGGAGGCGAACTATCCTGGGTGCTGGAAGACAATTATTTGACCAATCGGGCAATCGAGAAGATGGGTGGTAGAATTTATAAGAAATATCGGATATATCAGTATGAATTGTAAATGAGGAGATCTGATGGCTAAATATCGAATTGCCTGGCTTCCTGGTGACGGGGTTGGAAAAGATGTCCTTGATGCAGCAAAAATTGTCCTGGAGAAGTTAAAACTTGATGCTGAATATATCAATGGTGATATCGGCTGGGAGTTCTGGAAAAAAGAAGGTGATCCTTTACCCGAGCGGACGATCGAGATGATGAAGGATACAACCTGCGCGCTGTTTGGTGCGATAACATCCAAACCCCAGCATGAGGCAGTTAAAGAACTCAATCCTGAAATCAGAGATAAGGGGTTCGTTTACCGCAGTCCCATTGTCCGAATGAGACAGTTGTTTGATCTCTACATCTGTCTCAGGCCGTGTTATGCCTATCCGGGTAATCATTTAAACTATAGAGAAAATATTGATCTGGTCATCTTTCGCGAAAATACGGAGGATCTATACTCAGGCGTCGAATTCAATCCTGTTCCCGAAGAGATGCTCAGGATTAAGGGAATGGAAAAGGTCCCGGCCGGAGCAGCGGTTTCACTTAAGATAAATACCCGTAAGGGTTGTGAGCGAATCATCAGGGCCGCCTTTGATTTCGCGCGAAAAAAGCGCCGGCACAAGGTTACTGCAGTTCACAAGGCAAATGTTGTCCGGATGACCGATGGTCTTTTTCTCGAGGTCTTCTATGAAGTAGCCCGGGAATACCCTGAGATTCAGGCAGACAATGCCAATATCGATTCGCTTACGATGTGGCTTTTAAAGAATCCATTGAATTATGATGTCCTGGTTGCGCCAAATCTTTACGGTGATATTATCTCGGATCTCTGTGCCCAGATGGTCGGTGGCCTTGGTTTTGCTTCAAGCGGGAATATCGGTGATAACTATGCGGTCTTCGAACCGACCCATGGCTCGGCACCAAAATATGCTGGTCTTTACAAAGTAAATCCTATTGCAACAATCCTTGCGGTAAAGTTGATGCTTGAGTGGTTGAATGAAGAGGATCGAGCACGGAGGCTCGAATCGGCAGTGGCCCAGGTTATTAAAGAGCAGAAGGTAAAGACCTATGATATGGGGGGGACGGCCTCTACACTGGAGATGGCCGAAGCGATTGCGAAAAAGATTTAAATGGCGATTTTATCCCGACACAAATTCGTTCGCATTCCGGGACATCCTGTTGATTCTTTTACCTGCATAAATCCATTAACAATTTGATTATGCAGGAGCAATCGTCTGTTGTTTAAAATCATTTTATCACCGCGATCTTTCCTGTTAAAATTTCTTTGTCCGTTCGAAAATTCTAACATGTTAGAATGGTTGAACAATGAATTTTGAGAAGATTTATTAGGAATGGTAAGTTCACTTGAGATCATTTTATCACCACGATCTTTCCTGTTGTGATTTCTTTATCATTATAGAGTTTTACAAAATATATACCG
>CBFGIV010000061.1:0-10942 GCA_965648915.1 Caldifarciminota bacterium | reverse complement strand
CATAAATCTTTTGCTCTCTTTCCGCCGGTAGATTTAGACTCGATTTCTTCCAGCTCATACTGGAAGGGTGGTCAATATGTGTTGGCCCCATACAAAAATCTATTTACTGAATTGACAGAAATTGAAATTTGACTTATAATATCCTGAATTTTTTTATCCCGGAGGTAAAATGCTCGGTAAGAAGAGGCTCTTTAATCTTATAAATTATATTCTGAAAAGATGTCGAACCGATCAGGCCGAGGTTCTGGTAATGAATTATACCTCGTACTTAACAAGATACGCCAACAACTATATCCATCAGAATGTTGGCGAAGAGAATACGGGTGTAGTGATTAGAACAGTTATCGGTAAACGGGTCGGAATTGCGATGACCAATCAAATTTTCAAGAAGAAGATAGACGAGACCATCGAAAATGCCATCACCCTAACTAAACTTCAACCCGAAAATCCTGACTTCCGGAGTCTGCCCTATGTCCATAAAAAGAATTATAAATCAATTCCCTCTTTCTATAGATCAACCGCAAATTTTTCACCTGAGGCAAGGGCCCGAGCAGTAAACTCAATAATTAAACTTGCTCAATCGTCAGGGCTCAAAGCCTATGGCTCTTTTACTACCGGAACCTGTGAGACCGGGATTGGTAATTCGCTTGGTATATTGGCCTATAACCTCGCAACCGATGCTTATTGTAATATTGTAATGATGGGTGAAGACTCGAGCGGTTATGCTGAGATCTCGGCGCGCGATGTCCAGGATTTTGATGTTGAGAAATTTGCCCGGATCGCAATTGATAAGGCCCAAAAGAGCCAGAGGCCTATTGCTCTGCCACCGGGTCGCTATACGGTGATTCTTGAACCACTGGCAGTTGCCGAGATGTTAAATTTTCTGGGCTGGCTCGGCTTCGGGGCAAAGTTATACCAGGAGGGGCGTTCTTTCCTTAAGGGAAAACTGGGAACAAAGATTGTTGATGAACGAATAACCCTGTTGGATGATGCCTATGATAAAAGAGGTTTTGCATTTCCATTTGATTTTGAAGGCGTGCCGAAGAAAAGATTGAAATTGATTGAGAATGGTATTGCCCGGGAAATTGCCTATGACTCCTATACTGCGTATAAAGAAGGCAAGGAATCGACTGGCCATGCCCTGGTCCAGCCCAATTATGCCGGCCCGATACCTCTGAATATGGTGATGAAAGCGGGTCAAACATCACTGAAAGATATGATTGCTACTACTCAAAAAGGTATCCTGATAACAAGGTTTCATTATACCAATACGGTTGAGCCGATGAAGACAGTCATTACCGGGATGACCAGGGATGGAACATTTCTGATCGAAAACGGTGCCATTGTCAATGGGGTCAAGAATCTTAGATTTACCCAGTCAATTGTCGAAGCCCTCAATAACCTGGTTGCAATTTCAAATAAGACAGTTTTAATCGGCAGTGGCATTGGCTATCAAGGTCGTTTCGTAACCGGTTCGATCGTCCCGGCCTTAAAGATCGATAACTTCAACTTTACCGGGGTGACCGAATTTTGATAATAGTTTAACAAGAATCATTTTCCCAATTTATGAAGAATTGGATAAGACTCTTTCGGCCCACACAGTGGACAAAAAATCTTATTGTCTTTGCAGGAATTATCTTTGCACAACATCTTCTAAATCTTAATGATCTGGTCAGGGTTGGAGAGACCTTTTTTATCTTCTGCCTCCTGGTCAGTGGTAATTACATCATTAACGATATCTTTGATGCTTTTGAAGACCGGCAACATCCCAACAAACGAAAACGACCGATTGCCGCCGGACTAATTTCTCCCTATTCCGCAAGCCGGGTTGGGTCAATTTTAATTGTTATTGCTATCATCTGGGCATATTTTGCCGACCGCGGTCTCTTTCTGATTGCAACCATTTATCTTCTGTTGATGATCGGATATTCATTCTATCTCAAACACATCGTCATTATCGATGTCATCGTCCTCTCTTTTGGTTTTGTGCTCAGGGCAATCGCAGGTGTGATAGTGATAGATGTTGAAATATCGTCCTGGCTTTTAATTTGCACTATACTATTGTCGCTTTTTCTCGCCATCAGCAAACGCCGTTACGAATTTACCCTGCTGGAAGAGACTGCTGCCCATCATCGACCGAGCCTGGCCCATTATTCTCCGGTTCTTCTCGATCAGATGATATCGATCGTCGCATCGGCCTCAATTGTTGCATACTGTCTCTATACCCTCTCACCAGAGACGATTGAAAAATTCAATACCAAGGACCTCAGTTTCACAATTCCTTTTGTTATCTACGGTATCTTCCGCTATCTCTATATAACCTATAAAAGAAAAATGGCAGATGCCCCCGAACGTGCCTTATTCCGTGATCTTCCCCTCCTGATCGATGTTATTCTCTGGATAGTTGTCTGTATTGTTATCATCTATCTCCGATTATGAGAGCCAGAGTTGCGGTCATAAAGACCAATCCCGGGACAATTATCGAAGATATTGAACATCTGATGCATCTTGCCGATTTTCGGTCAGCACTACCACTCAATTATGATACAATCCTCAAGATTAACATCTCATGGCACCATTACTTTCCCGCCTGCTCAACAACCCCCTGGCAGTTTGAAGGGGTGGTAAAGGTACTCAAGGATGCGGGCTATAAAAACCTTATTCCGGCTCAGAACCGAACCGTAGTTGTCAATCCTGAGATTGGTGCGGTAAAGAACCATCTGATCTCGGTGGCAAAAAAATATCATCTCAGATTCGTCTATCTCTATAAACCCGATATAAGATGGACAATCTACAAACCCCGGGGTCGACTCCTTGTTCTGGATAAAGTCTATCCCGATGGTATTCAAATCCCCGAACTCTTTATCGGTAAGAATGCTGTCCATTTACCAACAATGAAGACCCATGTCTTTACCCGAACGACCGGGGCAATGAAGAATGCCTTTGGCGGCCTCTTAAATGACAATCGGCACTGGACTCACGGCGTAATCAATGAAACCCTCGTTGATCTCCTGATGATTCAACAGGAGATTCACCCCGGTCTCTTCGCCCTTATGGATGGGACGATTGCTGGCGATGGCGCCGGACCAAGGGCGATGGTGCCGCACATAAAAAATTATATCCTGGCAAGTGGCGATATGGTGGCGATCGATGCGGTTGCTGCCCGGATGATGGGTTTTGATCCAATGGCCTTAAAATATATCCGCCTTGCCCATGAAAGAGGTTTCGGTGTCGGTAATCCTAAAGAGATTGAAGTGGTGGGTGAGGATATTTCTCAGGTAAACTTTGGATTCAAGGACAGAGACACATTCGCCTCAAGGGGACAGAAGGCAATCTACTGGGGGCCTTTAAAACCGTTTGAGAAAATCCTGCTCAGGACCAGGATCGTTCCCTGGTCATATGTGGCCTCAAAACTCTATTATGATTTTTTCTGGTATAACCTTATTGGTAAAAAACGGGTCAAAGATATCCTGAAATCTGAATGGGGAAGACTCTTTCAGAAATACGGTGATGATGGCTGATTGTGATTTACGGTTTGCCTAAAATGAATGGTCCTGATCCGGAAATTTCTTTGTCTTTACTTCATCTCTATATTTTATAACCGCCTCCCTGATTATCTTACCGACCTCAGCATAACGCTTAACAAATTTAGGTTTAAAGTCTTCAAACATTCCCAAAATGTCGTGAATCACCAATATCTGACCATCACAATCTGGACCAGCGCCGATCCCGATGGTTGGAATCTTTATTTCCGCAGTAATTCTGCGCGCCAGGTCCGCGGGTATCTTTTCAAGCACAATTGCAAAACATCCTGAGGTTTCGAGAAGTTTTGCCTCTTCCAGCAATTGTTTCTGTTCTTTTTCGGTCTTGCCCTGAAGCCGATAGCCACCAAGTTTATGAACCGACTGGGGCAGGAGCCCGATATGGCCCATCACCGGGATACCAAACGCAACCAGTCGTTCAATCGTTTTCAAGACTGGTTTACATCCTTCAAGTTTTACAGCCTGGGCGCCAACCTTCATAAATTTACCGGCGTTTTCAACGGTCCGGGAGGTCGAGACCTGAAAAGACATAAATGGCATATCGGCTACCACCAGTGCATTCTTGACGGCCCGGGCAACGATCCGGGTATGGTATAACATCTCATTCAGGGTAATACCGAGGGTTGTATCTTCACCGCCGAAGACATTGGCTGCTGAATCGCCCACCAGGATCAACTCGATACCCGCTTCGTCCAGAATCCGCGCGGTTCCATAATCATAAGCGGTCAGGGCGGTTATTTTCTCCCCCCGTTCCTTCATTGCCTGCAGGGTCTGGATCGTTATCTGGTTAATCTTTCGCGCCATCGATCTTGATCTCCTAAATAGTCCTCGAGTACCTTTTGCTCATTTTCAGTGAAGTAACCCCGTTGAAAAAAGCGCTGGCGATTGTTCCAGAAGGCAACCCGGATATTGGTCAGGGCATAAAGTTGAGCCCCTTCTCGCCGAACAACCTCAGCCCCGCCTTCCTCCCGATCAAATATGACTAATACCTTATCCACCTTAGCCCCGCAGTTGGTCAGGGCCTTGATAAAAATCCCTTTTTTACGGCCGGTGGCAATGGCATCTTCGACGAGTAGAACCTTCTTACCAAAAAGTTCATAGGGTTTTACACCTTCAATCTGGGATGCGCCAAGATATGCCTTGGGTTTTTCTCGAACCCAGATCTTGGGTTTGTCGAGCATCCGTGCCAGGTCCGAGGCAAACATCAATCCACCCGCCTCACCCCCGCAGACAAAATCAAAATCCCGGCCAATCAATTTTTTGGCATAAGCCAGAACGATCTCATACTCAGCCGGATACTGGGTCAAACGCCGCACATCGATATAGATAGGACAGGGTTTGTTGTCAATCATAAAGAACGGCCTGATATCGCCCAAACTTATTTCGATTGCGCCCGTCTCCCAGAGAATCGTCGCAATGACCATCTCCATCCCATCCTGAATATTCTCGATGGTTGGTTGCCTCAGGCGTTGAGCCCTTAAGATTCGAAATATCTTCTCACCATCGATCGGGCAGTAGCACTCACAGGTCAGGCCCATTGAATTTTGATATTCAACAATATGAAGGACCGTCCCCGAAGGTTTAGATCCGATATTCAGTGTATACGATGTTGCATTCATCTCGACGACCTTCGGCCCGAGAACGATCTGCTCGTCGATCTTTTCCTGATAGACTTTCAAAAACGACTGACTCAGCTCGTCAACCGAAAATTTCCTGGTTGTCTCAGCCCGGACAATCTTCTTGTCGATCAGTTCAACATTTTTAAAACCTATTTTACCAAAATCGATCACTTCATCCATATTTCAATAAAAAATACCGACTGGTTAGATCATAACCCGTACTGAATCTTGCGCCGTTTCTTCTGGCGTCGCTCCTGCCAGGAACGTTTATCGTCTTTGGTTACTTTACCAGTCTCAATAAGCCGGCGAAATTCCTTCTCAGTTAAAAGGCGCCGCCTTTCCCCTTTACGCCGCACAACTCTCCTTCGTTCCATAAAACCTCCTGATGCGTCATCAATTATATTATCACTGGTTTTATTAAAATGTCAACCATTGATTGCCGGTGATAAGATCTGATAACAAGATCAGAGACGATTCAAAACTATACCATAACCTTTAATCCTCAAGAAAAGAAGAAGCAGGGAAAGAATACAGAGCAACACTATAATCATATAATCAAAAAAACGGTAACCAATCTTAAGGTAGTAACTTCTTTGACGCTTGATTCCAAACCCCTTGGCTTCGAGTGCCAGGCTAAGATTATTTACACCCTTAATGATTGATATGAAGATTGGGATGATAAGGGGCAGATGTTTCCTTAGTCTATCAAAGATGTTGCCCGATTTTAAATCGAGACCGCGCAGTACCTGGGCCTGGAGGACGGTCGAACCTACGTTCAGAAAGATGGGAACGAGCCGGAAGGCGAGGGAAGAAGCGAAGCTAATTGGATAGGGGATGCCCAATTTTACCAGTGCCAGACAGAATTCTTCAACCATTGTAATTGTCAAAAATAAGAGACCGGCCAGGACCATTAAGTTTAATCGCAAACCCATACCCGTACCATAAAGTAGTGATTTTTCTGTAACCCGAATTGTCCCGAGTTTAAATAGTATCTTACCCTCTTTAATAAATAATGACCAGAGAATGAAACTGAAGAGAAAGAGGAGGAGCAGAATATATCGCATGGCATAGATACTCTGCAGACCCCCTGCGATGAGTATCAAGATCAAAACCAGAAGCAGTGCAGGAATCTGATAGTGGGGGGCATTAAAGATTAGAGCCGAAAAAAGCCCGAAGAGTAAGAGAAAAAATTTTGTCCTCGGATCGAGACGGTGGAGAAATGTCTTTTTCGCTATATAGAAATACACTGCTTTAACTCCTCAACGGTTAAGACCTTCAGCCCAAACTGATTACCCAGCCGGGTTATTTGGGGAGGTTCCAGATAAAATTTTTTGAGTTCCTCTTCCCGGGCCAAGGCCTGGCGGGTTGGCAGATCAAGTGCAATCCTGCCCTGGTCCATAACGATTACCCTCTTTGCATACTCAGCCACAACCCACATTGCATGGGTGATGATGATAATTGTGCGACCTTTTTGATTTAAGGCCTGAATTGTCTCCATGATAGTTCTGATCTGATGGTAGTCGAGCCCGGTCGTTGGTTCATCGAGGATGATAATTTTTGGTTCCATTGCCAGAACGGTTGCGACGGCCAGGCGCTGTTTTTCACCCCTGGTCAATGAAAATGGATCTCTACCTTCATAGCCTGATAGTCCGGTTAACTTCAGTGCCTGTTCAGTTCGCTGCCGGATCTCTTCTTCAGGATAGTGAAAATTCCTTAAGGCAAAAGACACCTCTTCACTGACGGTTTCACAGAATATCTGATGATCCGGATTCTGGAAGACATAGCCTATCTTAAAAGCAATCTCTTTTCTGTTCCAGTCCATTATATCTTCGTTCTGGATCTTAATCTGACCGTGTTTGGGGTAATAGAGCCCACAGAGGAGTTTGGCGAGAGTTGTCTTGCCCGATCCATTCTGCCCGACAATTGCAACAAACTCACCCTGTCTGATGCGAAGATTTATATCGTCAATTCCAAATTCGCTCTTACCATAATTGAAAGAGAGATCTTTTATCTCGATAACCGGGATATTATCCTGTGGTGCAGGCTGGTCAAGATCCTGTTGCACCAGTTTCATCTCTTTTGTCCGGATGTACTCTTCAGCTTCATCGACGGTTAAAAGATGGTCAAAGATCAAGTTGACATCGAGGGGCTTAATGCCGTTATCCATCAATAATCGACTGTTGCTGAGCACTTCCCAGGGCGATCCTGCGGCAATAATCCGACCTTCTTTAATAATTAATACCCGATTGGCCTTGAGGGCTCTCTCGGGTTCATTTTCAAACAGGATCTTTGTCCCACCAATTTTACTCAAAAGATCAAAGATCATCTTTTTACCCAACGGATCGAGATCGGTTGTGGGCTCATCTAAAATAAGAATTTTTGGACTTCCCACCAGGACCGAGGCGATTGCCAGACGTTGTTTCTCACCGCCCGAAAGGGTCTGGACATTCCGTTTTTCAAAGTTTGTGAGGTTAAAAAGTTTGCTGATTGCCTGGCACCGCTCTCTTATTTCCTCCTGGGCGAGTCCCAGATTCTCTGGTAAGAAAGCGAGTTCGAGTTCGACATTGGTCGAAAAGAGCTGGCACTCAAAATCCTGAAAGACAATCCCAACATAACGAATCAATTCTTCTTTTTCGATCTCCGGTATCCTTCGACCCAGAATCTTCACCTCACCCTTATAATCAACCCGGACAAATTTTGGTATCAGCCCGGCGAGCGCAAGGCTGAGGGTCGATTTCCCGGCACCCATTTCACCCATAATTACCACAAACTCGCCTTCATCAATATTTAGGTTTAAGTCATTCAGCGCTTTATGACCATCAGGGTAAGAGATGGTGAGTCCTTCAGTTTCTATCGCCTTCATAATTGGGATTAAATCAAATGATAATGTACAAGTTATAATAAAAAGAGTGCGAGCAAAATTATGATAAGGGATGGTACCAGTCCCAGGAATATTCCTATCTCGCCTTTTGCCCCCTGTGCAAAACCAAACGCCAGTAAGGAAGATTTGTAGATACCGATCGAGATTAAATTACCAATGATGATACCTGAAGCACCACCGATCAAAAGCAGCCCGATGCCGAGTTTTTTGACCAGGGGTGACTTCACGGTGGGCAGGTCGGCTTTATCCATAATCTCAGTATATAATAAACCCCAGGCAACCAATCTTTTGTGAAAGATATTGACCAGGACCGGCGCCAGAATCACCGCAACGATGAAGTTATTTAAAAAGATTATACTACCCAAGGCCGCAAAAGGCACGAGCCCAAGAAGATCAACCCCCCAGCCGATAACCACTGCACAGACTAAACTCGCATTGAGGATAATGAAAACCAATAAAGGTAGATTTTTAGATTTGAGCGTCTCAGGATAAAGAATCTTGTAGGGTATAAGTCCATATAAAAAATTACCGAAAAAACCAAAGATGCTTCCTAAACCCAGCGTGCCACCAAGGGCATCACCTATGAAGTTACCGATCGCTGACCCCCAGGTACCTGCCGGTCCAAAGAATATCGAGGTTATAATCGGTATGGCATTGGCCGGGCGGAACTCAGTAAAACCCGGAATCAGAGGAATAACGACCTTGAAAGGGATAAGAATTGCAGCATACAAAGCAGCAGAAAAGGCAGTCAAAACAACCATCTTTGTATAACGCCACATTCGAAAGAGTTCAATCATAATTAGAGTTTATCTAAAAGCCCTCATCGGTCAAGGGCAAAATGTAGATAGTGAAATTTAATAATCAATGGATAATAATATCACCTAGTCGGGATTTTTGGGCTTTTTAGTAATTCGAACAGATGCACTTGTGATGATTTTGCTTATTCACAATCAGAGATTAAGTAATCATCCGCTTCGCTTTAACTTACCGGTCCGTTTGGCATATATTTCGGCGATATTGAAGATATAGAGCCCGATCGGAATGAGGCAGGCACCGATGATCAAAAGCAAGATTACCGTGCCCAGGAGTTCACGGAGTGAAACACCCTGAAGTAATGCCGCTCTCAGGGCACGCAGCGAATAGGTGGCTGGTGAAAAGAACGAAAGTGGTCGCACCCAGACCGGTAGAACATCGATTTCATAATATACCCCTGAGATCAAGAGCAAAACCGCTTCAAATATATGTGTTGCATATGCACCTTTTTCAGTAGAAAGAAGGGGCAGGACCGCAGCGACCAGGCCAAGTCCGATAAAAGAAAGACCTGAAACGGCAAGGATCACCAAGGCTGAAAGGAGATTGGCATTTTTTAATGAGAGACCAAGAAATAAGACAACGCCAAAGAGGATCAGAGCGGTTCTTATCAATCCATAGATAATGGCAAAGAGACAGGAGCCGAAGAGCTGGGTGAACCGGTGAATGGGGGCCATAAAGGTATACTCGATTGTCCCTTCCCATCGTTCCCAGGCAACCTGTTCTGAGATATCGTGGAAGATTACCGAAAGAAATCCCCAGATAAGTGCACCGATCAAGAGATACATAACAAATTCCTTGCCCTGGGTAACGCCGATAAAGCCGATAACGAGCGCGTTGACAATGTTATAGACCATAAAGACAATCTCCCAGCCTAGATACCTTCGGACCAGGGCAAAGTTACGTTCGAGAAACGCCAACATCGATTTTATTTCACTCAGTTTCATATACTTCTTCCTCCCATTCTTTTCCCGTTGTCTTCATAAATACTGTTTCGAGGTCTTGAACCCGGTATTTGAATTTCAGTTGATCCGGTTTATCCAGAGCGACAAATTTCCCCTTATCAATTATTGCCACACGCTGGCAGAGAATTTCAGCTTCATTCATATCGTGTGTCGTCAATAATATCGTAAGATCACTCTTTTTAATAATATCAAGGATAAAATTCTGAAGGTCCTTTTTCGAGCGTGGGTCGAGGCCGGTTGTTGGTTCATCAAGGAGCAGGAGCATCGGCGATGTGAAGAGTGCCCGGGCAATTGCCACCTTCTGCTGCATACCCCGTGATAGCTCCTCCAGTGGTTCGTCAATCCTCTTCTTATCAAAACCCAGCGTTTCAAGGATCTCTAAAGACTTGAATCGTGCTTCTCTTCCAGAGACACCGTAAAGTCTTGCTGCATACCGGAGATTTTCCCAGGCAGAAAGTCTTTTAAAAAACGCAGCCTCAACACTGACCCGGTTGATTAACCGTCGGATTCTAAGTGGGTCCTTAACAACATCCAGGCCGAAGATCGTCGCTCTCCCTGAGTCAGGAATCAAGAGGGTGGAGAGGATACGAATTAAGGTAGACTTACCCGAGCCGTTCGGTCCAATGATACCAAATATCTCACCTTTTTCTATTGAGAAATTGATATCTTTCAGGGCAATGACCTTGCCTTTTTTGAAAACCTTACTTATATTTTCACATTGAACAGCATACATAAAAGTCTCCTTATCTTTAAATCGTATCAAATAAAAAAGCCGTGGGTTGTCCGCCCACGGCTAAAAGTTTACATAATATTCCTATACGGGCGGACCACTCCCTTTCTCTTCACTGCCAGTATTGGCGACGATCCAGATATATGTCTTCACATCAACGCTCCTTTCTTAAGATATACACATTTTAACAACAGGCGGAATTATTATAACTAAATAGCAAAATTTGTCAATGATAAAAATTTCTGTGTGTCGGCGCACAGCGAAAATGTCCCCTTTAAGTGCACAGCAAAAATGTCCCCTGGTGTGAAGCAAATGCTCTATAGGATTGAATTGAATCAGAGGTAGCAATGGTTTTTAGGTCAAAATTAGCTTTATTAACTGCACAGCGAAAATGT
>CBFGIV010000060.1:0-10949 GCA_965648915.1 Caldifarciminota bacterium | reverse complement strand
AGTAGCAGGGCGTTGTCTACCCTTTTTTATTACATTGCTTAAAAAATCAATTCTAATGACCCCGACCTCTAAAAATAGGAAAATTTGAAAAAGTATTCGGCAGGGCTGCTTCCTGGCAAACTGTATTGACATTGCATAAGATTTAGATATAATGAGTTGATGCAGGTCTATATTGAAGATATTGCTAAGTATGTCGGTAAAGAGGTAATAATCAAAGGCTGGCTCTACAACAAGCGCTCAAGTGGTAAGATCTGGTTTCTCTTGGTCCGCGACGGTACCGGGATTATTCAGACCATAATTTCCCAGAAGGATGTCCTGCCTGAGATATTTGAGGCGGCTGAGTCAGTTACCCAGGAATCGTCTGTCATTCTGAAGGGAGTGGTAAGGGAAGAGCACCGGGCGCCGGGTGGCTATGAGATTGATATCCGGGATTTTAAGATAATTCAGCTTGCCCGGGATTATCCAATATCGCCCAAGGAGCATGGTACCGAATTTCTAATGGCCCATCGCCATCTCTGGTTGCGTTCCAGAAAACAGAATGCAATCCTGCGCATTCGTTCTACCGTGGTTCAGGCAATTCGCGATTTCTTCCGCGCGCAGGGGTTTGTCCAGGTCGATACACCCATTCTGACCCCCAATGCGGTTGAAGGGACGACGACCCTTTTTGCCTTAGACTATTTTGGTGAAACCGCCTATCTTACCCAGAGCGGCCAACTCTACAACGAAGCAACCGCTGCTGCCTTAGGTAGAGTATACTCCTTTGGTCCAACCTTTCGTGCCGAGAAGTCAAAGACCCGACGCCATCTAATGGAATTCTGGATGGTCGAACCCGAAGTGGCATACATCGATTTTGATGATTTAAAAAAATTGGCTGAAGATAATATAATTTATATCGTTGAACGCTGTTTAGAAGAGCGCAAGGAAGAATTGAAGGTCTTGGAGCGCGACCCGTCTAAATTAGAGAAAGTTAAAAAGCCATTTCCTCAGATAAGTTATGATGAAGCAGTCAAGATTTTAACCCAGGCTGGAGAAAAGTTTGAGTGGGGTGAAGACTTTGGTGGCGGGCACGAAACGATCCTCTCCAGTAAATTTGAAAAACCCGTCATCATCCAGTACTTCCCGGCTGCAATAAAGGCGTTTTATATGAAACGCCTGCCAACTGACGATCGCCTTGTTCTCGGAATGGATATCCTTGCCCCTGAGGGGTATGGCGAGATCGTTGGCGGCAGTATGCGGGAGGATGATTATGATACCCTGCTGAAAAGGATCAATGAGCACAAACTTCCGCTTGATGCCTTTCAATGGTATTTAGACTTAAGAAAATATGGAACATTTCCCCACGGTGGTTATGGTCTGGGTCTGGAGCGGGTTATTGCCTGGCTCTGTGGCATACCCCATATCCGCGAGACGATTGCCTTCCCCAGGATGCTGGAGAAGATATATCCATAGATTAAACTCAGGGTAGGTACTGGGTTTTAATATTGGTAATACCGTAGAAGATGTTATCGACAACCCTTCGTTCCCTTTTCTTTATCCTTTTTAAAAATCGCCGGATCTCTTCACGCATATTTAATGAGGCATAAGGGCAGCGGTTTTTTATGACCGGCAGTCTATTGAGTCGAGCATAGTTTTGAATCAGATCCTTATCGATATAGTAGAGTGGACGGACAAAAAAGAATCTACCCTGGAGAATTGACTGTTTGGGAATAATGGTGCCGAAACCCCGGGTAAATAGAAGATTCAAAAGCAGTGTCTCGACGATATCATCTTTATTATGGGCGAGGGCGATTGTCTTTATCGATAAGGCATCGGCATATTCAACCAGAATTTTGCGTCGTAGTCTCGAGCAGAAGAAACAGTGATTTCTCTCGACGGTCTCGAGTCTCGGTTTGATCGGGGCATCGATGATCTCGTATCGATAGCCCTTCATCTTCAAGAATTTTTCAATCGGTGATACCCGCCAGCCTTCAAATCCCGGGTTTATATGAACGACATAAATTTCCCAGTTTGGCCTGAACTTCAGATTATACTGATGGAGGAGATGAGAAAGGACAATGCTGTCAATCCCGCCAGATAAGGCAATAAGGATCCGGGTATTGTGAGGAAGAATTTCGTATCGATCGATCACCTTTTTAATGAGATTGAAGAGGGTATTTGCCATCGGCCCATTTAATTCAGTCACCATTATGCCTCGGCGATGTCCGGATAACTATAACCGAATCTCTTCTTATAATATAAGCGCATTCCGCCAATCAGCAGCAGGAGAAGAACCAGATATACTGGATAAAAATAACCAGCACAGAGGGCGAGAATAAAAGGTGGCACCCGGAACGAAATCGTTGTCCATCTCTTATCTCTTTTCAGAATAGCCATAATAAAAAATGGCAGACTCACCGTTGCGGTAATCAGACAGGGATAATTCTTTACCAGAATCGCACTGCAGAGGGAAGAGGCAATCAGGATCAGGGCAAGAAGGTATGCACTTTTTTTACCGATCAGTATTGTGGTTGTTACTTCACCTGCGAGTCTGTCTCCCTCGATATCAACAATTGTGGTATTGATAAAGACTCCTCCGACCGCAAGGATATAAGGGATTGAGTAGAGAACCGTATCATACTGCACCGGCGCCTCAATGGTAGTGCCGACCAGGAAACTGACCAGACCATAGCCCAGACTATTACTGAGCAGGTCGAGGAAGGGCCGGCCCTTGAGTTTGATCGGTGGTAATGAGTATAAGATCCCCATCAGTAAAGAGATTATAACCAGCCACCGGAATGACCAAGAAAAATTAATAGTAAGGAGCAGACCGAGAGACCACAGTCCAAACAGCTCTATGATCGCGCTGGTTACGCTGATATAACCGCCGGAGAGTAAAAACAATTTCTTATTTCTCCGGTCACTCTCAATATCAAAGACCTGGTTTAAGATGTAAACACCGCCCATTATTGCCGAGTAGAGGATAAATGGTCTTACCGGGAAATAGAAACCACCGGCGTAACGGTGGCCTAACAGGATGAAGGTCCAGCAGGGGATGAGAACCGCTGGACGGATAAGGAAGAAATAGTCAAAAATTTTATAAAACATTATGAAACCGGCATAATCCCGTTCAGCCCCGGATGCGGATTATTTTGTAAGTTTGATCGATCTGATGGGTTTATACCTTTTCCACTTTATTCGACTTCAAGCACTGGGTACAGATCAACATCTTCTGAACCTTACCCTGATATTTTACTTTCACCCTTTGAAGGTTGGCCTCGAAGATCTTGCGCTTTACATTGTGCGCATGACTGATCTGTGATCCCCATTGCCCCACCTTACCACAGACTTCGCACTTTTTTGCCATAAAGACCTCCGCTATTATTCATCAAAAACCATTACAATCTATATAATAGATAGATTGTTAAAAAGATCACAATCACGGTGATGAGACTGATTTTAATAAAGAATCCCAGGGAGAGGCCGATGAAACCAAGATCGATGTTAAGATCGGAAAAACCAACTTTCAGCGTCTTGAAGAAAAAGTCGTGGACCGGTCCCTGAGGAAATACGCTGCCCAGGAGAAAAGAGATGGCGGCACCAAGAATACCACCGATCACCAGGGCAAGGAAAATCACATCGGTTCTTCGTCGCCCCATCATTTTCACCTCCTGTATCGTGATGGGATAGAGTCATTTTTCGCCAGATAATTACTCAATTTATTCACATTATGATATTAAGTCTGGTATTACAATTCTGACATACACCATTCTTGATGCCTTTTATCTTTGTATGGTAAAATACACGCTCAATCAATATACTCTTACACTCCGGGCAACAGGTATTGGCGCCGTAATCGGCAGCAATATTGCCCAGATATACAAAGTCAAGTTTTTTAACTGCCTCATTATAGGCAAAATTTAAGACCTTATCCGGAGTCATCGGCGCATCAAATTTCCAGTTCGGGAAATAGCGTGAGAAGTGGAGGACGGTATTGCGCCCCAGGGAGGCGACATAGTCGATCAACTCAACAATTTCATCCTGAGCATCATTGAGGCCAGTAACGATCAGGTTGGTAATCTCGACCAGGCATCTGCTTCGGGATAGTTCAATGGTCCTCTGGACTGCTTCCAAATCACCGTGCAGAATTTTGCGATAGGTCTCGGCCCGGATCGATTTTAAATCGATATTCATTGCATCAATCACCGGTAAAAGTTCATTGAGAGGTTCCTCTTCAATCATTCCATTGGTCACCAGGACATTCTTCAGGCCCGCCTCGTGGACTTTGCGCCCAACATCCATGAGAAATTCAAACCAGATGAGCGGCTCGGTATAGGTATAGGAGACGCCGATCAGTCTGTACTTCTGGCAGAGGTGGAGAATCTCTTCAAAAGTGATCGAGCGGGTAGAAACCTCTTCCTGAGAGATCTCCCAGTTCTGACAGAAAGGGCAGCGCATATTACAACCATTTGGTGCGATTGATAAAATCTGACTCCCGGGAAAGAAATGGTAAAGGGGTTTTTTCTCAATCGGATCGATCGCGATTGAGGTTGTCTGTCCATAAGCAGTTGCCCAGAGTTTCCTGTCTTTATTCATTCTTACCCGGCAGACACCTGTTTTACCAGGCTCAATCTTACAGTGATGCGGACAGAGCAGGCATTCAACCTTGCCGTTGAGGGTTTTGTAATATCTGGCTTCAACCATTTAGAGTCCTTTGGAGATGGTATTGATGGCCTGATATTTATCTTCAGTATAAATTATCCCTTTGACTGTTGGTAAGGAGTCGAGCAATGTTTTACCTTTGACCGGGCCGAGGACAAAGATTGCTGTTGCCAGTCCGTCAGCGGTTGTCGCATCCGGGGCGACAATAGTTACGCTGATCAAACCCCGGGCAGGCATACCGGTCCTTGGATCGATAATGTGTGGATATCTCTTGCCCTTGATCATAAGGAATTTCTCATAATCGCCCGAAGTTGCGACCGCTTCATTATCGAGAGTAATGGTTTTGATTATTCCAGGACGGCGTGGGTGTTTAATACCGATCTGCCACTTACCCCCATCAGGCTTCTGACCATAAGCCATAACCTCACCCCCGATGTTGACCAGGGCTGACCTTATCCCTCTTGCCTTGAGCCTGTTTATGACACAATCGACTGCATAGCCCTGGGCAATACCGCCCAGATCGATACTGGTATCATTATCAAGAATAATTGAATCGCCTTTTATCTCTATTTTGCGGTAATCAACTGCGGCTTTAACTTTTTCAAGTTGCGGTTGATCGGGAATCTTCTTTGGTTTTTTGCCGGTATAAAATCCCCAGAGTTCAAGAAGCGGATAGACTGTAATGTCGAATGCACCATTGGATAAGTTTGAAATTTCAAGGGCACGCCGGACTACAGATAGAAGATATTTTGAAGCCTTCACTCTTTTTTGGGTATTGAGCAGAGATATTTCACTCTTGGGTGAGAAGATTGAAAAGAGCGAATCGATGGTACTTATCTCTTGGTCGACTTCAACTAAAAGATTCTGGGCGTGGAGACTATCTTCATCAAAGAACTTAATTTCGCAAAAGCTCCCCAGGCCCAGAATTGTCCGATCATAAAGTTTTGGCTCAACCGTCAGGGTTAGCATTACCAGGATCCCGAAGACTTCCTGCATAATTGATATTATGGCTAAAATTCAAACTTTGTCAAATGTTATGTGCCAGATCGATGTTTCGATCCTGTCAGGAAGAGAAGTTAGTGATTATGTTTCGCGGCGTCGAATTTTTATCGATAAAAATAAATGCCAGGGTGCAGAATCGAACTGCAGACACCCGGATTTTCAGTCCGGTGCTCTACCAACTGAGCTACCCTGGCTAAGGACAATCTATTCTAATCATTTTATATCAAAAGTCAACAATATTTCTCTCAACTTTTTATCGTAACCAGGATTAATTAACTAAGAATAATCAGCGCGGTCATTACCCCGCCGCTGAGCATTGGGACAGATAGATTGTCATCGATGCCAAAAGGAATAAGCTCAGCGATGGTGGCAGTGACGCTCCCGATCCAGATCAGGAAGAGTGGGAGATCAAGGTAAAAATGAAAGATATAACCAGTTACGATCGAGGCCATTAAGTGACCAAGGGAGCCCTCGAGACTCTTCCCGAATAGTGGATGTTTACCAAATGCCATTCCTGAAAGGACCGCAACCAGATCACCAAATATCAAAAACGCTATCGCAAGTATGGCAATACTCGATTGAAATAAAAGAAAAGAGAGAAAACAACCGAGGAGAAAGATTGTCATCGATGAGATTCTCCTCTCTTCCTGTATTTTGTAAAGTTTGGTTATCTCCGCCAAACTTTTCTTTCGCATGATTGTTATTCTGATTATATCCAATGCAAAAAAGAGAGCCAGGACCGAACCGATCAGGGTTAATAACTGCTGCTTTGAAAGGTAGAAACTTAAAAGGGGAAAAGACATCGCCAGAGGACGTAAGAGTGTTCTTACCGGCTTAAATTGAGGAAACTTGATAAGGTCGATATGGAATAGTTTGAATTTTATTATATTGACGATCCCCAAAAATATCAGATAGGCGGCGACCAGTATAATGACAATATGTTCCACTGCGAAAGGGAATTGGTGCAGGAGATAGAAGCAGAATTGAGGTAGAATGGTGATGGAGAGAAAATCCTCTTTACGGGTAATGATAAAAGTCAAGATTATTGTACCGATAATTGTGGTAAAATCCAGCAGAAAGAGGAAGTGTTTATTTTTAATTGTCAGGGTTAATAGACTGTAAAGAAGAAGGCCGGTTGAAGTAGCGGCACCCTGACCACCTCGAAATCTCAGATAGAAAGGGAAGATATGACCCAGGACCGCAGCGAGGGCACAGAGATAGGAAAATTCGGGGGAGAGATCAAAAAGGTATCGGGCAAGAATGAGGGCAACAATCCCTTTCAAGGTATCGTAAATTGCTGTAGGTATTGCAAAACGCAACCCGACCGAGCGACGAAGATTTAAGGTCCCGGGATTGCCGGTCCCGAGTCTTCTTATATCTATACCCTTGAATATCCTGCATAATAAGTATGCCGGGAGAATCGATCCCAGCAGGTAACCGATCAGTATGGCTATGCCATTCTTCAAAAAGATTGTCAAGTAGCCTCCATTAATCGCTTTAGACTATCTTTGAATTTCGACCAGGGTCTTTTTCGGGATTAAAGAGAAGAGTTCAATTATTGCGCGATTTGCCATTCGGATACAACCCTTGGACGCTGGTCTTCCGAGCAGGCTCTCGGCTGGTGTGCCATGGATATAGATCTTGCGCCGATAAGTATCAATGCCTCTTCCTCTATTTATTCCTGGTTCCAGCCCTTTCAGCCGGAGGATACGGGTGGTGATATAATCGGATCGGCAGTTTTTACCCTTACGATATATTCGAGCAATTTTATCAGTTATTTTTCTGGAGATAAAGATGGTTCCCGGCGGTGCTCCTCTGCCGATCTTCTGGCAGATAAGATGGGTACCGGTTGGCGTCTTATAACTATTCGTTCGATTCCCAATACCAAAGCGCGAAGTCGAGACCGGGTAGGAGCAGAGGAGTTTCATCCCTTGAAAGAGATAGAGCCTCTGGCGAGAAATACTGACCACAATGGCAAATTGATTATCTCTCAGTTTAAATCGCCGAATCAGTCTTTTTATCCCTTGTCTAATATCCTTCATCTTCAATATCATAATTAATAATCTTAAAAAATCAACTGTCAAGCGACTGTTGTAGATAGACCTGGAAATTTAACCTGTTGTCCGCCTGCTATAAGAGAACAATTTTTTGGATAGGGATTTACAATATGGGAAATACTATAAATGTCAAGCAGGAAGAGCGGTCAATCTGTGCTGGCACCGTACTAAAGTTTATGCCTGTTTTTTGTCTGGTTTACCGCTAACCGGTAGGATATTGCAAATCTTCATTGTGCAATTGTTATAATGTTTAGATTCGACCCCATTTCTCAGATGAGTTTGGATAAATTTTCTTTGGCTTTTTCTTTCATACTCTATAGTTAAAATAATAATTGCAGCGGTAGATGCACTGGTAAACTCTCTGTTAGGTTGACCTCTGAAATATAATCCGTATTCTCAGGTCTTGTAGCATCTTAATTATACCCGTCCTTATGATGCTATTGTATTCATAAACCTTGATTTGTCAATAATTTCTATTGAAAGGGCGGAGAAGAATCTGACGATTACTTCTTTAGAAAAGATTGCAAAAGCATTTAATATACCGCTCACCGAGCTTCTTGCCTTTCCCGACGATCAAAAGTTTATCCATGCCAATACCCAAACACATAACAAGGCTTTGAAATTATTGGAAATTGCGAAGGAGTTAGGAGAGGGTTACCAGATGGAGAAATAAAGAGTAGGTTTTTTTCTAACGTTTCCAGCATAAAAGAAGTTCCGCCGAAGGCGGAATTTGGGTGAGTGCCGTAAGGCACGAACCTTTTATGCTGTGTTATACGCCGTCGCTCAAAATTCATGTTCTATACTCCAAGATCAGATCTTTTCTATTTTTATATCCTAAACAAAAATTGTTAATAGGACATTGTGGACATTTTGGCTTGTCATGGTTAAAGCAGTAATTTATTCCAATATAGATTAACCCATCATCTAAATCACCAATACCATATTCTGTATTCAATAAAAGTACATTCGGAATTTGCTGAATTTCAATTTTTGATGGTCTCCTTTTTCTTACTTTCAAATATTTAATACAAATAGATTCATAAAAATCCATAATTTCCCTTGATGTAGAGAATTCATCAGATTTATTCCCTCTAATATTTGTTACTCGAATATAGTGTTCCCCACCTTTACCTTTTCCTTTTTGAATAACATCCCACTTTTCGTAATCAGATAACTTGGCACAATCAAGTAGAAACCCACATCTGAATAAAACTCGTCCTGCGTTACTATCAAAAGGTAATTCATAAGAAAGGGGACCAAACGATTCATCTTTTCTTTTACCTATTCCAAAAGAATGAATATATAACTTTGCGAATAAGTGACCTGCTTTGTCTCCAATGGCTTTACCTAATCCATATCTTTCGTTATCTTTTATTTCTTGACTCATAATTTCAGCCGAAACCCAACTTTCAATATATTCAACTAATGGTTCAACTGAGTGCTTATTATTTTTGATTAAGTCTTTTTCTAAAAGGTGTGGAACACATAAAGGGACACCCCATCTATAGACAGCATAACCTAAAACTTGATTTGTTCTATCTGTAAACAAATTGTATTTGTTTGGGTTTGATTTATTCTCCTTTGCCCAATCATCTGCTCTAATCTTCTTAATACTGGCATGCTTTTCTAAAATTTCATCAATAGAAATACCTAATTCCTTAAAGAAATCTATTGGTTTGTGAAATATACGAATTTCTTTTTCATATAATGAATTTACAACATTTTTAAGAAGGAGTCGCACTCCCTCAAGGTCTGGTCCTTGATCTAACACGGCACTAACGAGTAAATATCTTGTAAGAATTTCTCTCCTTGTCCAAAGTCCATCAATTTCATTAAGTTCATTTCTTTTTAGATTCTCTTTATTATCAAAATAATGTTTAAATGGAAATAAATCTTGCAATGAAGGAATAGTAGAATGTTTTCGCCCTATTTTTGAAATCTCAAGTATTAATTGTTTGCTTCTCTTTATTCTTTCTTCTATATTCATAGTTTTTTATCCTCCATCTCGAATAGCGTCAATAATCTCTGGTTTTTAGAGTCTTCGTTTATCTCTTTAATTCTATATAAGTTTTCATCCAATCTTTTTTGAGCGAATTCATAATACTCCTTAACAATTTCAAAACCAATATATTGTCTTTTCATCATCTTACTTACGATTGCTACCTGTCCCGAACCCAAAAACGGATCTAAAACAATGTCCCCTTCTTCGCTCGAGTACATCAATATCTTTTTTATTAACTCGGCAGGTAATTTTGTAGGTGTTTTTTGATCGCCTGTCCAATATTCCCTTTTTATTATCCAAACATCCTCTTTGTCTTTATAATGTAAACTCCTACCATTTTTATCATCATCCTCTTTCCCAAATCTTGAATAAGGAAAAAATTTCCTCTTTTCATCATTTTTACAAACATAGAGGCAATGATAGTGCGAGGTGACAAATTTTCTTTTCGTTACTACTCCAAACTGGTATTTCCAAATAATATGATTTACGGTAATAAAGCCCAAATCATCGATAGCTATTAAAATATCCTTTAAATTATTCCAACCTGAAAAGACATACATACTTCCAGAATCTTTAAGTACCCTGTATACCTCTTTCATCCAGTTAAGTGTAAAATCATAATATTCTTCTTTTGGAATCTCATTATATCCCTCTATAACCCTTGACGCTGTTCTATGGTAATTGTTTCTTTTTGCCTTGAAATCTATTGCGAAGGGCGGGTCTGTAATAACAAGATCTACTGTCTTATGGGGGATACCTTTCATTCCTTCAAGACAATCCATATTGTATATTTTATTGAGTTCTAAACCTTTCATTTATTCACTTCCATATCAAGAGCGATGGCGTATAACTTGGGTATAGGTGAACTGGTTCATCTATATCCCCAAAACAGGATGATAGACGAAGTATTTCGCTAATTTTGATGGTGATAGTGGCTGAAAATTTTATTTTCATTATACCTCAATGTGCTTATTTTACATATGAAATTGCAGTGGTCAAGAGTAATTTTTCCGAGATTGCCATGCTGCGCACTTAATTACAGTGATAGAGAAGCCAATTACGGCAATAGGAGCAAAGGTTTGCAATGACACAAGGAAAAGAGGAGAAGACTTAGAATTTCTTAGCGTTGACCGGTAGCGTCAATATTTTTGTGTAAATTCTTTTATTGCTTTTAAAGGGCGATCCTTCCATCTGTTATTATATTTGTTAAAAAGAGCAAGAACAATCCGCTCACAACTCTCTGAATCCGT
>CBFGIV010000059.1:0-11321 GCA_965648915.1 Caldifarciminota bacterium | reverse complement strand
ATTATATCCGGAAGTGATGGTAGATATTGAAAATGCGAAAAAGGTGTGGACTACAAAAGGAAAGCAAAAGGAGAATTTTATAGATTTGCGTAATTGGCTCAAGGAAGAAGGATTTTTAGAGATAGAGGAGGTTAAAAAACAAAATAAACAGAAAGAAGAGGATTACAAGAAAATGTATTTTGAATTGAAAGAAAAATACGAGAAACTCCTTGGCTATGTGAAAGAATTGTTGAACTCAGTAAAGGAGTAAAATTGGTCATGATATTATAGAAATGAGGAAAAAATATAGTGGGCAATTCATCGCACAAAAGATTATTTGTAACACTAAAGTCAGCCCGAATGGGCGAAAGGAGTAGAAATGACCTACTGCTGTGAGAAATGCCCTCACTGGGGAACCTGTGAGACCAAGTGGTATCGCGGAGAGCGTGGCGAAGAGCAGTATTGTTGTGATAAATGTCCGTTCTTTAGCGAATGTAATCCAGAACTGCGTCTCAAATTCCCGGTTAAAAAAGGTAGAAAAAAGAAGAAATAGAGAGCACTTAACAAAATAAATATACTGAAAATCTGCTCCCATTAGGCATTGACTTTTTTTGTTATTTTGATAAAATATTTTATGCAGGATTTTGTCTTACAGACTAAGCTCCACCCACCACAGTTAAAAGGAAAAATCTTACGCCGGGCAAGATTATTAAATTTACTCAAAGAAAATCTTGATAAAAAACTCATTTTAATCTGTGCGGATGCTGGCTATGGTAAAACCACACTCTTAGCCCAGTTGCTTAATGACATAGACAATACCTGCATTTACTATACTCTAACCCAGGCAGATAGTAATCCTGTCGTTTTTTTTAACCACCTAATCTTTGGTTTTCAGAAGTATTATTCTAATTTTGGTGAAAGAATAAAAAGTATCTTAGATGACTCGCTGAATTTCATTGCAAATGCCGAGCGAGTTTTGAATACCTTCATAAACGATGTTTTAGTTTTGAAAAAATGCATAATAATCTTGGATGATTTTCACACTATAACGCAGGCAGTCTGGACCAAGTCAGCCTTTGATTATCTTCTGACTTATTTGCCTTCAAATGTTCATTTTATTATCGCAAGTCGTGAGATTCCCGATTTTAATCTCTCACGGCTTTTGGCCAGGCAGGATTTATTTATGCTAACAAAGGAAGATTTGAAGTTTACTGATGACGAGGTTAGGGAATTATTAACAGAGATTTTATCGGTGGATATTTCTGAAGAGCAGATTAAGAGATTACTTGATGTTTCCCAGGGATGGATCACCGGTATTCAACTGATCTTGCCAAGATACCCTGATGAAGATAAGATTAAAGAAGCGTTAAATGGTTTTCTTACCGCTAATCAGCCACTTTTTGATTATTTTGCCAATGAGATATTTGTGAATGAAGAAGAATGGATACAGCGATTTTTGATGGCAATTTCAACTCTTGATGAGATTTATCCCGAATATTGTGATGCAATTATGAATATCAACAATTCTCTTTGCATTTTGAAGGAACTTGAGAACCGCAATATCTTTCTTTCTTCAATAGGAAAAGAAAAAAATCATTTTCAGTTTCATCCATTATTCAGGAATTTTTTGAAATCCCAATTGGAGTCGCGTTCAGGTGTATCTAAGATTTCTTCTATATATAGAAAGGTAGCTCGGTTTTGTGAAAAGCACTCTCGGTTTGATGAAGCGATTGAATATTACATTCGTAGCTTGAGTTATGACAGAGCAGCACGGTTGATTGAACGACGCGCCGAGCAGATTATTGGTAAAGGTGATGTAATGAGTCTTCGGAACTGGCTTTTTAGAATGCCACAGTATTTATTTATAAAACATCCCTGGTTAAATTACTATAAGAATTTTCTTTTAGACCGGATTGATAACCGTCTGGATGAGGCATTGAGAGGTTATCAACAAACAAGGCGCCTTTTTAAGAAGAAAAATATTATTAAAGGCATAATAAAGGCGACGCTTAATATTGCCACGATATTATGCCGAAGGGGTTTCGTCCTGAAGGCAAAAAGGGAAATCCAAAAAGTAGAACGAGATTACCAAATTACCGATAAATCAGTACTTTTTTTTAGCTATAATATAAAAGCGATGATTGCTGAATGTGAAGGAAATTATGAAAAAGTGGAAAAATATCTCCACAATATGTTGAAATTGGCAGAAATGCTAAAAAATCCAAGGTATTTAATTTTAACCCACTGCAATTTAGGGGTTCACTATGCTGACATGGGTGATTTTAACTCAGCTGAAAAAGAATATGAGGCGGCACTGAAGGTAAGAATTAAAGAACAATATCAACGAGGCCTCGGCAATCTGTATGCAAATGCCGCGTATATTAAAATTCTAAAGGGAAAATATGATGAAGCAAGAGAACTTCTGAAAGAAGGATTGGACTTTGCAATCAAGTATAATGCCAACGAAGATTTAGCATTTGTGCGATTAACTCTTGGAGATTTATACACTTACTCGGGGAATTTTCAAAAGGCTTCAGATGAGTATAAAAAGGCACTCGCTTACGCCATTGAAAGTAAAGAAAAAGTATATCTTTTTAATACCCTTGAATCCTTATGCGCGCTATTCCTTAAAAAGGGAGATATCCTCGGTGCACTTGAGTACTATCGCATGGCAACACAAGATGAATCCTGGAAATATTTCAGCTCCCGACCCACGCTGGTGCTTCTTAAAAATGAAATCAGCATTGCGCAAGGCGAATACAAATCTGCAATTAGGTCATTAAAAAGATTATTGGTTATCGTGAAGAATAGAAAGCTATATTATGCGGGTTTTGTAACTAATCTATTACTTGCATTAGTATACGAAAAACTTCAGAAAAACTATCTGCCGTATTTAATTCAAGCATTAAATCTTTGCCGAAGATATGGTTACGAACAGGTATTTATGGAAGATAAAAGATTCAAGGAACTCTTAATCAAATCAAAAATGTTTGAGACCGATGATTATGTTAAAGGAATTCTTTCAAAACCAGAAAGAATGGCGCCGGAAATAAAAGAGAAATATTTGATTAAAATCAAAGTTAATCTCTTCGGGACTCCCGAGGTATTCGCAGACGGAAAGTTTATTACAAATTGGATTTCAGATAAGGCTAAAAAGCTTTTTTGTTATTTTGTTGTAAATCGGGAAAGAAAAATTACCAGAGATGAAATTATTGAGCACTTCTGGCGCGATTGGGAACCAGATAAGGCCGAGAATAATTTGTCATCAACATTATACTACATCAGAAAAATATTGCTCCCAGAAAGAAAAAAATATAGAAAAGAGATAATCTTATACCGAGAGCATTCCTATTATTTAGACCCAGAGTTGATTATTAATGTCGATGTTACAGAATTTAATAGCATCTTTCAAGAGATCAAAATCAAAAAATCAGTTGAAAAATCAGTGGATGGGGAGCTGTTGAAAAAGGCACTGTCGTTATATAAAAGAGATTTCTGTGCATGCTGGTATGACCCATGGGTAGAAAATCAACGCACAGTATATAGAAATCGCTTCCTGCAACTCCTACTCTGGGCAATTGAAGATGCATTTACTCAGAAAGACTATAAAGGATGTATAGAATATTGTAGAAAGGCAATGAAGATTGACCCATACGATGAGGAGATTGTCGCTTTTCTGATAAGATCGTTAGTCAAAATTGGCAGAACATCAGAGGCATTCACTTCATTCAATCAGTTTGTTGATACCCTGAGAGAAATCGGTATATCACCATCTTCAAAATTCCTTGAGTGCCAGAAAGAATTAAAGTAATTCGGTTAGTTGTTTAGAGAATTTAACTCTCTTAATTTTTCAAGCCACCCTTTTGCACCAAGTTCTTCAAAAATCACCCTCGCCTTATCACAGAATTCCTTTGCACTTTTACTTTCTCCCAATTCTTTATACAACAGTGCCTGATAGAAGTAAACCTTTCCTAGTTCAAGTTTCTCTTTCATCTCGTGATAAAGCAAACTGGATTCTATAAAAGAGGCATTTGCTTTTCCTAACATTTTCTTTTTTGTGAACAGCCTACCTGCTAAGAGAAGTGACCTTGCCTTATCTGCTTTTGACTCAATTTCAGCAGCGAGTGCTGAAACATTGGCTAACTCCCGCTCTGCTCCATTCAGATTGTTTGTTGTCAGATAAAAAGAGGTAAGGTGAGAACAAACATCAAAAAAGAGTGTTTTTGACTTAATTTCCTCGGCTATTAAACGGGCATTTTTATATAGTTCTTCTGCTTTCTGATAATCTTTTTCTTCCAGAAATATATCACCTATGGTTAAAAGGATTTCTGCCTCGTAACGACGGTCACCAGTTTCACTGGTAATTGATAGTGCCTTGTTACATAACTCTAATGCCGCTGGATATTCGCCGAGTATGTGGTAGAGCGAAGCACTATTCATAAGACAGGCAGTTTGTGCCTTTCGATTACCGATCTCATTAAATATTTTGAGGGAACTTTGATAAAACTCTAACGCCTTTTTATACTTACCCATTACTTTATAAATGTTTCCTATATTGTTAAGTGTGCCAGCCTCACCATTACGGTCACCAATTTCAACTTTTATTTTTAATGAACTTTCATAAAATTCAAGGGCCTTCTGATGGTCTCCAAGGTCGCTATATACACTACCTATGTTATTTAGACTCGCCGCCTGGCCCCTGCGCTCATTTATTTCTTTTCTTATTTTCAATGAATTCTGGTAAAGTTCTAAAGCCTTTTTATATTCACCGAGTTCGCTATAAATCATTCCAATGTTAGAAAGGAGTCCAGCAATCCCTTTAAGGTCATTTAATCTTTCTCTAATCTTCAACGCCTCCTGGTAAAATTCTAATGCCTTCGGAAATTTACCCATTGCCCAATGAATGGTGCCAATTGTGTTAAGAATAGAAGCCCTGCCATCATCATCGTTTAGTTCCTGATATATCTGAAAGGCTTCCTCGGCCAGTGCCAACGCATCTTTATATTGCCCAGTAGTCTGGTAGATACTACATAGTGCATCAAGGCAGTCAGCGGTCAGTTTTTTATCCCCTCTTTCTCGGGCCTTATTGAGTCCGTCTTTTAGGTCAAGGGCGGCCCTCTCTTTTTCTCCTATAAAACTGAGTGCCAGGGCTCGCTTTAAGAGATATTCTATCTCCCTTTGTCCGGCATTTTCAATTCCACTTTCAGACAGGCATTCAAGCGCCCTGGTATATAAATTAATCGCCTCCCTGAATGCATAAGATTCTTCAGCTTTTTTTGCGGCGCTAATACTGTAGTCTACCGCCCTTTTCTTATCGCCTCCTAAATAGAAATGACTTGATAACTCACTTAAAATATTTGTTATTTTGTCTTTATGAAATTGCAAAAGTCTTTCACCTACACCAAGATGGTAAAGTCTTAATTTGGCGGTTCCAATTTTACGATAGACTATCTCTCTAATTATATCCTCAGAGAAATAATAATGCTCAGGCACTTTTTCTTTCATTAACCGTGCTTTAAATAATTCATCCAGCGCATCCAAGAGCTGTCCCTCATTTAATTGTATAAGCTCTTTAAGAAAACTAAAATTGAACTCCCTCCCAATTACTGCGGCGTATTCAAGGCATTTGTAAGCTTCAGGGGATAGCATATCAAGCTTTCGTGCAATGACATCCTCAATTGTATGGGGAATGGCTATCTTTTTATTCTGATCAAAATCTAAATTGCTATCCTTCCAGGATAAGGCGCCTTTTTCCTTTAAAGATTTTATTAACTCTTCAACAAAAAATGGATTACCACCGGACTGGCTGAATATATAATTGGTAAGTTCAATGCTGGGTGTTGCATCGGCAATGAGTGAAAGCATGCAGGCAATGTCTTCCAAATTCAATGGGTTAAGTTCTATCTTCTCACAGAGGAGCTCCCTTGATAACAACCTCTGTATATCGTATAGTAATCCTTTGTTTATTTCTTCAACGCGATAAACAAAAAAGAAGAAGACAGGACTATTCTTCAGGTTTTTAACCAGATAATGGACTAACTCCAATGAACCATCATCAGCCCAATGGACATTATCCAAGAAAATCATTATTGGCAATTTAGCAGATTGTAATTCTAAAAACTTTCTCATCCCTTCATATAATCTAAACTTATCAAGGACAAAGATTTCTCTATCCATTTCTTCTTGGGTATCGGATAATTCGGGTATTAGTTTCATAAATTCAGTCTGATAAGCCATTGGAATTTCCTTTATGCAGTCCCGTCCCTCCTCCTTAATTATCAGTTGAACAATCTCCCGGAATGGATAATAAGGGATTGACTTTGTCATTATTGATAGGTCGCTTTCCCAGAATCGGAATTTTGATTTATAAAGATTTGAAATCTCATGAACGAGTCTTGTTTTGCCAATACCTACCTCACCACTAATGAATATCGCTGTCCCATTTGTGGATTCAATGAGTTGTTTAATCTGTTGAATCTCTTTATCTCGTCCAATAATCTCTTTTGTGGGAATGACAAGTTTCTCCTTTTCTTTCTTGAAAATACCTACCTGGTCCCGTCCATGCCGTTTAGCCCAGTAGAGATTCTGGTCAGCAATATTAAAGAGTGTTTCAGGGTCATCACCCTGCTCGGGAAATGAGGCGATGCCAATGCTCAAGGTCACTCTCATTCGGGCAAATTCACGGGACCGACAGCCATCAATCAGGCGCTGGACAAATTTCAGTCCCTGTTCATAATCCGTATTGTAAAGAAGGCAAACAAACTCGTCCCCCCCATAGCGAAATGCCATATCATTCTGTCTCAACGAATTGCGCAAATATTCAGCAAATTCTTTGAGCAGTGAATCCCCTTGGGCATGACCATAAGTATCATTCACATTCTTAAAATGGTCTAAGTCAATTAAGGCAATTGAGAGAGGAATTCTGTTCTTATCTGCTTCATTGAGTTGCCTTTGTAGCTGTTTGATGAAATATCTCCTATTATAAATTCCGGTCAGGTCATCAATAAATTCAGGAGGAATTCTTTCCATTAGCATATTTTATTTATCTTTTTTGTAAAGTCAAGATTCCTATCTGCCGGGTCAGACCCGAGCAACTATATAGTTTCTCTAAATTAAGGTTATTGATGAAGTTAATTTTGGCTCTATTTTTGAGATTTTTTTGAGATTTTGAAATATTATTTGTATAAGGGCAAAGCCGTGCCCAAAACGGCTTAAGGAGGTAAGATGATGAGGTTAAAAAATCTTCTGATACTAATAGTGGGATTAATAGGTCTTACATTCAGCCAAACAACAGTTTATATCACCCCTTCCAGCATTAATGCCACTACGGGGCAAAGCTTTACGCTCTATCTTAGGGTTAGCAATGTAACTGACCTCTATGCCTGGCAGGCATATCTCTCCTATGATACCTTTTATGTAAGTTTTAGCGATGCTACCCCTGGCGGGTTTTTAGGGAGCGGAACCTTTTTTTATGTTGCGATGGGCGACATCATCGGCGGGCGGCAATATTTTTGGCCTATGGAATCAAAATTAGGAGCTGTTCCAGGGAGTTCAGGTAGCGGAACATTAGCCAATATAACATTCACAGCAAAAAGGGCCGGCACCACTCAAATTTTATTACACGATAGCGGAGAAACCATACTTGTGAATTCGAATGGCAATCCGATTCCATACTCATTTGGCAATACTATTTGCACGGTTAATATTCAAATGGAAATTGAGGAGAATACTCTCGCAGCGATAGCGGTATCAAGAGGGATAAAAGCAATTCCCAATCCATTCAGAGATCACATTTTGCTTGGATGGCAGGTGAAAAAAGATGAAGTGACCGCTATAAAAATCTACAATGCAACAGGCAGGTTGGTGAAACAATTTAATCATTTAAACAATTCTCCATTTAACCAGGTCGTCTGGGATGGCACTGATGATTCTGGCTGCAGACTTCCCACTGGTGTCTATTTTGTGATGTTGGAAAACTCTGCCCTTGCGCCAGCACGGGTAGTAAAGATAAGATAAATGTCCCCGCTCATAACCCCCTTTCTCTCGGTTAGCCAGGGAGACCCGGCTAACCGAGTAAAGGCGAATAGTAAAAATATTCCAGCGACATTTTACGAAATGCGATGGGATAAGGGCCAGAAATGAAATAAAAGACATGAAAATACCGGAATATAATATGATTAAAAAGTGGCTCTTTCACACAATCGCTGGCTTGGTTTTGCTATTTCTTATGTTTCATTTTTTGCCTCCATAGGATTTTGCACGGGTAAAAAGTTAAGCATACGGAGTTCGTAATCGGTAAGTTTTCCCAAAAAAGCCCTCTCTCTTTGTGGGAAGGGGTGAGGGGTAAGAAATAATAAAATCTCACCCTCCCCTTCATCCCCTCTCATCAAGTGAGGGAATAACTGAAGTAGATTTAGGAAAATTGTCATTGGGGAGATTGAGAATAGAGACAAAAAATCTTCCCTGAATTTATTCCGGGGTGAAAGGAGTGAAGATGGTTATTTTATATATCAACAAAAAAGTAATAAAGTGGTTGGGAATTTTAATTCCCCTATCGCTCTTTGCCCAATCAGAATTCCTCCTTGATACAAATGTGGTTTATGTTCCAGCACCGGGTGACCAGTATTATCCATCAGTTGCCTTTGATGGCTCAAATTATTTTGTAGTATGGGGCGCTTATTTGGGAGGTATTAGTGGCGTTTTGGGTGCACGCGTGACTTCTGATGGCATAGTATTGGATCCGGGGGCTATCCTTATTTCTTCTAATGGACTTCCTTATACTGGAGGCAGTTCCCCTGTGGTTGCCTTTGATGGCACGAATTATATAGTGGTATGGCAACAAGGGGCTTCAACTTCTGCTGATATTTATGGTGCGCGGGTAACTCCGGACGGTATTGTCATTGATACCACAGGCATTCCAATTTGTACCTCTGCAAATCTACAAAAAAATCCCGCAGTCGCCTTTGATGGCACAAACTATCTGGTGGTCTGGAAAGATGACCGTAATGGAGGTGGTATGTATGGGGGAGATATTTATGGTGCGCGAGTAACCCCGGATGGCACTGTCATTGACCCTGATGGCATCCCCATCTGTACCGTAAATAATCCTCAATGGACTCCTGCGGTTGCCTTTGATGGCACGAATTATTTGGTGGTATGGTCAGACTGGCGCTCGGGTTATTGCTTCAATATTTATTGTGCCCGTGTGAGTCCGGATGGTGTAGTATTAGACCCCCAGGGCATTCTACTCTCCAATCAGAATTATAACCAATGGGACCCAACAGTTGCCTTTGATGGCACAAACTATCTCGTGGTTTGGGAAGATGTTCGTGCCAGTAGTGCTAATCCGGGGATTTATGGTGCTCGGGTAACAACCTCTGGGACTGTTTTAGACCCCGGGGGTTTTCCTATTAGTCTATTTTTTATTTCTATGCCTGACTATGTCTCCTCTACCATTGCCTTTGATGGGACAAACTATCTGGTGGTCTGGAGTAGGGATAGTGATAGGAATATTTACGGTGCCCGGGTGACTCCTGACGGTTCTGTTTTAGGTTCTTTTTCTATCTCTGCTGAGACGAACGACCAATTAAACCCCGCACTTGCCTTTGATGGTATAAACTATCTTGTTGTCTGGGATGATGCCCGGAATTCTGGCTATACTTCCCTTGATATTTATGGTGCCAGGGTAAATACCTCAGGCACAGTGCTTGACCCAGATGGGATTTGTATCTCGGTTGCTGGAAATTGTCAAAATAATCCTTCTACTTCCTTTGATGGCACAAACTATCTTGTAGTATGGCAGGACTTTCTTGGTGAAGATTGTGATATTTATGGTGTGCGGGTGAGTCAAAATGGCACACTCCTTGAGCCATCAGCAATTCCTATTTCCACTGCCGAATATGACCAGATTGACCCCTCCATTATTTTTGGTGGCACAAATTATATTGTAGTATGGGCAGATACTGGTAATGGAGACGATAAGGTCTATTGTGCTCGTATGAGTCCGGATGGTATTGTCCTTGACCCGGGCGGCATTTTTATTGCCAACGCCGGGGCTTATCCCTATTCTCCCAATTTTTACCCCTGGGTTGCGGTCTCTTTCGATAATACCAATTATTTTATAGTGTGGGCTGATTATAGGAATGGAAATTGGGACATATATGCGGCGCGGGTGGCTCAAGATGGAGTTGTGCTTGACCCTGGTGGTATTCCTATCAGGAACACTAACCATAGAGAGATTTTACCTGCTGTTGCCTTTGACGGCACAAACTACCTGGTTGTGTGGCAGGAGATGATGGGTGGGACCGATTCCATCAATGGTGCACTTGTAAACCAAGATGGTATTGTACTTGATACCATCCCTATATGTACCAATTCTTCTACTGCACCTTCGGTTGCCTTTGATGGAACAAACTATTTTGTGGTATGGACTGACTGGCGAAATAGTTCCAGCCAGATTTACGGTGCCCGAGTCAGTCCATCAGGGACAGTATTGGATCCACAGGGTATTCATATCGGCGGTGATTATGCGATGCGTCCCTCTGTTGCCTTTGATGGCACAAACTACCTTGTGGTATGGCAACAGGGTGGTGATATCTATGGTGGCCGCGTGAGCACTGAGGGGGTAGTTATTGATTCATTTGTTGTCTCTAACCAATTTGGAGAGCAAACTTTTCCTGTAGTGGCGCATGGTTTGGACAATCAACTCTTAATAGTCTATTCTGGTTTTACTGATTATGTCAACAATCATTCAGCAAATACTTGGCGAATTTGGGGTAAATTTTACCCCTTTACCTCTGTAGAAGAAACCGATTTACGAACTACGCCTCACGCCTTGCATTCGTTAGAGGTTCATCCCAATCCATTTCGGAATCACCTTACAATTAAATTCCAAATCCCAAATCCGAAGTCCAAAACAAATTCCAAATTCCAGATTTCAAACGAAACAGAAGTAATCAGTAGTCAGAAGTCAGTAGTCAGTATAAGGATTTACGATGCGACCGGATGTCTTGTAAAACTATTTAACCATTTAACCATTCAACCATTTAACCAGGTCGTCTGGGACGGAACAGACGATTACGGTCACAGACTCCCATCCGGCGTCTATTTTGTGCGGTTGGAAACTGGTGAATACAGACAAACAGAAAAGGTAATTCTCATTAAATGAGATAATTTTAAGGAAAGAACCATTAAACCTATTACTGGAGGTGGGTAATGAAATACATAATCAGCTCGTTGCTCTCTTTGAGCATTGCCCTTGCCCAGGATACGCTCTGGACAAGGCGTTATGATGCCGGGATGCAGGAATTTGCATATAGTCTTGCAGTTGATGCGTCAGAAAA
>CBFGIV010000058.1:0-12602 GCA_965648915.1 Caldifarciminota bacterium | reverse complement strand
GACAAATTCATCCAAAAATTTCCTTATGATGGTGAATAGTATTGATTTTCATAAAAATCTAATTAAAATAATAAAAAGGGGACATGTCGCTGTGCAGTTAAGGGGACATTTTAGCTGTGGCGTAACATGATAAAAATTTCTGGACTTAGGGGCAGTCCACTAAATTTAAGCCCTTAAAAATCAGAAGTCTTTTCTTCTACCAACCTGTGTGGTTGAAGGCGGATTTTACTCAATCACCACCACCTTCTTTGTAATTATCTTTTTCTCATCCCCTACCCGCACAAAATAAACACCAGGATTAAGCACGATGGTTCTGTAGCGTCCATCTTCAGATGGACGAAAATTCAGATCTATAACCAACTTTCCTGTCACATCATAAATCTTTAATTCTTTTTGACCGCCATCTGTTAACTGTAATCTGATTTCTTTTCTTGCCGGATTCTGTAAAATCTTTAATCCGGCTTCCTGTATCCTGTATCTGGTATCTTCTTTGATTCTTGTCTGTCTGATTGAGAATACCGTATCGCTGAAATCCCAGGCAGCAGGGATTTTGCCGGTGACCGGATTCGGTGGTCCGTATGCCCAGATCATTATCTTGCAGGAGTCGGACAATGAATCCGGGACATTCCATAAATAAAGAGTATCGTTCGCTGGAATACCAGTTGCAATGGTACGAAAGTTACGACCATTATCAAAACAGACGAAGAGACTGAATGAGTCAGTACCGGGTGGAGTGAATTTCTCCCAGCAAATCGGAAATTGAGAATCGGGCTGTAAAATCTCGCCGCCGTTAGGACGATGAAGAGAAACGCCCTTAATTTCCCAGATAACAGTCTCCTGAATAAAATTGATCGCATAATCTTCTCTTGACTCTATTATCTCAGGATAACCGTTGCCATTTATGTCACAGACATACATACATGTGCCATCCATGCGATTCCCGTTAGGATGTGGATAAGCCATAAAAACTCTTTCAAAAGTGTTATTGCCTGTTGCTTTATAAATCATCCAGTTGTTTTTTACTGCCCAGATAAGTTCTTCTTTGCCATCACTATCAATATCACCTGAATAGCTCATCGCCCAGTAATTCTGAAAAGGTAAACCAGTGAGCGAATCATGGAAGATGATATCATAATTATTGTCTCCTACGGCTTCATAAAGCCAAAAATAACCTTTAAGCGGGTAACCCTCGTCGGCGCCTATCAAAAACTCTGACAAACCATCATTATCCATGTCCTTAATGGCAATTACATCACGATGATTGAAATGAGGCAGTGTATCCTGAAAAACCAACTGATAACTATCGTTACCAGTGCACTCGAATACAATGACAGAAGGTCTACCGTTGTTAGCAATAACAAATTCAGTCTTTCCATCTTGATCAAAATCTGCCCAATCCATGGCACCAGTCCCCCCACCGTAATAGCCCCAAACCAGTGTATATTGGTTGTCGCCGACACACTCGAATATCCTCGTTGACTCGCTTCTGGTCGCGATTTCTTTCTTTCCATCCCTATCTAAGTCCGTAATGTATCCTGTCCAATATACTGCTGGCGGGTTCGGCCGTTGTTGCCAAACAACCGACTTCGGATAACTATCAGGTGCGGGCGATTCATAAACATACAAATCCCGATTTGACATTGTTGCATCAGGCAGAGAATCGTTGTCAATAAATCCAATGTCCCAAAAATAGCGGAAGCCTCTTAAATAATCAGCCAAAAAGTAACGATTGTAAGGGCGATAACTGTAGAATACAACCCAGACTGAATCACCAGGCCAAAGTCGCTTGCCCGTAAATATAAGATCAATATAACCATCCTGATTAGCATCAAATGCTTTTATATACCTATCCATGACACCATTTGGTATGTAAGCAATCTGTGAGTATCTCTGACCAAAAAGACCTATTGCAGAAAGAAGAAGGATTATAACGATGTATGATTTTTTCATAAACACTCCTTATTCAAGTAAGGGAGGGGCGGCTAACCAACCCCTCCCCTAAACTTTACTTCATCAAAATGACTTTTTCCGTGCGAAGATCTTGTCCAAGCTTGCATTTTACAAAGTAGATACCACAAGGTAGGCCTTTTGTATCAATTGATAATGCATACCTTCCAGGTTCTTTCTGCCCTACGAGCAGTTTTCTAACCAACCTGCCAGAAATGTCGAATAGCTGGATTGAAACATCGGACTTATTCTTAAGAGCATAACTTATGTGAATCAGATTCTTCGCTGGATTAGGAGAAATACATAAGGCAGTTGGTTGTTCAGTATTCAGTGTCGCCAGAGTCTGGATACCACCTTTGCCGCCGCCTACTTTTTCGAGTTGATACAGAACGAGACCAACTTTGGCAGTTGGACTACCTTTGAATACTACAACCACCTTATGGTCCTTTTCATAATGTAATCTTGGGATTGTTATACTTACTGTTTCAGGACGATTGGGTTTGAATTCAAATGTTCCATAGTCTGTGCCATCAATAAGAATCTGTTCCTTTCTTGTAGATGTGCCTTCAAAATAAGTAATGCAGAGCAGTTTATAACCAGGATATAAGGGATTTAGAAATGGCAATGTATAGATCAGTTCGCTTCGGCCAAGGTCAACATTGAATCTGGTATATCTTATAAAAGAATCTCTTTTTGTGCAGTACCGTGAGGGAGCAGAGTCGCCAGCAACAACATCGTAGTAAGCAGGCAAGGTCGGATTGCCTTTACCCCCTACAAATATCAACTCCTTGGTGGATACTCTATAGGGCACGGCACTACCTTCGGTCCAGGCATTATATAAATGGCATTGAGGAATCGGACCGGCGGGGTCAATGAAGAGCTGTGAATGACAAAATATAGACCTTTCTGGTGTTGTGCAGACCCAGCCATAACCCCAGGTGTCGCTGAGATATCTTATATCCGAGTTTGCAACCATTTGCGGTGGTTCCGTCCAGACAGAGAAATCGCCAATAACACCAACTGGATAGTCTGACGACTCGTAAGGTGACTGGCTACGGTTTTGGATCGTCCAGATACTCCATTCAGGAATACCTATAGGTTTCCAATTCCTATATATTTCGGTAGAAGGATACTGAAACCTTCTCATCCAGTCGCAAAATACTTGATCACCCCAAGGTTCAACAAAAGCAGTATCAGCTGGAAAGTCACAAGGAGGATACCAACGACAAGAGACATCTTCTCTTGGCCACCATTGACCTTCAGAATCCTTCCATCGATAGAAGATATTGCTACTCGTGTCATAAACCACATGGATGCCGCCTGTCGGACTATAGTAGTCGTAAGCAACACACGGAGCACTGAGGTCATTGCCCTGGGATATTGCAACCGGAAAAGGATCCCCGGGCCCGGGTGAGTTAAATGGGAATTGGTAATAAAGAATGGCGCTGCCCGGGAACATGAGACTGTGGGCAGAAAAAGTCAAACAGACATCATAACCGGCTGTGGTAATTGATGGTGGTCCAACAACATCATAGGGATATGGCGGTGTGATGTAAAAACCATACCATTGCTGGGTTATGTCATCATACCATTGATAGCCAATCTGATTCTCTTGATGAATATAAGCAATTACTGGTGCGTGCCATTCATAATTGGGTGTCATTATATAACCGACAGTGGGATAACTACCGTTATCTAAACGATGGAAGGGTGCCCATGTCTGGAAATTATCTTCGGAATGAGTGTAACGAACCTTGCCCTTTGATTGATAAACTAAGTGGAAGTGATTGACCTCGGGAATCCGATAGAGGTGACGACCCCAGTTGAATGCCGTCGCATTCAGGTCATCTGATAGTAAACTGTCGTAGTTTGCCAGATACCAGATATCGTTCCGCTCGATATTTAAATCCAACATATAAAAAACTACATGCCTTCCCATTGCTCCTGTAGAGGAAGAGACATCAGAAGAATAGATTTGATACCAGTTACGATCTCTTGACTCAAGTGTGTCAGGAGTCGGCCAAGGCCAAGTTGCGCCGTAATCTGTCGAACGTCGCCAGTATAATTCTGTTTTTGGCGGATTAGCAGTGCCGCTTGTGTATATTAAATGAAGCCCCTTATCATCAGCAGAAAGTGAAGCATCAGGATAGCAAATTATATCTTCAAATCGCCGGACTGTCCAGTTAATACCACCGTCTGTTGAACGACAATACCATATGTATGGCAGTTGCCATTGTCCGTCCTGGAACGCCTTGAAAACCCAGCAAATATGTAAGTAGGAATTTGGACAATTTGTTTCATCAATACTACAAAAAGAACCGTGGTGCTCGTAGAGTGTTTGTGTTATCCATACACCAGATTCTTTCCTTGCAACATCAAACCAATAGTAAGGAGGATTGGTAGCAAGTTCTCGAGTGAAGGTAATATGAGGGTCAGTACCGAGTGTAGTTATCGAGGAAAAATTTCTTGCGACAATTTGCCCACAGTTAAGGACTACTTCTGGCCGCAGCCATTCACCCGAGGCAGGGTCATAATAAGTCCATCTCATCTCAACATTCCATTCTCCACCAACCTCGTATGAATATCCAAAAGCCATGTGGAGTTTCCGTTCTGAGTCAATGGTTAAACTCGGCATTGGGTCACCAAGCATATCTGATAGATTAAGTGGTATTTCTACAGGTTCGCTCCAACTTACACCGTTATTCGAAGAATGTCGCCACCATAATTCCCAATAGCCATCAATTGGTTTTGCCCACACAGCATACACCTTACCTATATCGTCAACCGCAATGCTCGCAGTGCCTACAGGTTGATCGTATAGAACAACTTCATCGAGCCAAGAAAAGCCGTAGTCGGTGGACCTTTTATAGTATAAATAACCAGTATTGGGGTTTACATATACTGTATGGATATAATTCGTGTTAGTCGCAATCTTTGGACACACACCATCAGTAGCCATATCGACAGATTCTTCCCAACCATCTGGTGGGATTTCAGCCCTTAAGGGCGCTATGACTATCGCAGCCAATGAGATGACCATGGTTAATATATGCCTTTTCATTTTAATCTCCTTTCATTATAATACAAAAACCTTTTCTGTCAAGGATTTTCTGCGTAAAGCAGATCGATGAGAAAGAGATGTTCTATGATTTTTAAATCATCTTACACCTCCAGGTTGAGAGTCGGAAGAGTCTGAGAGTCCGGGGGTCGAGAGTCGAAAAAGATTGAAGACGGAGGAGGGAAAATAGAAAAGATGGAAGATAGAAGAATAGAGGATGGAAGATAGAAAGATAGATAATAGAAGATATAAGATTGAAGATTGAAGAAGAGAGAAGATAAAAAAGAGTAAGAAAAAAGTGGTTAGTGCGGTATTCGCTCTCGAGAGAGAGAGAGGTCTCTCAGCAAAAATTTAACCTTTTTAAGGACAGGGACAAACCCTGTCCCTGCATTTTTGCCCAATCTTCCTCCAATTAAGACTTACCAATCACAAAAACACATAATATATTATTATCCGCACCGGTCAAAAAATAATATTGTCTTGCCTGCCCCGGGCAGGCTCACAATGACAAAAAATTAGATTATTCTCCCGACGGATGCCCAATTTTACTCAACTATAAAATTCTGTCAAAGGTAAAACTACTTATTTTTAAGCATTTTACTTATATCTTATTCTGAATACCTTAAAATTTCTAAGAAAGCAAAAGAAGAAGAGGTCCAAACCAAGGACTAAAAATTATTGACACTATCTCTTTTATCTATTATAATTTCACATCGGGGCGTGGCGCAGTTGGTTTAGCGCACCAGCTTGGGGTGCTGGGGGTCGTCCGTTCAAATCGGATCGCCCCGATTTACTTTTGAGTGTGAATTTACGGATGATAAACAATAGAGTGACTTTTAATATTAACCGCATCGGTGTAATTATTCCAGCCTATCAGGCGGAGAAAGAGATCGCCGCGGTAATTACTTCGCTCTACGAAATTGGCTTTACCAAAGAAAATATTATTGTTGTTGATGACGGTTCGACTGATCGGACTTATGATGTTGCTAAAGGGCTCGGCGCCACAGTTCTCCAACATAAGAGAAATCTGGGTAAAGGTGCAGCCCTCAATACCGGTTTTGAATATGCAATTACGGTCGGTTTTGATGGTGTAATAACGATTGATGCTGACAAGCAACACCTCAGTTATGAAATATATAATTTTCTGAAATCCTTCAAGACTGATGGGCCGGATCTTCTGCTGGGGAATCGTCTGGTCAATACCAGGGGTATGCCATTTATTCGCCTGATAACCAATCGGATAACCTCTCTGGTCGTATCGCTTTTGATAGGCCAGCAGATCCCTGATAGCCAGTGTGGATTCCGTCTCCTCAGGACAAGTATGCTCAAGAAGGTTAAACCCAAGACAACCCATTACGAGGCAGAATCAGAACTGATTATTTGTGCCGGCCGGTTGGGTTTTAGCATTGAGTCGGTTCCAATTACAACTATTTATACAGGCGGAAAAAGTTATATCAATCCGATCATCGATACTATCCGTTTTACAATAATGGCGATTAAACAACTCTGGAGATGATAATGGCTACAATCCTCCTCACCAATGATGATGGTTACCGGGCCCGGGGCCTCTTGACCCTTTATCGTCTTCTGAAGTGCACCTACAGAGTATTTGTCTGTGCCCCATTTACTGAACAGAGTGGGTGCAGTCACTCCCTTACCCTGCGCAAGCCGATTCGGGTCAAGAAGATAAAGAATAATTTCTATGCCGTGCAGGGGACACCGACCGATTGTGTTCTTTTAAGCCACCATCATCTCCTCAAGACCAAGCCGGACCTTTTGATTTCGGGTATAAACCATGGTCCGAATATGGGGGATGATGTCTTTTACTCGGGGACTGTTGCCGCCGCAATCCAGGGGGCGCTGCTCAGTATCCCATCATTAGCAATATCTCTGGTCGGAGAAGAGTTAAAGAATTTTACCGAAGCCGCGAAATGGGTAGAGCGATTTTTGAAAAATCACCTCACCCGATTGTCCAGAGGAGAAATTTTGAATATCAATATCCCGGAGGGGAAGGTGGAGAAAGCGTTGATCACCCGCCTTGGCAAACGAATTTATCAGGATGAGGTGATTAAGAAGAGCGGTCCGGATGGGATGGTCTATTGTATTATCGACGGGACACTCTCTTTTGAAACATATCAAGGGACTGATTTCAAAGCGGTCGCTGATGGGTTTGTTTCAATAACCCCCTTAAACCTCGATCTCACCGACCATAAGAAGATACTATCCTACCGCAATTCAATAATTTCGGATAAGTTCTAATATATTCAGAGGGCCGGTTATTCTAAGGATTTGAGTTCGTCGGGATTGATATATCTCTCCCAGTTGGGGTCGGTGCGCTCTTTATTGGTGCTGGAGTAGATTAATTCATAATCTGAGTTCTGTTTTATATCAACAAAGATAAAATGATAACCGGTATTATAGTAAATCCAGTGCTCATTCGGGCGATAACCGGTCTCAAAAGTGTGGGAGATTTTCTCGTCGGGTGGGCCATATTTTATATAAATCCTGCCCCGGTCTGTATCCATACCTTTCTTCGGTCCGATACTGAAGAATTCATTTGCATACTCAATCCGACTCTCAAATTCTTCATAATTATTCTGCTTCCAGAAGTTACTGAGATATGCCTCCTGCCCCTCGGCAGAATATGATAAGAACTTCTTATATTCTTTTTCGCTCACCAGATACTTTATCGCACGATAGTATTTGCCCCTTACAACTTCAACCGGTCGGTATGGGGTTATTTTTTCCTTCACTACCGAGAATCTTTTACTGGTCTGTGCTACCTGACCGCTCATTAAATCTTTTATATCGACTGTGAGGATGTAATCACCGGGTTCAAGGTTCCCGATATTCATACGCCAGATATGGGTCTGACTTTTCGAAATTCTTGCCTCTCGATATTCCATCATCTTTACCGTTTCTCCTTTAAGATTAACTACCCGGTAATTTATCAGATAATCTCCACCAACAGAGTCGCCGTAGATTTCGATATAGCCAAATAGCGTCTTTCCCGGTGCCTGGTAGCGACATTCAGGATTGGGAATTATCAAAAAGTTATTCTTGTTAAAAAGGTTTGGGGTTGTATCCGGGATAATATTGTGGGCAAGGAGCAGACTCGAGATCTTAAATTTTAGACTATCATCTCCGACGGTAAATCGGTCACTGGTCGATCCAATTTTTGTTGAGCACTGGATCGTAAATTCATACTCATATTCTCCTGGTTTTAAGAAATAGGTCAGGCGATCAAGGACCCGCAGGTTGTGGGCGCGGGCATACCTGAAGGAGGGAATGATAAATCGATTTTCTTTGATTTCTGAGAGCGAATCGGGCAGGTTTAAGTTACGGATTTTAAGGGTAGTCTGATACTGAGAAAAAATTGTTTCGGCCTGTACTTTGTAGATCAATTCTTCAAATGGGATGGCATAATAAAATTCAACCGCCGTGACATTTGTACTCTCGGACCGGAAAATCGTGTGGTCGATATGAAATTTTATATCCCCGGTAGAGATAATATTGTTAATAAATAGGACCAGAAGAATCATATTCGCGTCCCCTGTCTGGTGGTCAAAACGAATATTCCCTGACCAAAGAGATCAATAAACAGGAATTTTCGATTAATCTTATAATAATACCAGATTTCATAGTCCTCGCTGCCGGGCTCGAAGGCATGGCGTTCAATCTCATCCGGTGGCCCAAATTTTACATATATCATACCTCGATCGCTTTCCCATCCCCGATCGCCGTGGCCGAAATTTTCCTGTGCATAGGCAATTCGCTCGAAATAAGTCTCCATCGTTTCATTGACATCAGTACTGGGATTTTCGTCTTTCTTCTTCCAGAATTCCTTCCAGCCCTTTTCCCTTTCTGATTGGGGTAGGTTCTTCAATTCTTTCATCTCTTTATCTGTGGCGATATAACGTAGTTGGCGGACTTTTTCGAAATAGAGTCGATCTTCCCGAAAAAAAGATCGGCGCAGGGTAAAAGGGATTTTTCGGTTTTCAACTACATTATTTTTTTTATAAACCAGGAGTTCAAACTGATAATCCCCTGAAGGGATAGCAGTCAGATCAAACTCTACGGTATCCGAGTAAACTGCTTTATCCTTAGGGATATTCCGCCGCGCATTGATCTCGGGTCGATTCTGTAATGTTATAACCAGTGAATCGAGCTCTTTACCGGCGATATTGGCTAAATCAAGTCTTAAAGAAACACTGTCCTGCTCAATCAACTTAGCGGGATGGATAAGAAAAGAGACGATAAAAAATAAAGGTTCGAGGTCTTCCCAGATCTGAAAGTATTTTTCACTAAAAGAATCCTTGAGCAGAAGCCGAATTTTGACCGGTCCGGTGGGTGCTACAATTTTGAAGGTATCGAGAAAGAATGGAGGGGGTGATTCGGAGTCGACAATTTTCTCATTGATCCAGAAATCACCACCTATCTGTCTTTTTTTTCTGTCATAGACGATGATCCGCACTTCGTATTTATAGAGGTTGCTGTCTGAAACTAAAGTAGCCTGCAACCGATGGGTTGGAATTTTTACGAAGAAAGAAATTTCCCGGACTGAATCGGAGATAAGGGTTTGACGGTATTGATAACTTATTGAATCGCTGATCAGGCAAAAGGTAATGAGGGAAAGTATTAACATTTTCTCTTCTTATTGAAGATAATATGATAGGCGTCGTCGATCTTGCTGATGAATTCGAAGGAGAGGCCGGCCTTAACATTTCCGGGAATATCTTTGATGTCTTTCTTATTATCGATCGGTAAGATTACTTTTTTAATACCCGCTCTTTTGGCCGCAATAATCTTCTCTCTAATTCCACCCACGGGCAGGACACGCCCGGTCAGAGTGATCTCGCCGGTCGATGCAATATTCGGATTGATCGATTCATTGCGCAGGCGTGATATAAGGGAAAGGACGATGGGCACACCGGCAGATGGACCATCCTTGGGGATTGCACCCTGCGGGACATGGATATGGATATCATATTCATTGAAAAAATTCTCCGTTATCTGAAATTCATCGGCCTTGGCTCTGATGTAAGAGAGTGCTGCCTGACAGGATTCTTTCATAATATCACCCAGAGAACCGGTCAGGGTCAGACCTTTCTGCCCTTTCATCTTTAATGATTCGATAAATATTATCTCCCCCCCGGTGGGAGTAACGGCCACGCCGGTGGCAACACCGATCTGCCCTTTCCGGGCGGCAATCTCAGAAAAATACCGGGGTGGACCAAGATAGCTTGATAAGTTTTCTTCTTTTATGGTTACACGCCGGCGGTTTCCCTGGGCGAATTGCTTGGCAATTTTTCGGGAGATCGAACCAATTTCCCGTTCTAAATTTCGGACCCCGGCTTCTTTAGTATATTCACGGATAATTAAATGGATTGCATTATCGGTAAATTTGATATCGCCCGGTTTCAGGCCATTTTCTGATATCTGTCTCGGGATCAGAAAGTGTTTGGCAATCTCCACCTTCTCTTCTTCGATATACCCGGGCAATTCAATTATCTCCATTCGATCGCGGAGGGCGGGAATAATTGGATCAACAAGATTGGCAGTGGTAATAAACATTACTCGCGAGAGATCGAATGGAACTTCAAGATAATGATCGGAGAAGGCATTATTCTGTTCCGGGTCAAGGACCTCGAGCAGGGCCGAAGATGGATCACCCCGAAAATCGACACCGACCTTATCAATCTCATCAATCATAAATACCGGATTGATGGTGCCGGCATTCTTGATTCCCTGGATAATTCGACCGGGCAGGGCGCCAACATAGGTCCGACGGTGACCACGAATCTCAGCCTCATCCCGGACACCGCCCAAGGAGATGCGAACAAATTTTCTTCCCAGGGCGCGGGCGATCGAACGTCCCAGCGAAGTCTTGCCCACCCCGGGTGGGCCGACAAAGCAGAGGATCGGCCCTTTGGAATCCTTTTTTAGTTTCTTGACCGATAGATATTCGAGGATCCGCTCTTTAACCTTCTCGAGGTTATAGTGATCCTCATCCAGGATATGTTTGGCTCTCTTAATATCCATATTATCGGTCGTACTGACTGACCAGGGGAGTATGATTAACCAATCGAGATAGGTTCGGGAAACCGTATATTCTGCTGCCTGGGGCGGCATCTTGGAGAGGCGGTCGAGTTCCTTGAGGGCGACGGACTCAACTTCGGAGGGCATTTTGGCTTTGAGTATCTTCTCTTTTAAGTCGTTAATCTCCTGGGTCCTTTCATCGATCTCACCCAGTTCTTTCTGAATCGCCTTTAACTGTTCCCGGAGATAGAATTCACGCTGTCCCTTATCCAGTTCTGATTTTACCTGAGAGCGGATCTTTGCCCCTAATTCGAGAATACTCAGTTCTTTCTGGAGCATCGGAACGAGTTTGGCCAGTCGTTCTTTTGGGTCAAATGTCTCAAGCAGGATCTGTTTATCCGGGAATTCAAAATTTATATAGTTACCGACAAAATCGGCCAGTCGGCCCGGATCATCGATATTCATAATCACCGCTGAAAGTTCTTCGGGCAGGTAATTTGCCAGGGTAACAAGTTGCTGAAACATTGAGACGATATTGCGCATCAGGGCCTCAACCGCCATCGATTTTTTATTATACTCGTCTTCGATCAGTGTCACCCGGGCTTTTAAATAAGGTTCAAATTGAACAAACTCTTTAATTTTGAATCGCTTGAGTCCCTGAGTTAATAATCGAATCGAACCATCGGGAAATCTTAACATCTTGGATATCTGAATTACACAGCCAACACTGTAAATCTCTTCGGGTTTTGGTTCTTCGATGTCAGGATTTTTCTGGGTGACCGCTCCAATAATTTTGTTCTGAGCCAGGGCATCATCAATGAGTCGGGTCAATTTTTTAGTATGGATAATTAACGGTGTAAAGTGTTGTGGAAATATGACACCACCTTTTATCGGTATTATGCCCAAGACTTCTGGTATTGTGATCTCTTCAGAATTTTCCATCTTCTATCCTTCTTCGATCGGGATAACTCTCTCCACCTGATGGGCCTTAAGGGGCAGGGTAATGGTAAGGAGGCCTGAACTTAAATCTACCTCAATCGCCTGGGTCTGAACATCAATGGGGAACGGAATGCGACGTTCGAAATTACCATAGGGTATTTCAAGATTATAAAAAATTTTCCCCTGCTTGATTGCCTTGGCGGCGTGCCGGCGGCCCCGGATCAGGAGGCCACGCGGTGAAACGGTAAGAATAAAATCGTCTTTTTCAACCCCGGGTAATTCAATAACAATCACCAGATTCTTCTCGGTTATAAATAGGTCGTAGAGCGGATGCCAGGAACTATGATATAATTTCAGGGAAGAACTGGTAAGATCAGAAAAATTATCAAGTTCATCAATGATCTTTACGATACGACCAAGACGATTTTTATAACTCTTCATTACATTCAATTTTACACAAAAAAGAGTAGAAGTCAATATCTAACAACCTCGACCAGCCCTGCCGAATACTTTTTCAAATTTTCCTATTTTTAGAGGTCGGGGTCATTAGAATTGATTTTTTAAGCAATGTAATAAAAAAGGGTAGACAACGCCCTGCTACTATGTTATAATAACATAA
>CBFGIV010000057.1:0-12820 GCA_965648915.1 Caldifarciminota bacterium | reverse complement strand
GTGCCTTTACGGATTCAGAGAGTTGTGAGCGGATTGTTCTTGCTCTTTTTAACAAATATAATAACAGATGGAAGGATCGCCCTTTAAAAGCAATAAAAGAATTTACACAAAAATATTGACGCTACCCCTCAACCCTGGTGTATTGACAAAATGCCAGAATGCGCCTATACTAAAGATGGGTTCAATCAAGGAGCAAAAAATGAAAAAGACTTATAAAGTTCGGGTAAGAATAAAATCTATCGAAGGTAAATGTCCGATGAAATTTAAAGTCGGCCAGACCTGGCTTATCGATAAGAAAACACCGGGCGGAATGTGCCAGGCTGCCTTCCATTCAATCTACTCGGCCCTGCGGGTCTTTCGTTTCGGCGGTTCACATCCCTGGGATAAGAGAAGAGACATTACTTATGTCTGCTGTCCGGACCCTGAGAATCATGTTCTCTACGAACTGAGAAGGATAAGAAGTAAATAAGGGGTAATATGGTTAAATGCCAGATTCACTACTGGTCAAAACCGGGTAAAGAGAACACGCTAACGACATTAAGAGAAGTCTTAAGAACAGCACAGGATGAAAAGATTAAATATGTCATCATCGCCTCAAGCACCGGTGCAACCATCAAAGAATTTCTTAAACTCAAACCTGAGGGGATTAATACAATCTGTGTAACGCACCATACCGGTTTTATTCGACCCGGTTTTAATGAGATGAATAAAGCAACTGAAAATTACTTAAAGAAGCAGGGCGTGGCGGTGTTACGCACAACCCATTTCTTTGGTGGTATGGGACGGGCGGTCCGGCTGAAATTCGGTGGCCTCTACCCTGATGAAATTGCGGCCAATGTCTTGAGAATATTTGGCGAAGGGATAAAAGTTGCTGTAGAGATCTCGATCATGGCATTAGATGCCGGTTTGATTCCTGCGGGTAAAAAGATAATTGCGGTCGGTGGCACTGACCAGGGGGCGGATGCGGCAATTGTTATTACGCCCGCGCACGGAAAGAATTTCTTTAATACCAGAGTCCACAAGATTATCTGCAAACCCCTGTAGACCGGAAACAGTTTCACCAGCTGGGGACGATACTATACACCTTCGAGATTAAAATCGGGAGTATAAGAAGACTCGGCTGAGGAGAGTTCCTGAAAAAAACCATCGGTAAAACCAAGTTCTAAGAAGTAGTCACAGACCTCTTGATATTCATCCTGAGTCAATCTGCGGTCAAGCGGAGGATAATCAGTTGCACAGTAGGTTGGATAGTATTGCGCCATAAGACTGACTATCGTCTTCCTTCCCAAACTTCTTCTAACCCATTCAAGCACTTTTTTGCTATCCTCAATCTGACCGGGAAGGACAAGGTGCCGGAGAATCAACCCCTTCTCCATAATACCATCCTTATTAAAAATGTCTTCAGGCAGTTGCCGGCGCATTTCAAGGAGAGCAGAACTTGCCCACTTAAAATAGTCCTTAACTCCAGAAAATTTGAGCGAGAGAGCTGACGAAAAATATTTAAGATCAGGCAGATAGACATCGACCAATCCTGATAGATTTCTCAAGGTTTCAATCTTCTCGTAACCATTGCTATTCCAGATAATAGGCAAATTTAGTTTATTTTTTACTTTAACATACTCAAGGACTGATATCAACTGTTCTGTATATGGGGTCGGGCTTACTAAATTTATATTCAAAGCGCCTCTTGTCTTCAATTCAAACATAATCTCAACCAATCTTTCGGCTGTGACAATCTTGCCAAAATATTTTTGTGAAATTTTGTAATTCTGACAGAACTTACAATGGAGGTTGCAGTGAGAGAAAAAGATCGTTCCCGAACCCTGTTTGCCACTGATACAGGGTTCCTCATAGTAATGGAGTTGAGCCCGGGCAATCTTAAATTCGGCCGGGGCTTTACATATACCCACCTTCTCCTTTCGATCAACCAAGCATTGATGGGGGCAGATATTGCAGAGCATAAGATTAAGAGATATCCTTTACCTTCTGGATTTCGACTTTGAAATTGCCTCCTGGTATGCTAAATTACAGACTTCGGGCCTCACCTGATCAAGAATGCCTCTGCGCACCTTAGGGTGAACAGCATTGGTCAGCAAGATTACAAAGAGTTCAGTCTGGGGATCGGCATAAAGCGAGACACCGGTGAAGCCGGTATGGCCAAAGGTCTTCCTTGAGAAATTTTTGCCCGCAAACTTACTGGCAATTGCCCAGCCCAGGCCCCTTCCCTGATCAAGGTGGAGAGTGTGATTTTCAATCATCAGGTCGATGGATTTATCACTGATCACACTCTTTTTAGTCAAGATTGATCGTATAAACTTCGCAATATCTCGAGCTGTAGAAAATAGTCCGGCATTACCGCTGACACCGCCAAAGCCATAAAATGAGTTACCATCGTGGACCTCGCCCCTTATTGGATATTCACGCCATTCAACTTTTACTCCCTGGACATATTGAGCACTTGTCTCTTTTTCATAACCGTTACCAATCTCGGTCGTAACAAATCTCTCTTTAAATCTGTCTGGGGGCAGGAAGAATGTCTCTTTCATTGATAGGGGTTCAAAAACTCTTCGCCTCGAGAATTCATTGAGACTCATACCACTGACCCTTCGGATCAGTTCACCAAGGATTATATAATTTAAGCAGGAATATTCTACCCCCTGGTTCCTTTCAAATTTTGGTTTCAGACCACCGATGAATTCAATCTTTTTTTCTAATTCCTCAGAAACAAGATATAGTGGATACCAGGCCGGGATCCCGGAAGTATGGACCAGCAACTCAAAAATAGTGATATCCTGGTAAGGTGAAGATTTCAATTCTGAAAAATACCGGCCGAGACAATTGTTCAGATCAAGTTTATTCTCCTCTTTAAGTATTAATATTGAGGTCGCGGTAGCAATTGGCTTGGTCAACGATGCCAGATCAAAGATTGAATCAAGGGTCATCAGACGCTTATTTGGCTCAATTTCAGCATAGCCATACTTTTCAAAGAAGAGGTCATCCCGGTTATTGCCGACCAGCACCACTGCTCCGGGAAAGAGATGCTGATCAATGCATCTCTTCAAATAGGCATCCAGTTTCTTAAAATCTCTCATTGGTTAGATTATATCTAACAGAGATTTATTGTCAACTCTGCTCATGTTTCTTGTATTGACTTCGCTCAAACTTCAATTATAATAAGGCGTTAAAATGACTCTGAAAAAATACTATTATCAGTTTAATAAAAACGATCTCTATCCTGTCCAATTTAATTGTCGAGGTATTCCAATCGTTTATCTCCCCGATGTCGGTCGAGTCTGCCATCCAGTAACGGTTGCCAACTGGGGGCTCCACCTCTATAATACTTACATCGAGTTTAACGACTCAGCATCACTCAACCGTGCATCGAATCTGGCTGATTGGTTGGTCAAAAATCAGCAGGATGGTGTCTGGTATATCAACTTCCCGAATAGTTATTATAAGATCGATGCACCCTGGCCCAGTGCAATGGTTCAGGGACAGGCAATCGCTCTTCTCTCAAGGATAGCGCTTGTCACCAGAAAAAGAGAATACCTCGATATCGCTATTCTGGCTCTGCAACCATTCGGCCGCTCATCAGACAAAGGGGGCGTGCTTATCCATACCGAGTCGGGTGATTTCTATGAAGAATTTCCCTCCTCTCCTCCCTCTATGGTCCTGAATGGCTTCATCTTTTCACTCATCGGTCTTTATGACCTCTGGGCTCACCACCGAGTGGGCGAAGCGGAAAGACTGTTTGAAGCAGGATTCAAGACCTTGATCAAAATTATCGATCGCTATGATACCGGTTTCTGGACCAGATACGACCTCTATCCAATTAAGCGCCTTTCCTCTCAGGAGTACCACTCTTTGCATATCAGTCTATTAGAATCACTTCTCAAGATTGCTTTCGAGCAAAAGATTGTCGACATCATCAAGAAGTGGCGATGTTATCGCAATAATATCCTCTGTCAGACATCCTGGTTAATTTTTAAATTGAAAGAGAAGATGAAGGATTCAAGCTACACCTCTACCCTTAAGTTAAGAATTAGATAATGATCAAGCAATCATCTGCTATTAAAAATACTTCACCGGAATCGCAATATCGTATTCTCTTTACCTCCTTTGCCCGGTTACCATTTGTAATGATTGATCAAAATATTCTGCGAAATAGATTCAGACTTATGACTGTCATCGGCCCCTGGTGGCGAATTGTGTTGCGCTTGATCTTTAAACTCTTTTCTGTCCATCTCACCTTCTGCTGGTTTGGAACAATGAGTGCTTTTTTTCTAACCTTTCTCTCGAGGTTGTTGCACAAGCCGATTCTGATTGTCATTGGCGGCATCGATGTTGCCTCGGTTCCTGAGATTAAATATGGTACATTTGTTCACCCTTTGCGTGCGATCTTCAGTCGCTTTACCTTAAAGCACGCAGATGGGCTCCTGCTGGTCGACCCATCACTCAATGAAGATATTAAAAAAAATATTGGTTTTCGGTTAAGTAATACCCATCTATTACCGACGGGTTACGACTACAATTTCTGGCGTCCACAGGGTAAGAAAGAACCTATTGTCCTGACCGTGGCTGATTGTCCAGATGTGACCCGGGTAAAATTGAAAGGTATCGATACCTTTATCAATTCAGCAAGGTATTTACCCGGGGTTAAATTCTGGGTGGTTGGAGTTAGTGGTGAAGCAAGAAAACTCATCAGCCAATCAGGTCTCCCAGCCAATGTTACTCTTTTCGAACCGGTTGCCCATCAGGCACTACTGCCTTTCTACCAGAAGGCAAAGGTCTATTGTCAACTCTCATGGCGTGAAGGTCTGCCCAATGCTTTATGTGAAGCGATGCTCTGCAACTGTATCCCGGTCGGGACAAGACGGGGTGGGATCCCATCAGCAATCGGGCCAACTGGTTTTTATGTTGAGTTTGGTGATCCAGAAGATACTGCCCGGGCGATAAGAAAAGCCCTGGGGCTTCCCGACTGTGCCGGCACTAAGGCGCGCCAGAGAATAATCGAGAATTTTCCCATAGAAAAACGAACCCGGGAAATGGCATCTTTGATAGAATCTTTCTTAAAAGATGAAGACCATAACTAAGAATATTGTTTCACTTACGATTGGTGAAGCGTTAAATCTGTGTTTGAGTTTTATAACTACCGTATATATTGCCCGGATTTTAGGGCAGAGTGGATTTGGCAAGATCAGTTTTGCCCTTGCCATCTTTTCCTATTCGGTCACCGCTCTCAATTTCGGTATCCTGACGATCGGTCTTAGGGAAGTAGCACGAGATAGAAAACAGACCACCACTCTGGTCAAGACTATCTTCGGGCTCCGGTTTTTCCTTGCCCTGTTAATATTTGGCGTAATGCTCCTTCTGGTCTATTCTGTTCATCGATTTCAAAATTTAAAGACCCTTATCATCCTCTATCACCTTGCGCTCTTCCCTTTTGCTTTCTATCTGGACTGGATTTTTCAGGGATTAGAATCAATGGAAACTATCAGTTATTCAAAAATCATAATCCCATTGGTCTATCTTATCCTCGTGCTTATCTTTATCAAAACCGGTAATGACCTGAATAAAATCCCGCTCTTCTGGTTTTTCGCCATCAATGTCAGCACCATCTATCTCCTGATCGTCTATATCAGCCGTTTTGGTATGCCCTGGATATCATTCAATCTTGGGGCCTGGCTCAAGATTATGCGCGATGCACTACCGGTTGGCACCGGTCGTGTTCTGGCTGAAATAACAAGGAATTTCCCGGTGGTCATCCTCGGTTTCTTAAAAAGCGACACCCTGGTTGGCACTTATAGCGCGGCCCAGAAATTGGTCTTCTTTCTTCTGATCCTCGACCGAATCTTTTATACACTACTTTTACCGATGATGGTTCGCTATACTCAAAATGGAGTTGAGCAGTTGAAATATCTTCTGGAAAATCTAAGCCGATTGATTTCGATATTTATCATCCCGATAACAATTGGGACAAGCGTCTTTGGCACACCCCTGATTATTTTTATTTATGGCCAGGCTTATGCCGATAGTATCTTACCCTTCCAGGTCCTCATCTGGTTCTTCCCTTTGACCATCATCAACACGATTTTTTGTTCAGCACTTATCGCAACGAACCGGGAAAGTCGATATGCCCGTGGCATTACCATCGGCATGGTCGTCCACTTTATTACCATAATCATCGCCACCCAGTTATGGGGACTGATCGGGACCGCACTCTCCGTCATAATCTCGGAAATCGTTACCCTGAGCCTTATGTATTTCTATTTCCGGCCAATCTACAATCTCAGGTTCTGGAAATATCTCCTCCGACCCTTGATTGCATCACTGATAATGGCTATTATTATATCTCTAACGACACCAAAAAATCTAATCCTCGGTTTCATAACCGGTGTATGTTCCTACTCCTTAATATTATACCTGATAAGGGGTATCACCCGGCATGACCTTAAGATCCTGTTTAGCATATTTTCGCTGGAGAATATAATATGCAAAGAATAGTAATTGGTCTGACCCAGCCCGAAGCCGGGTGGGTACAGATTCTTGAACAGGAAGGAGTCGCTTTTACAGTAATTAGAAATCTTGAACGGATCCGACCTCAGGGCTTCAGTGTCATTATTGTCAACCATCCCCTAAACGGAAAGGAGAGTGGTTGTTTGAAGAGATATCTATCTGAAGGTGGAGCAGTATTATCTACTCTCTTTGCCTTTAAAACCAGTAATCTATTCGATCTTGTTCCGAGTAAGATCAGATACATTCTACCTGATAATCATCAGCTTTTTGATCAGGTTGACCCGATTGAGATCTCAAGCACGGGATGGATTAGCCCACGAGCACAGATTGGATTGGTCAAAAAAGGCCAACACGCAATATTGATGGATCGTTATGGCTCCGGCTATTACATACTCCTTCCTTTTGATGTCCATCGGGCAATAGTCGACCTGAGGGCAACAAGAAAACATTTCTTTGCCAGTAAGAATCTACCCAGACCCAGTGAGAGGGTTGCAAAGGTTACAAAAGGAGAGATTCGCAAACTGGTAACTAATGCACTTCGTCTTCTCCATCTCCTCAGGTCAATACCCTATATCCATCTCTGGTACCATCCATATCGATATCAGACCAGTTTTGCTTTCCGTCTGGATGTCGACCAGACAACCCGGAAACAACTTCAAGAACTACTTGAACTTGCTCGGAGTAATAACCTGATTTTTGAGTGGTTTATTAACATTAAAGAGAACCTGAATTTGATCGACTATATTCAGTATCTATACCGGAAAGGTCAGAATATTGGTCTTCACGGATATGAACACCGTGTCTACAAAGATTTTGAAAAGAATATGGAAAACTTAAGCAGTAGTTATAAAATTCTTTTGGGGTCTGGTATTAAACCCGTAGGCTTTACCGCCCCTTATGGCGAATGGAATGAGGAACTCGGGCTATCCCTCGATGCGCTCAAGATTCCATATTCGTCTGAATTTACAGTCGATTATGACAACCTCCCATATTACCCGGCATCTGATAATCGAGTTTTTAACCATCTCCAGATTCCAATCCATCCCATCTGTATCGGACGTTTACTCAGGGCTGGCTATAAAAAAGACCAGATCCTTGACTATTTCAAAATTTTGATTAGAAAAAATATGATGGCCGGCATCCCGATCTTCATCTACCATCATCCAGCGCACAATAATATCGAAACTATTGCCCGGCTTATGGCATTAATCGATAAAGAACATTCGATAATGAAGACCTGTCTGACCGATTTCTATCGATGGTGGAAGAAGCGCCTTAAAGTCAATTATACCGCAGTATTTTCAGATGGAGTGATCTCTATGAATTGGCATCAGGTATCTGATGATCAATATATCCGTATTATCTATAATAACCGGGAAGCTTATACACCGTTCCGAAAGAGGATATACCTGAAAAAACTTCAATGGCACAAACTTACCGTCCAATCCCTTCCTTCCCCGATTCCAGGCCAAATCAGTCCGGTTCAACGCCTGCGTGAAGATATCAGTGATTGGTTAATAAGGAGGATCAGGAGATGAAGATATACTTTGGTTCTTATCAGGCACTATCACTCCTCAGTGGTGGACCAAGGACGCAAATATTAAATCTGCGCGAGGCGCTTGTTAAACTTGGGGCCGAGGTCTATCTCTTCAATTCCTGGGAACAGATCGACAGGAAAGAGATTGGTATCTTCCATCTCTTCGCGGCAAATGTCGGAACCTACCATCTTGCCCGGGAGGCAAAAAACCAGGGGGTGAAGCTTGTTGTCTCCCCCATCTTTTTCAGTCGTCATGGTGCTAATACACTCGCTCTTCTCCATTTTTTTGAGAAGGCGATAGCAAGGATCAAAAAAGGGTTATGGTCAGAACATATCTTTACATCAGAAATCTGTGAATGGGCAGAATTGGTCATCCCGAATACGAAAATGGAGGCGATGCTCCTCAATCGAGGACTGGGGATCCCGGTCAGTAAGATGATTATTGTTCCCAATGGAGTTGAAAAGAGATTCGCCTATGCCCAGCCCGACCTTTTTATCGATAAGTATCAGATTAAAGATTTTATCTTAAATGTTGGTCACATCGGGCCACCCCGCAAAAATGTCTTAAATTTGATTAAGGCATTAAAATTTATCGATCTTCCGGCAGTGATAATTGGGCGAATCACCCGGACCCCCTATGCTGAAGCATGTCTGGCTGAGGCCGAAAAAAACAAGAATATCATCATAATACCCGGTCTATCCAACGATTCGCCCCTGTTGGCTTCGGCCTATGCCGCCTGCGACACATTTGTCCTGCCCTCGTGGTATGAGACACCGGGGATCGCGGCGCTCGAAGCCGGACTGGCCGGGGCAAAGATCGTAATTACCAGATACGGTGGCACGGACGAATATTTTGGCGACCATGCTGAATATGTCGAACCGAGGTCGATCGAATCAATCCGTCAGGGAATCGAAAAGGCATTGACCAGAAAGAAAGATCGACTCCTTGCAACCTCAATTATGAACAACTTTCTCTGGGATACAATAGCCCTTAAGACCCTTCAGGCGTATAACCGGCTCACCACCGACTATAGTTAAACTTAACAGTTATGAAAGTCGTCTATTCTGATGCCTATAATGTCGAAATCGGATACCATGTCTTTCCCGTTGAAAAATATCATCTGATTAAAGAAAAATTGTTAAATGAGCGCATCATCAATAAACTTGATATCTTAACCCCTTCTTTTCCTGAGATTGAAGATTTAATGATTGTCCATGAAGCAGAATATGTCGATGACCTGAAGTATGCCCGACCAACCCGGCGTCTCCTCCTCTCAGAGATGCCAGTAACAAAGGACTTGATCTATGCGCAGATTCTTTCTGCCGCCGGGACGCATCTAACCGCCCTAACCGCCCTTAAAGAGAAAGTCTGCTTTCACGATGGTGGAGGCTTCCACCATGCCTTTCCCGATCATGCTGAGGGATTCTGTTATGTGAATGATATCGCCTATTCGGCAAGAAAACTGATCAATGAAGGACTGGTAAAAAAAGTTGCAATCATTGACTGCGATCTGCATCAGGGGAATGGAACCGCCTTTATCTTCAGGAATGACAGTCGGGTCTTTACCTTTTCGATCCATCAGGAAAATCTCTATCCGGTCAAGCAACAGAGCGATCTTGATATCGGCCTCGAAGATGAGACCAAAGACGAAGAATATCTGGAGAGGTTGAAGACCGGCCTTGACCAGATCTTCTCTGAATTCAGACCTGAATTCGTCTATTATTTAGCCGGGGCTGACCCCTATATGTATGATCAACTCGGTTCGCTCCAGTTAACAATCGAAGGATTGATAAAGCGAGATCGAGCAGTCTTAAAAGAATGTCGGGATAAAAATATCCCGGTCGCAATCGCCTTAGGAGGTGGCTATGCCATCAATCTTATCGACACTGTTACAATCCATGTCAACACCGCAAAAGTTGCCAGGGATATCTCTCTGGATTCTAATGATAATAAATCTATCTCTGGCTGTTGAATATAAGGAGGTCATCTTGCCAAAGCCCAAAATCACAGAAAAGGGTATCGAAGAATGTATTAGCCATCGGCGATCAGTAAGGTCATTTAAGAATGATGACCTGACAATGGAGCAGATATCCAGTCTGCTCTGGGCCTGTCAGGGTATAACCGAACCGGTCTGGAAATTTCGCACTGCACCCTCAGCCGGCGCCACATATCCCCTCGAGGTTCTGGTCGCCAAAAAGGACGGGCTCTTTCGCTATGTGCCACTCACCAATAAGATCCTTCAATTATCGAAAAAAGATTTGAGAGGAGAATTGAGCCGGGCGTCTTTGAATCAAGAGTTTATTGCCCAGGCGCCTGTGGTCTTCATCATTACCGCAATCTATGCACGAACCACCGGACGTTATGGAAATCGTGGTATCCGATATGTCTACATTGAAGTCGGCCATGCGGCCCAGAACCTCCATTTAATGGCGGTCGCCCTCGGACTCGGTTCGGTACCAGTGGGAGCCTTTGATGATGATGCGATAAAAAAGATTTTGAATCTCCCTGAGAATGAAGAACCACTTTATATCATACCGGTAGGCTATCAGAAGTAACCGGATGTTTAATAAATTTATCGGTGGTGACCTTCTTAGAAAACTTGTCCCGGGTTTTATCTGGCTCTTCATCTTTACTCTCTATCTCATAAATATCTGTCCGACCGTCTATCTCATTGATGCTGGTGAGTTGACCGCTGTAGGATATACCCTGGGTATTGCCCATCCTACAGGCTATCCCCTCTACACATTACTTGCCCGTATTTTTGCACTCCTGCCCGCAGGCACAGTCGCCTTCCGCATCAATCTGATGGCCGTGATTACCGGTAGTCTTTCGTCAACCATCTTCTTCCTGGTCTGTTGGAAGATCCTTCGCGATCCTTACCTTGCCCTGCTTCCAACCTCAATCATCGCTTTTTCTCATACTCTCTGGAATACCAGTCTGAGTGCTGAGGTCTATCCCCTGACCGCCCTTTTTATCGCCTTAATACTGCTTCAAACCATATCACTAAATACCCGACGCGGCCTTTACCTCCTTGCCTTTATTATGGGGCTGGCACTTTCGAATCATATGATAATCTCAACCCTCCTCCTCCCCCTGATTATCTATCTAATACTGAATTACCGTTTATTTCGGTTTAGATGGTTTGTTGCCGTAATCTTCTTTATCGGCGGGTTATCGATATATCTCTATCTGCCCCTGCGGGCGCATCTCTCACCCATCCTCAACTGGGGAAATCCTTATAATCTCGAAAGGTTTTTCTGGCACATTTCGGGTAGACAGTATCAGGTCTGGATGTTCTCCAGTCCCTTAGCCGAAATAATCAATAATTTAACAAAAGAGATGGGTCGTATCGGTTCTGAATGGGTCTATCTCTTCCTTCCGCTAATCTTCACTGGTTTTTATGAACTCTATAGACGGGACTTAAAACTCTTCTGGTTTGCGATTGCAGCATTAATCATAAATATCTTCTATGGGATAAACTATAGTATCCCGGATATCGAATGCTACTTCTTACCAACTATCTTTATTCTGGGCATTATTACATCTTATGGTCTACTGACCTTCAAAAGGTTTTTTAAAAAAGGGGTCGTTATCATCCTTTCCCTCCTCCCTATTTCACTCCACTTTACCTCCAGCACCCTCCAGGGTAATTATGTCGGTTATGACATTGGAAAGAATATTTTGAGTTCATTGCCTCCGACGAGTATCTTCATCACCGATTGCTGGGATATCTACTCACCGATGATTTACATTCGTGAGATTGAGAGAGAACACCGGGACATAACGATCATTGATAAAGAGCTCTTGCGGCGTTCCTGGTATTTTAAATATCTTAAGCAATCAGACCCTGAAATGTATGAAAGATCCCGCCCCGAAATCGAATCCTACCTGATTCTCCTCGACGATTTTGAACACAACCGGCTCAAAGATCCAGTCGAGATTCAACGCCGATATATTCAGATGCTTCGGAGTTTTATCGAAAAAAACTGGACCGAGCGACATTGTTTCCTCTCATTGTTTGGTAATCCAATCGATAACACCCAGCTCCTATCCGGCTGGGTCATTATCCCCTATGGATTTACCTATGAGGTTAAAGAGACACTAACCTATATCCCTTTCAATTATTACCCCTTCAAGATCCGCAAACCCCTTTTTATGAACGATGAGCGTCTCAAATATGACCTGGAGATTTTTAAACGCACTGCCTATGATCGGATCAGATATTTAAATCAGATGGGGAGGTTTGCTGAAGCCGATTCGGTCCGGCAATGGATAAGACGAAATTTTGATTGAAAGACTATCTCTTACCGACTATTTGAGTTTTGCAATATAGTGTGATAAACGACTGAGGTACCGGCTGGCGGTATTTTTGTGAATAATCCCATCCTGCACTGACTTATCGATAACCGACTGGGCAGCACGTAATGCCTTCAAACCTTCAGTCTTCGACTTAGCGCTCCGCACCTTTTTAATTACCGCCTTGAGCCTTATCTTCTTCTTTCTATTCCTTAGATATCGGGCTTTTGATTGTCTGATTCTCTTCAGGACACTGCGCGAACGTTTCTTTACGGGCAAGTTTCCTCCTTAAGCAGTCTCTATCATATATACATTTTACAATTTGTCAAGTAATTTAACAACCCTGAGTCCTCTCCACTTTTTTCATGCTGCCTCCGGTTCTAAACGAAGAGGAAATTTAATAAATTGACACCGCCTGATTATTAAAATACCTACCCGAAAGATACTTAATAACCGCTTGGAATTCTTAC
>CBFGIV010000056.1:0-13678 GCA_965648915.1 Caldifarciminota bacterium | reverse complement strand
ATTATGTTATTATAACATAGTAGCAGGGCGTTGTCTACCCTTTTTTATTACATTGCTTAAAAAATCAATTCTAATGACCCCGACCTCTAAAAATAGGAAAATTTGAAAAAGTATTCGGCAGGGCTGTATGTTCTAAATAGTATTTGACATTCGTTAATTTCTTCATATAATTTGTCGCTCTATGCCCCGTTTTGAAAATGAAACTTTATCCCCGCAGGAGATTGAAAAACTTAAAGAACTTGCTCGTCTTGCCCGGGGCGATATTTTAAAAATGACCACCTTGGCCGGGTCAGGCCATCCTGGCGGTTCGATGTCATCGATCGATATCTACCTTATTCTCTACTCCTATGCCGAAATTTCACCAGCAAAACTCAATTACCCAGAGCGTGATCGTATCATTATCAGTCATGGCCACACTTCACCTGGTGCTTATGCTGTACTCGGTCGGTTAGGTTATTTTGATATCGAAGATGCCCTGATCGGTTTTAGAAAGATCAACAGCCCATTTGAAGGCCATGTGGTCAGGAATGTCCCGGGAATAGAGTGGTCGACCGGGAATCTCGGTCAGGGGCTTTCAGCCGGGTGTGGTCTGGCAATCGCTTCGAAGATCCATAATTTAAATTTTCATACCTTTGTTGCAATGAGTGATGGTGAGCAGGCCAAAGGACAGGTCGGTGAGGCAAGGCGCTTTGCAATCAAATATTTTCTGAGAAATCTCACAGTGATCATCGATAATAATCGACTCCAGATATCGGGTTGGACCAGTGAAGTAATGCCGGTGAATATAAAAGAGAACTATCTGTCCGATGGCTGGGAGGTTATTGAAATCGATGGTCACGATTTCCAGGCAATCTATAAAGGTTTGAGATATGCCATTCATAACGACCGCCCAACCGCAATCATCGCACGGACCACTATGGGTAAAGGGGTTTCTTTTATGGAAAATAATCCGGAGTTTCATGGTCGGGCCCTGACCCTTGAAGAATGCAACCGGGCACTTGCCGAACTGGGTGTCTTAAACGACCTGCCCCACCTAATTGAGCGACGAAAAAGAGCCATTTTCAAAACTACCCAACAGAAGAAGCGGTCATTCAAAATCAATCTCGATACTGGACAACCACTACTCTATGATAAGGCAGTAGATAATCGTAAAGCACTGGGCAATGCGTTAAATGATATTGCACGACTAAATTTTTCTATAAAAGACCGCACCCCGATCGTCGTCTTCGATTGTGATCTGGCCGAATCGATCAGAACCAGAGATTTTGGCCAGAAATATCCCCAGAATTTCTTTGAGGCAGGTGTTCAAGAGCATTCGACCGCAACAATTGCCGGAGCCCTGTCAACTCAGCAAGTTGTGACAATCTTTGGCGATTTTGGGGTCTTCGCCATCGATGAGACTTATAATCAACAGAGGCTCAATGACATAAATGCAACCAATCTCAAAATCTTTGCCACCCATCTGGGCCTGGATGTTGGCCCTGATGGCAAGACCCACCACTGTATAGATTATCTCGGTCTTTTAAAGAATCTCTACAATTTTAAGATTATTATCCCGGCCGATGCCAACCAGACCGACCAGGTAGTGCGCTATGCCCTGAAACAACCCGGGAATTTTCTGATCGGTGTCGGACGCTCTAAAACCGAGATCATCACAGATGAAACAGGCAAGCCGTTCTTTGGTAAGAACTATCGATTTGTTTATGGCCGGGCAGAAGTTGTCCGCAAAGGCCGTGATGGAGCAATATTAACTTTTGGACCATTGGTAAGCAAGGCGGTCGAAGTCCATAATCTTCTGAAGAAAAGAGGACATCTAATTATGGTTATCAATCTTCCAACGCCAACCGTTCTTGATAATTCCGTTTTAAAAAGGGCAATTGCAACTGGAATGATTATAACTTATGAGGATCACAATGCAGAAACAGGCCTGGGCAGTCTGGTTGCTCAATATCTGATTGAAAAAAGGGTTCAGATTAGATTCAAAAAAGTGGGCATCAGATATTATGGGTTATCTGATGAGCGAGAAGTATTATATCGGAGTCAAAAACTTGATGTTCAATCCCTGGTGAGAGTAATACTTAACCTGCTCAACAAAAAGAGAAGCGGTTAGCCGAAAAGACCGTAAAATCTCTTAAAAATGAATCCTAACCGGTTTTTATCAACTCCCTTCCGGTTTAATCCGTTTCTGAATAACCTCCTTCAATAACCTCGAAGGTTTAAAAAAGGGTACATAACGCGGTGGCAAGGAAAATTCGGCACCGGTCTTTTTTATCGTGCCGGCACGGCTCTTTCTTTTTCTCAACTCGAAATTTCCAAAGCCCCGCATTTCAATCCTCTTCTTTTCACAAAGTGCATCGGTTATGGCTTCGAGGAACTTCTCGATAATTGCCTCGATATCTTTTTTGGTAAAAGCCGGTGCAAACTGTTCGGCTATCTTGGTTATAATCTCGTCCTTTCTCATTTTACCTCCAATATTTAATTTTTCTTTACAGTGATTTCAGCCATAGACAAGTTTTGTCATTTCGTATCTGCGTCTATTATCTTTTACAACTACCACAATTTTTACTCGAACAGGTATTACAACCAGAGCCCGGTTTGACCGCTGTTCCCTGGACAGCAAAAGTTGAGAAAAGTTTCTCAAGTTTTGCCGATTTACATTTCGGGCATCGAACTTCTTCGTTTCGGGAAAGAACAAGTTCGGTAAATATTTCATGACACTGACAACATTCGTATTCGTAGATCGGCATACCCCATTATAACTAAAAAACCTGATAAGTCAAGCGAAAACTTTAAGTTTTTTAATATCTGGGGGAGTTAGTTGGTCATTGACAATCTCGATATTTTTACTATTATAATTAGCACGATGACAAAGACGCAAAGACCTCAAATCCGGCCGTGTGTGGTGCTCTTTGTCGAAATTCTCGGCCTTGAAAATTACCTTACCACTATGGAACCAGATGAGTATGCCGAGCTCATTCAGACAATCTTCAATCAACTCGATGAGACAATTGAAATCTATGATGGCCACATTAATCAACATAAAGAGAATATCATTATGGCCCTCTTCGGTGTCCCGGTTGCCCATGAGGATGACCCGGAAAGAGCAATAAGGTCTGCCCTTTTGATGGCTAAAAGAATTGAAGACCTGAAGGCCAACTCCAACATATCGGTACAATTGCGCATCGGTATGAACTTGGGCAGGGTCTGTGCTGGAGAGATCGGTGCAACCGGAAAATTTTCATTTACGGTTATGGGGGATGTTGTCAATACCGCAGCGAGGATTATGGAGAATGGTACAGCGGGCCAGATACTGATCACTGAAGATATATATTCAAATACCCGAACCGTATTTGAATTTTCGAACCCTTTTAAGCTAACGATCAAAGATACGGGTAAAGATTTGACTGTGTATAATGTCTTAAGAATGAGAAGTGGTTTGATAAAACGGCGGGGAATTGAGGGGCTCCAGTCGCCATTGATTGGTCGGGACCAAGAATATAAGTTACTCAGGGAAACCATTGAGCAAATAGTTCACAAGCGTAAAGGGAGCATCGTCCTGATTAATGGTGAGGCCGGAGTTGGGAAATCGAGACTGATTGAAGAGGTTTTTACTTATTCCTTGAGATTATCCCTCGAAGAAGCCAAGATCGTCAACTGGTTTACCGGAAGGTGTTCACCTTATAAGGAGCAGGTATATTCCCCGATTGTTGAAATCATCAAGCAGATCTGTAATATTGAGAGCACCGATTCTGAAGATCGACTCATCAATAAGCTCCAGACAGCGGTTAAAAAAATTATGAACGGTAAGGCGGATGAAGCATATCCCTATCTGGCTCAACTCTTTAATATTAAATTGGAGTCAAATCAGGAGGTAATGGTCAAATATCTGCGACCCAAAGACTTAAAATTACAGACCCAGATCTCAGCTTCTCTTTTCCTAAAAAATTACGCAGCATCAGTCCCAACTGTCTACTGTATCGATGATCTCCATTTTGCTGATGAGACGACCTTGGAGTTGTTAAACTTCTTTCTCCAAACTCCACCTGAATTACCTGGCCTCATCATCCTGATTTCCAGAGTGGATAAGGATAAACCCTACTGGTCTCTACAGGAGAACTTAAAAAAGGAACTGGATCTAATTGAGATAAACTTAGCAAGACTTGATCCGAACGCCACCCGGGAGATTACACGCAATCTATTGAAAATTCCCAATCTTGCTGAATCCCTGATTGATGAAATCGTCAGCCGTTCTGAAGGTAATCCATTCTTCCTTGAGGAAATAATAAAACTTCTCATATCCAGAGGGATTCTTTATCGGCAGGGCAATCAGTGGTTTGCAAGATCCGTAAAGACTGATATCAGCATCCCTTATACAATTGAAGGAATAATCCGCTCCCGTTTAGATACCCTCAGTGACGACTTAAGAGAAATCCTGAGCGAGATGGCGGTCTTGGGTCGAAATTTTTCTCTACGCCTATTAAAAAAATTCACCAGCCGCTGGGAAGAGTTCGATCGATTGATTGTTCAATTACGCGAAAATGGTTTTATCTCCTCCAACAACGACGAGGATTACTCATTCAATCACGGTCTGCTCAGGGATGTGATATACTCAAGCATCCCCAAAAATATATTAAAGGAACTTCACTTAAAAGTTGCTGAGACGATCGAGACTTTATATAAAGACCGTCTCAATGAATTCAACGAGGTCCTTTTTGAACATTTTAGCAAAACCGACAATTTTGAAAAGGCAATCGATTACGCCTTTAAGGCTGGAGAAAATGCCCAAACAAAATATGCTAATACCGCTGCCATATTTTATTATCTGTGGATCATCGATGAACTTAACCGGCAGGGAGGCAATCATTCCTTAAAACGAATTGCCCTTGAAAATTTAGGCAAGGTCTATAGCATCATCGGGCAAAATGACGATGCCCTAATGGTTTATAATCAGGCACTCAGCCTCAGTGAAGAACCAAAACAGCGGGCAAAAATCTATGCCGCAATCGCCCATACCTATGAGAGGATAAGTGATTATGAAAAGGCAACCGATTACTATCAGAATGCGCTGTCTCTTTTATCCGAACCGGATGTTGCGTTACAATTGGAGACTATGATCGGTTTAGCCTGGGTCAAATACTTAAAAGGTGAATTTTCTTCATCTCAGGAGGTCTTAGAGAACGGATTAAAATTGACTTTAGATAGGTCTGGTATCGATATGCGTAAGGTCCAGGCAAGAATTTATAATATCTTAGGTTCAATCCATGCCCGGATCGGCCGGGAGGAAGAATCATTCGATTACTATAATAAGTCACTTAAACTTTATGAGCTAATTGATGATCTGACGGGTATCGGGGTAGTCTATAATAACATTCACGGCCATTTTTCAAAAAAGGGCGACTTTTACCGGGCGCTTGAGTATCTGAAAAAATCCCTATCCATTGCACAAAAAATCGGCGATCTCCTGAGTCAGGCAATCACTACTTACAATATTGGTCTATTATATTATGAATTGAATGACCTCGAAAAGGCAGAAGCAGAGTATCGGAAGTATCTGAATATTAATGAAAAGATTAATAATCATCTGGGCAATGGCTATGGTAATATGGGGTTAGGACTGATTGAAAAGGAAAGAGGGAATTACGACCTTGCCGAAAGGTATCTCAGCACGGCACAGGAGATCTTCGAGCGACTGGGTAGCAAAATCTTGAAGGCAACTACCGAACTCCACATTGCTCGAGTCAAACTTGAAAAAGGCGATTTTGATACCGCCTTAAAGATATGTGACCAGATTTGGATTAAGGCTGAGAGGTTTAATAACTTATCCTTGTTGGTTAATTGTAAGATTTTCAAAGCCGAAACAAGGATTGCCCAGGCACTCAGCGCTGAATCAAAAAAGTCGGATTACCTCGAGGAAGCCAGAGAGTTACTCATTGACATCATCAATAAGGTTGAGAACTATTCCCTGTCAATAGATACACAATTTGAAATCTATTTTAACCTGAGCCGGATTCTCTTATTACAGGGGAAAAAGGCCGAGGCAATTAAAAATTATGAGCAGGCATCTCTGCTCCAGAACGAGATTCTTAAATTCATCACCGATGAAAAAGTCCGGACCCGCTTTCTTGAGCAAAGAATTTATCGGCAATATGCGGATTTCCGTAAAGAATTAGGAATTTAATCTTTTGACAACCCCTGCTCAATGATCGATTATCATATCCATATTGAATCAGGCCCATATCAGGAAGATTGGCTGACTAAGTTTTTGAGAGTCGGTCGGGAGCGTGGAATTACGGAATTTGGAATTACCGAACATCTCCACTGTTTTATTGAGTCAAAACCAATATTAGAAAAGTTAACTGAAGGATCTGATTATCAGGAAGAAGCAAGGTTTATGAGGCAATGGTGGCAAAAACAGGCAATCCGTTCGGTCGAAGAGTATTTAGATTTTATCCTCAAGATGAAGGCAAAAGGCTATCCCGTGAAATTGGCCTGTGAGGTCGATTACTTAAGAGACTGCGAAGAGTTGATTGGACAATTCATCGAAGCAAGACCCTGGGATTATATCATCGGCTCGGTCCACTGGATCCAAGGCTGGGGATTTGATTTTCCCGATCGGATCCAGACCTGGCAGAACAAAGACCTGCTCCAGATATATGACCAGTATTTTGCTCTGGTTGCAGATGCGGTCCGTTCGAGACTCTTTGATGTTATCGGCCATCTCGATCTGATCAAAATATTCGGACACTATCCCAGAGGATTTGTTAATGAGAAGGCATTGGCCGTAATAAATCTCCTCGCCAGTTCGAAGATGAGCATCGAAATAAATACTGCCGGATTACGTCGTCCAGTAAGAGAGATCTATCCGGCGCTGAACCTTATCATCGAATCGACCAGACTGGGGATTTCATTCACACTCGGTTCTGATGCCCATACTCCGGAAGATGTGGGGCGAGATTTTGATCGGGCATTTGAATTGATGAAAAGTGCAGGTATTGACCGGGTTGCGACCTATCAAGGGCGAAAAAAGGAACTTTTGCCACTAAAAGATTTCGCAAAAAAACTCTTAACAAAATAGGTTTTTTAATTATAATTAATAAATAAGACCTTTCTCGGTTCAGGACTGATGTCCAAGGAGGTTTTTTGTGAAAGAGCAGGTTGAAGCAGTCTTAAACGAGATCCGGCCCTTTCTTCAGCGCGATGGCGGCGATGTTCAATTGCTCGATGTCAGTGAAGAGGGGGTTGTTAAAGTTAAACTGACCGGTGCCTGTGGTGGTTGTCCGATGAGTGCCTATACACTCAAGATGGCGATTGAGCAGAAATTGAAAGAGAAAGTCCCCGGTGTGAAAGCGGTGGAACAGGTATTTTAACACTTTCCGTGATTTTTTGCCGAGGTGGCGGAATTCGCAGACGCGCTAGGTTCAGGACCTAGTCCCGAACAGGGGTAGGGGTTCAACTCCCCTCCTCGGCATTTTAATTACTGGATAGTTCCTTACCGTGCAAAAAGTCTCTATTGCTGAAATAAGAGATCTCTTATCAGTGTCGCAATTATCCTGACCTGTGCGCCGATTAGGAAATTTCTTCTACTATTATCGCTCCATCCTCCCCATTCCCTTCTATCTGCTAATCTTATATTATGGTATTTTGACCCGTGCGGGATTATTATGGGGGAGTATCTTTATCGCATCTGGTTTTGCCTTAAGAATCTGGGCTTCAGGCTTCAGCGATGCAACTTCTCGATACAGATATTTCAGCATTCATCAGGTTATTACTTCAGGACCTTACCGATACTCCCGCCATCCTCTATATCTCGGTAACTTCTTGCTCACGCTCGGCGTTCTCATCCTCTACGCACCGGGATTGTTCATAACCCTTGTCGTAATTCTCCTTTTTCTCTTCGAATATTTAACAATCATCACTGCCGAAGAATCTTTCTTAATAGAAAAAGCCGGGGCGAAATACGAAGAGTATAAGAAATCAGTAGCGATGATCATCGGTTTTAAGTCAACCAGAAAAAGAGTATCTCAAGAACAGAGATTTCTGGTTGCCAATTTAAAGAAAGAAAAAAACACCTTAGTGCTCATTGCTATTGTCTATCTATTAATTATCATCAAACCTGCTCTGATCAATCTGATAAAATGAAGATCTTTATCTGTGCCTGTGAGCCATCGGGCGATCTCTATTCAGCACACTATTTAAGAAGATACTATGGGTCCGGGACTGAAATCGTCGGAGTCGGTGGCGAAGAACTGAAAAGAGTGGGAGCAAGATTATTCCTTACCACTGAGCAACTCTCAATATTTGGCTTTGCCAGTGGGTTGACCGCTTTAAGGAAAAACCTGAGATTATACAGGATGATTTTAAGAAAAATTAGAGAAGAGAAACCGGATATCTTTATAGCGGTTGCCTATCCCGGTTTAAATATCCTGCTGTGCAGAGTTTGTAAAAAGATGAAGATCAAAGTTTTCTACCTCCTCCCTCCACAGATCTGGGCCTGGGGTAATTTCCGCAAGTATCTCATTAAGAGATATACTGACCTGGTAATCTCTTTTTTTAAATTTGAGGTCGATTACTATCGAAAAAAAGGGATCAAGATTGAATATATAAAAAACCCTCTGATTGATTATTTAAGTAAGATTAAGGGCCAACCCTCAACCCCCATTACTATTGGACTTATGCCTGGCTCAAGAAGATCCCAGATTGATCTCCATCTGGACTTAATGGTTGAAATTGCTGATAGATTAAGAGATAGTATAAAAGATTTAAAATTTAAGGTTATTTTACATAATAAATATTTACTTAATCAAAAATTACCAAATTGGATTGAAGTAGTTTATAACAATAGGTATGTTGAAATGTCAAAATGTAGTCTTATATTACTCTCTTCAGGTACTGCTTCACTTGAGGCGGGTCTGCTCAAGATTCCCCATCTGCACATATATAATCCACATTTTTCTGATCTAATCTTCAGTCGCCTCTTTGTCCGAATTAAAGAGTTCAATATAGTCAATATCATTCTGGGTTCAAAGGCCGTTCCAGTATTCTTCAACCCGCGGCCCGACGTAATCAAAGATGAGGTACTGAGATATCTTAATGAACCCGGACTGATCGAGGAGGCTAAAAGGAACTTTCAAAAGTTGATCGAAACCTTCTGATCGAATCCAGATTTTTTTATTTTAACCCCTTCGCCATCTGCTCGACTCCGGACCGGAATGGAAGATTGAATGAAAATCCTGTTAGATCGGTCAATTTTTTATTACTGCCAACATATGAACTCTTAGGTGAGCCAGTAAGTTTCGGCCTCTTGCCTAACAGATCTCCAATCATAGATACTGCTTCATTCATTGTTACTACCTCAGAGCCGCAGACATTTAAAATCATCGAGCCATCCAGTTCTAAGACCTTAATAAGAACTTCAACCAGGTCATTGAGGTATATCGGCGTAACCTTTGAGCAGGGTAGATCGATAGTCTCATCATCCTTGATCCTGGTCATAATTTCATAAAAGAGCCCGGAGTTTACACCCGGTCCAAAGACAGGGAAGATTCTCAGAATTTTGATATTAAAAAATTTCTGGTAAAACCCTGCGACCATCTCAGCGATATATTTCGTCAAAGCAGAAAATGTAGTAGGGCGTGGCCGATCGCTCTCACTGAGCTGGGCCTCCCCCCCACCATAGACTATGCTGGATGAACCAAGCACGAACTCCTTAATCCCGGCCTTCTTGCCCCAATCGAGCAGGAGTAATGTCGAGAGCGAATTACCCATAAACATCTTACTATTCGCCTGATGACCGACTTCAACATCGTAGAGGTGAAAAATACCATCGGCCATCGTGGGCAGACTCTTCTCAAATCCCGTTTCGCGTTCAAAATCGATGAAAGCGAATTTTAAATTTATTTTACCCAAGAGACTCATCGGCACCTGTTTGGGTGAAGTAAATAGTGCATAGACAAGATTGCCCTTTTCAATAAGTTTAGCAATGAGTAACTGGGCAGCAATAAAACCACCACCCGTAACCAGATAGGTTCTACTCACAATTCCCTGCCTTTCTTTCCATATTAACCCTTAAAACCTGATCTTCAATTCAGCGCGCAGATTATAGGTAATCTTCTCACCGGGCCGCTTTTCCGCATAATAGCGGGCAAAGATTACCGTCCAGTCATTTAAATTATAAGATCCGTTCAGATTATAATTCTGTGTCAAACCAGGAGGTGATTCGATAGCGATGCTAAAAGGTAAGCGCGCAATATCTGCAAAACGATAGAGAAACTCGGCGCCAAGGTCGATCCGGCCTGAGTTTTGTAGAGGATAAGCGACCCCGGCACCACAATTCGGCTCGTACAGGTGGAAATATCCTAATTCAGGATAATAGTACGGCATCTCCACTACCATATAATTATAACCCCCTTTTAACCACCAGTCAAGTTTCAATCGGAAATTCTGGAGAAGCCAGTTCTTCCATCCCTTTTTTAACTCGATTGTATGCCGATCCTGCAACTGAATATCACGCAGATATTCAAAATGGCCGCCCAGTCCTCGATAACTTGGTTCGAAACCAACCTGATCGTTCTTTGTTTCAGTTGCTCCGTAATAGCGTTCGTCAGCAACCCGGCGATTTTGCCCGAATAGATTAAAAGTAAAATCCGCCCCTGGCTGGAGTGTCAAAATCGGGCTGATATTTCTCTCTCGATAGAGTTTCTCATCTGAACCATCGACTGCTGTCCTTATCTCCAGGACCTCAAAGGGCATAGAATAAAAGTCAATACTATAGCGATAAGCATCAACCCGCTCAAATTCCTCAAGACGGATAAATTCTCTTATATAATCACCCCTGGGTTTTGGAATAAATTCCCGGGTTACCGGATCCTGAACATAATTTCCTCTGCCGGGTTCAACCTTGCGAAATACCTCATCGAGCTTCTGAATCAGAGAATTGGTCCTTTCAAAAAATCCGTTGGTTGTAAAATATCGGGTAACAATGTGGACACGGCTGGAGGCAAAGATATATCGGTCATTGATAAAATTCCTTATGCCTAAATTGGCCTCAAATATATCACTGATCGAGAATCCACCCTGTTTGGTTCGGCTTATGCCCGTGGTATCATCTTCATAGGTATAACCAAGATTAAAAATCAGCGGGCTTAAAAATTTCAGGACAAACTGATTGGTCGAGGTCCACATATAATCCTCACGCCAATCGTAGCGCTCTTCAAGAAAACGGCAATTGATATTCAACCATTTTGTTGAAGTATCAAGACCGATCTGGTAGCGGTGTAAAAGATTAAGAAATTCAAAGCCAAGGTCTAAAGCATAGAAATTGAGAGCCGAAGCAATCCGTTTATATTCATTATTTATCAGACCGTATTCAGAATTGAGTCTTAAGAAATTCATGGGTTGAAGCCCGGCAGCAAATTCACTCTTCGTTCTTACCTCATCCTGGGATAGATTATACCGGTAGCAGTGGTCAACTTCATATTTCCGTCCGGGGATAAAGAGATTAGGCCCGAGTACCATCTGGTTGACCTTTAAGTAATAAATCTTCTTCTTAAGATTGAATTCGCCATCAAAGCCCTGGCCGGTATTATCATTATCATCCTCGCTTGAAAAGAGATTGCGATCGTGGCGTGATCGATAATATTTTAAATCAACCATCTCCCGGTATCCTAACTGGACTCCGGCAAATTCACTCTTCTTGGGCAAAGGTATGTAGATACGGGGAAGATATTCACCAAGTCCTGTGCCCATATATCGATAAGCGTGGATTGAACGATCATAGCGGTAATCGCCCTGACCCGGCCCGACATATGAAAAAGTTACTTTATAATCGCCACTATCACCACCGACATAGAGAAAATGGTCATCAACCTTGATGTAATCACCAGCGGTTGAGTCGGCACCAGAACGGAATGCCCTTGTGCTGTCATCGCCAATCTGCTGCAGATTAAACTTCTCCGCCGGGGTCAAATCAAAAAATAGCGGCGCATTCTTATCATTATACTCACGGAAGATAAAGAGACCAAGATTTACTCGACCCGGTGCAAAATAGCCATCCACCGAGTTTAATATTAAGGGATAGTCATAGTCCCCGTATTGAAAATCGGCCTCGATCCGGGAACGATTGGTGATCAGGTGTTTAGTGGTGAAGGTAAGCGATGCCATTTCATAGTCGATGTAGTAGTCATCACCTCGAACCAACTGAGCCCCATTAAGAAAAATCTTCTCACTCTCCGGAATAATCTGCCCGGCCCGGGAAAGAAAATAAGGCCCTTGTTTGCCTTCAACACCATTAAATGAAATAGTCGTAAAACGACCTTTACTCTGCCCATAAACGGCCCGGGCCTGATGTGGGTCATCTTTAAAAGATACTAAACCGCCACCCATACTCCGGACAACACCGAATGGATACTGAATGTCGAGATCACCCAATTCGGCACCAAAACGCTGGGCATAAACACCAAACTTCATCTTATCGATCTCGGTAATACCCTTAGTCTCAGCCGGTACCCCCTGATCGCTAAAATTGCCTTCAATTCGGGCGCCGGATATCTTACCGGTGAAATTGACATTCATCCCCTGTTCTAAACCTCCCCCTTCATCACCGACATTAACGGTGAAAGACTTTGTCCCACTCATCATCAGATCACCGTCCGATGGAGTGCTATACGGGGTATAAATTTGAGTTGCCGATGATTCAGTCTCTAATCGATAACGGACATAGACCGAATCAAAGATCAGACTGAATGGTGAACTATTTAAAATCGATAGTATACTTAAGTAATAGATTACCATTGGCGTTGAGACCATAAAAGTTTTTAAGATCAGTCCCGATATCAATCACTTTCTTCTCAAGACGATAAGCCAAGAGTCTATCGTCCTGCAATAACTTAATATCTTTGCCATTCTCCATTAAAAAGATGGTCAGGTCCTGGGTCAGGGCTATTCTTTTCACGCCCCTAATTTTATACTGGAAGACCTCATTGCCATACTCATCAATTTTTACAATACGGTCGGGTTCGGCTATCCAGAAATAACGATTCAGGTAACTTATCGTCCGGGGGCGATATTTTGTCAATCTGATCTTGGTCTGTCCAAAACGATCAAGAAAGACAACCCTCTGGCCATAATGGTCGATGACTGCAGCCTCTCCCTCTTCAGTTATTACAAAACCAATGATGTTGGCCGAACGATAGAAAATTTCGCTCCGACCAAAACGCCGGTGATACTGATATATTGAATCACCATCACTGATAAAGAACGAGTAGGGTGTGACATAAAAACCGGTTATCTTCTGAAAAGGCACAGCCGTCAAAATATGCTCGCCGGTGATCTGACAATTAGAATCGGTCACAAAGACCCGATTGCCAATTTCCGGGGCAAAAAAGAGATTTTGCTCCAGGGCACGAAAGAATCTAAAATTCCCGGGAAGTTTAATTTCCCGGAGCAGTGTAATCTCACTGAAAAGTAAACCGCAATATAGATTGGCGATTAGAATCGATAACCGGAACATTATCAATTATATGATCATCGAGTGTCGATGTCAAGAATATTTACAACTGAGTCCTCTCCACTTTTCCTTTTGATTTTTTAGGAATTTTAAGGTATGATGAGGCAAGGAGGAAGATATGCAAAAACTAAAAATAGGCCTTACCCCACCATACCCATTAAAGAGACTAAGAAA
>CBFGIV010000055.1:0-13729 GCA_965648915.1 Caldifarciminota bacterium | reverse complement strand
TGCCTTTACGGATTCAGAGAGTTGTGAGCGGATTGTTCTTGCTCTTTTTAACAAATATAATAACAGATGGAAGGATCGCCCTTTAAAAGCAATAAAAGAATTTACACAAAAATATTGACGCTACCAGCAGGGGATTTGAACTTGACAAAGTTTTTTTTAAGTGTAGAATAGGATACTATGACTGCAGAAATCTTAAATGGAAAAGTTATTGCTGAAAAGATTGCTTCTGATTTGAGGGAGGAAGTTAATGATCTTAGGCGAAAAAGTGTTGTCCCCAGATTGGGTGTGATCCTGGTTGGAGAAGACCCTGGTAGTGTTGTCTATGTGAGGAATAAAGAGAATACCGGCAAGAAACTCAATATCGAAGTCGATGTCCGCCGCTTTCCGGCTCAGACCAAACAAGCAGAGGTTATGGCGACTATTAAAGAATTTAATGAAGATCCGAATTTGCACGGTTTTATTGTTCAACTTCCACTGCCCCGGGATTATAACACTGAAGAGGTACTTTTAAGTATCGATCCCAGAAAGGATGTTGATGGATTTCATCCGGTTAACCTGGGCCGGTTGATGGCCGGGACACCCGAATTTGTTCCCTGCACCCCCCTGGGGATAATTGAAATGTTGAAGGTGTCGGGCATTAAAACTCAGGGTAAGAATGTGGTGATTGTAGGCCGGAGTAATATTGTTGGTAAACCACTGGCCAATCTCTTACTCTTGAAGGGTGAAATGGCTGATGCGACCGTAACGGTTTGCCATCAGAAGACAGTCAATCTTGCCAGTATTACACGCAATGCTGATATCCTTGTTGCAGCAATGGGCAGGGCCAGGGCGATCACGGCGGAGATGGTGAAGCCGGGTGCGGTGGTGATTGATGTTGGTATAAATCGCACCGATGATAATAAGTTGGTCGGTGATGTTGATTTTGAAAAAGTCAAGGAGATCGCCGGTTTTATTACACCGGTACCCGGCGGGGTTGGGCCGTTGACCGTGATTATGCTTCTCAAAAATCTCGTTTTGGCAGCAAGGAGAAGCCTTGGATCTGGAGAGATATCTTAAGGAAAAGAAGTTATTGGTCGATGAAGCCTTAAAAAATTTTCTCAAACCCGAGAGTTTTCTCTTTGAAGCCATGGCCTATTCGGCAATCGATGGGGGCAAGAGGCTGAGACCGATTCTAACCATCGCTACATATGAAATACTGGGCGGCCGCGATCTTTCGGTAATTATGCCGATTGCCTGTGGGATGGAGATGATCCATGCCTATTCACTTATTCACGATGATCTACCGGCGATGGATAATGATGATTACCGCCGGGGCAAATTAACCAATCACAAGGTTTTCGGCGAGGCGATGGCAATCCTGGCTGGTGATGGTTTGTACTCCCTGGCCTTTGAACTTTTTACAACCGGGAATGGCAGTAAATCCGCCCAGTGGCGAGTTGTAAGGGAGATGGCCCAGGTGACCGGACCGAGAGGAATAGTATTCGGCCAGGCGCTCGATATCAAAAAAGAAAAAGAATTTAACCCCAAGACTCTGAGAATGATCCATAAGAATAAAACGGCAAAATTTTTTGCGGGCGCAGTCAGATGTGGTGCAATAATGGCTGAGGCCGATGAGGAGATTACAGAGATCCTCGGTAAAGTCGGTCTTTATCTCGGCATGCTTTTTCAGATCACCGATGACATCCTCGATGTTATCGGTGATGATAAGAGTATGGGAAAAGCGGTGCGGAAGGATCAACTTCAGGATAAATTGACCTATCCCCGTGTTTATGGATTGGATGGGGCAAGATTTCGTGCCCGACGCTACGCCGATACGATTCAGATGATTATTAACAATCTGGATAAAGAGAGATTTAATTTCTTCACCTGTCTGACTGAATATATTATCAAGAGAAACTTTTGAATAAAACCCATGCCCATCTTAGAAAAGATCAATTCACCCCAGGACCTGAAAGAACTAACGATCTCACAACTTGAAACCCTGGCCTCGGAAATAAGAGAATTGATTGTTGAAGTATGTTCAACCCGAGGGGGGCATGTGGCGCCGAGTCTTGGCGTGGTCGATTTAACAATCGCCCTGCATCGGGTCTTCGACACACCGGGCGACAGGATCATCTGGGATGTTGGTCACCAATCTTATGCCCATAAGATCATTACTGGACGCCGGGAAAAATTTTTTAATCTGAGAAGTTATCAGGGGTTAAGCGGTTTTCCTAAAAGGGAAGAATCCTGCTATGACTGCTTCAATACCGGCCATTCCTCGACTTCGCTCTCGGCGGCCCTCGGTATGGCAATCGTCAGGGATTTTCGGAATGAGAAATATAAAATAATCGCCGTAATCGGTGACGGATCATTAGGTGCGGGGATGGCCTTCGAGGCCCTCAATCACATCGGTCAACTCAAGAAGGATATTATTGTTATACTGAATGACAATGAACGCTCAATCGGTGAGACGGTTGGGGCACTCTCGGCTTATTTAAGTCGGGTTATCACAACCCGAACCTATAGCCGTTTACGGGATGATGTCTGGATTGCCTCGGGCCGTCTGCCTGGACCGGTCCGGGATCGGATCCGGTTTCTGGCTAAAAGAGTCGAAGAGGGATTTATCGGGCTGGTTGCGCCTTCAATTATATTTGAAGAACTGGGTTATCGTTATATTGGCCCTTTGAATGGCCACGATCTCGATACTTTAATAAAGACTTTCAATCGCCTGAAGTATTTACGGGGACCGCTCTTTGTCCATGTCGTAACTCAGAAAGGTAAAGGCTTCAGACCGGCAGAAGAAGATCCTGAGACATTTCACGGCGTTGGTCCATTCGATAAAATGAGCGGACAGGTTAAATCCAGCCCTCGAACTTATACCAGCGCCTTTGGTGAGATTCTGGTTGAGATTGCGCACAAGAATGAAAAGGTTGTCGCCCTTACCGCCGGGATGTGTCTGGGGACCGGACTCTCTGAGTTCAAAAGAAATTTTCCCGATCGTTTCTTCGATGTCGGTATCGCTGAACAGCATGCAGTTACCCTGGCTGCGGCTTTAGCCCTTGAGGGTTTTCGACCGGTCTGTGCTATCTATTCTACTTTTCTCCAGCGGGCTTATGATCAGATTATTCACGATGTTGCTCTCCAGAAGGCACCGGTCGTCTTTGCAATCGACCGGGCGGGACTGGTGGGTGAAGATGGTCCAACCCATCACGGACCATTCGATATCGCCTATCTGAGAGTCGTTCCTAATCTGGTAATTATGGCACCCAAGGATGAGGATGAACTACGCCATATGCTCTTTACCGCGATCGAGTATAAAGATGGTCCGGTAGCAATTCGCTACCCGCGGGGGGCAGCAGTAAATCGCTCTATTACCCCCTTAAGGAAATTAGAAATTGGCAGAGCAGAGATTATCTATAAAAAGGGTAAGGTCGCACTGATCTGTCTTGGGACAATGGTCGAAGAAGGGATCAAGGCCAGTGAGATACTTAAAGGGAAAGGGATTGAGGTTACTTTGATCAATGCGCGATTTGCTCGACCCCTGGATGAAGAATTGATTATTGAAACAGCCCGGAGTGTACAGCGCATTTATACGCTGGAAGAAGGAACAGCTGCAGGAGGATTTGGCAGTATGGTGGTTGAGTTACTGGCCCGAGAAGGGCTGGCGGATAGAGTTAGCATAATTGGACTTCCTGAAAAATTTATTGAGCATGGCGAGCGCACTTTACTTCTTGAGAAATACGGGTTACACCATTCGCTGATTGCTAAAAGAGTCGAAGAAGAGTTATGAGATCCATTTGCCTTCTTATCGGGCTGATGTTCTGGGTCACCACAGCCGAAGATTTCAGCAAGACCGAGATTACCCGTAAGGTCGTGGTTGACTACCATTCACGACAGGTGCTCTTTTTGCGGTATCGGGGGCGTGAATTTATCGGCATTGATAGTATCGTAACGCTTGATCACTATTTTAATAGCCAGATCAAGCATCAGAATTTAAGTATCCTGTTACTTGAGTCCAGGAAGAGTCAGATCAAAAGGGAGATGGCTTACGGAGGCCGGGGGCAGGGGCTGATCCAGACGATCGAGGTCCCGATGCCAATCAAAGGAGGATTTGGTGAGTTTATCGGTGATGCTACCAAACTCGATGTTGGCGGGCAGGAGAAGATAACGATTGGTGGGCGCCAGCAATATGTAAAAGGTTACACCGGCGAGCAACCTTCATTGATTCCTGAACTCGAGATGAAACAGGAATTGCGTATTAACCTCGATGGGCAGGTTGGCGATCGACTCAAAATATTTATTGACCACGACTCCCAGCGAGAATCAGAATCGAAGAACAAGGTTACTTTAACTTATAAAGGAACTGAAGATGAGGTCATTCAGGAGATCGAAGGCGGTGACACTCAGCTTTCGATTCCGGGCACAACCTATACTGGCGATATCCCTACTCATAAAGGACTATTCGGCATCAAGACAACTTCAAAAATTGGGCCATTGGGACTGGTGGCAGTTGCCTCTCAGGAGAAGAGCGAAACCCAGGAATCGAAATACGAAGGCAAGGTTAAGGCGGATTCAACGGTTCTCTATGGTCGGGATTATGAGGGGAAGCGTTTTTACTGGATAGGAGAGACCGAAGAGATTGTTCGGCTCAATGTCTGGCTTGATGATCGCTATGAGAATCCTTCCGAACCATCAAAATTTGCCTATGCTTATGTTGATTCCAATAATGATAATATCCCGGACACGGTCTATCCGGCTGATAAACATGCGGGCAAATTTACAATACAACGGATGGGCGATTTTTACATCTTTGACCAATCATCGAATGTCATCAGATTAAATAATCGATTGAGTGATGCCTATGTCCTGGCGATTGCCTATGTGACCAGGAGTGGTCGGGTGGTTGGTGATACCAGTACAAATAAAGATTCAATTCGATTAAAATTGATTGATCCCGCACTTGATGATCCACGTTCCTTTCTCTGGCACTATGAAATGAGGAATGTCTATTTCCTTGGAGTCGGGATCAAGATGACTTCTTTCAGCATAATCTACGATGTCCCTGGTGCCGAGGATCGCAATGTTACCAATCAGGGCGTGCCTTATCGGGAACTTTTAGGCCTTGACCCGGATAATAATGGATTGGTGGAGTGGCCGTACTTTAATGCCTCAGATGGATTACTCATTTTTCCTGATCCATATCCTTTTGCCTCAAATCAGATCGATGTTGAGGAACGTGATACAATCATTTACCGGAAACCACAGGCAAGCCTTCAATCACTGGAGGGGAAGAAATTTAAGATTGTCGTTCGGTCAGTTCAGGCAGCGGCTGAATATAATCTACCGCCCGATGTCGAAGAGGGAAGTGTAAAGGTTTATATAAATAATCAGGTATGGGAAGAGGGGAAAGACTTTGTGGTTGACTATGGTGAAGGTAAGGTTAAATTTTTAAAGCCGGTCGGTGAAAATGATGATGTGAAGATTACTTACGAGACGATGCCTCTCTTTTCTGCGGCTCAGAAATCACTTCTCGGGATGAGGGCCTCAATGAATCCTTTTGCTGAGACAAAATTCGGCTCAAGCCTTTTTTACCGGTCTGAAGGTTATCCCGATGAACATCCCCGTCTTAAATCCGAACCCCATCGCCGGGTTGTCTGCGAATTCGATGTTGCTCACCCTCAGAGACTCGATTTTGTCACCGATGCCATTGATTGGTTACCTTTAGTTGAGACCGAAGCCCAATCAAACTTAAATCTCAATTTTGAAACCGCCTTATCTTTTTCCAATCTCAATACTAAAGGGAAGGTCTATATTGATGATTTTGAGCGAACGACAATTACGAGTGATCTCACGATGGGTTACCGGAGCTGGTATCTGGCGAGTTTGCCCCACAATAAATCAGCGAATAATTTTGCCCAGAAAAGACTAATCTGGTTCAACCCCGAAGCGAAATTGACCCGAAGCGATATCTTTATAAATCCCGATGATCCCCAGGACCTGGCCGAAGTATTAAAGATCTATTTTGAACCACAGGATGAAAACACTTTTGCTGGTTTAACCCAGGCCTTACAGTTTGGTGAAGACCTTGATGAGTGTGAGAACTTAGAGGTAATTGTTAAAGGTAAAGGAGGGAGGCTCCATATCGATATCGGCACCAAAATCAGTGAGGATCAACTCCGGCGCAATGGCCAGGGCGAGCTTGTCGGGTTGGGGACTTTCGAGACTGAAGACCGTGATAATAATGGGACCTGGGACCGTTCCTCCGAAGATACTGGTTTAGACGGTGTTTATGGAACCGACCCAAATGCACCCGGTGATGATGGTAATGATGATTTTAGCGAAGAGATTACCAAGAAAAACGGTACAGAAAATAATGGCATATACGACACCGAGGATATCAATCACGACACCGGCTTTTTACAGGATAATGCCTATTATTCTTATTCAATTGACCTCGACTCGACCAGGTATCTCATTGCCAATGCTGAATTACAACCAGGCTGGAAGATGTTCCGCATCCCGATCAAAGACTCACTGAATCGGGATACCGTATATTCGGCTGCCTCGCCGAACTGGGAACATATCTATTACTTCAGGATCTGGTTGGATGGTTTTAACGGACCGGAAACTCTGACCATCTATACAATCTCGGCGGTAGGCAGTCGCTGGCAGAATAAAGGGATTGTTTCCCGTTTTCCGCCACCCCACGACTCCACCGAAGAGTTTGTTCTTTCACCGGTCAATACCCGGACCCATACTTACTACAAGCCACCCTATCCACTGCTCCGCGATGAATTCGGGCGTCTGCGGAGTGAAGGGGCGCTGGAATTCAGGATTCGTAATCTGCAGAGATATCATGAGGCGATTGCCTACCGCCCGACCGATGAAGCAGAAGATTATCGTGAATACGACACGATCTCCTTCCTCATCCATACCAAGCGGAGCAATCCATTGATCTCTATTCGCTTTGGCAGTGATAGTGCAAATTACTATCAGTATACCAGTTATGCCAATTCAGTGCCAAAGGGATATAATGACTATCGCGAGATCAAGATGAGCCTTAAAGATTTTATCGATCTTAAGAGAATTACCGAAGGTGACAGTATTGCGGTTCAGGGTAATTATATGGTTATGGGTAATCCAAGTATTTCCGCGGTTCGATTTTTTCAGATTGCGATTCGCAATCAGGACGATGAGTTATTGAGCGATACGATCTGGGTAAATGATATTCGCCTGTCGAGTCCCAAGTCAGAAGTGGGACGCATCAGTCAGGGGTCGGTTGGGCTGACGATGGCTGATCTCGCCAGTTTTAATTTAGGGTTGAGCGAATCGAATGGCCGCTTTAAGCGGCTCTCTGAAAGTAAAGGTATCGGATTGAGTGGGGAAAGTAAGAGTTTAAACTTTTCTTCAACGGTAAATCTGAATAAAATTCTTCTCGACCGCTGGCATTTCAGTATACCTCTTTCCTACAGCCATAGCCAGTCCCAGAGTGATCCCCGATTTGCCTATTTTTCAGAAGATCTGGAGTTGTCCTCGGTTGAGGCCAAAGAACAACGCACATCGAGTCGCAGTGACCGATATGGATTCTCCTTTGCAAAGTCAAATTCCCGCCACTGGCTTACCCGATATACCTTTGACAATCTGTCACTGAGTGGTGATCTGAGTAAGTCCACCAATCGGACAATAACCACACTCGATTCTACCCGTCAATTTGGTTTAAGGGGTGGTTATCGACTTGATCCTAAGATCGGCTTCAGTGTTGGACGGGAAAGATTTTCCCTGGCGCCGCAGTCAATAAATTTTCAGACCGGATATAATGATAACTATTCTACGACATTCTCAAGAAGAAATATGAATGATCCCTATCGAAGGAATAGCCGTCCGTTCCGCAGTCGTCTTTTATCGCCATCTTTTTCTCTTTCCTATTCACCCCATCAGATTATCAATACTAATTATAGTTTCTCCCAGGTTAGGGACTCGGTCTCCAGTCGCCGACGGTTTGGTGAAGAGGTTTCCCGTAACCAGGGTGCGGGTGTGACTGTCGCCCAGAATTTATTTATTATCTCGCCAACCATCGCGCTCCGTGGTGGCTATAATGAAGATCACAGTTTTGCGATTAGAACACCTGAGAATTTGCGTAATGTTGGTAACAGTAGCGATTACTCGGTTAGCAGTGGGCTTGAACTGGGAAAGGTCTTGAAGAGTTTATGCCGGCTGCGTGATGAATCTAAAGATACACTGGTGCTGGTAGGATCACCCCAGTGGGTTCTGAGTCAGATTGAGAGATTCTCGAATCAGATTCGTGATCCATCGTTCTCTTTCATCCATTCAAGGTCGTCGAGTTATCAGATGGTGAAGGCGAGGCCCTCATCTCGTTACCAGTTTGGACTGATCGATACCCTGCCGGCTGAATTCTTAAAAAATCCCTCATTACAGAACCGGGCGATACGGAATAATCTCAATACCAGTTCGGGCCTTAGTATTTCCGCTTTTAATATTGCATTTGGTTATAATAAAAGTATCGGCACCAATTATGCTTATGCTACCAATAATACCAAGACCATAACCGATGAGTATCCGGATCTGTCGATATCAATTGGTCAGGTTGAGCGGCTACCTTTTTTAAGTAAATATGTCAACAGTTCCTCGATCAATACTGCTTTCAACCAGGTGGTCGAAAAGCGGGGTGAGTTTAAATCGGATTCGGCACTGAAGATTGTCGAGTTAACCAGGACCTATGATTTCTCACCCCTCGCTTCCTGGCAGTTGAACTGGAAGAAAGGTGTAAATTCATCGATCGAATTCCGGCATTCCCAGGGTTATTCGATAAGTTATGATCAGGGTGAATACCGACGGAATCACAAAACCCAGTCACTCGATGCATCACTGGCTTATTCATTCAGTGCACCGACCGGGATTAATTTTCCGGTTCTACGTTATATTCGTTTTACCTCCACTTTAAGTATCAATGTGACAGCTGGATACAGCAAGCATGTCGAGTGGCTCCAGGAATCAGTAAATCGAATAAATGATGTATCAACTTTCAGCAGCCGGCTTGGTCTTTCCTATCAATTCTCCTCGAGCATCAATGGTGGTTCGGATCTCGATTATGCACAGAATAAGAATAATTTGACAAGTCAAACAACCAATGTAATAGGATTAAACTTTTGGGTATTATTCCTCTTCTAATCTTTACATCGTTGCTCTCGATCTTAAATGAATTTTGTGAATATGGACCGAGGGCACCAAGCACAGCAGCACACCGTAAAGCCCGGGATTATATCATCCGCCGCCTGGGTTCAGCCGGGATCGACTCATTTACCTATCAGAATATTAATTTCTACAACATCATCGCCGCATTCAATAAAACAGATATTCGGCGCATTGGCATCGCGACCCACTGGGATTCGCGGCCCACGGCCGATTGTGAGAAGGAGATAAAAAAAAGGTTAATGCCCATAATTGGTGCGAATGATGGTGGCTCAGGGGTTGCGGTCCTGCTTGCTCTGTCAGATTCATTGAGAAGGCGTCCACCGCCCAGGGGTGTCGACCTGATCTTTTTTGATGGTGAAGATTTTGGTCCCGAACCCCAACTTTTAGGTTCAAAGTACTTTGCGCGCCACTGCGATCGTCCTTATGAGTTTATCATTCTGATCGATATGATTGGTGATAAGGACTTAAGAATATACCGGGAAGGCTATTCTAATAAATTTTTCCCCGATCTGGTCGATTCGATATGGCACATTGGTAAAGAATTAAACCGTCGGGTCTTCAGAGATGATGTTAAATATTTTGTCATTGATGACCATATACCTTTGATCGAACACGGTATCAGGGCGATCAATATCATAGATTTCGATTACGCCCACTGGCATACACTTGAGGATACGCCGGATAAATGTTCAGAAGCGAGTTTAAGTTTGATCTTGAAAATTTTATTAAAAATCTGTTATGAGCAATACTGAAAAGAAGATCCTGATTTTTTTAGTGTGTGCTTTTATCATTGGCAACATTGTCCTGTTTATTAAAAAGAGTCGGATGCGGAATGATTTTCGCCGGTTCAAAGTTGAAGAGTTGACCGTTAAAATTCCGATTAATCGTGCAAGCCAGGAAGAACTTGAACTTTTGCCCGGGGTCGGGCCGATCCTTGCCCGGCGGATCATCGAATATCGAAAAGAGAACGGTAAATTCCGTGAGATCAGCGACCTGCTCAAAGTCAAGGGGATAACCAGCACATTGTTATTACAGATTGAGAATTTTGTTGTCTGCGATTAAATTCCCTTGCGTATAAAATATCGACCCAGCGATTTTATTGTCCGTGAAGAGTTGAAGAAGATACCTTCGGGAGATTATTTCCTCTATTTAATAAAAAAGGAAAACTTAACCACCTGGGATGTTCAGCACCACCTTGCCAACCGTTTTCGGATTCCTCTCAAGTCCCTGTCATTCTGTGGACTGAAAGATCGTAATGCAGTTACCTTTCAGTATATGTCCTCGCCCCATTTCATTGCCAAAAATTACACCGGCCGGAGGTTCGATTTAAGTTTGATGGGCAAGATTGACCATCAACTTGGTGCTAATGACCTCTTGAGGAATGATTTTGAAATAAAGATTCGTGACCTCGAAATCAAGCAGGTTGAACGACTCAAGGAGAATATTGATGAGGCCCAAGAATTTGGTCTGCCCAATTATTTTGACGAACAACGCTTTGAATCACGACTCGGTCTTAACGATTTTGTCGCCCGGAGATTGATGCTCGGTCAGTATGAAGGTGCACTCAAATTGCTTATAGCCCAACCCTTAAAATTGGATCCTGCGGAAATCAAACAGTTCAAACGACTGACGCAGGAATGCTGGGGTGAATGGCATAAACTGAGCCGGCTGGCACCGAATAGATACCGGAGGATATTACGCCACCTTGCCCGAAAACCGGATGCCTTTAAGGAGGCCTTAAATCTTTTTGATCACCAGTATATCGAGTTTTTAGTCAGTGCCTTTCAATCATATCTCTGGAATGAAGTGGCACAGCGTTTCCTGAGAAAAATTGTGAAAGACGGTTTTGATTTCTCCTATTTTTTAGGTAGATTCTACTTTTATCATAAGATCCCGGCCTGGTACAAAGAATATCATATTCCGATCATTAACCATAAGACTGAAATTAAAGATACGCTCATCGCCCATCTCTATGATGAAGTCTTGAGCGAACAGAATATGGCCCAGCGCTTCCTTAGGCTGGAATGGCCGAGGAGAATAAAGGTCAAGAGTTTTGATCGATCCTTGATAGTTATTCCCGGTTTTAATAAGGTTATGGTTATGAAGGATGAATATTTTTCGGGAAAAGAGTGTCTGGCGCTGGAATTCAGTCTACCAGCGGGTTCTTACGCGACGCTTTTGATCAAACGTATAATAGGGCCAAAACTGACCGGGAATTAATCAAGCGAATAATTATTATCGAATCAGTATTATCGATTAATCGATAAATTGATAACCCGGTTATAACTTTACTTGACTTTTATATATAAATATATAGTATATGACCGATGATTTTTTATCAACAGGAGGAAGAATGAAGAAGATCCTTTTGGCAATCAGTATTGTCTTAGTATTTTTTTGCCTTACCTGCACCCGTGAGGCGGATGTGACAATAAGACTGACCAACCCCAGCAATAAAACTGTACCCTTCCGATTAAAATATACTCCTCCTGAAGGCGGTGAGATTCAATACCGGGACTATACACCCAGAGAATATGTAATAACGATTAAAAAGGGGCAGACGCTAAAAGGTGAGGCATATAAAGATACTCTGGATATACTCGATGTCCTCCATTTTCAGTTATTACTTAATGGTGAAGAGCGAATTGTCGAAGATCTCGTCTACGGTTTAATCCAGAAAGTTAGTTTTCAGGTAACAGCCGAATAGCGAACCTGTTTTTCTGAAGCTATCTAATTAGACAGACCTTTTCGTTCTTAACGAAATTGCCGGACTTAAGCGTCAGAATGTAAACACCGTCGGGCAATAAACGGTTGTTGTTATCCCTTCCATCCCAATCAATAAGATAAAGTGGCTTGGGTAGGACCGGTTGAAAGGATTTAACGACTTGGCCAGAAGCATTGTAGATTTTAAATTCGATCGGATATTTCTTATCGGTTAATAGGAATTCGATACACACCCTCTTGTTGAATGGATTCGGTCTGATATTGAGGATTATCGGGACCGAGGGTTTGCTGGTTGCATTCTCATCGATATCCGTTATATCAATCTTAATTGCATAGACCTCACCACCATTACCGGCCTGGCGGGCATGGACTGCTTTACCACCGGCTGAGATATATTGTCCGTCATTTGAGATATCAACCGTATGGATTGAGCCCGGTTCATCGATATCGTCGAGGACGGAAAAGATAGGAATCGAATCACGGGTGTTAAAGACGCTTATCACATCGCCAAAGGTATTGTTATACATTCCCCAGGAGCCGGCAACACCGTAATTTCCGTTGGCTGATAGGGCGGTTGCTTCGACCATATCGCCATACCGGTGGCAGAACCATTTGGGCACATTACTCGAACTTTCGAAAAAGATTGCGCAGGAATTGGTGTAGTTCGAACCATCACCAAAATCGAGGACGCCAACCAATATCTTGGATCCATCTTTGGAAATTGCTTTACCGCAAATCCAGTTGTAGTACGTCCCGGGAGGATACTGGTATGACCAAGCGAGACGATAGTTGCTCCCATCCCAGTTATATTTGCGCAGATAACCGCGATAATCACCGGTAATAAGGACTGAGCCATCGCCTGAGATCATTGCTGGATATTGGGTGCCTGAAGTTGGGCTGCCGATGAGGATGGCATTGCCCCGCTGGATACCATTTTCAAAGACAAAACAGGTATCATAGGTCGTTACCACAACAATCCGGCCGTTGGTTGAGATATCCAGCCCCTGAATGGACTTGCTATTTGTGAACGAGGCGGTCCAGAGTGATTCCCCGGTCTGGCCGTTGAAGGCATAAACTTTTTTATCGCTACCACTCTCACCGACCGATGCAATTACGGAACCGTCCTCAGAGACGATTGTGCTCATTCCGGTAAATCCAGAATAATTGAAGGTCCAGCCGGGATTGGCGCTATCTTTTGCCCACTTATAGACCGTTGTCTGGGTTAGAGCACTCAGGACATTACCATTCATCGAAATACCCATACTCTGACCGCGGTTCCAGACAAAGGTCCCCGGGTATTCCCAGAGGGGGGCGCCGGTGCCCAGGACATCATAGCAGGAGACCCTCTGGTTATTCAACCACCAGTTGGCAAATACATAATGGCCATCACCGGAAAGCACAATATTTTCGGCGATGCCATATCGATGGTTGCGATCAACCCAGAGAATATATCCGGAGTCACGAATCGGGGCAAGCGGTCTTGTCCGGGTATTAATCGATTGAGTGGGTAGTACCTCGACTATTTCACCGGTGCTTCTTAAAGATGTTTTTAAAACCAGCGCTGTTTTAGAACCATCAAATTTATAAAATAGACCAGCCTCGCCGTCGGCGAAGATTGTTGATAGAGTAAGCAAAGAGAAGATTAAGATCCTGATCATAATTACCTCCTGTGATAGATTATAAATAGTTTATGTGGGATGTCAATAATGATTTGTAGATAGACCTAGACATCGTAACCAGGTGATAAGGATATTAAAAGGGATATTGACAGAAGAGGGCATTCCCCGTATTATGGATATTATGAAAAGAT
>CBFGIV010000054.1:0-15617 GCA_965648915.1 Caldifarciminota bacterium | reverse complement strand
TGGGAGATCGAAGGTGTGCGGCTCCATCAGCCCAATGGTGGTGAAGTTTTAGTCCCCGGTTCCCAATTCCCCATCACCTGGCAGAAATTCACCCCACCCGGTGCCGATTCCTTTACCCTTTTTATTTCTTTTGACAATGGCCGTAACTATCAAACCATCACAACCATCCAACAATCAAACGATACTCTGTATCTGTGGCGTGTCCCCGATTCTCTTTCCGACAGTTGCAAGATTATGATCTGGGCTTATGGACCACCAAGAACAGGTCAGCAGGTGCCCAGAGGAGTGGCGTGGGACTTTTCAGACTCCGTCTTTGCCATACGGCAAGTTGCCGGTGGTGAAGAAGTTAGAAGTCAGAAGTTAGAAGTAGGATTAAAAATAAAACAAAATCCAACAAGAAACAAGAATTTGAGGATTCAATATTCAATACCAAAACAATCTGAAGTAAAACTTGCTATCTACAATTCCCTGGGCCAGGCAGAGGAGGTTTTGGTTGATGGGGTAATGGGTAGGGGGGTCTATGAGAAAGTTTTGAGCAAAGAATTAACCCCGGGTGTTTATTTTATCTACCTTACAACTGAAAATAAAATCATCTCTACAAAACTAGTCATCATTGAATAGATTTCCAACTTCATTATTTCGTCAATTCGCTAAACTTCAACGGGTAGATTCTCGATCTGAAGATTGACAATATCTGAAAGAGGAAAACGTTTGGTGACGTCTAAAATCTCTAAACCAATTAGACGTTTGTCTGCGTCGAAATCGACTAAAATCCCGTCTTCAATCTCTTTGGTTCTATGCACAGTTTTTTCTTGAATATAAATGTAGAGAGCATCTGCTTCTTTATCATATTCAATCTTCATTTAACCTCCTAACGATTTTTATCAACTACACTAATTATCACAATTTTGCTGCTTTCTTCAACGTAGGTCACTTTAAGCAGTTTATCGCCTATATTTTTATAAGCATTTTTCCTGCCAAACAGCGCTGTCTCAACTCTATCGGGTGAATTTATCGTTTCTTTAATTTCTGATTCTCTAATTTCGCGCCATTTCATTCTTCGTTTTGCATGACGAGTAAATATTATTTCCACTCTTAAAGTATAAGAAAAATATACAAAAAGTCAAGAATATATCTAAAAAGAAGATTTCTCAGCAAATAATCAGATTCAAATTGTCACACAAAGAGGTCACCAGAAAGACCAGATAAACCAGACAGACCGTATCATCAGGGGACTGTCCCTTCCACTTAAATCCTTTTGACAATCCTTATTGACTTATGATTAAAAATAATTATGATAATATAATGATTGGTATTGGATTTGATGCCCACCGGTTTGCACGGAATCGAAAATTGATCTTAGGTGGGGAAGAGATACCTTTTAAGTATGGTCTGGCCGGTCACTCAGATGCCGATGTCTTGATCCATGCCATTGTCGATGCGCTCCTCGGTGCCGCGGGTTTGAGAGATATCGGCCATTATTTTCCCGATTCGGATAAGAGATGGCGTAACATATCGAGCCTTATGATCTTGAAAAAGGTCACAAGACTTTTAAGGAAGAAGAAGATTAAGATTGTAAATATTGACTCCTGCATTATTGCCCAGGAACCAAAGATCAGCCCGTATGTCGAAAAGATGAAAAAGCAGCTCGCCGAGATTCTTAAAATTAAAGAAGAATATGTTTCAATTAAGGGGAAGACGACTGAGGGGATGGGATTTACTGGTCGGCGCGAAGGGATTTGTGCCATTGCCGTCTGTCAGGTTTTAAAGAGATGATTCCTTTAAGAGATGATATAAGGTCGCAGCGTCTGCCGATCGTCAATTTTATTCTTATCGGGTTAAATTGCCTGGTCTATATCTATGAAGTTGGGCTCGGTCAGGAACTCCGTTTCTTTATAAATGACTTTGGATTTGTGCCATATAATCTGATCTACAATACCGATGCCCATTCGATCCTTACCCTGTTTACCTCAATGTTTATCCATGCCAATTTTCTCCACATCGCAGGCAATCTCCTTTATCTCTGGGTATTTGGTGACAATGTTGAAGATGTCTTCAGCCCGATCGGCTTTCTCTTCTTTTATTTAGTGTGCGGTCTGGCAGGGAGCCTGTTGCATACACTATTTTCAGCCCGCTCCGTCATCCCATCAGTCGGCGCCAGCGGAGCGATCTCAGGCGTTATGGGTGGATACTTTCTGCTTTATCCCCGGGCACGGGTCCTTGCCCTTGTCCCGCTCGGTTTTTTTATGAGGCTGATCTATGTGCCGGCAGTCTTCTTTCTCGGTTTCTGGTTTGTCCTGCAATTGCTTTACGGTTTCGCCCTCTGGGGGGCAAACGCCGGGGTTGCCTATTTTGCCCATATCGGAGGATTTGTCGCCGGAGTCATAATTGCTTTGCCATTTAAATTTAAACAACGGTCACGCTATCGTATCTATTGAATTAAGGAGGTTTAATGTTTACAGCGTTATTCATTATAATTTTGAGCAATGCGGATTTTGATTTTAACTACCTTTACCGGAAGCCGGATAGCCCGAAGATCGATCCAGGTTGTTATCAGATCAGTGGGGATCAAATCCTGGTCTGGGTATACTTTACCGACAAGGGAGTTTTTACTGCTTCAGACTATCAGCGGGCACTGAGCGGAAACCAGCAATATATCGCCCCGGCCTCAAAAATGAGGAGAAAGAAGAGGGGAGGGGTTTATGATTTTGGTGATCTACCTCTTTGCACTGATTATATTGATGAAATTCACGCTGCAGGTGGGGTCTTACGCTGGGAATCAAAGTGGCTGAACGGCGCAAGTTTTTTATTACCGAAAAATGTCTTAGAACGGATTGCTAATTTCGACTTTGTCTATAAGATCAAACCGGTTGCCCATTATGAGATTTTTAATGAACTTGAATCTCCTGCTGTCAGACAGGTTTCGGATACAACCGCATTTTCCTATCACCAGCACCGGATGTTTAATATCGATCGTCTCCATAAACGGGGTATCTTTGGATCAAAGGTTAAGGTCGGTTTCCTGGACTCGGGATTTAGTGATAAACATGAGGTATTTCGATACATCAAACTCGCCGGCCAGTATGACTTTATCAGTGGCGATCGGGTCTGTTTTGATACATTGCCTTTTTCGATAAGGACCAATCCACCAATGAGTAAGGGACTGATTGGCGAAATTTTCGTCCACGATGGCCGGACTGAAGATTTTGTTATATATTCCAAAGACTCGGCGGTTGCTGGCTCTGGTTTCCGGGGACTTTACGGTCTGCGGTCTTTAGACGGTGGCAGGACCTGGACTGAAGGACAACTATCTGATCTATATTCTAATGCGGGTTATCCCTGGCTCTGCGGCCAGGACACGGTCTATCTCTTCTACCATAGATATAAAACACCCAGTGAGATCTGGGGAATGGCTCGTTACAATTCTCTCTGGGACACTATAGGCAATTTTTACAATGGATTATATCCTTCAGCCGGGGTAATCGGTGATACCTTTTTCCTTTCTTATGTCTCGGCTTATGACATATTCTCCGATACTGTATTGCTGATGCGTAAAGGAACGGTTGGTGGCTTCCTTTCAGAAAATATCATCTACCACTCCAATCAGAAGATAAGGAAACCCTGGGTCATTACAAGGAGTTCTCTGCCGACCGACAGTCTGGTTGGAATCTTATTTTATACCTATCCGACCAAAAATATTATCTTCTTAAGGTCAATCGACCGGGGGCAGAATTTTACATCTCAGACGGTTCTTTCCACTGCAACCGATTTTGCTTTAGCAACAAGTTTTGACACAATCTATCTCATCTGTAAGAAATATTCAGATCTGCCGTCACCCTATATTGTCTTCTTAAAATCGACCGACTTCGGTCTTACCTGGCAAGGTGAACAGAACCTGACTTCGAATCCTCTGCCCGCAGTTGGAAAACTGGGAGTTGCCGTAAAAGATAATCAGGTCTTTGTTGAATGGGAGCGGTGGGGTAAGGTCTATTATCGTCGGTCCAATAACAGCGGGTCTTCGTTTGGTAATCTCGACAGTCTGCGCGGTGATTTCTTTTATCTGCCCACGCCGGAATATTTAACTTTTCAGAACGATACCAATCTCTTCAATTTCTGGGTCTGGAGAGGAGATAACAACACCGATTATGAACCGAATGACCCAAATCGGTCACAGCCCGATCACGGTACCCATATGGTGAGTATTGTCGGTGGGTTCAAGACCGGAACCTATGTTGGCGTTGCACCTTCGGCTGAATTCTATATGGCCAAGACTGAAAATTCTGATCCTGCATATGAATTTCCGATTGAAGAGGATACCTATATTGCTGGCCTTGAATGGCTTGAGGGCAAAGGGGTCGATGTGGTAAATAGTTCACTCGGCTATTCAAGATGGTACTGGCCAGATAGTATGGATGGTAAGACCGCGCCGACCTCAATTGCCTGCGAATTTGCCAGTAAGCGGGGTATGTTAATTGTGACCGCAGCCGGCAACCGTTCCGATACAATTACGCCCAGGCCCTATCTTGTTGCTCCAGGTGATGCAGATGGGGTGATAACGGTAGGCGGGATTGATACATCCTTTGGTCGGTGGCGGGGCAGTGGTTATGGCCCGACCCGTGACCGGAGGATGAAACCCGAACTTGTCTGTCTGGCCAAGAACTATACGGTCGCTTCTTATGACACCGCCAGTCAGTATTTCTATTCAAGTGGGACATCGGGTGCAACTGCTCTGGTCAGCGGGATCTGCGCCCTTTTACTTGAAGGCCATCCGAACTGGTCTGCAGATTCGGTGAAGAATGCACTCTTCAAGACCGCCAGTCTTGCCGGTAGTCCAAATGACACGATGGGTTATGGCTGGCCCGATGCGGAAAAGGCATTCTTTATATCTCCACCATTGATCGACACCCAGATCACATATCTCCTGCCACCATTTCCCAATCCTTTGATCTGCAGGGATAATGATACCCTTGCCTATATACCTTTCAAGATATACGAACTCTCTTCAGTAGAGTTAAAAATCTTTTCGATGTCAGGCCGTCTTGTCTATGATAGCACGAGGGTATCGCTCTTACCCGGGCTCTATAATTCGAAGGACCCCAATTCACCCTTTGCCGCATTTATCTGGAATTTAAGAGACCGGAAAGGGGGCAAGGTCGGTAGCGGTCTCTACTGTATTCTCTTTTTAGGCCATCCAGGCAAGGACATTGAAAAGTTGGCAATCATAAGATAGAGATGGATCGATCCCGGGGTATCGGTCGCCACTGGCAGGAACTCTTACAGAAGAGAAAAGAGTATAAGATTGTTGAAAGTGAATATATTTATGATGTTGATACTTCCTTCATCGATACCCGTGTTGGAGTTGATGCTTTCCGCAATGCAGAGAAGATTAAAAAAGAACTCATCCAGAGTTATGATGGATACACCATTGAAGAGGCGATACCTGGGAAAGTAATTGAAAACGAAGCGGGCTGTTGTTATTATATCAGCCATCAAAAAGACTTTTCTATCGAACCGATTGCCCCAGTCGTGATCCGGGAGATGATTATCTCTGAGTTGAAATTAATCCGCGGCATTGGACCGGTAACGGCAGAAAAGTTAAGGCAGGAAGGTTATTCATCGATCGAGACCCTCTGCGATCACCCGCGGTTCGGGTCTGAAGCCCGGAGGTGTCTGGAGATAATAGATCGTGGTGATCTGACCGATCTATTAAATCTCCTGACCCAATGGCTACCAAAATCCCATCCTCTAATCCTTCTTACATCTGGCTTACATCGGGTTGAAGACTACCTCGTTGTCGATATCGAATCGATGGGTATCTTTACCCGGCCAATAATCCTCATCGGTGTCGCCCAGATTAGAGGCCGTAAAATTTATCTTCATCAGTATCTGATTCGAAATATCGAGGAAGAAGCAGCCGGACTGGTCGGTTTTTTATCCCATATTAATGAGCAGACTGTTTTTATAACCTTCAATGGCCTTGCCTTTGATATTCCCTCTATCAAGCAGCGTATGGCCTATTACTGCATTGATGGCGACCTGGAGCGACCCCATTTTGATGCCCTCTATTTTACCCGGAGAATTTTTGGTAAATTTGTGCCTAACTGCCAGCTGACAACCCTGGAGAGGTGTCTCTTTGGAACTGTAAGGAAGAATGATATACCGAGTGCTCTGGTTCCGGAATTTTACGAGACCTATCTCTTACATAAAAATTGTGGCCCCCTGGTGCCAATTGTTGAACACAACCTTCAGGATTTAATCAGCCTCGCTTCGATATTTGCCAGACTCCATACCGTATGTCGGAGTACGTAGCGCAGGCTCTTGAACTTTTAAGTCGAGACGAAAGATTCGCACCCGCAATTACCCATATTGAAATTATCCCGGCTCAGAAACCGGTCTTCGGTGAACTGGAGATCGAAGAGGGCTCGGGAATAAAAAAATACCTCGGGGTAAAGAATATCTGCCTCTATCAACATCAATGTCGTGCGATAGAATTATTGAGGAAAGGTGAAAATATCATCATAACCACACCAACGGCATCGGGGAAGACCCTTGCTTTCAATATTCCAATTTTTGAACTCCTCGAGAAAGAACCGCACGCGACTGCTTTATACCTCTATCCGGCAAAGGCCCTGGCTAATGATCAATTAAAATTTGTTACTGAGTTTGAAAGGATAAGCGGGATAGTTGTTGATCCCGATATCTACGATGGCGATACCCCGGCGTCCCGGAGATCGACGATCAGAGAGAAATCTCGAATAATTATGTCCAATCCTTTTGAACTCCATCTCATTCTTCCCTGGCATATCAAATGGCGGAGATTTCTAAGCAACTTAAGATTTGTTGTTATCGACGAGGCTCACCGGTATCGAGGCGTCTTTGGCTCAAATTTTGCATATCTGATGAGAAGATTTAAACGGTTGTGCCATCATTATGGATCTTCACCACAGTTTATTCTCTCATCGGCCACAGTTGCCAATCCGATAGAATTCAGCCAGAAACTGGTCGGTGAGAAGTTCACGCTTGTGTCTGATGATAAATCACCGAAAGGGAGGAAGTTTTTCATATTATACAATCCTCATCATAATTTTGATAAAGGCTCTTCCACATTCGAGGCGACAAAGAAACTTTTACTCCATTTTGTAAAGAATGGCGTGCAAACTCTCTGCTTTACAGCCTCCCGGAGGATGGCTGAATTGCTTGCCACTTCAACAAAAAAAGAACTCGAAAAGATAAATTCGACGCTCGCCGATAGAATATTTGCGTATCGAGCAGGTTATCTTCCTGAGGAACGTCGGAAACTGGAGAATTCACTGAAAAATGGGCATATTATGGGGATAACTTCAACCAATGCTTTAGAACTCGGCATCGACATTGGTTCACTCGACTGTGTGATTATCTCGGGGTTTCCAGGAACTCTGATTTCAATCCATCAACAGGCGGGCAGGTCCGGCCGTCTGCTTGAAGACTCGATTGTAGTTCTCGTTGCCTTTCCTGATCCACTGGATCAGTATCTTGTAAAACATCCCGAAAGATTGTTCAAACAATCAGTAGAAAATGCAACCGTTGATCTTACCAATCCATTTATCGCCTCGGGTCATATCTTATGTGCGGCGGCTGAGATGCCGATCAATCAAACTGTTGACAATCGTTACTTCGGTGAAGATTTAAAGTCGATGCTTGAAGATCTTGCTCAGGCGGGATTGGTTCAGGATACAACCAGGGGCTGGGTCTATTCAGCCCGCAGTCGTCCGCACGACACGGTCACCCTTGAAAATATAACTTCTTCTATCTTTGCTGTCCTCTGTGATGGGGAGTTACTCGAGACAATGGATCGTGCTCAGGCATTTCGTGATGGTTATCAGGGAGCAGTTATTCACCATCAGGGCGAGACCTATGTTGTGCAGGAGATCGATACTAAAGACTGCTGGATTAAAGTTAAGAAAGAGGCGGTCGACTATTTTACCCAACCGGTTATGGTTTCAGATGTAAGAATTGTTGAAGAACTGGATCGCCGGTTCCTGAGGGATTTTGTAATCTACTTTGGAACCGTCTCTGTAACTGAACAATATGTTAAGTATAAGAAGAAGAGATTTGACCAGGTCATTGGTGTTGAACAAATCGAACTTCCGCCGATAAACTACCGGACCAAATCTCTCTGGTGGACAATCTCAGAGAAGATCGAAAATAAGGTCAGGGATAGAGGTTTTGACTTTCAGGGCAGTATTCATAGTTTAGAACACAGCCTGATAAATATTCTGCCGTTCTTTGTGATGTGTGATATGCGGGACCTGGGCGGGCTGTCCACCCCGAACCATCCGGATACAAATCAACCTGCCATCTTTATCTATGAAGGTTTTGAAGGTGGAATCGGTCTCAGTGAAAAAGGTTATGAGATATTCGATGAGGCAGTGAAGATGGCATATGATCTAATTACCACCTGTAATTGTTCTGATGGTTGCCCCTCCTGCATAATGTCACCGAAGTGTGGCAATGATAATTGGCCCCTGGATAAGAAAGGTGCGATTATCCTTCTGGAGGAATTACTTCGAAGTCTGAGACCGCAATCTTATGATGAGCCGGGCCAAAAATATTCTCCGTGCAAAAAATAAGATAAGATATGATTGAAATTACAACTTTAACGATAGAGAACTTGAAAGATGCTCCGGAATGGGATAACCATCCCTATAGTTGCAAGTATTGCATCTACTGGGAATATCCTGAGGAATGCATAGACCCGGAAAAAGAGAAAAAGGAAGAAAACCTGCAAAAAAAGATGGCCTGGTTAAAGAATACCTCGAATAAATTTGGCAACTGCGGCAGGATTCTTTATGTTAATAAGAGACCTGTTGGTTATGCCCAGTATGCCCCGCCCGAGTTTTTGCCAAATGCATTTCGTTATCCAATAAAGCCCGATGAGGATGCAGTTTTAATTTCTTGTTTTTTTATCGTGCAAAGAGATTTTAGAAGGATGGGGCTTGGTAGGAAACTACTTCAGAGTATAATTGACGATTTGAGCCTGAGAAAGATAAAAGCGGTAGAGACTTTCGCAAGAAAAAATAATCCTGAAAATCCATCTGGCCCGGTTGATTTCTATCTGAAAAATGGTTTCAAAATTCATAAAGACGATAAAGAATTTCCGCTTATGAGGCTGGAATTATAGTTTTATTATCTCTCTGATTGCACCTAAGGTTTTATATGCCTAAATTTCAAAAACAATTATTTTCTTACTACAACGAAAGGGCGGAAGAGTATGATGAGATTTATGAGGGAAAAGGTCCGGCTATCCCTGACTCTGATGCTTATAAAAAAGATGAGGCAAAAATCATCAAGATGGTTTCAAATTTTGGCAAGGGTCATTTAATTGATATTGGGTGCGGAACAGGATTCTGGCTTTCCTATTATGCCCCCAATTGCTCAAAAATTACACTGCTTGACCAATCAGAAAGAATGCTTATAGAATGTAAAAAGAGGATTGATAAACTGAAATTAAAAGATAAATGTGAATATTTCCAAGGTGATTTTTTTGAAATATCTTTTGGTAAATGCCTTTTTGACAGTGCACTTATAGGATTTTTTATAAGTCATTTAACCCCGGAGAAAGAGACGATATTTTTTGAAAAACTTAAAAAGATTCTTAAATTTGACGCAAAAATAATGATTATAGATTCTGCATGGAGTGAGAAACGCAAACAATTTCGCAAAAAAAAAGGGCTGCAAGAAAGAATTTTGCATAACGGCAAAAAGTTTACTATTTATAAAAGATACTTTGATAAGAATGATGTAAATATGATGTTTGCAAAGCACGCTCTTAAATTAGATTCCATTTATATTGGTAAGGTATTTCTTTCAGCGATAGGAGGTATTGAGATAGTATGAAAAGCCTTTATGATTATGCTTGACATTTTTATTAATTTTTTTATAATTATAATGAGGCTGTATCACAATGTCATTCTGAGCCCCAAAGGGGCGAAGAATCTCAAAAAATATTGAAAAACTGAGATTCTTCACGGAGTTTACACTGAGCAAAGCGAATGTGTTCAGAATGACAAAAACAACAAAATGGGGGTTATGACACAGTCTCAATGTAGTTAAAATAAGACTCGTTAATTAAAGAGAGAAATAAAAGTTAATCAGAAAAACAAGGGAGTTGTTTGTCTATACAAGGAGGCAACGATGAAATTTTTAGAAAGAACTAAACTACTGCGTCTTTTGTCTTTCATACTTGTTGGTGCTGGGATTATTTTTCTTCTTGTTTCTTTAAAAGGAATACCTCAAGCATTAAATACTCTACATAACTATAACTGCACAGTTGGAATTATGATAGCCGTAATTTTGGGATTAACGGGAATATTAGGCATTGCAATTGGCGTCGGAATTTTAAGACAGAAACGGATTTAGTGCCAATAAAGTAGGGAAGCAAATATTAAACATTTCAGAAACTAAATGATTATGAAGGGAGGTTATAATGTCTACTAAGCGAAAAATTCTGTTTCTTATGGTCCTGTTCCTTCTGTCCTATGCTGGTTCGGATTTTCGCTTTATAATAATTGGTGATAGAACCGGAGGAGCAGTTGGAAACATATTTGAGGAGATAATCGCTGAAGTCAATCTCCTGAAGCCTGACTTTGTAATAAATATTGGTGACCTCATTGAAGGGTATACTGAAGATACTATAGCGATAGTTCACCAATGGGATTCAATACTGGCGACTATAAAAATTCTTCCCTGTCCATTCTATTTTGTACCCGGGAATCACGATATTCAGAAAGAAAAAGATAGAGAGATATTTAAGGCGAAGACTAATTTTAATCGCTACTACTCTTTTAATTACGAAAATAGTCATTTTATTATCTTGGATAATACAATGCTTGAATGGTTATTTCCTCAAGAGATGGACCGGGAGCAGTTGGAATGGCTCAGAAATGACTTGGAGGCAAATAAAAATGTAGAAAATATCTTTGTCTTTTTCCATGTGCCAACCTGGTTCTATTCATTTGAAAATAACACCCCTGATTCGCTTATTGAACTTTTTCAAAAATATCCAGTAAGGGTAGTCTTCAGCGGTCATCGTCATACCTATACTTATCTCAAAAAGGGTAATATTCAGTTTATTAATGTCGGGAGCTCGGGTGGTGAAATGGAGACGAATGAATTTGTGCGCGGAGACTTTTACCACTATCTTCTGGTCACAGTCAACGGAAAAGAAATCAATATCGCAGTCATCAAAAAAGGAAGCGTCTTCCCACCTGAAATAGTTACATTTGATGAACAGCAATTGATAAAAAGGGCAGAAAAGGAAGCAATAAAGGTTACTGGCAATGAGGTGGAAGAAGGCGTAACAAAGTCTTTAAAGAACTTTACTGTCACAATTACAAATTCGGAAGAAGATTCTTTAATACAATCTCTCCAGTGGGATTATGATTCCACCCTTTATAAAATTGCACCTCGTCAACTCAATTTAAGAATTGGACCTAAAGAAAAGATTGACCTGGGATTTAATCTCCTTGTCCTCAATGGTTCAAATGTCTTTCCTGTTCCTCAATTCTCAGTTGCCTATCCATTTGTTCACGGCAAAGTATGCACTTTGAAGACTTCCCTACCGTTTAAGCGGATTTATTCAGTCAAACGGGTGCGTGCGATTCCAGAGATTGATGGTAATTTAAATGACGCTGTATGGAAAGAGATAAGATCAATTACCAATTTAGGTAGTTATGATGGGCTATCATTGGCACCGGTTGAGAGGACCGAAATCTATATTGCCCACGATAAAGAGAATCTTTACCTCGCAGCAAGGTGCTTTGAAAGCGATTTTCCAAAACTAAAGGCAGTTGCCACAGAACAGGATGGTCCAACCTATACAGATGATAATATCTGGTTCTTCTTTGATAGCAACTCTGACCAGAAGGATTATTGTCAGGTTATTATCAACAGTAATGGTGTGGTATTTGATCGGCTGTGCACAATTGAAAATGGTAAAAGTATTAAGGATTTGAAATGGAATGGACCATGGGTAGTAAAATCAGGCAGGGAAGAAAATGCCTGGATACTTGAGATTAGAATTCCCAAGAAGGGACTTGCTCCATATAACGAAAAGGAATGGGGTTTCAATTTCAGACGCCTCCAGACTCGCATTGGCGAAGGTTACTGGTCATTACCTTTTGGACACGACCCTGAAAATTTCGGGAAGATTTTGTTCAAATAATCGCACTCCCATATAAATAGATTTTTCCGGTATCTTGCAACGAGGCAGATTTATGGACTGGAATAATGGAAATTAAGAATTTAACTTTTGATAATCTAAAAGATATAATTGAGCCCTGTATTTGTAGGGAATGGACGAAAAGACTTGCGAAAAATACTGGTGTAAGTATCAAAAGGGTTAGAGAGTCTCTTTATAGGGGTGCAAAATTAAAAGTCAATTGGATAGAGAAGCGGTTAAAATTGGGTTATAATGCGAAAATTTTATATGAAAAAGAAAACCCAATAGGGTTTATTGATTATTTACCTGTTGAAACACAAACAGAAATTACTGGTAAAGATATTGTTTTGATTAATTGCGTTAGTATTATGCCAAATTTTAGATATAGAGGTAAGGGTTATGGTAAACTTTTACTTGAAGAGGTGGAACTTAATGCGAAAAAATTGAGTAAGGGTATTGCGGTTGTGGCTCATAATCATCCAAAATGGATGCCTTATTCTTTCTTTGAAAAATTTGGGTATAAAAAAGTTGGAGAAAGAGGAAGTGAGATTAAAGATGTCCTTATGTTTAAGGAATTTAAATCGGCTGAAATCCCCAGATTCAAGCCACGATATGAATATAAATCAAAAATTCCTTCAGGTAAGATTCTTGTAGAAATTTTCTGGAGCGGTGTGTGTCCCCACAATGTTTTAAGTGTTGAATTATTTAAGGACACTTTAAAGATTTTTAAAGATGTAGTAATAATAAAAGAGTTGTTTTCAAACGAGTTAGAAGAAAAAGTAATCCAAAAATATGCCCATGGTTATGGGGTCTTTATAAATGGCAAGGAAGAAAGCTGGCTATTAGGTGCATCAAAAGATGAGATTTTAAGAAGGATGAAATTGGAATGTGAAAAATGCCGAGACAAATTCTAAACCTATTTTAGCAATCTTTATTCCTTTCTGTCATTCTGAGCGGAGCATTAGCGAAGAATCTCTCTTATTTCAGAGTATCTGGGCTTGAGTGAGGATGATCCGGATTAGGTGTTTAACTGATACGGGGAGGTAAAATATGTATGTAATTGGCATATCTGGTAGCCCAAGAAAAAATGGCAATACTACAATATTAGTAAAAGAAGTCTTAAGGCATACAAAAGGTAAAGGTGTGAAGAAAAGATTTATCTCACTTGCAGGTCTTAATATAAATCCTTGTGATTCCTGTGATAGGTGCTGGAAGGAAAATATAGATTGTGTGATTGATGATGATATAAAATGGATAATTAAAGAGATGGAGAAGGCAGATGTTATAATCCTCGGTTCACCAACCTATTTCGGAATGGTGAGTGCTCAATTGAAAATGCTGATCGACAGAACGGTTTCTTTATACGAGAAAGATAGTTTGGTAAACAAAATTGGGGCTGCGGTAGTTACAAATGATATTGGTAGTTATGGCGGGCGTCTTGTAGTTCAAGCAATCTCTCAATTTTTCATTCCTGATAACATATATGCGGGCAGTGTTATTGGTCAAGGCGGTGCCAAAGTCGGTAATGTAAAAAAAGATAAACGGGCGATGCAAAATGCGAGAAAACTTGCCAAAAGGATAATGGAATTGTATAAGATGATAAAAAAACAAACGCAGGTTTAGGCTATTTGATATAGCAAGGGAAAAGGAGGTAAATATTTTTCCGGAGGCAAGATGCTAAAGAAATTTCAAGATGCTTATGGCTGGTCTTTTATGGATTACTTTAAGGGTAAAAGAAGTTTTGCAATAATTGAAAGAGATGATGGATATTTTGATAGTGGAGGAGGTCCTCAACTGTATTTCTTGGAATATAAAGATTGGGGGAAATATGAGAAAGAAGCAATGAAATATGTGAAGGGAAAAGTCCTTGATATCGGCTGTGGGGTGGGAAGACATTCTCTCTATTTGCAGGAAAAAGGTATTGATGTTTTGGGAATTGATATTTCTCCTCTGGCAATAAAGGTATGTGAATTAAGGGGGCTCGAGAAGGCAAAGGTTCTATCCGTAACAGAAGTTAGTTCCAAACTTGGTAAATTTGATACAATTTTAATGTTAGGAAATAATTTTGGTCTTTTTGGAAATAAAAAAAGATTAAAATATCTGCTTAAAAGATTCTATAAAATGACAACGCCGGATGCAAGGATAATAGCAGAATCCAGAGATCCATACAAAACAAAAGAACCATTTCATATTGAATATCATAAATTGAATAAAAAAAGAGGTCTAATGCCCGGGCAATTAAGATTAAGACTAAGATATAAAAGATATGTGACCCCTTGGTTTGATTATCTTTTAGTTTCAAAAGAAGAGATGAAAAATCTACTAAAGGATACAGATTGGAAAATTAAGAAATTTATTAATGGAGATGGTGGAAGCTATATTGCAATTATTGAAAAGCAAAAATGCTCGCAAAGAGAGCAATGGAATTATATTAAGCAGCCAAAAAAGATATAATTTATGAAACAGATTAAAATTTTGAAGGGTATAAAAGAAGAAGAGGTTGCCCGATACTGGGATAAGAATGCTAAAATATGGACCTGTCAGGTGCGCAAAAGAAAGGATATTTATCGGGAATGTTTTAATAACCCGGCTTTCTTGAAATTCGTTGGAAAAATAAAAGGTAAAAAGGTTCTGGACGCAGGTTGTGCTGAGGGTTATAATACAAGGATTTTTGCCAGGATGGGTGCGAAGGTTGTTGGAATTGATATTTCAAAGAAATTAATTGATTATGCCACTCAAGAAGAAAAAAGAAATCCCCTTGGCATAAAATACTATGTTTCATCTTTTACTAACCTTAAAATCTTTGAAAATGACTATTTTGATCTGGTAATTTCAACGATGGCGATGATGGATAGCCCAAATTTTGATAAAGCAGTAAAGGAAATTTTTAGGGTTCTTCGTCCTGGTGGCGAATTTATTTTCAGCATTTTGCATCCCTGTTTTATTACAAAAGGATTTAACTGGATCAGGGTGGGTGGCGAAGACAGATTGACTGTATCCCATTATTTTGATGAAAGAGTTAGAATAGAAGAATGGAGGTTTCATAAGGCATCAAGAAAGGTTTTACCATTTAAATTACCAGCCTTTTATTTACCTCTCTCAAAAATATTAAAAACTCTGATAAAGAATGGCTTTATCTTGAAGGATATTGAAGAGCCAAGACCTGAAAAATCGTCTTTAAAGAAATTCCCGGAATGGAAAAAATGGTATAAACATGCTGCCCTTTTTCTTTATATTCGATGCAAAAAGGAGACACTTGAATGAAACTATTACCAATTTTAGTATGTAGAAAAGGAGAAATAAGGATAGATGATTTTCAACGGAGGATAAAAGAACTTAAGAGAAATATCCTGTCCGAAGTTCAGGTTCTTAAAGAGAAGATTATAAATGATGAAAGCGATATTGTTAATTTTGAGAA
>CBFGIV010000053.1:0-15756 GCA_965648915.1 Caldifarciminota bacterium | reverse complement strand
CGTTACCAGCAAGGACTTTGCCCGGGGGCAGAATTCGATTGGTGTCATCGGTTATCGCAGGCCAGGAAGTGGCATTGCTGGACCGAGGCTCTGGCATTCGACTGACCTAGGTAATACCTGGACCTACCGGGGTAGACTCTTTGATGTCGGTGGTTATCTCGATCCGGTCGAATTTGCCCATATCGTCAGCCGGGGCGATAATCCCATAAATGATGGACGGATACACGCTGTATACTATTTAACTAATGCCATCTATTATCACAGTGTGAATGTGAGGAATTTTATAACCGGGATTGAAGAAGAGCAATCACGCGACCGGGTCGGGTCAGAGATTAAGATCTATCCTAATCCAGCGAAAAGTTCTATCTGGCTCACAATTAAAAATATGGGTCAAAGAGTCTCTCCTGTAAGAATTTATGACCTTTCAGGCCGCCTGGTTCAAGAGGTTATGGCAAGGCCTTCACTTCTTACTATAAAACTGAATCCCGGTGTTTATTTTGTGGGGTTGAACCTTGATGGCCGGATGATTACAAAAAAGGTGGTCGTCGAGTAGTTTTAATTTCACTTGACCCCGAGCGATTTTATTGTATATTTATCTATGACCAAAAAACTATATACAGTCCGGCATGCCCGGGCCGGGCTTAAGACAAAACTTTGCCGGATTGAGACCTGGCCCAACCAGTATAGAAATTATGAGATAACGATAACTATTCCTGAATTCACCTCGGTCTGTCCACGCACTGGCCTGCCTGACTTTGGAACGATTACAATTCAATATATGCCAGACAAGAAGTGTGTCGAATTGAAGTCGCTTAAATATTATATCCTCGGCTATCGCAATCTCGGCATATTTTATGAAAATGCGGTGAATCGAATCCTCAAGGACTTTGTCTCTGCCTGTAAACCAAAGTGGGCAACCGTCACCGGCGAATTTAATGTCAGGGGTGGAATGAAGGCCAGAGTGGAGGCACGTTTCAAAAGATAGATCACCCTCTCGGGTGGTATATTTTGTGAATCTCTTTTAATTGTTCTCGATCGATGTGGGTGTAGATCTGGGTAGTTTTTATATCGCTGTGCCCCAGCATCTCCTGCACGGCGCGCAGATTTGCCCCACCTTCTAAGAGATGGGTTGCAAAAGAATGGCGAAAGGTGTGAGGAGTAACACGCTTTTTGATCCCTGACTTCCTGAGGTAGAATCTCAGGATTTTCCAGAAACCCATCCGGGACATTCTGGTGCCGCGCTGGTTTAAGAAGAGATAATCAGAGGTCTTTTTCTTGAGTAATTGAGGCCGGCTGGTTCTGAGGTAATGGCTCAAAGCCTGGATCGCAGGCTCACCAATCGGGACAAGACGCTCCTTATCACCCTTGCCCACGACTCGAACAAAGCCGTTCTCTAATAAGACGCTATTCAATCTTAAATTGAGCAATTCCGATATCCTCAATCCGGCACCATATAATATCTCGAGCATTGCCCGATCTCTGATACCGCTTATCTTATCCTTCTCAACATTCTCGATGATCTTCATAATCTCATCGACCGATAAGACGGCTGGTAATTTACGATCGACCTTCGGAGTTTCAAGTCGGACTGCCTCATTTTTTGCAATGACTCCTCTATCTTCAAATAGATTAAAAAAAGACTTTAAGGCTACAATTTTACGGGCGATTGAAGATGCGGCAAGTCCCAGACTCTTCAGTTCATAGAGATAGTTCTGGAGCAATTCGAATGAACAACCCTTTATATCGGTAATGCATCTGTCGTTGAGAAAATTTAAAAACTGTCTTACATCACCAAGGTAGGATTCGATGGAATTCCGGGCCCGGCCAAGGGATAAAAGGTAATTCTCGAACTCTTTAAGATAGTAATTAAAACCGGGCGGTTCCTGATTCGTAACTGCCATCACTTTTGGATCAAGTCTTTTTCTAAGAGGATCTCTTCTTTTACAAGGCGTTTAAAATGATCAGATTCAATATTCCCTAAATCCCACAGGTATTGATTCAATTCTTGCTTCTCACCTATGCTTTTTATAATGCTTTCAATCTCGGATTGGGAGAATGTCTGGATATCTCTGACAATGACTGAATCTCGATCGATAAGCGGGGATTGTCCCAATTCCCTTTTTTCTCCTTTGGTTAATAAGTATCCAAGGCCAATGATTAATATAAGTCCAGCCGCCGCCGGCATAATCCAGAAAGGAAATGTTCTTTTCTTATTAACTTCAATCCTCTGGTGAACTTCAACAATGAAACCCTGCCAGAAACTCTGGGTTAATACCGGCATCTCTTCTGAAGAGACAGCATCACCGATCGATTGCAAAAGTTCAAGTTCATTCTGACAATCGGGACAGATACTGATATGTTCTCTAACCAGGGCCTCATAGTCCTGGTCAAGTTCACCACAGACATAATCAATCAGTGCATCGCGAATTTTATAACAGTTAATGTGTTTGTTTAACATATACTACTATATCTTGTTTTTTAGGTAATTTTTCAAATTAATAACCGCCTGGTGATGGCTTGCTTTTATCGTTCCAACCGATTTGCCGAGGTGGTCAGCAATCTCCTTATATGATAAACCTTCGATCTGCTTTAATGTGAAGACCGCGCGCTGGACTTCAGGTAACATCTCGATCGCCTTATGCAGGATTTTTGACATTATCCTGCGTCGATAAGTCGCCTCGGGATTATAAGAAGATATGCCTTCATAGGATGACTCAAGGTTTAATTCTTTTGGTCTCTTCTTTAAAAAGTTTATACAGTTATTGACCGCTATTCTGTAAAGCCAGGTAGAAAAACTTGAACGGCCATCAAACTTTCCGATTGCGCGGTATGCTTTGACAAATGTATCCTGTGCCAGTTCATGGGCATCGTTCTGATCGTGTAACATCCTGTAACACAAGTTGTAGATACGCACTTCATGCCTCTGCACCAGTTCGTCGAACGCAGTGAGATCCCCCATCTTTACCCGGGCGACCAATTTAGCATCTTCTTCGTCATAGTATTTAGACAGATTTTCAGTCATAATGTTTATTTTTTAAGACCCTTTGTCAGGTATTTCAAAACGATATTCTGGACATCGATCAGTGGCTGTTTTGACTTACGGGCAATCTTTTTCAAATCTTCATATTCCAGTGATATTTTGGGTCTTTGGTCAATATGGGCTATCTTGTATCTCATCATACCCAATGGTGTTTTGATCCTCTTGATCTCTCTCGGGAGAATTCGCCGATCGAGATTGACTATGCGCACGCCCAAAGAGGTGGTCTCACTGAATATTATTCTTAAAAGTTCCTCGACCGCGGATCTTCGACAGATAACATTCAGCAACACACCGGGCCGGGATTTTTTCTGGATTGTGGGAATCAGATAGACATCAAGGGCGCCTGCTTCAAAGAGTCGATCGAAGAGATAGTCGTAGATCTGCGGGTTCTGATCATCAAGATTGGTTTCAAGGAGAGTGACCGCGTCCGGCTGACTGCTCGCCATCTCACCTAAAAAAATTCTCATAATGTTTGGATAACCCTCAAGTTCTCGCGTGCCGGCACCATAGCCAATAGACAGAATCTTTTCAATCGGTAAGTTATTAATCGGTTCGGCAATGCTGGAAATAATTGCAGCACCGGTAGGTGTGGTGAGCTCAAAATCAATCGGTAAAAACTCAACCGCCCTATCTTTTAAGAGTTCGGCAGTGGCAAGGTTAAAAGCCGGCATCCGGCCGTGGGCGGTATCGATAAAACCCTGTCCCGCCTTGAGCGGTCGAGAATAAATCTTATCCACCTTAAGGAATTCAATACCGGCAAAACTGCAGACAATGTCGATAAATGTATCAAGGTCGGCCAGTTCGTGCAGGTGAGGATTCCTTCTCTTATGAACTCTGGATTCTGTTTCAAATATACGTTTGATGGTCTTGATGCTATTAATCTTTACAAACTCAGTGAGGTTAGATTTCTTTATGACAGGAATAAAATTTTCAGCGGCTATAGTGGTATCAAAATCAAATTTTACTAACTTGGCCCTGATTGTCTGACGGCGCACATCCTGGACGATAATCCTGAATCTTTTGAAACCGGTCTTTAAGATTATCTTTTCAAGGTAACGAGGATCAACCCCGAGATCAATAAGAGCCGAAAGTATCATATCACCACTTGCTCCAGGGATGGGGTCGAAAAGTAAAACCCTCATAATGAATTGATCAACGATGCCAGATAGCCTGCCCCAAAACCATTATCAATATTAACCACAGCAACACCCGGTGCACAGGAATTGAGCATAGTAAGAAGAGGTGCCAGACCCTGAAAGTTTGCACCATAGCCAACACTGGTCGGAACGGCAATGATCGGCTTGCCCACCAGTCCACCAATAACACTGGGGAGTGCTCCATCCATTCCTGCCACAACAATCAAAACCCGGCAGTTATCGATAGCCTGATAAGAGGCAATGAGGCGATGGATACCGGCCACGCCTATATCAAAGAAGCGTTTGACTCGATGACCGAATATTTCACAGATAATTGCTGCCTCTTCCGCTACTGTCCGGTCGCCCGAACCCGCGGTTATGACACCGATCATACTTTTTGAAGCAGGCTTGATCTTTTTGCCGATAAAAAAGATACCGGCCTTTCCAAAAAATTTGCCCCGGGGAAATCTCTTTTTCAATAATCGAGCTTTTTTCGAATCAAGCCGGGTAATTATTACCTGCCGTTCAATTCGATAAAGAAGTCTGACGATTTTGATGAGCTCATCGACCGTTTTTGATGGCCCATAGATTATCTCGGGTATCCCCCGGCGTAAGGAACGGTGGGTATCAATTTTGGCAAAACCAATATCCTTAAAAGGTAGATATTTAAGTTGTTCCATGGCCTTTTCCACCGACAGTCGTCGCCTTCTAACATCCTCGAGAATCTGTTTAATCTTAATATCAGTCATCAGATTTCCCTCCTCCCTTCGATTGCCCGGCCCAACGTAATTTCATCGGCCAGATTCAGATCACTCCCCATCGGAATGCCGCGCGCAATTCGTGTTACTTTTATACCAAGAGGTTTTAGCAATTTTGCAATATAGATTGCCGTTGCTTCACCTTCAGTGGTTGGATTGGTTGCAATGATAACTTCTTTAATATTATTCTGTTCAACTCGGTAGATCAACTCTTTTATCTTCAACTGGTCAGGACCAATATTATCGATGGGCGAGATTGCGCCGTGAAGAATGTGATAGAGTCCTTTATATGAGCCGGTCCGTTCAATCGTAAGAACATCTGAAGGCTCCTCAACAACGCAGATGAGATCCTGATGCCTCAGCACATCCCGACAGAACCGGCAGGGATCCTCCTCGGTAAAGTTGAAACAGATCGAACAGTACTTGAGTTTCGACTTCGCCTCCTGAATCGTTCGAGCCAGAGTCATTACTTCTTCTTTTGACATCCGGAGAATAAAAAAAGTCAGACGCTGGGCAGTCTTACGGCCGATGCCGGGTAATTTCTGTAACTCTTCAATCAATCTCTCCAGTACCGGTGTCACTGGTTACCTTTCCTTAATTGACACACAGCCTCATCGACTGAGATCTTCCCCTCTCTTAAGTGGTCAATTATTTTGTCCTGATTTCTCCTCCGGAAACTTCGAATTAAAATGATAATTCCCGAAACAACCAAAAGGAGTGGCCAATCACCAGCCCAATTAAGGAATTTGATGTTGATCAGCCACAAAAATAGTCCCAGAAATATTATAAAGAGAATGGGGTAAATCAACTCTTACCTTTTTCAATCAATTCTTTGACCCGGGGTGGTAGTTGGATCGAGTGGAGGGGGAATTTTTTTAATCCATCGAGAAAGAGATTGATCTTGGTTTCATAGGATAATGTTTTGTTGAGAATAATATAAGGCTGGTCTTTAAGACGACAGAATCCGCCCTGACCAAAAAATTGGTCATAGATTACCCGGATGGAGAATTGTTTGGCAATCTCTTCTAAGGCCTCGAGGAGATTTGTTTTTTTCATATCTTTTTTCTATCCTTCTCCCTGATGATAAGTCCCTCGAAGATATAAATATCAACCGATTGCTTCCTGTAGTCATCTGGAGAAAGTCCTGCCTTTAAACAAGTATGCCGGAGAAAGGTCTCACGATCCCAATCTTCTTCAACTGCCACCTGGGGTAAAAGCAGACCCTGTCTCAAACCCTGTTTGACCATAAGGCCATGGCGACCAATCTCAATCTCTTCAATAGAACTTATTTTGCGTAAGGGGGAAAGGATAGTAACTTCAATATCTAAATCAGCCACTTCGTCGCTTTGGACCGGTGGGAATCTCGGGTCTTCAAATGCGGCGGCATGCGCCATCAAAGGGATCGCCTGAGAGAGCGGTTTTATTGCCTCCACATAACCGATACAACCGCGCAGTTCATCACTTTTTTTTAAGGTAACAAAAACCCCGTAAGGTTCGTTCAATCGTGAAGAATTGGGCCTGAATACAGGTAGACGTTCACCTCTGCTACACCGCACAATCGTCTCTCTTGCCATACTCAAAATTTCAACCTCCTCGGACGGCAAAAATTTTAACTGCCAATCAGATTTACTGTGAGAATTATTTTTCATAACTCGAAGGATTTAATATCATCGCAGCCACATAACCAACCACATAACCTTCCCGGGTATTGGTTATATCATTGGAATTAGCATATTTGAGCGTAACCACTCTCTTTCCGCCCAGTTGTGCGGCCGCCCATTGACCGGCGACGATTGCCCCTCCCCCGCAGGCCTGGGCTTTATTTTCATGTAATGCCCGGGCCAGTTGTCTTGGTTCAAATTTTTCGATCGCCTGAATGGTAAACTGGTCAGTGGCGACACACTCCTTATAAGAATAACCATGATAGAGGTCTGAAGAGGCAATGATTAAAATCTCTTCGCTCCGGAAGGTATGGGCAATGGCATTGCCCAGTAATTCACAATTTTGCCAGTCCTGACTGCCAACCATAATCGGCACAATCTTACAATCAGGTAGTGTCTTCTGTAAGAAAGGTAACTGAACCTCGAGCGAATGTTCCTCATCGAACAGAGCCGAATTTATCCTGATTCTCTTTTCAGCCGTGACTAACTTCTGAACTGCCGTATCATCAATTATACTTTCACCAATCGGGGTCTGCCATATTCGATCGGCATCTACCACCGCTCCATCAAATCCGGCCCGGTGGCTTGGCCCGATGATGACGATGCTTCGATAATCACCACCCATTACCTGTTTGTAGGCACAGGCAGCGATTGAACCTGAATAGACATATCCGGCGTGGGGCACAATTATCATCCGGATCCTGCCTTTATGCTCTACTCGATCTGCATTATTGAGTAATTGATTCAATTCACTCTCCAGTTCTTTACGATTACCGGAATAGAATGAACCACTGACGACGGGGCGCCGAATCGATTTCGCCAAGTTAACCGCCTCCAAATAATTTTGAGAAGAACCCTTTCTTCTTGTTATTACTCAATCGAGCCAGTTCTCTAATTGCGGTTTCGTTTTTCGGATCCCAGTTAAGCGTTTCCCGGTAAAAGTGGATTGCCTTTTCTCGGTCACCCGCCTTCTCGTAAGCCAGGGCAAGGTTGATATAGATTATGGGATTGAACAACTCTTTCTTCATCGCTTCATGGAGTTTTTCAAATCCTTCCTGGGCATACTGTTTGGTATGAACCAGAGCAAGACCGAGATAACTGATATAGAGGGCTTTATCCGGGTCATAGCGGTTTGCCATTCTTAAAAGATTGGCCGCACGCCAGTAGTCTCCCTGCTTCAACAGAACCAGGGCCCGTTTGAAAGCGTTCTTGGCCTGAACAATTGTTGCCGTTTCGATGGGCTTTCCCGTGGTATCAAGATGGAAAGACTTATCATATTCCTGTTTCAATCTTTCCTCGCTCAAGATCTTGTATGCCTGGGTGATCAGGGCAAAACGTTCATTTGCTTCTTTTTTCTCTTTTTCAGTTTGAAATCGATCCGGGTGGTACTGGCGGGCGAGTTTAAGATAGGCACTCTTTATCTCGGTTGCCGTAGCATGTTTGGTCAGACCCAGGACTGCATAATAATCAATCATTATGCCTCCCATAGTTTTTCAAATTTAATAAATTGTCAATGTGCCAGCCAATTACATTTTTACTCATAAATCAAGTTAAGATATATCAATCATATCAACAAAAAAGCACCCTGTCAATAGAAGTATTACTTTTTCTCCTCAAGCCGGTTAAGACCGATCTTGGCCTCTTCAAAATTTGGCTTAAGGCTTAAGGCCCTTCGATACATCTTTATCGCCTCGCCAGTCTGATTATCACCCTCATATGCCATCCCGAGATAATAATAGATCTCAGGATCGTGTGGATTTAAATTCATTACCTCCTTAAACTTGACAATTGCCTCCTTGTACTTTTTATTGAGCAGATATGACTGACCCAATTCAAGGAGGACCTCAATCTCACCTTCTTTCATTTTACTCCTATTTTTGAACTCTTTCTTATTATCGCTATCGCCATAGAGTTGAAAATTATCCAGGGCAGGGCAAAACGAGTAGTTGTTTATCAACAATAGTGTCTTTTTCAAACTCACTGCTTTTGTTGGGAAAATCTTCCATGCAGTGAAGACCACGGGACTCAAGCCTCATACTTGCCGATTTTAAAATCAGCCAGCCTACTTCTCCCATATTACGTAAAACCATATCCTCAGGGGCAAGTCTTTCAGGTATCATTTTGAGTAATCCTCCAAGTCGGTCCAGGCCGTAATTAAGATCAGAGAGATTACGGACAATTCCTCCGCATCGATGCATAATATCCTTGATCTCGTCCCTTATATTATGCAGGCGCTGACTACCAATTTCATAATTTAGTTTTAAATTGGTCCGGGAAACTTTCGGATAAGACTCAGCCGCTTCGGCACCGCGCCGGGCAAAAACCAGGGCCTCGAGCAGAGAGTTTGATGCCAGCCGATTGGCACCGTGGACCCCGGTCGAAGCTACCTCACCCGCAGCGAGGAGCCGTTTAATCGATGAACGGGCCCAGGTATCGGTTTTAATCCCACCGCAGAAATAATGGGCAACCGGGACAACCGGGATTGGGTCTTTGGTAATATCGATATTATACTTAATCAATGTTTCGTAGATAACCGGGAATCGCTCTTTAAGGACGGTGCTTTTTAAATGTGTTAAATCTAAGAGGCAATAATCAGCATTGGTCTTCTTCATCTCCATATAGCAGGCGCGCGCCACGATATCCCTTGGTGCTAAAGAACCGAGCGGATGATAATTCTCCATAAAGGTTTTACCATCTTTAGTCTTTAATATCCCACCTTCGCCCCGGGCGGCTTCTGTAACCAGGAAGGCGCGGCCATCGATCGAAATGTTATATACCGCAGTAGGATGAAACTGCACAAATTCCATATTGGCGATCTTGGCTCCAGCCCGATAGGCCATTGCCACACCATCACCGGTTGCGATTAATGGATTGGTTGTATACTTATAAATCTGACCGCAACCACCGGTTGCAATCAAGGTTATGTTACTCAATACAGCTACCAGATCATTCTTTTGGTAATCGAAGTAGTAGGCACCAAAACATTCATCTTCTTCAACAATCAAATCCAGCACAAGTCCATTTTCAATAACCTCGATCGATTTTGACCTGCTTACCTGATCAATCAATATCCTTTCAATCTCGCGTCCGGTAGAATCCCGGGCGTGGACAATGCGACGATGAGAGTGTCCTCCTTCCTGGCCGAGATCAAACTCTTTTCTCCCTGTCTCTCTCTGCGTGGTAGTAAATTGACACCCCATTTCATAAAGTTCCATAACTAATTTTGGGCCACTTTTCACCATAATCTCGACCGCTTCACGGTTAGAGAGCCCTTCACCAGCCTTGATCGTATCTTCAATATGGGACTCAAAAGAATCATCAGGCCCAAAGACTGAAGCAATTCCGCCCTGGGCATAGTTTGTATTTGAATCTACATTCCGTTTCTTTGTGATAACCAGAATCTTACCACTATCTTTAAGTCGATTGGCAAAAGTCAACCCGGCGATCCCGCTACCGATTATGAGGAAATCGGTCTCTTTGATCTCCATATTATTAAATATTAACTAAAATCACTTAAAAGTCAATCACTTTCTGTAGATAGACCTGGAGATTCAACCGGTTGTCCGCCTGACCAGAAGACAATTTCTTCTGGACCTGTGGGAACAGTCCCTGATGATATGGTCTGTCTGGTTTATCTGGTCTTTCTGGTCTGTCTGGTTAAAAAGTCCACAGGGCGTAGCATCAGAGGTTTTTATTCAATCACCACCACCTTCTTTGTAATTATCTTATCCTTACTTTCAAACCGCACAAAATAGACACCGGGATTGAGCACAATGGTTCTGTAGCGTCCATCTTCAGATGGACGAAAGACTATATCCTTCACCATCTTCCCGCACACATCATAAATCTTTAATCCTATCTTCTGACTTCGGTTATCTGTTATCTGCAATCTGATTTCTCCCCTTGCTGGGTTCTGTAAAATCTTTAATCTCGCTACTCGCTCCTCGCTACTTGCTACTTCCCGGACTCCCGTCTGCTTGATACTGAAGGTGGAGTCCGAAAAGTCCCACGCCGTGCCCCGGGGCTTGTTCTCTCCTGCCCGCGGGGGTCCATAAGCCCAGATCATTATCTTGCAGGAGTCGGAGAGACTGTCGGGTACAGACCAAACGTAGACAGTGTCGTCTGATTGTCTTATAGTCGTTATAGTCCGATAGTCTAAACCATTATTAAAAGAAACAAATAAAGTAAAAGAGTCGGCGCCGGGTGGCGTAAACTTCTCCCAGGTGATGGGGAATTGGGAACCGGGTTGTAAAATCTCACCACCATTGGGGCGATGCAAACGAACGCCTTCGATCTCCCAGATGACCGTCCTTGTTATCCCACCACCACCATAGGCTGAATCGCCAGACTCAACAATTTCCGGATAACCATTACCGTTTAAGTCATAGATACAGGTCTGCGTGGTAAAATGGCGATTCCAGATAGGATAAGCCCTGAAAATTCTCTCATAAGTATTATTGCCAGTTGCCCTGTAAACCAGCCAGTTACCCCTTACTGCCCAGACAATCTCATCCTTACCATCGCTATCTAAATCACCGCAACTACTTTGTTCTATACCATTCCAGACACCTACCGCGGGATAGAATGAATCTCTGAATGCTATCTCATACTGATTATCACCCACTGCCTCGTAGATCCATAGATAATATTCCGAGGGGTCTCCATAGCAACCGATAATTATCTCCTCTTTACCATCACCATCCAGGTCATTACCAGTGCAAAGATCAACCCCATTTCTATTTTGAATACGGGGTAAGGTATCTCTAAAGACCTCATCATAAAGATTGTCAGAGAGACATTCATAAACAGAAACATAATTTCGAGTCTTAAATGCAAACTCTACCTTTCCGTCATGATCAAAATCGGCAATAGCACCAAACCCGAATCCAATTGAAAACCATACCGTGTCCCAGTAGACTTTTCGATAATTATTGTCACCAATATTTTCAAAGACATAAAGTATATAGCAGTCGGATGTGAGAATATCTTTATGACCATCCCGGTCTAAGTCGGCAATTACCATCTGGGAGGCTGCACCACCATTGAATTCATAAATCCACTCCCAGGCAAGACGGGTAGGATAGGCATAATAATGAGGTGATTCATAAACCCTTATGGCCGATTTAAGACTGTCTGGATCATAATGCTGGCAAACCACATCGGTCAATGAATCATTATCAAGATAGCCGATGTCCCAGGGATTATCACAGTTAATCGGTGTTATGGAATCTTTCAAAATAAATCGATTCCAGGGAGAATATTCATAATAGGCTGTATAATAGCGGAGCGGAGGTGTTGCATAAAGGGCAGCAAATATTAAATCACCCGATCCATTATGATTGGCATCAAAGCCCTTGACACTGCCATAGCAGCCTTCTACCCCTACAGGGATAAAGGCAGTCTGCCTGAAATTGATCGACCCGAGGGGATAGATGAGCAGGAATAAGACTGATATTATCTTTAGTCTCATACAACCTCCAGTATCAGGAGGGGCAAAATGCCCCTCCTGACTTATTGTATTACCTTATGATTGTAACTTTCTCGGTTATCTTCTTTTTATTAACCTCAAATGTGACAAAGTAGACTCCGGCTGGTAAACCTTTCTTTAATGAGAACTGATGAATCCCTTTATCTGTTATCCCATTAACTATATCCTGAATGAGTTGACCAGAAGCATTATACAGTTTTAATTGGACACTTGCTCTGTTCTTGAGTAAAAAGGTTATCATTGCACCACCTTTTGCTGGATTGGGTCTTATTTCAAATTCATCGGTGCTTAAACTACTGCCAGTTTCGGCTGATTGACTGCCACCACCAGCATAGCCACCAGATGTTACCTTCTCCAGTTGATAAACAACAAGACCCGCTTTACTGACACCATCAGCACCCTGAAATGAAACAACCGCCCGGTGGTCTTTCTTGTAGTATTCTCTGGTTATCAGAATCTCTGAGGTGTTCAATTGATTGGACTTGAGATTCAAGGTTGCAAATTCTCGACCATCAACCAATACTTTCTCCGACCGATTACCTGTGCCTTCAAAATAGGAGAGAACCTTTACCTTATAAGCAGGATAGACCGGATTGAGCAAAGTTAAAGTATAGATTAACTCATTCTTACCATAATCCACATTATAACGCTGGTATCTTATAAAGGTATCCCTTTTGGTGCAGAAGAAAGATGGCTCCTTATTTCCGGTGATTACCGGATAATAGGTCCCAAAACCATCGGGTGGTGGTAAGAAACCCATCTTCTGGAAGGCAATGCGATAAGGCGGTGTCGTCATCAGACCCTTGGTCCAGGCAGTTAAAAGGACGGTGCTACCACCCAACCAGTCATAATACATCTGACTGTGGGGATAATAGTCATTTACCGGTGCTGTCGAAATAAACCCTGATCGATTCTCAGGATGCCAGTAGTATTTGAGATCAAACTCGATATCGCCATCTCCCTGTTCAGCCCAGACCGTGAAATCACTCCAGGCAGAAACCGGACATTCAGAAGGAATACCCGGTGACTTGCTGATCTCTTCTGGATGAATCAACCAGTTCCCGGGTGGTTGAATTCTTCGCCATCTTCTAAAGATATCATAGCAGCCCGTCGTTGGATCAGCCTCGGCATAGGGCACATAGAGATGATCACCGTATGCTTCGATAAAAGGCGTTACCGACTCCTCGGGTGTAGATGGAAAAGGTCGGTCAGGTCGCCAGTCATTCGGTCCAAACCGTCGCATATAAATAACATCACCGCTCTTTTCATAAACCACATGTTTATCCCAGTTGCCATCTATGGTAATACAGGGTGAGTTGTAAATATCCATCATCCCCTGCTCGATGACCTCGGGCAAACCCGGACCGGTCGCATAATAAGGGAATTCATAATAGATGACTCCATACTGGGAGGTAAGATAATCCCTGACCACCACAACCAAATTCACCATCTCACCCGCTACTGTTATCGAAGGCGCACTGTAGAAGAGATTGTCATTATATAACCAGAAACCCTGCCATTGATTGATCGCCGCATCCCACCACCGGTATTTTAGGGTATCACCTGAAGATGTTGGTGAAATATAGGCAACACAGGGATTTAAGGCATCGGTCGGTGTGACAAAAAGACCAATTGAGGGATACCGACCCCTGTCTTTGCCGGTAAAATCAAAATTCTCGATGATATGATATGGTGCCCAGGTCCTGCCTTCATCATCAGAATAGGTGTAATGAGGGCGATTCTGGGAAAAATAGACTAAATGGAGACGATTCGTAAATGGATCCCGGACCAGATGCCGGCCCCAGTTATAGGCCGTGGCTTCGGAATTGTCTGAGAGCAATGTATCGTCGTTGGCAAAATAGCCTACTGATGCATCATCTCCTCCATAGCCATTCTCGAAGACCACAGAGCGTCCTGAATAATTTGCAACTATGTCGTTGATAAAATGTTTGATTGAAGGATTGCTGTTCTGTAGAATCACTTGTGGATTTTGCCATTCAGAACCATCTATTGAATAGTGATAGAATAAATCATAGGTGTTACTGCTTATGACATGTACGCCTTTGGCATCAGCCCCGATGAGTCCACCAAGTTCAAGATCTTCCTGCAATACTTTGTAATCTTGCCAAACTGTTCCACCGTCAAGCGAACGAGCGTAATGAATATTGTATGCTGCCTTAACAAATTTACGAGTCCAAAGAGCATGAAGATTACCGTTCGGAGAGATCGTTAAGTCTGTTCCATAAACTCGTGTATACCCACCATAATAGGCAATCTCAGATCTTTGCCAGTTATTTTGGCTAATTCTTACTGAATGCCAAACATATACATACCTTGGATTTTCATCGGCCCCTTCATTCTGAGCATAAACGACATGAGGAACGGTTCCGATTGTAGTGATTGAAGGATACGGGTAATAGTAATTAGATCCATGTAACCCAAAATCATCAATAGTCTCATAATGCGCCCAACCACCGATGCTATCCGGATAATACGAATAGCGAACATAGAGCCATTCGTGGTGCGGGTCTATTGCCTGTGCGTAAAAGAAAGCGAGATGAAGCCGACCTTGATTATCGATACTCAAAGACGGTTGCATATCCCTGACGGATTCTGTAGGCAATTCAATATCATCAGTGATGTCTACTGGATTAGACCAGGTGATGCCATTATTATGAGAATATGACCACCAGAGGCGGACATGGAAAGTAGGGTCATACCAGTACTGGCTCCATACACAGTAGACATTCCCATTTGGATCAGCAGCCAGTGCATAGTCAAGCACTTCTTGTGCAAGGGCACCGGCATTGGATATTTGACACCGGTTTCCCCACTTATATCCATTGTCAAGTGATTGCTGATAGTATATTTCACGGGTAAAAGATCCTCCCCGGATCCAGGCCTGATGAAGCACATCCCTGCCCCCGCTGGCAATTCGCCCCTCGCTATCAATATTGTCACCATTACATATCACCATTGTATCCCGCCAGCCATCGGGTGGCAGGGCTGCCTGGCCCAAACCAATCATTATTGTAATGATGCTGACTGCATTTATTATCTTATACCACATTTTAATCTCCTTATCATTATAATACAAAACCTTTATCTGTCAAGGATTTTCTGCATTAAGCAGACTGATGAGAAAGAGTTGATTTAGGGTTATGTTAGATCATCTTCCACCTCCAGGTTAAGGGTCGAAAGAGTCTGAAGGTCGAGGAGTCGAAAGGTCGAAAAAGATTGGAGGATGGAGAATAAAAGATGGAAGATAGAGGATGGAAGATGGGAAAAAGGCGATTAGTACGGTATTCGCTCTCGAGAGAGAGAGAGAGAATCTCTCAGTAGAAATTTAACCTTTTTAAAGACAGAAATAAGCCCTACCCTTACATTTTTGCTCAATCTTCCTCCAATTAAGACTTACCAATCACAAAAACACAAAATATTATTATCCGCACCCGTCAAATAATATGATTACCCTGCCTGTCCGGGGCAGGCAAGAACAAAAAAATCTGACTATTCTCCCGACCTGATAACCAATTTTACACATTTATAAAATTCTGTCAATAGGAAAAAAAACTGAGTCCTCTCCACTTTTCCTTTTGATTTTTTAGGAATTTTAAGGTATGATGAGGCAAGGAGGAAGATATGCAAAAACTAAAAATAGGCCTTACCCCAC
>CBFGIV010000052.1:0-16305 GCA_965648915.1 Caldifarciminota bacterium | reverse complement strand
AGCGGATTGTTCTTGCTCTTTTTAACAAATATAATAACAGATGGAAGGATCGCCCTTTAAAAGCAATAAAAGAATTTACACAAAAATATTGACGCTACCTGCTCATATCTCGATGTTGACTTTCAGTCGATTTTAGATAATATTATTTATAATGTTTCTCTTTTTTTTTCTCATCCAGGTAGAGACTGATACTATTCAACCCGACACATTGACCAAACCGCCATTTGTCCTCCGCGAGTTTGGAGGATGGTTTGAGAAATTTAATAATCGCGAGGTTCATCTTGTTAATGATGGCTACTTCTTTGAACTCTCCCAGCCTTTAAAAATCCTGGGGGGCAGGATTGAAGAAACAGGATTGATTGATAAATCTCAGATAATTTTACTTCAGGATTATGAGAAACCCGCCCTGTTTCTTAACGGCGTCCCTTTTAAAGATCCGATATCGGGTGTATCTGATCTCGATCAGATACCGGTCGATTATGCCCGTGAGGTATCAATCGGTAACAACTATTATGGAGGGTATTTGCCCGCCGGGTCAGTAAATATCACCTCGAGGAAAAATCTCTCCGACACCGCGTTCAGCCAGATAAGATTTCTAAGCGGAAGTTATGGTGCCTCGAAACTCGGGCTGGATCTCAATCGTCACCTGACCCGAAATCTTGGCAGTCATCTTGCTTATCATAAGACCAAAAACCTCGGTTATCGGACCATCACCTCATCTGATCAGGATGTCTTAACCGGAAGTCTCTATGGCAAAATCGGGACATATTTTAATACCGATTTCTATTCTGCAAGCAACCATCGTGGTTTACCAAGAAACCTCTCTCAAACTAAAAAAATCTATGGTGGAGCAATGACCGGCGGTAATTTAAAAACCAGATTGGCCTTTTCTTATTTCTACCGATATTTTCAACTAAACGGTTACCAGACCGATACCTTTAACCATCATTCAAATTCCCTCTGTCTCTCCGGGCAGACCGGACGAACAAGGCGCCATTACCAGTTTGACCTGGGAGCCGATGGTATTTATCACATCTTTCAAAGTAATTATCAATCCCACGACAAATGGCTGGAATCCAATCTCTGGGCCAGGGTCAATTTTAATATTGCCAGGTTTTTCATCACCGGCCGGATCGGCGTAAATAACTACCAGTTCAAAGAATTATCCCTTGAACCTCAACTCGAGACGAGATACACCATCACCGATTCTTTGACTATCTCCCTTGTCATTCGTCGCGTTTGCCAGCGCGCAGGCTATATCGCTACCAATTTTGCTGCAGACACTACGATGGGATTGAAAATTAAAGGTAATCCGGACCTAAAACCCGAAATCCATTCTCAGGGTCGGATCGGGCTCTCCTATCGTCAACTCTTTATCTCCTTCTACCAATCCCATTGTGACCGCCCGATCAGAATGATCTTAGATAATCAGGGTTACCAGAAATTAGAAAATTGTAACTCGGTTAAGAGTTACGGTGTTTTTGGTACAGCATCTCTCTGCTGCCTAAAATATCTTTCCCTTTACGGAGGAGGAAACTATTCCTCGAGGGATTCGGGTCGATATTACCTTATAGGCGGTGAAGTCCTTTACGATCTGGAGACAGTATCATTCCGCGGCCGTTATGAACAGACATTTATTAACCAGCCCGTCCACAGCCTTATGTTCGGTCTGCGCTTTCTCGACTTTCATCTCTACCTCTGGATTGATAATCTTTTCAATACCGAATTAATCCCGGCTCAGCCCAGAGCCTTTCTGTTCGGGATTTTCTGGAATTTCTTAAATTAATATGATCCTGCGCGTCGATGACCGGTATGTCCATGGGCAGGTAATTGCAGGCTGGGTTCGGCCCCTCGGGATCAACTATCTGATCCTGGCGAACAACGAGATTGCCGGTGACGATTGGGCTAAAAACACATATAATCTTGCGGTGCCCGAAAATATAAAATTTACTGTAACCGAACTTGATAACTTAATGAATGTCATCGATCCGAAAATAAACAAAACAATGATTCTGGTTGGTTCGATCAAAGATGCGGTTAAACTTATTGAAGACGGTTTGAATGTCAAAGAAGTAGACCTCGGTTGTCTCAGTTTCGACGACGGCAAATGTGAAGTCTGTTCCTACATCTATCTCAGTAAAGAGGACATCGAGTATATAAAAATCTTAAACCAGAAAGGAATAAAGGTTCTCGCCCGTGCCCTGCCCAACTGTCCAACTACTGATGTCGGTAAATTTATAAAGGAGATGAAAGATTAATCTGATCTTCTGTATCCATAACCATCAGCCTGTTGGCAATTTCGACCATGTCTTCGAATATGCTTTCCGTAACGCATACTGGCCGCTCATTGAAATCCTCAGCCGTCATCCGAAGGTAAAGTTTGTCATTCATAATTCCGGTAGTCTCCTGGAGTGGTTAGAATTGCATCACCCAGAATATATCGAAATCTTAAAATTTATGGTTCGGCAGGAGCGGTGTGAAATTATGGGCGGTGGATTCTATGAGCCGATCCTGAGTTTGATCCCGGAGAAGGATCGGATCAACCAGATATCCACCTTCGCGGATTATCTTACCAAGAAATTTGACTACCGACCTCGGGGGATCTGGCTAACCGAAAGGGTCTGGGAACCGGGGCTTATCTCATCCCTGATCAATAGTCAGGTTGAGTATACGGTCGTCGATGATACACATTTTATTTACAGTGGTGTGTCTCCGGATGAACTTAATGGATATTTTCTTACCGAAGACGAGGGGCAGATATTGAAAATATTCCCAGGCAGTATGAAACTTCGATATCTTGTCCCTTTCCACCCTATCGATGAAACAGTGAATTACATAAAATCACTAACCCCGGACCAATTCTATGTTTTTGCTGATGACGGAGAAAAATTCGGCCTCTGGCCTGGAACCTATGACCATGTCTATCAGCAGGGTTGGCTGGAAGGTTTTTTAAATCGGATTGAGGAAGAGAAGATTGAGACTTTAACCTTTGCGGAGGCGCTCCAGAAATTTAAACCAAGGGGTCGGGTCTATCTGACCTGTGCATCTTACGAAGAGATGGGCGAATGGGTTCTGACCCCTGAAGTCTATAGCCAATTAGAGAACTTGAAACAAAAGTCCAGCCCGCAGGAAAAAAGATTTTTGCAGGGTGGGTATTTTAAAAACTTTCTGGTTAAGTATCCCGAGGCCAATATTATGCACAAGCGTATGCTCTTCATAAGCAAGCATTTAAAAGATAACAATGAAGCCCGTCGGGAATTATGGCGTGCCCAGGCATCCTGTGCCTACTGGCACGGAATCTTTGGAGGTTTATATCTACCCCATCTCCGGGAGGCGATCTACCAACACCTCATCCGGGCCGACAATCTCATAAATACCAATCAGGGTTTTGAAATTCTCGACTTTGACTGCGATGGTGAAGATGAGATCATCTTCACTGATCCATTTTGTTTTATCGTTTTTAAGTTGAGTTTTGGGGCAATAATTGAATTCGACCTAAGATCAAGATATATCAACCTCATCAATGTCTTAAGTCGTCGGTCCGAAAGTTACCATCGTAAGTTGAAAGATATAAAAGAACATCGTCCTGATAATGGTGAGATCACCAGTATCCATGAGACAATCAGAAGTAAAGAAGATGAACTCGAGAGATTTTTAGTCTACGATTCTTTCCCCCGCTATGCATTCATCGACTTCATTGAAAATAAGATTGTCAACTACAATCGATATGAAATTGCCGGTTCGCATCTTAAACTTCAGGGTGACCGTCTTACCAAAATTTTTACCTTGGAAAAGGAGCGAATAGAAATTCAGTATCAGGCTTCTGCCCCCCAGCCATCTATCGCCATCGAAATCAACCTGGGGCTCTTCGAGGAAAATATCGAAATCGATGGCAAAAAATGGGATAAGAAGAGACAAAAATATTATGAAGGAAACGAACTTTCGATTGTGAACCAGGATAAAAAAATTAATATTCTCCTGTCATCTCCTGATCTCTTCAGGGCCGATTATTATCCAGTTGAGACCGTCTCAATGTCAGAAGGTGGTTTTGAGAAAAACTATCAGGGGACTGGTTTTCATCTTCATTTTGCATCGCTACCCAGATTGATTATGGAGGTAACTTGTTTTTAATTATAATCCTCTCTCTGATTGGTGGTCTGATAATGCTTGATAAATATGCAATTGGCGAATTTGGCGTTTCCCAGCCAATCATTGCCTGTCCCCTTATCGGCCTTTTCTTTGGCGCACCCGAAGCCGGATTAACACTCGGGGTTTTGTTACAATTGATCTTCTTTAGCAATCTACCAATAGGCCGTTCAATCCCCCCTGATGCTCAGGCTGGTGCCGTCCTGAGCATTGCCTCGTTCATCCTGTTGAGAAAAAATGGTGGCTACGAAAATATCCTCACCTTCAGTTATCTAATTGGAATCGTCGGTGGTCTCTTGGGCACTATTCCTGATATCATCGTTCGGAGGATAAGCAATGAACTCTATCAGCAATTTTTAAAGAATGTGCATCAATACCTGAAGCTCCATCTTCTGGGATTGATTCTGGTTTATCTCCGGGGTTTTCTCTTCCTGCTGATAATGTTGATCTTCATCAGACTTTTCGGTTTCCTGACCAATTACTTCAGCCTCGATGAGAAGATCCTTCTTTTGATCAGCATTGCCATCGGTTCTGCCAATGCCATCTATCTGTTTTATAAAAAATTATATATCACTTATTTCCTGACTGGAGTCCTGATCGGATGTCTCTATCAATTTCTCGTCAAATAAAGATCTTCTTTTATACACTTATGCTTCAGGCATCCTGGTCCTTTTCCGGGATGCAGACCCTCGGTTTTGTTACCGCCCTAACTTCTGCACTCAAGGATCGATCCAAGCGCGATCTCGTCTTGAAAGAATACAAAGGGCTTTTCAACACCCATCCCTATATGGCTTCTTATATGATCGGCGCTATGCTAAGACTGATCGAAGAAGAGCATTTGACCGGGAGCGAGATCAAAAGATTCAAGGGTATCGGCCAGGGAACTCTGGCAACCAGTGGTGATTTACTCTTCTGGGGAACCCTGCGGCCGGCCGTTTCCCTGCTTGCAGTCATCCTGACCCTAAAATTCGGGATGATCGGTCCGCTTGCTTTCCTTATCATCTATAACCTCTTTCACATCTACCACCGTTTTTTTGGCATCAAGATTGGTTATCAGATGGGCCGGGAAGTTGTAAATATCATCAATATTAAAAATTTCACTCAACTCCAGAAAGTTGGTGAAATCGGTGGCCTCTTACTGGCAGGCTTTACAATCCCTTTCCTTGTCGGTAGTCAAATAAACTGGTTTATTCACTTCTTTATCTGGATTCTCTTTATTCTCAGCCTAATCTGGCTTTATATCAAAAGGCCCTATGGGTATCTTGTTGCCTTTCTCATTCTCTTCTTATTAATTTTAAATCAGGTGATTAAAAGAATATGATAAGGCAGACCATTATAATTAAGAATGAATATGGACTTCATGCATTGCCCGCCTCACGCTTCGTGAAGGCCGGGGATCGATTCAAATCCGAGGTTAGACTGATTAAAGACGGAATCGAAGTTGACGGCAAATCAATAATGGGTATACTTACTCTTGCCTGTGAAAAAGGCAGTAAAGTAGAACTGATCGTCTCGGGTATCGATGAGAATGAAGCATTCGCCGTATTGAGCAAAATCTTAGAAGGAGAAGAGCATGGAAAGTAAGGAGATGATTATCCACGGCATGCCGGCTTCAAAAGGGATTGCAATTGGCCAGATCTTTATCTATCAACTGGCACAACCTAAGATCCCGGAATTCGAGATCACCTCGGTTGAAGTTGAAATAAAGAGGTTTCATGCGGCTCTGGCCAAGACCAAAAAAGATCTCTCGCTTATCGCTCAGCGCTTAAGTTCGGAAATGAATCTGGACTTAAGTAAATACCTCGAAGCCCAGATCCTTATGTTAGATGATCCCCAGTTAAATCAGGAAGTTATTAATAACATCAAGGCCGAGCGTAAAAATTGTGAATATATCTACAACAAAGTTATTACCTCTTATACTGAAAAACTGCAGATGTCTAAAGACGCCTATTTACGAGAACGAATCTACGATATCTGGGATATGGCCAATCGTTTGTTGCGGAATCTCCTTGGCGAGGTACATATAACAATCCTTGAGGCTCCTGCCGGTTCAATTGTCGCCGCCCATGACCTTCCTCCTTCAGAAGCCGCCTTGATCAAGCCTAAAGAAATCCTTGGTATTGCAACCGAGATCGGTGGCCTTACTTCTCATACAGCGATTATGGCCAAGGCCCTGGAAATACCAGCGGTCCTCGGACTGCACGGCCTCCTCGAGAAGGTGGTCGACGGTGAGACCGTAATTCTTGATGGTGAAAGAGGATTATTGATTAAAAATCCTAAAGAGAGTTCCATAAAAAATTACCAGCAAAAGATCACAAAACTTGAAGAACACAAAAAATCTTTTGCCACTGTCTCCCAGATGGTGCCTAAAACCAAAGACGGCAAATATGTTGATATCTCAGCTAATATCGAATTCTTGAGCGAAGTTTCAACCGCTCTCCGTTATGGAGCCGAAGGTGTCGGACTCTTCCGGACTGAGTTTCTATACCTGGCCAAACGCGGTTTACCTACTGAGGATGAACAATATGAGATTTATTATGCCCTAGCCCGGAGGATGAAAAATCGGCCAATCATCATCAGGACTTTCGATCTGGGTGGCGATAAGGTGCGCCCCGGTTACAAAGAGTCCAATCCGTTTCTCGGATGGCGGGCAATAAGATTCTGTCTCGATGATATCAACTTTTTCAAAACTCAATTAAGAGCCATCTTACGGGCCGCGGTCCTGGGTAATATAAAGATAATGTTCCCGATGATTGCCACCATTGAGGAATTAAAAAGAGCCAAATTGATTGTTGAACGGACTAAACAGGAACTTCAGAAAGATAAAATCGAATTTGCCCATGACCTGCCCATCGGCATTATGGTCGAAACTCCATCCGCCGCAATCCTCAGTGAACATCTTGCCCGGGAATGTGATTTCTTCAGCATCGGCTCCAATGATTTAACCCAGTACACATTAGCAGTTGACCGGGGGAATGAACAGATAAGTAAACTCTTCGATCATTTTCACCCTGCAGTCTTAAAATTGATTTCCCAGGTCATCGGTGCCGCCCACAAGTATCATATAATGGTTGGAGTATGCGGGGAAATTGCCTCGGACATCCTGGGTATACCCCTGCTCATCGGGCTCGGGATTGATGAATTATCTATGACCCCATCGGTCATTCCCGAAGCCAAATATATCCTGCGTTCTATTGATGTCAGTAAGGCGGCAGAGATCGCCCATCAGAGTCTCAATCTTCGAACTCCGCTCGAGGTTCGCCGATTCCTGCGAAGGTCAATAATCAAGCACTTTCCTGAACTTGAACCAATACTGGTAGGACAGAATGTATGAACTGATCTACAGTCTACCGGAAGAGATTGAAACCGCCATTGAAATCTCATTGTTATTGAAGGTCGATAAAAGGAAAATCGAAAATCTGGTGATCTGTGGTATGGGCGGGTCAGGAATCGGGGGAGAGTTATTTTATGGAATTTATGGCGCAAAAATTGATCTCCCGATCCATATCAATCGTGATTACCACCTACCACCGTATGTGAATAACAAAACACTGGTCATCCTGGTAAGTTATTCAGGTAATACCGAAGAGACGCTCGCAAACTTAAAAATGGCGCTGCACAAGAGATGTATTACGCTCATCATCACCAGCAACGGTAAACTGCTGAAAGAGCATGGTCAGGAAAACGCCATAATTATTCCTGGTGGACTCCCGCCCCGCGCCGCCCTCGGCTATCTCTTCACGCCGATACCCTTCATCCTCCACCGCTATCACCTGATGCCCAATCCCTATCCGGCGATGATCCAGATGGTCAATTTCCTCAAGAGCGAACGAAAACAAATTATCTCCCGGGCTAAGAATCTGGCCCGGTGGTTATATCAATCACTCCCGGTAATCTACTCAAACTCTCAAGCCTTCCACCCTGTGGCTTACCGCTGGCGTTGTCAGTTCAACGAAAATAGCAAAATCTTTGCTCATAACCACTCTTTACCGGAAATGAATCATAATGAGATTGTGGGTCTGGGTCGGACTAAAAATATCTGGAAGTTAACCAGGATTGTCTTTTTGACCGATCCCTCAGCCCATCCCAGAAATTTGCAACGGGTTGTTATTACTAAAGATCTACTCAGCGACGCAGTGAGCCGGATCAGGGAGTATTCTGGTAAGGGGCGTAATACATTAGAACGGGTCTTCTACTTAATCTGGCTTGGTGATTTTACATCATACTATCTGGCCCGACTTGAAAAAGTTGATCCGTTACCAGTTAAACGTATCGATCTATTAAAAGAGCGATTGAAATGAAAGTCATCATCCCATCCGCCGGCACCGGAACAAGACTTCGACCCCATACCTATACCATCCCCAAATCCCTTATTCATGTTGCAGGCAAACCCATCCTCGGGCATATCCTTGATCGGATCGCCGTATATAAACCCGAGACTATTGTTTTGATTATCGGTAATATGGGTGAGGCAATTATTGAATATGTCAAAAATAACTACTCTTTTAATTTTGAATTTATCAAGCAAGAAGAACAGATGGGACTGGGGCATGCGGTCGCCCTGGCCCGGGATGCAATCAAGACCGGTGCGACATTAATTATGCTCGGAGATACAATTATCGACTGGGCGACTTATTTCGAAGATAAAACGGAATCGTTCATTGGGGTTAAGAAAGTCGATGAACCCAGACGCTATGGCATAGTTGAAGTCGGACCGGATGGATATGTCGCCCGAGTAGTTGAAAAGCCCGCAGAACCAGTTTCTGATCTGGCGATTGTTGGCATCTATTATCTCACAAACTTTGAACTGCTGAGTAATGCGCTTCAGGAACTCATCAATAAGGATATTCGGACCCGGGGTGAATATCAACTCACCGATGCATTACAGATCTTAATTACCAGAGGCTTCCGGTTCAAACCGATTACCGTCGAAAACTGGTTCGACTGTGGTAATGTCCAATCGTTAATTACCGCTAATCGTTATCTCCTCAATCAACGCCACCACTGCCGGACATATGCAGATTCAGTCATTATCCCACCCTGTTATATCGATGACACTGCTCAGATCCAGAACTCAATTGTCGGACCATATGTCTCGATCGGAGCAGGAGTAAAGATTGATTCTTCGATCATCAAAGAATCAATCATCAATCCATTTGCCCAGATTGAGAAATCGATCCTCACCGACACCATCATCGGCCAGCGCGCTACGGTCCGGGGTTCCTTCAAGAAACTCAATGTCGGTGATTCATCGGAAATGGAATCAACATAATGCTCCTGTTATTCTATCTCTATGCTGACCTGAACCCTCCTGAAGTTCAGAATTATATCCAGAGAGGTTTAAATTTCGCCTATGTTGAATCATTTGAAAGTGCCTCAGCCTGGTTTGATTCAGTTATAATCAATTATCCGAATAATCCGGCCGGCTGGTTTTTCAAGGCAGCCTTAATTCAGGTCTATATGATGGATGCCTGTCGTAATGATCGAGAGAAAGAGTATTACCATTTGATCGATTCTGCTGTTGTTCGCGCCGAGCGAAATCTCAATAATGGCCAGAATCCCTGGGCACTATATTATCTCGGTTCATCCTACACCTATCGGGCTGTCTATGAAGGTGTTAAGAAAAATTACTGGACGGCTTTTTCCTTGGGTTTGAAGGGCGGCAAAATTCTTAAAAGATTGATTGAACTGTACCCCGAATTTTACGATGCCTATCTCGGTGCCGGGAGTTTTGACTACTTCTGGGCAAGGGCCAGCCATTATCTGCCTGTCTTAAAACTGGTTGGCGATTTCAATAAAGGAATTGAGGAGATCAAAGTTGCTCGGGATCGAAGTATCTATTCGCAGGTGACCGCCCAGAATGCCCTGGTCTGGATCTATACTCAGGAAAAGAATTTTGTTGAAGGAATTAAACTGGCTGAGGATTTACTGACAAGATATTCAAATAGCCGAACCTTCCTCTGGTCCATGGCGGGCATCCTGACCGCAAGCAAAAATCACGAGCGGGCGATTTTTTATTATCAGCGCCTCTATAATATCTACGACTCATTGAATGAAAAGAATTATGCTAATCTTGCTCAGACCAAGTTATGTATTGCCCGCTCTTTTTTTGAAATTAAAAAAAATAAAGAGGCACGTCAGGCCTGTGACCAGGTAATCAGTTTTTATCGTTACCACAGGCAATATCCCCAGATTATCGACTATGTCAATGAGGCAAAAAGAATAAAGCGATGCCTCTGAGAAAATTTCTGTTCATCTCATATTATTTCCCTCCTGCAGGAGGTCCCGGTGCAATTCGACCATCCAAATTTTGTCGCCACCTGCCCGAATTCGGCTGGCAGCCAGTCGTCCTGACCGTTAAAGATATCACTTACTACACACGGGATTTAACTCTGCTCGAAGATGTTGCCTCGATCCGGATTATCCGGACTGAATCCTTTGATCCGGCACGTATCCTCTACTATCTGGGTAAAAGATCGGTCCGGTGGACTGGTTCACCACCTCCCCTGAACTGGATCTTTAATCTGCCTGATAGTAAATTGGGCTGGTTTATACCAGCAATCAGTGCGGGGTTGAACTTAACCCGTAAAACCGAATTAATCTTTGCCACCGCTCCACCCTTTACCTCCCTGCTCATCGGTCTGGCCCTGGCGCAACTGACAAAAAAACCTTTAATTGTCGATTTCCGCGATGCCTGGCTCGAATTTCCTTTTGTCCCTTACCGGGGAATATATCGTTACATCAATTCATTTCTCGAATATGAGGTCGTCAAACACTGCCAGCATATCATTGTTGTCAGCCAGGCCATTCAGAATAACCTTTTCAAGCGCTACAATTTTCTGAAGAATAGGTTGACAGTTATTCCCAATGGTTATGATCGATCAGATTTTGAAGACGCTGCACCGGCTGCTGATTTCACAATAACTCATCTTGGGACACTAAGAAAATCACGCAACCCGGAACTCTTTTTCCGGGCATTAAAGGCTTTACTTGAGGAAAAAAAGATAAGCGTTCGAACTCGAGTAAAATTCATCGGCAATACTATACCTGAGGTGTTTAATCTCGTGCATGAATTAAAACTCGATCAGAATGTTACCTTCTATCAATACCTCCCCTACAAGCGGGCAATCGAGGAATTAAAGACCTCGCACCTCCTCCTTATGCTTACTGACCCGGAATCGCAAATCTTTCCCAGCCGGCAGTGTGAATACCTTGCGACCGGTTGCCCGATCATCGTCCTGGGTCCATCCCCGGCGAGTGAAATACTCAATATTGCCCGAAGTAGTTATTCATATCCAGTTGAAAATATCACACAAGATGATCTCCCGCGCATAAAAGATACAATCCTTTTTTACTATCGAAGATATAAAAAGAGAAAACTTAAGAGACATCCAGTCTTTTTTGAAAAATTCGATCGCCACCATCAGAGCGCGGAGATTGCCCGAATCTTTAATCGTGTCACCAGAGGGTGATTTTTCAAATCTGGGTCTTAATCTGAAAGAGAAACTGCCGGCCCGTTTCAAGGTTCGGCCAGATAATATACTCTTGATCAAAAATATTTTTTACTTCAAAACTTGCTGTAAAGAGATTCAGAATATTCCGTTCGATTCCCGCATCGCATATCAGAATGCTCTTATCATCTCCAGCAATGTAAGGTAGAAGAAAAAATTTAAAATCACAATCCAGATCAGCAACTGGATCAAAAGAATAGTTCGCCCCTCCAGACATTTCCAGCCGATAGAGACCGGGGAGGTCTTCACTGGCAACAATATATCGGCCCTGCAACCAGCCAGATCTCTTTTCCCAAGAAACGGCTGCCGATAAAATATTCACATCCTTCGGAACTCGAGTATGGTATACAAGTATCTCCCCGAAATCTTTTGTCCAGTAAAAAGGCTGATCAACCCTGCGAAATTCTGTCCGGATAGTAATCTGAGCAGGATGGATGCGTAGATCACTTCCTATCCGTATTAAATCCTTTTCAATAACTGATGAATCGGCCGGAGATGGTAAAATATTTTCCCGCGCTGTAAGCCGACTTTCTTTAAATTCATTGATCCAATCATACACCCGGTAGCCACGGCCCACATCGACACTGATCTTACCATCAAAGAAATCCAGCCTTGCTTCCGGGAACAGAAAGTTCTGTCTTGCCCGGTCATCGATATATACATAACCGAACCTGAGGGTAATCTGGTTGAGATAAAAGTCCGGCTGTGGATACCATCGGACATATTCAACATTGGGACCGAAGAGAAAATATTCACTTGAGAGTTCGAATTTTATACCTGCGGCACTTAAAAAAGAAGAAAAATCGGCCTCGAGGCGCGGTGCGATTCGGAATCGATTTTCGGTTACTTCGGATCGATCGTCTAAATCGATCCTTTCAAAATCTGAAGGGACCGTAATATAGTATTCACCACCCAGGTCATAAGTGAAATGATTTGCAAGACCAATACAGCGGACCTTCCTGGTATACGGCCATTCCCAGGCATTAATCGCCTGCCGATAATCCGAATATCCGCCCTGAGTGACCAGAGAAAATTGTCTCAACCAATTGGTCCTGACTGAAAAGTATCGATAGCGGAGATCATCCGGTGGAAGTCTTGAGGTGTTGATACCGACTTCAGCCCCATAGTGTAAGACTGAACCCTTTTCAACATCTCTCTTCCCCAAATATCCTAAATGGTAGATCTGATGCCCGCCATTTCCCCATCCGGCCCTTGCTTCAAGGTGATAACTTCTGGCAAAATCCTCAATAATGCCGGTCTTTTTAATCTGATATAATTCGGAAAAAGTTTGACCTGGCAACCAGACCAGATTTAAATTAAAAAACAAAGGTTCTGGTTCATACATTCTCTCTCCATAAACCTTGATCGTATCCAGACCAAAAATCATTATGTCCGGTAACTGCAAGGGCCGAGCCGGTGTCTGGAGAAAGAGGAGACTAATGAGATATAGTGGATAAGAGATCTTTCGCCTCCTGACTGTAAGGTGTGTCAGGATGTTTTTCTATGATCTTATTTAACAGGCTCTTTGCCGGTTCAATTTCGTCGATCTTGATGTATGCCCGGGCTGCCTGGATCTGTCCCCTTAATACCCAATCCGTAAATTTGCTGTAAACATACGATAGACGCAGATATTCGATGGCCGCATTCTTAAAATCGCCCTTCGTAAAAAAGACCTCACCAATATTAAACTGGGCTTCAACTGCCACCTCATCGGCACGCCGGCTCACAATATTCCTGAAACAACCCAGTGCCTGATCAAATCTCTTCTCGGCCAGCCAGATCTTGCCAAGTTCCAGTGCCGCGCGCATTCCGCCATCGCTCTCCGGGTAGGTGTTCAACGCTGTTGACCATAATTCAATCGACCGTGACTTTTCGCCCATTTCGTAATAAGCCCGGCCTAAATAAAAATGGATTAAATCCTGATAGGGCTTGGGCACATCGCTTTTAATCATCGCCAGATGGCGGATTGCTATTTTGTATTCTTTCATCTCAAAGGAGATCTTCCCGATTAAAAAATTTGCTTCATCAAAATATTTGCTTGTCTTGAACTTATCTACCAGTTCCCGGAAATATGCTCGAGCCTTCTCATAATCTTTAACCTGGTAGCAGCACCACCCAGACCAGTATATCGCCTCATCGATGCGGTCTGATTCAGGATAATTACTGATCACCCTTCCGAACTCAGACGCCGCATCAGTATAGCGTCCTTTATTATATAAGAGATTCCCCTTCTTGAACAACAGACCGATCTTCTTCTCCCTATCCTCGATCTGGGCAATGAGTGCCTCAATCTCTTTTACTGCCTCGTCCGGGAGATTTACCTTCTCATAAGTCCAGATCAGACCATCAACCGCCGGAGCGAACAGCGCTGAATCACCTCTGGTGATAATTGTTTTATATATCCATTTCGCCTCAGCATATTTTCCAAGATTGTAATAGGCATCAGCAGTAGCATAACGTGCTGGCCAGTAGAGTGGATTTGACTCCTTCACCCGGGCGAATTCCTTTATCGCTGACTCGTAATTACCTTTCCGGAAAAAAGTTAAACCGATTAGATAATTCACCTGACTGGCCAGGGAAGTATCGTTTCGGGCTTTTATGTAATAATCATGCGCCTCATCAAACCGATTCAGACGAAAGCAGGCATTACCCGCCTTGAGTGCCGCCTGATTGGTAAATTGGGATGAGGGATAATTTTTGATCACCTCCTCATAATAATTTATTGCCTCTTCATTACTCTTGATATTGAAGTAACAGTCGCCGATCTTAATCAGGGCCTCGGGCACCAGATAATTTTGAGGAAACTCACTAAAAATCTTCTTAAAATTCTTTATTGCATCGAGATATCGACCCTGCTGGAATTCAACCCAGCCCAATCCATAATAGGCTTCAGCCTTCCGTTTTGATGGTATATCGCGCTCGATAATCAGTCTATAATTCTTCTTTGCCTCATCGAGATTGTTCAATTTATAATGACACTCCCCACAATAAAAGATCGCTTCGGCTGCCAGGGAATCGGGCAGGCCGTCCTTTGCCTCCTCGAGATTGGCTAATGCCCGATTATAATCCTTTATTTTATAACTGATCATACCGGCACGGAAGATCGCTTCCGGCTTTTTAATCTTAACAAAATGGTCAATTGCATCCTTATAATTTCCGGAGGCATAATAGGCCTCGGCCTGAAGAATAATAAAATTAACGCGGATTGAATCTGGCAATGAATCTCTTAGGACTCCCTCGCTTATTTTTAAACATTCAGGATAATTCTTCTCATAGTAGTAACTCAGGGCTATCTGGTATCTTGCCTCAAGCGCCAGATCGGCCTGCACCATATTAAGATACTCCCGGGCGCTCGAATATTCTTTATTCTCGATCAGGGCAAGGCCTAAGTAATATCTTGTTTTATTGCTCAGATTTACATCCTGACATCTCTTCAGTAAATCTTCAAGGACATCGATGGCGCGCACATAATTTCCCTCATAAAAATAGGTCAGACCTATACCAAACTGGCTATCATCAACATATTCACTCTCCGGATAATATCTTGTTATCCTTTCATACTGAATCCGGGCCCGCTCGAACTCCTTCTTTCCTATGAGGATTTCAGCAATCATAACTTTAGCCTGGGCCGCAACCCGCTCATCCTGTTCTGAGACATTGTCAAGATATCTTATTGCCTCTTCAATCTTACCCAGCCCAACCAGACAACTTCCTTTAGCCAGGGCCGCATCCATTGTCAGATGATGCTGTGGGTAGGTTGATATTAGAGAATCAAACAGCTCTATTGCCTCAGAATAATCCTTAAGTTTCTGGTAGCAATAGCCTAAGGAATAGAGACAGAGCGGTATATCATCCGCCCTATCACTGCTATCCAGAACCGATCGATAAAACAGAATTGCCGATCGATAATCACCTTTGCGATAGAAAGACTCGCCGATCATATAGCGGGCATTATAATAGTTAGGACCAACCGGAATCTGTTTAAAGGAGCGAATCGCACTATCATATTCAGCGAGGTGATAATATGCCTGACCGATCCTTAAAAAGGCGTCATCAAAAAAATCTGATTGGGCAAAAAGTTTAACAAATCTTTTAAAAGAAATTATCGCACCATTGAAGTTTTTGACCTTAAATTCACTCTCCCCTTTGATAAATAAGACCCGTTCAAGATATCTGCTTTCTGGATATTCACCGAGAAAACGGTCCGCCTCCTGGATCACCAGATTATACGATTTATCATTAAAAAGGGAACGGATAAAATAGTAGTCCTGCTCATCACCGGCAAACGAACAGAAGATGAGAATTGACAATAACAGGAGAAGCGACCGATCTATCCTCATAACTTTATTATAACCACGCTCTAAAACTATTCAAGATTTATTTGCATTTAAATAAGTAAATTAAATAGTGTTACGCCACAGCTAAAATGTCCCCTTAACTGCACAGCGACATGTCCCCTTTTTATTATTTTAATTAGATTTTTATGAAAATCAATACTATTCACCATCATAAGGAAATTTTTGGATGAATTTATCATCATAAAAGACACTAATTTGCTTTTTAGGGACAATCTTAAGTAAAAGCTCAGTATTACCCCAATAAGCTCGATACCGAAAGTCCGTCAATTGGAAAACTCTGCCTTTATAGG
>CBFGIV010000051.1:0-16863 GCA_965648915.1 Caldifarciminota bacterium | reverse complement strand
CATCTCGCTACGACCCGCCTGATTCTTTAATCTTGGAGCATTGTCTTATTGAAGCGGCAGGTTTAGATAGTGCAGTGATTTATAGTTATGCCTGGACCGCACCGATTATTATTAAAAATTCGAGGTTCATCAAATGTGGGACCTGGATATATAAAGAGACGGTAAATAGAACCGAGACCTTTTGGTCGAGTATTGTTTTTGACTTCTGTTCTTTTGAGGATAATGATTCTTTAATTTTGATGAGTTTCAGTGCTTTTAAATCTATCGCCGGCAACTCATTTATTGGTAATAAAACAAACACCATCTCTTTCTTACCGACCTATCGTTGGGATAGTGGCGAGTTGGTAGATACTGGGGTTTCATACTACTTTTTGAAGCACGGTGGTCGATACGACTATTTTCATACGATTGGTGCCCGAGACTTTTTGTCTTGTGCAACACTTGGTATCAAACCCGGCGTTAAACTATTTTTTGAAGATTCCACCCAGCTCATTGCCAACTATAGTGGCTATGCCAATCGTGGTCGGATTGTTGCCTCAGGTAAAAAAGAGGATCCGGTTATCTTTTCGGCACTTGATTCAGCAAAAGGCTGGTGTGGGATAAAGATTAACAACTACTCTCCTGATGACACTTCAAGGTTTGAATATTGTGATATCTCCTTTGGTGGTAAGTTAGAGTCTCCCTGGCAGCGAGATTCGGCCAATATTACACTCGGTGACATCCATACGCCATTTGTGCTTAAGAATTCAGTCATAAGGAATAGTTTCAATTATGGTTTTGATTTCCATGGTCGCTATCAGAATCTTTCAATAATTCCTGAAATAAAAGGGAATCAGTTTATTGATAACAGATACTATCCATTAAAACTAACCTCAAATTGTCTGCGTGAGTTTTCAGGAAATACCTTTGCCAGCAACTGTTCAAGTGCGGTCCTGATAATTCCTGATGTTCGTATCAATAAGAGTCTGGTCTGGCATAATCAGGGGGTACCGTATATTATCGCCCCGTATCGGCTGACCGGTAATCATCTCAATATTTCTGGCCGGGCTGATACAACTGTGCTGGTTGAGATCGAATCGGGTAATGTCTTAAAATTTGGACCGAGCACATATTTTAAGATTGATGATTTAGGTTCAGTGAAAGTTAGAGGTGTAACATTTACAAGTTATCCTTCCTGTTCTCTATGGAGTGGTATTCGTTTTCATAATGCCAGGCCTGAGATTTCAATTATTGACCGTTCTCTTATTGAAAATACTGGCTGGTATACCAATGGTGGTATCAACATAAACAACAAAACCTGTCTCAGACTCTTAAACTCTTCAATCACCAAAAATGACAATGGGGTTGTGATTGACAATGTTGATCAGTATAATGATACGCCTTATGTCCATCTTTATCAGAACAATATCACCCAAAACAGAGAATATGGTCTCTGGATCAGGAATTGGTCCTGGTATGTACCGACCTGTTCCCTGATCATTAAGTTGAACGATATTTCAGCCAACCGTGTTGGTATGATAAGTTCCACAGGCAATGCCCAACGGGTTATCAGAGCAGATTCGAACTGGTGGGGAGATATTACTGGTCCTTATGACCCATCAAATCTTCCGCCTGATCATAATCCTTCTGGTCGGGGTGATTCAATCGGTGACTATATTATCTATCGTCCCTGGCTCAGAGGTCCAATCTTGCCGATTCTTATGGTTTCAAGAGACTTTGATGCCACAGGTTTTGGAAGAAAATTGGCTTACTTTAGAGATACCTTACACCTTGTCTTTGCCTCAAATGATAGTGTGATTTATACCTTTTCTACAGACAAAGGTGACGCCTGGCAGGCCTGCCGATATATTGGTCAAGGCAAGTATCCGGCAATCTTCTTAGATAAGAATGGTGAGCCTGGACTTTTATTTGGCCGTTGGGTTCCGGATGAAACTGATTCGCTCAAAGGCTATCAGAGACTTTTCTTTGCAAAGAGGTTCAACCGTCGGGTCTGGAAAGATACCTGTCTCTTTTCAACTGGAAGAATCTCAAGGCCGGTTGAAGAGCTGGTCGTGCCCAAGCCATCGGCCGGAATATCTTCATCTGATACTGTTTCTGTCCTCTGGGTTTCCCATTATCAAGAAGATCTCTTTGCTGACTATTGTGGCAGTTTTGCGCTCGACAATATAGGTTCATTCAGGTATGATACCCTTGGCACCCAGCTCCATCCAGAATTTGCCTGCCATTCATTAGTCTTAGACGATTCAGATATTGTTCATGTTGTCTGGGAGAAGTGGTCAGTAGGTCAGAGCGAGATCTTCTATCAATTCAAGAAACAGGGTGTCTGGTCACCAAGAGAGAATATTGCCTCAGGCCTTTATCCAAACTTAGACCATTTCAGTAATAGACTCTATTCAGTCTGGGATGAATGGACTGGTGAGTTAAGGCATAGTATCCGATTCAGGCAGAAAGGGATTCCAGATTCCTGGTCTGATACGATGACGGTTTATGGGCCATTTTTCTGGCGTTTCTGGTCATACCCGGTAATTTCAGGTTGGTATTCGGTCTGGGGCGATTCGAATATATACTTCTCAAGATTCAATGGCCATAACTGGGGGCCAAGGGATACCATCTCAACAACTCTGACCAATGCCCGATTTCCACAAGCCTTATTCAATCAGACAAATTCTGATTCGCTACTCTTTGTCTTATGGACTGAAGGGAAGACCTTGCCCTATGATATAAAATTTCGCAAGCGGGTTGTGCCAAGGGTGCCAAGTTTTTATGCTGACTGTGGCGAGTCGATCCAATCTTCTTACTGTTTAAGGCGGAAAGGGTTTATAAGATTTGGTCCTGAACCTTACAAGAGCGTTGACTATGACAATCGCTATTTAAGATATGGTTTTAACTTAGACCAAAATAAAGCCTATCGGATTGACCTTTCTTACTATTTTGAATTTCCGAAAAGCGAAATATTTGATACTGGTGACAACAGCTTAGAAGCGGAATCGCTTTCGATTTACCCCTCACCCTATCCCTCAAAGGGCGATGGGATACAGCGTCAATCTCTTATTAATGGAATCAGTGATGACAAAGATTCGATCTATACCTTAGTTCAATTATTAAAGGTCGATGGCGTCCCTTTAGATCTCTCTTATGTCAAGCCTTATGAATTGAAGAGGGTCACAATATTTATTCCTGATAGTTTGTATGCTGATGGTGAGATTATTGTAGATATTGATAAAGTCAAGCGGCGTTATGTGGTCTGTGGTGAGATTTCAATTTATGAATTTGAGCGTGAAAAAAGAGAAGGATTTGCCCGTGGTGCCCAGGGGGGTGAAGTCTTAAATATTCCTTATAAATTATTCTTTGGTCCGGTCTATCCCAATCCAGCAAAGGGGATGATAAGAATAAGGTATGGTTTAAATAGGTCGTTGAAGGTAAAGATTGTAATTTATGATATCTTAGGTAGACTTGTTAAAAAGATAAAAGAGAAGACCGAACCGGCTGGCCTTTATGAGGTTGTCTGGGATGCTAAGGCTTTGCCCTGTGGTATTTATTTTATCCGATTTGAGACTGCTAAACTTCAGAAGACCAGGAAGGTTATTCTGATCAGATAAAGATCAACCGATGACTTTTAATTACAATCTCTCTTTAAAAATCGAATAATCTACCGGACCTGGGTTATGTAATAAACAAAGCCGAGATTTTTTCGCAAACTAAAAAGAGAAAGTTGACAAAGGGGGAGAAACGGTTAATCTTGATCCATGAAACATATCGTCATTATCGTTGCCTCAGCCCGGAGGAACGGCAACTGTGAACTCCTCGCCCGATACGCCCGGAGATTCATTCAAACAAAAAAGATCGAAGCCACCATTGTCAATATTAAAGATTTCCGGATTGAAGCCTGTCAGGGTTGTATGAGTTGTATCTTTAAGGGGATAAGATGCAAACTCAATGATAATTTATATAATCTAATTAGTATCCTGATGCAGGCCGATGCCATTATCCTCTTAGCACCAACTTATATCCTGACCGTTCCCGGCAAAATCAAGATGGTTCTGGATCGTTTCCTTTGTATCTATCCCTTGCTCCGGGACCGACCGGAGATACCGGCCATCAGCATCGGAATCGCCGCACCCATCGACTGGCATCAACTGCAATTGCCCCTGTTAAACCTCTTCCTCCTTGCCCTCGGTTGCCGGATCATCGACAGTTTCTTTCTCTACGGGGCTGGCCCGGGCGAAGTATTACTGAATAATGGCATCGAGCAGATCGAGCAAGCGACCGAGAAAATCCTTACATATCAGTCCGTGCCTTACACTTCAACGATCAGTGACCACTGTCCAGTTGACTTCTCAACCCTGTTTGAGAAGACTGCCAAAAACCTCTATCGCTGCCCGATCTGTTTGACCCCGGCCGAGGCCCGAGCCGATGGATTCTTTTTTGACCAGAAAGACTTAAATAATCACCGCTGGACAAAAGCGCGACTCAAGGAACACTTTGATGAATGGATCTTAAAAACCGAAGATAGATTCCGAGAATTATTGCCCCGGATTTATAAGATCAAGAAAGATCTGGAACTCTTTTGAAAAAAAATCAGTAACGAATCCGGAATTGATATTCAAGCGAGTAGATATTCCCGCTGGCCTTTTTAATCATTAATTCGTTTCGGTTATTAAAGATATATTCAACCGCAAAGGCATCCTGGGCAAAAGAGAATACATCGTGGGTATAAGTAATAAAGATGTTAGGGGATACATATTTACCAACTGTCACCTTTGCTTGATTGCTGGTGGAAAAGATCGGCGTTTCAAAACTAAAATAGTCCAGACCGGTTATCTTCCTCAACTGGCGGGATGCACCTGCTTCAATATATTCGAAGACCCGACGGGGCAGGACATTGCCGACCACATCCCGCCGCTGATATTCCTGTAATTCCTGCCAGGTCATATTCAAATTTAAGTAAGTGATGATATCCTGTTCGCTCCATTCCGCATTATCGGTAAAAAACTCAAAGACGGGATAGCGAAAATTCCCGGTAATGCGAAAGATGATTGTTATATTGCCGCGCGCAACCATCTCGGAACGGATATCGAGCATCGGGTTGAACTCGGGATCTGAGGTAAAGACCACCTTCCCTTCAGTTACGGTAAGGGTGTGATCGAGATAGTAGATCCGACCCCGGCGGCTATTCAATTCGCCCGAGAGGTAGATATCGCTATCCGTTTTCATCAAGAAGATCTCACCCCCCATCTCGACATCGGCCATATCATTCTTAAGCCAGATATTCCTATCACCGGCAAACCGAATCTTCATGCTCCACGGACCTTCTTTACCGGTGGGTTTCTTACGGATGATCGTCGTCCCAAAACCTAACGGAAGAATTGCCTCATGAACATATACATCGCCCTCGTAGGATGCGCGATTCTTATGATAAAAGACCTTTATCTTTCCACTGCCCCGGCCATAGACGATGGGCCGAAAACTCCCCAGACAATCTTCAAAGACCAGTCTCAATTCCAGATCGGCCATTTTAAATTTCGGACCTAACTGAACATATCCCTGAAGACTTGCCCTCCCGTCCCCACAAAAACCATCAATCTTTTCAAAAACGATTCTCTTCCCCTCAAACCTGACATTACCCGATGCATTACGGATCGGACTCTCGGTTAAAATCAACCGGCAATCGCTGTCGATAAATTGTGCCTGGCCATCGATATTCATATCCCCGTAACTCCCTGTGGCCCGAATTTCTCCATTCACCCGTCCCTGGCCGCGCTCCAGAATTTTGTCAAGCATCGCAAATACACCCAGACTTAAGTTTGAACCGCGGGCCTGGACATCCAATCCCTCAAGGCCAAGTCTGCCTCGTGCCCAGGCCTGGCCACCATTAAGATCGATGACCCAGAGGGAATCGATCAAAAGGTCTTTACCAACCGCTCTCCCCTGGATCTCAAGTTCTCCATAATTTATAATATCCAGTAATTTAAAACTGTCGCACTCGACATTGAATTTTTCACCATCAAGAGTTATTTCGGCAATACCATATAACCGGGGTCGGGGAAAGATCTTATTCAAATCGGCGATCTGGAGTTTTGTGATTCGCACATAGGGGCGACCAGCGCTGAGCCGGGCATAGAGATGGCCCGGGCCGATGCTGAATTCCATCTCCCCGATTGTTTTGTTCTTAATATCGTATGGGAATGGTTTTAAGTTCTTAAACTCAAAGCCATCAACTGATCCCGCTACCCGGTCAATTTGACCGGCAAAGAGCCCATCGATTTTCCCTTCAATGGAGAGGAAACGACTGGTATCGGCCCGGATATTGACCGCAAAGACCCGATGGGCCAGTTTAATCTCGAAATGATCAATGAGTTGTTTTTCAAACTGGAGAGCAGAAACCTCTACCTCAAGTCTTTCGATCTCCGGTTGGGTCAAGGTGGCGTTAACGACACCGTTCACCTCGCCACAATGGCAGCGATCCCTCCAGTCAATATCGGTCAACCGGAAACGACCCGTAACGGTTGGCCCTTTAAGGTCGCCGAAGACCGCCCAGCTGCCTGAGGCCCAGCCCTTCAATCCCAGATTAAAGAATTCATTGATGACTGTGAGCGGATATCTTTCGGTATGGATGAAGAGATTTAATTTTGGTAAAATATCGCCCCGGACCAGAAGTCGACCATTCTGACCATAAGCCCTCAGGCTCTCTATCTCCAATCTCTTTTCAATGAGCGTGAGAGAAAAATGGGCGCTGTCCAGCCCTGGATTATCGGAAAAGATCTTCCCCTTGAGCTTACCGGTCTGGTATGTTAGATTGCCTTTGATAAACAGCTGGGGGAGCCTCGGCTCCAATTGTCGAAGGTTGAGTGAATCGAAAGTGAGATCAAAAAAATATGTCCTGGGTATTACAAACTTAAATTCACCCTTAAATTGACTGCTTCCCATCCGCCCTTCTCTGATAATCAATTTTATACTGTCGTCCGCCGCCGAGAAACTACCCGATCCATAATCAAGAAGCAGGGACGGTTGTTTGAACAACTTGAGATTGAAAACCCTGATCTCGCCATTACCCCAGACTTTATTATTCTGGTAAGTGATATTACCGCGGACTTCGCCCTTACCTTCAAGCCCCTTAATTAGGGGTTTGAGGTCAAGGTGGGCATTATTAATCGAAAGAGAGAGTAATTTCTCACCAAGGTCATAAAGGCCCGAACCTTCAAATTCCAGCCATTCACTCTTAAGGGTCAGATAGTTAAAATTCAGTCGCTGTTCACTGATAATAAGTGCGGTAGATAATGAATTGACCCGGATTCCCTTTCTGGGTATACCAAATGAGAGATCAGAGATGAAGATGTTAACGCGGTTAGTCCGGGTTGAAACCCGGAAAGAACCAAAGATGGAGTCAAAAAAGATTGTATCCTTACTGACATATGCAATCTGACCATTTTTAATATTCAAAATAAGATTCAGGGCTAAAGCCATCACTGGTGGCTTTCTGCCCCGGATCGACTCTTTTTGAGTCAAAACAAGCCGGGGCTGGTTCAGATTTACCTCAATCGCTGATGGGTGATGGAGAACGAGCGGAATCAGTCGGTATCTAATTTCAAAATTATCTGCCCAGAGGCTGTCGCCCGGACTTATCTTTATCTTCAAATGATTTGCCCGATAGCCGGTCAATATATTGCCCTGCAGATTATCATACTCAATTTTTAATTTCGTTCTCCCTTCAATGAAAGCAATAAAAAGTCTTCCAGCATTAAAGGCAAAATAGAGATAGACAGTCGCCAGAATTATAAATAGGATAATGACTGTTAAATATCTTCTCATACTGACAACCTCAGAATATATGATAGAGACCGAAATAGAAGTGCCCGCGTTTCTGGCCAAAACCCCGACCGTAATCGAAACGAATCGGTCCGATCGGCGTCTTAAAGCGTAGACCAGCTCCGATCGATTTGGGGGTCTCGGTCAACCCAAAATCTTGGATCTCATTCCTGACATCGCCGAGATCAAAAAAGAGTAAGCCGCCGAAACTTTTGTAGAGGTCAAAACGATATTCAAGATTTAAATTTGCCATAATATCGCCGTAATGTTCCCCGGCCAAAGAATCCGGGCCGATCGCCTTTTCGTCGAAACCCCGCAGGCTTAACTGCCCACCCAGAGAAAATTTCTCATGGAGGGAGACTGGCTCTCTCCTTGGGTAGATCCGGCCGGCGCGGATGCGTAATGCACCCACACCATAAATCAAAGGAAGGAAATAGCGCAGTTCACCGTTCAATCGATAAAAATGATTATCTCCCCCTAATATCCCGCCCGCATCCTCAAACAGAGGCATAATATATATACCCTTGCTTGGAGTAAAAAAATCATCACGAAGATCGAAAATAACACTGGCAATAATGCTATTCGTTATTGCCGATCTGTCCGTGCGGGGCGCAGTTGCCTTCATCTTGAGATCGACATATTTATAACGGTTGGCAAGATTGATTTGAAGATTATCCCCTAAAAAACGAAAAACCTTTCCTTCAACCCCCCGGGTCATCCGATTAAAACTATCCTGGTGTTCATACTCAAGAAAAGGATAAACCAGGAAATAGAACTGGGTGTTAAAGATATGCGGTACCGTATAACGGGGTTCAAATTTGACATCGTATTCTTTTTTAAGGTTAATGGCAAAAGAGACATCACTGCCCAGTATATTTCCGGCATTGAAAAGATTAAGGTGCTGATGGCCAAAAGAGGCTAAAAATCGAATCGGCAACTGAATACCAATACCAAAATTAAAAATGCGGGGCGAGATCTCACTGACGATGAAATTGACATCGACGCTCTCTGACCCGACCGGTTCAGTGGAGGCATCAACATAGCCAAAGAGGCCAAGACCGTATATCGCCCGCTGACTCCGTAATACCCGGGAAAGGGAATAGATATCTCCCTTCTTTATTTTAATCTCCCGTTTAATAATCGATTCGCGATAGCGTCTCAGGCCGGTAACCCGGGTGTTGCGGAAGTAACGCATCGACCCCCTCTCCACTGTGAAGATCAGAGACCGGGTATCATAGACAAATTTATTTGTAACCTTAACCTCGGGAAAACCCCTCTCCTTAAATTCATTGGTGATTGCTAAATTCGAGCGAGAGATCCTGTCATCGATAAGATAATCACCTTCAGCGAGAAGGATTTTCTTCATTAAAAAAGGTTTCTCATCTTCCTCAACCCCGGCCAGCAATATTCGATCGATCCGGGGGCGCTCACCTTCATCGATCTTGATGTTGATCTTTATCTTGCGCTGAGTAAAATCCTTCTCCTCAACCGAGGTAACTCTGGTCCCAATAAATCCCTGGGCGTTGTAGAAGGTCACAAGGAGATCGAGATCATACTTTAATATTGCTTCACTGAAGGGATCGCCTTTCCTGGAGACCAGAATCTTGTTAAGACGACCAGCCCGGAATGTTCTATTCCCTTCAAATTTGATAGTGCTGATCCTGTATCCCGACGATGATTGATCTAACAACCAGAGACTAAATAATAAAGCGACCATCTCTCATAATGCACTTATCATCCAGGAAGAGAGTTGGTTGATTGATCACACCGTCGAGATGGATCGGCACCGAAACCTTTCCCCCGAAGGCAAAATTACTCCCGAAAGCGATATGAACTGTACCCATAACCTTTTCGTCTTCAAGCACCTCACCCGTTATCCGGGCAAAGTCGTTGGTACCGATGCCCAGTTCAGCCAGATTGGTTGACTCAGGGCCATATTTATTAAATATCCTCACAAAATAACCTCGATCATTAGTTATGGACTTTATCTTTCCATCCTTAATAATAAAAATTAAATCATTCTTCAGTCGCCCCATCGGTGCCATCGATCCATCAATAACCAGCGATCCCTGCGCCGACCCTTCAACCGGTGCAATATACGCCTCCCCGGCCGGTAGATTAGAAAAATCTCCGCGGTTATGGATGATACCCGTGTCGGGATGGCCCGACCGGTTGCCTAATTTGAGACGGAGATTGGTCCCTTTTTTCGTGATAAGATGGGCCTGGCGGGCCGCGGTCAAAAGGTGGGCAAGTTTCAGGCTCAGTTTAGCAATCTTTTTATAATCGGCATTCAGGGTTCGGGCCATCATATCTTCTGTAATCCCGGGAAGGGTTGCTCCCCGCTTACCCAATCGACAGGCATCACGGCGCGCCCGGGTATGGGTCAAAGACATAGTAGTTGGTATGATGAATACATCCCATTCTTTCAACATCCGACTGATGATCGATGGCGGTTCTTCACCGTGCATCTTACCAGGGAGCATCTCAACCAGGATGGGCTCACCGAATTTACTGGCAACCTGAAAAAAGATTTGACCAATATTATAACGAAGGATATCGGTTATGATTAAAACCCTCTCTCCGGTTCTGATTTTCAAACAATTTCTTAACACATTTTCAGCGGCAGAAAATAGTCTTTTTTTCATAAACCAATTATAGTGATAAAATTAAGCCTGTCAACAAAATAGAGGTAAATAATTCGCAATTATTTTTTATTCTTATTGACAAAACTGATTTAATAGTTAAAATTTACTGTCTTTATCAGGACTTTTAGTAATATCCTGAAGCAAGAGGAGGTTCTATGGTTACGAAGAAGTTCGTCGTTGCTCTATTCGGTCTGATGCTGATCTGCTCTTTTGGTTTTGCTCAGGGGACGAGAATCTGGCTGAGAACCTTCACCGGACCACTCGGACACCAGGGTCTGGGCTATAATCCAAACGATAATCGTGTCTATTACTGCCATTATTATCTGAAGGTAATAAACATTATCTCTTCGGACAGCAATATCACCTCTTACGGTTCTTTCGCAACACCAAATAACGATAGTGGCTACACCGATATCAAATACTGTGCTTACGACAATACCCTGTGGCTTTTATCCAATCGATTAAAACGCGTCTACAAGGTTACAACTACCGGCACAGTGCGCCGTTACTTTAATATCTCGGCGGTTGACTATCCGGCCGGTCTTGCCTGGGATGAGGCAACACGCACCATCTATATCTCGGATCGTCGGACTTCGTTAGGCGTTTTTCCTCAATATATCTTTGTCTTTGACACCCTGGGTAATCAGATCCGGCGTATGGATCATCCGATCCGCGGATACTACGGCGCCCGGGGCTTGGCTTTCCGGCCCCGCAGTGGTAATATGGGCCCTTGGCTGCTCAATGCCTATACTTTCTGGAACAGTGGTGGAACTGCTGTCGATAGCGCGGGTATCTTTGCTCTGGATCCAGCAACCTGCCGGGTCCTCAACTACTTCCGGATTCATCCTCTACCCGAGACGAGTAATATCCGGGGTGTCGAATTTGACCCGAGGAACAACACCTACTGGGTAACCTATACCCAGTATGGCACCTGAACCAGCTGCCCAGGTGCCATCTGCAAGGTCACCGGCTTCCAAGGTGTGGAAGCAGAAGAAACAGAGAAGATCTCGGCCCAGAAAAACAATCTGGCCGTCAATATCAAACCCAATCCATTCAAGGCAACGACCTCAATTATCTATCAACTGACCGTCCCAACAAATGTTGAAATTAAGATCCTTGATGCCACTGGCCAGGTAATCAAAACCTTTGCCGCGGGTTATCTTGATAAAGGGGTTCATCGCATAACCTGGAATGGCAGAGATAATAATGGCGAGCGGGTTAATGCTGGCGTCTACTTCCTGCGCATAAAAACCGAAAAAGATCAGATCCAGACCAAATTCATCCTGCTCAAATAATAGATTCTTAATAAAAGAGATGCGGGCCGGCTAAATTAGCCGGTCTGCTTTTTAATAGAAACCACCGGCCTGAACCTTTTGAGGACCCGCTCATTTGTCTTAATGATTCTTCTCGCTCTGTTAAAACTTTTCATAACCGGTTTGAGACCGGTGCTTGATTTGGAAATCTTTGCCTCTATCGAATTTCTCGGTTTTAATATTTCAGAAATCACCTTTGATTGTATTTTGAATCTCTCCCCACACAGTCTTATAAATCTCTCCATCACCCCGTTTGACTGTTGAACAGATTCCGCGACTATATTATATGCAGTCCGAAAAGGATAACCCTTTCTAACCAGAAACTCAACCAGATCACCGGTGCAGGCAAAACTTTCAGTCGATGCCCAGTCCTCTAATCTTGACTTATTAAACCGCCAGGCGCGAATGAGTAGCCGAGCAGATTGCAAACTTTCTAAGGCATCATCTATCTGCTCAAACAGAAGCCTCTTCAGATCCTGGAGATCCCGATTATAAGAAGCGGGTAACCCTTTTAAGATGGTAAGGGTCGCAGTCAACCGGCCAATCGCTCTTCCGGCCCGGGCTCGCAACAGTTCACAGACATCCGGATTCTTCTTCTGGGGCATTATGCTTGAACCGGTCGTAACTGCATCATCAAGTACACCCAGACCAAATTCCTGTGTACTGAAAATAATCATCTCTTCGGCCAGGGATGAGATATGTATCATCATCTGATTGAGATAATAGATTGTCTCCATTAGAAAATCACGATCACCCACACCATCCAGTGCATTATCAACCGGTTTATCGAATTTAATCATTCGCGCCAGGAAATGGCTGTCGATCGACAGCGAAGTCCCGGCCAGGGCAGCACTACTCAGGGGAGAGATCCGGACCCTTTTAAGTATATCACGCAGACCGTCGAAGTCGCGCTGAAATTTAAAAAAATAAGAGAGGAAATAGAATGAGACAAGAATTGGCTGGGCCATCTGCCAGTGGGTATATCCGGGCATAATGACCCCAAGATTTTTATCTGCCTTGACCAGCAGTGCATCCTCCAGGCCGATTAATTGCCTCATAAGTTCGATTATCTTATCATTTATATAGAGCCTTAAATCAGCCGCGATCAGATCATTACGGCTCCGCGCAGTATGGAGTTTGTCTGCAGTCGCACCGATCAATTGTTTCAAGCGCTTCTCAATATTCATATGGACATCTTCATAGATAATTTTGAGTTTGAATCTACCCTTCTTAAATTCCTGCTCGATTATCCGTAAACCTCGATCGATGGCCATATAATCCCGTCGGGAAATAATCTTCGCTCTTTGCAGGGCCCGGGCATGGGCCCTGCTGCAGATTATATCATAAAGGACCAATCTTCGATCATCATCAACCGAAGAGGTAAAATTCAAGACCTGTCGATTTACATCAGAACCAAACCTCTTCTGCCAGATAGGTTGATTATCTTTCATTTCGTTATCAGGGCTCTGATCTTGCCGGCAACATAGGCGCAGGCGTCGCTGAAGATTTCTAAGCCGGTCGTAAGTTCTTTCTGGGAAATATTCAGGGGTGGGACAAACCGAATCGATGAAAAACCGCAGGGCATCAGGAGTAACCCTTTTTCAAAACAGTATTCAACAATCTTGTCACAGAGTTCAGGGGCTGGTGTCTTTAGGACCGGATCAGAAATAAGTTCACAGGCAACAAACATTCCCCGGCCTCGAACATCACCAATAAAATCATATCTCTTCTGGAGATCAGACAAGTGCTCCTTTATATATTTTCCTTTAATGCCTGCCTGGATGACCAGACCTTCATTCTCGATGACCTCAATGGTCGCCAGCGCCGCTGCACAACATACGGGATTGCCGCCAAAGGTATTGGAATGGGCACCCTTAACCTTAAAGTCGTACTGGCTGTCGAATATTGCAACACCAATAGGCAGACCTGAAGCCAGGCCTTTGGCTAAAGTGATAATATCGGGCGTCACCCCGGCATATTCGATGGCAAACATCTTACCGGTTCTCCCCAGCCCGGTCTGGACCTCGTCATCAATGAGTAAGATACCGTATCGGGCAGCAATCCGGCTCAATTCCTGGAGGAATTCGTCGGGTGGGACGATATAGCCTCCTTCACCCTGAATCGGTTCAACCAGAATTGCCGCGACCTCGGATGGGGCAACTATCTGCTTGAAGTATATCTCTTCGATGATCCGGGCACACCATATTCCACAGCCGGGGTATTCAGTATGATAGGCACAACGGTAGCAATAGGCATACGGGATCTGAAGCACACCGGGCATCATCGGAAAATACCGTTCGCGCTGGACAACCTTACAGCCCATAAAAGAATTTGCGCCCATGGTCCGACCATGAAAACCACCGATAAAACCAATAAACTGATTGCGCCGGGTCGACCACTTGGCAATCTTTATTGCCGCCTCGACCGATTCTGCTCCAGAGTTGGCAAAGAAGACCTTTTTCGGGAAACTTCCGGGCGTGATCTCGGTCAATTTCTGGGCCAGTTTAGTCTGAATCTCGTATGAGAAATCAGTTCCCGCAAAATAGATAAAATCCTTCGCTTGAGCGGTAATTGCCTCGACCACCCGGGGATGGGATATGCCGATATTGGTGACACAGACACCCGTGGTGAAGTCGAGGAAGAGGTTGCCATCAACATCTTCAACCATCGGCCCCGACCCGCGCTTCACCGTGAGGGGGAGATGCTTTGTCGTTGTCGCCAGATACTTCTCCTCCATCTTGATAATCCGTTTCGCCCCGGGTCCAGGGGGAGTGGCCTTTATTCTGGGATAGATTGGTTCCATCTTATTACCTCCTTTATTTTTACCCTACATCGATCGGGTTGAAATTAAAACCGGATCAGCCTGGATCTGTTTCCGGTAGTTGACCCGATTATACACCTTGAGTGGCAGTGACCAGATCTCAATAAAGCCTCTGGCCGAATTCTGATCGAACTCATCAATCCCCTCATAGGTGGCCAAGTTTTTTACATAGAGACTTGCCGCGGAAGATCTTCCCACGACTATTGCTGATCCCTTAAACAATTTCATCCTTACCTTTCCGGTCACATTCTGCTGGGTTTCATCGATAAAGGCAGAGAGCGCTTTTCGTAATGGGCTGAACCACAGTCCATTATAGACCAGTTCAGCAAATAAGGCCTCGACCACCGGTTTGAAGTGTAAAACATCCCGGGGCAGGGTCAACTTCTCTAAATCCTGATGTGCCTTAATAAGGATAACCGCGGCCGGCGCTTCATAGACCTCACGCGATTTAATCCCGACCAGTCGTGATTCAATATGGTCAATACGACCGATACCATTAATTCCACCCAATTGGTTAAGCATCCTGATCATTTCTAACTGCCCCATCGATTCACCATTAAGTTTGACCGGTACGCCCGCCTGGAATTCGATATCGATGTAGGTTGCTTGAGCCGGCGCATCTTCAGGCGGTCTGGTCCAGCTGTAAGCATCTTCGGGCGGCTCCTGATCAGCATCTTCAAGCACCCCGCATTCAATACTCCGGCCCCAGAGATTCTCATCGATTGAATAGTTAACCGCCTTGGTCTCAACCGGTATACCATGTTTATGGGCATACTCAAGCTCGTAGTCCCTTTTAAGATTGAATTGACGCATCGGAGCGATCACCTGAAGTGAGGGCATCAGGGCTGCTATCCCGGCCTCAAATCTTACCTGGTCATTGCCTTTACCAGTACAACCATGGGCAATACACTCGGCGCCAATTGATTCTGCTCGGGCAACCAGATGTTTTACGATTAATGGCCGGGCAAGCGCCGTTGCCAGGGGGTAGACACCTTCATAAAGCGCGTTCGCTTTGATGGCCGGGATGATATAATCCTGAACAAACTCCTCCTGGCCATCGAACACAAAGGCGTCCCGTGCACCAACATAAAGCGCCTTTTTGCGAATCGCCTCAAGATCTTCCTTCTGCCCGACATCAACCGTAAGGGTGTAGACCTCGGCATCATACTCTTCCTCAATCATCTTTATTGCGACTGAGGTGTCAAGGCCACCCGAATAAGACAACAGAACCTTTTTCATAAAACCTCCTTTATTATTAACATCGAGACCGATTATCTCTCTGACACCACATTATATCCAGCAAGATAATTCCGTCAATAATAATTATACAAAAAAATTGTATAATTATACTTAAATTTTATAGAAAGTCAAGGGTGAATTTTTAAAAATGAATGAATATGCAAATTGAGAGGGTTAGTTCAGTAACGGTTACTGGCCTATCTTATTATCCCTGACCAGAAAGACCCCGGAAGAACGAAAGTATCTGTCGGGCGTTACTTCGGTTATTAATGACCAGCAGTATCGTATCATCTCCCGCCACACTTCCTAAGATGCCTTTTATCTTGGCAAGATCGATAACGCGGGCCACCCCCTGGGCTTCACCCGGTGGGGTCTTAACTATAATCAAATTACCGGCAATCTTAATATCCTGAACAAATTTGATAAACTTATCTTTCAATTCTCGTTCCGAGGCCGAAGTCTCAACGGTGGTTATTTTATAGATATATTTCCCCAGGCCGGTCGGAACTTTAACAACCCCCATCTCCCTTAAATCTCGGGACAATGTCGCCTGGGTAACGGTGATACCAAGACCGGCGATCTCTTTAAGTAACTCTTCCTGAGTCCTGATCTCTCTGGATGATAGCAACCCCTTTATCTTCTCCTGACGTAAACGTCTCTTTTTTTCTCTTAAAGATCTTCTCATAGGCAAAGATTATTCATCAAACTCAAAAAATCAAGAATATTTTGCATCCATCCGATATTCCCTGAATAACCAGCGCTTCCTGGCCAGCAATGCCGAATGAATTTTTTTCTCACCTTTAGTTTTTAATTTTAGTTTAAGAAATCAATGGTTTTGATTATTCAATAGACCTTTATTAACCATCCCCAAAGTTGTTTTTTCTCACTTAACTTTTTGCTTGACAATCTGGTTATTATAAATATAATTATATCCAGAAGGAGGTAAAGATGACTTTAAGTCAATGCCGGTTACGATTAAGGCAGCTTATTGGTGAGCAGGTGAAGTTATTGGCGGTTTTACTGGGGCGGAAACGATTGA
>CBFGIV010000050.1:0-17083 GCA_965648915.1 Caldifarciminota bacterium | reverse complement strand
AACGCTCATGTGCCTTCAAAAGTAGATGCTTTGCCCGAAATATAATCTTCTTTCTGCCTTTTTTCGCCTGTCGCTGAAGCACCCGCCGCGTGAAATCTAAGGCATAATTGGCCATCCGAATTATATGAAACTTATCGGCGACAATCACCACATTCGCACAGACTTCACGAATCGCATTGATATAACCTTTCCAGATATCAACAACAAAAAACTCAGGACACTTATCTTCAGGAATTGTCTGTAAGTAGTTCTTTAACCCTTCTTTATCACGACCAGCAATTGTCGTTAAAACTCTGTACCTTTCTAAATCCGTTAGTACCGTCCGATATTTATGCCCCCCTACGACACTAAACTCATCAATACCCATTTTCCCTGGATATTCAATAGCCCTGTTATTTACCACCTCTTGAGCATAACGATACCACAAACGCCGAAGAGTGGTGTATTTAACCTGATATTCTAAGGTAAATCCTTTCAACGTCCGATTCTTACCATGTTCGTATAAATACTGCTCATAGCGTATAGTCCGATGACTTCTGGACCTAAGGCACTCAAAACGCTCGGTAAATACTTTACCACAACTTGCGCATTTAAACCGGCGTTGCTTGAACTTAAACTGTAACCTTCTACCCTGTATGGGAATGTCATCAATTAACCGTGCTTATATTGATGAACTTTATCAGTGCTCTCACCACATTGGGAACAAACAGCATAAGATAAAGTCTTTATCACTTCCACCATGACTCCTGATTTATCCTCTTTCCAATCTAACACAGAAAACTCTTGCAAACCTGAGGAGATGTGAATATAATCTCCTGGCATCTTTTAGATCCTTTTTCTTAAGAATATCCATATAATATGAACCTAATGGATGCCTTTCAATCTTTTCACCACACTTTCTGGTCATGACCCTTTTTTTCTTTAGACATCGATAATGAAAACGAAGAGACTCCATAAAAACAATAATTAATAATTTAAGAGGACAGATAGCATTTTTCGAACGCACAGGATTTTGTTGAAATTCTTCTCCACAAAAACATTGACAAAAACCAGTTTATGTTTATATTATGTATAAAATTTTTTTATTGCAAAGGAAGTTCTTATGAAGCACTTTATGAAAGGTCGCCTAAATGTTAAGGGAGTATGGATATCGGTGGTTTTATCGGTCTGTGTGTTGCTGACCCGATGTGGATTTCTTTTGACGGAACACCTAATCCTACTCCACCGAAAGTAGAGATACTTTCTGGTGATCGTGCCGGTGTTAAGTTCAAAGTCACTGTCCCAGGGATGCTTGTTGATGAAAAAATAGTAAACGGAGTTAAATACCAGACAATCACCTTACCGGGTGTTCATTCGGGGTGGGCGGTTGGGAATCCTGAACTACCGAATATTGGTCGGCTCATTGCCATTGCGCCGCAATCAGATGTTTCTGTGATATTAAACACCAAGGACCGAGAGCTTAATGGTTACTTTATCTATCCCTACCAAAGACCTCGCTGTGAAAAGGAACCGCCTCCGCCCTTCACAATAAACGAGGTCACCTACCGAACCAATAACTTTTATCCTCAAATTAAATATGACAGAAGTGCACCGGCGATCTTTCGCGATTATCGAACAATACTTTTAAATTTTCGACCGATAAAATTTAATCCTGTAACCAGAGTTCTCAATGTATCAACCGAGATGGTTCTTGAATGTAAATTTACCGGTCAAGATCTCAGAAATACTACCCGTGCCTGGCCTTCTAATGTCCGTCCACAATTTGATAAGATATACAGAAATACGATTGCCAATTATGGAACCTTAGGTGGTGGTCCGCCGCCGGTACCCCCGTATACTTTCCCGGTTTACCTTATCGTCACCGATGAGTCATTTGCCAATGATATAATAAGATTGGCTGATTGGAAAAGAAAAAAGGGGATAACTGTATTTACTGAGATCGTTCCAACCACAGTTGCCCGTGATACTGAAGCGATAAAAAACTGCATAAAATTTTATTTTGATAACTATGCGGCAGAATATGTCCTGTTAGTTGGTGATGCGGTGCGTAAGCCGTTCTTCCCGATTCTTCCCGGAGAACCATGCCTTCCGGTTGCGGACTGGACACCCTTTGGCGGTTTCGGTGAAGATTGGTCTGATACATGGTATGCTTGTATTTTTGGCAATGATACCTTACCTGATATAGCAATCGGGAGACTCACGGTTTGGTCTACGCAACAACTTAATGCGGTTATTGATAAAATATTCGCCTACGAATGCTATCCGTGGGCGGGTTGGAAGATTAAAAACCACGACCTGGTTGCGGCCAAAGAGAACCCGACCGACCCAAGGGGTTACTGGGCATGTAAATGGGATTCCATATGGTATAACTTCCTAAGACCTCGGCAACAAGAAGGGTGGACATGGGCAGAAGATAATGGTAATAATCCACTTGTTAGTAATAATACTGTAAAGTCCCACATCAACGATTATCTATCGTATCCCAGAGGTGTAAGTTTGGTCAATTATCGAGGGCACGGCGACTACTGGAGCGGCTGGTGCGACTGGAATCTTCATGGCGAAAACTTTACTAATGCAGATGTCTATGACCTTTATAACTACAGTTCAATGTATGAAGCATGGTTGCCAATGGTATTTTCAATTTGCTGTGAGACCGGCGATATCGGCTATATTCAACGTGACGCAGCGCAAATACCTTTTGATACAACCTGTCTGGCTGAAGCCTGGCTAAGAAACCCGCATGGTGGTGGTGTTGGTGCAGTTGCCGCACCACATCCTACGCCTACAAATTGGAATCATAAATTCGATACTGAACTCTACCGCAATGCTTTCGATAACAACATTTATAATATCGGTTGGACTATGAATACTGCAAAAGTAAGAACTTATGAAGCTTATGGTAGTGACCCGGATTACAATCGGGGATTAAAAAGATATCATTATCTGGGTGACCCGGAAAATGATGTCTACACTGACTGGCTTGGTTATCTAAATGCTACGCATCCCGTTCAGATTACAACTGAACCTACAACCTTTGATGTTCATGTTACCGACGCACTGGGTTATGGTGTTGGCATGGCCGTAGTCTGCTTATACAAGGAGAATGATATTCACCAAGCTGGATATACAAACGCTTTAGGCGATGTATCATTTTCAATCGATGCCCAGACCACAGGAACACTTTATGTTACTGCTGACAAGCATAATTATGGACCTTACCAGGGAACCTGCATGGTTATTCAAGGTGGCGAAGGGGGGCAGACTGCAGGTTCAAGTCTGATTATCCCAGAGACCTTCTCATTTAACTGTTTATCAACTAATCCAGCAACCGGCGTTATCAAGATCTCTTTTGGTCTGCCTGAAGGTTCTCAAGTTTCACTAAACATCTATGATGCTACTGGCCGACACATTGTCAATCTTCTTAATTCGAGATTCTTACCTGGTTACCATAATATTACCTGGCAAGGAATAGACTCACAGGATGCGAAACTCCGGTCGGGCATATACTTTATGGTCTTCATGGCTGGAAATTTCAGATGCACCAGGAAAATCATCATAGTGAGATGACCGTAGAAAATCCCGGGGTGGGCCTTTGACCCGCCCCTTTTAATATGTTGCGAGGTTAATTATATGAAATACCTAACATTTTTTATTTTCTTTACTGAATTGTTGTTTGCCCAGTGGGAGCCGGATGTAAGACTAACCGATACTCTCTATTCTGTCACCAATTACAATCATGCAAAATGTATTGCCTCTTCCGGTTGCACTTTGCATATAATCTGGTATGACTATCGTGACGGTAATGCGGAAATCTACTACAAACGTTCAACCAATAATGGAACAGATTGGGGTCAAGATACACGGCTGACTTATGATATCTACTCCTCTGTTTACCCGGCAATCGCAGTAAGTGGCTCTGCCGTCCATATTGTGTGGCGTGGATTTGGGAACATTCTATATAAAAGGTCAACCGATGGTGGTAATACCTGGTCTCCGGACACTCATCTAACAAACAACACTTACAGTTACGATCCGTCCATTGCAGTTTCAGACAGTCATATCTATGTGTGCTGGTGGGGCAGTATCACTCAGGACACCATCTATTTCACAAAATCTGATGATGCTGGTCAGACCTGGCGTAAAGATACTGCTCTGATTCGAATAAGTGGTGGTGCTGTTGCACCATATATTACTGCTCGCGACTCTTTTGTTTCTTTTTTATGGTCAGATTCTCCTTCTGAAATATTCTATAAATACTCAAACGATTTTGGTAATACATGGAGTCGTGATATTCAACTAACCAATACATCATATCCTTCCGGAGATCCTTGCGGTGCTGTATCTGGTAATGATTTTCACGTTGCCTGGGTAGAATGTATAACCACAGGTACCGATTTTAATTACGAAATTTTTTACAAACATTCTACGGACAGAGGGACCACCTGGAGTGCTGACACAAACCTATCATACAGCCTTGGCCAGTGTCTGTTTCCTTCAATTTATGCCTCAGGTTCCAATGTCCATTTAGTCTGGATTGATAATTATGGTGGTTATTGGGATCTCTACTACAAGAAATCGAGCAATCGTGGATTTAGCTGGGATTCGACCGTCAGACTGACCAATGAACCTGCAGTCTCTACCTATCCTCATATTACCACTGCTGGTTCGGGTGTTCATGTCATCTGGACTGATGACCGCAACCAGAGGCGCCAAGTCTATTACAAACGTAATCGGACCGGAAATATAAAAATCGATGAAGGAAATTATCTATCTATTCGGTATCCTACTATCTTGAATATTTGTCCTAATGTTGTTTCTCAATCTGCTTTAATAAGATATAATTTACCAAATACCGGCCGAGTATCAATAAAACTTTATGATATTACTGGAAAGCAAACCTTAATTGTAAAAGATGCAATCGAACCTGCTGGTGAGCGTAAAATGCGTTTTAATGCCAAAAATTTACCAACCGGAGTTTACATCGTGCGAATGATTTCTGAAAAGTGCGTAGAAAACGGCAAAATTATTATAGTAAAATAAAAAAACGTCAAATTAAATTTTTGGAGGCAACTAATCAAAAGCGCTGCCCAAGATATGGACAAAGCCTTCTCCCCCTTTAAGTGGCAATGCGCATAATGCAAAGGGCAAAGTGGAATATAATAAGGATAGGAGATAGCTGATAGTAGATAACAGTTGGAAGATAAAAGAACATATATAAGGATATTCCACCTGCTTCATCTTAAAAAATACGAAAGTTAATAGTGGTTAAGAGAATGTAACAATCGTTAACATCGGTATCCAAAGAGTCTGCTGAAAAAGTCATCAGCAGCCTCTCGATGATAGTGATTTTCGTGTGATACCAATGATAAACTTTCGTAATTTCAATCACTGTAATCTGTTTTCTCATCACTGTAATCATTGAGATTGCATTTTTCAGCAATCTCCCAAAAAGATAATGACAAAGAGTACTTTAGGCAAGTTTCATATATTTTATCTTATTCTTAATATCTTATGCAATTGGGGTATGATGCGCACATCGGGTAGATGCTCAAGGCCAATCTTCTGAAACAACATAAGTGGTTTAAGGTCATGCAAGCCGATCGGCTGAATCACCAATGGAATATTCTTATCGACTCTTTTAATTATCTCGACCACCCTTAAAAGTTCCGCCTCTCTAAGATTTTTATTCACAACTATTTTCACAAAACAGTGTTGATTACGGCATAGTCTTAAAAAGGCTTCGTGCTCCTTCCAGTAAGGCCTTTCACCGGTTGCTGAAGGGATCTTAAAATCGAGACTGACAAAATCGATATACGGAAGCAATTTTCTTAGAGGCTCAACAATTGTCCCATTGGTCTCGAGATATGTTCCAATCCCATGCCGTTTCAGGCTCCGTAATAGTTCATAAAGAAAGTCGGCCTGAACAAGCGGCTCCCCACCGGTCAGAGAAACTTCTTTCTCCTGAACAAGATTGATCAGTTGCTCGACCGAAACCGGGTTAGAAAATTTCTGCTTACCAAAATTGAAGTAAAGTTTCTTCTTCTGTGCCCTTCGGGTATCGCAGTACTGACATCGGAGATTACAGCCGGCAAAGCGGATAAAAGTCTGGCGGGAACCGATATAGATCCCCTCACCCTGAATCGAATTGAAGACCTCGCAGATCCAGCCCTGAACCATTCTGTTTTACCCGGGTAACAGCCGGATCAATCAACCCACTTCGTTTTGCACCGGGCAATCTGAATCTTTTCGATCTCCTTGGAATAGCGATCAAGAACCTGATTGGCAAATTCAGCCGGATCAATTTTGTAATCGGCCAGCCCCTTGGTCTTTACCGGGGTATTGGTCGATGTGATATTTATGCCCACATGAATCAGGGTCGAGACCGGAGAGACCGTCGCAACCGATATGGTAAGTTTCGCATCTCCATCATAGATGTCTGTGCCCTCTTTCCGGAAACTGGCATTTTTAGCCATCTCGCCCAGGATGTCTTTGATAATCGAAATAATCAGATACTGCCTCAGGACCGCCTTTTCCAGATCAGTATCAAAGTGCTCGATAATAAAATGGAGCATCTGCTCGGAGAATATCGACTTACCCGCTTTCAGATCCTCCATATCGACCATCTCTTTCAACTTCACATCGCATTTGCCGATAAAACCAACAATCGAATCCCCGGCCAGGCCAAAAGAGTCCAGGGCAAAATGGCTCATCAACTGTTCACCGGTATAATCGATCGAATCTTTTATAAAACGATAGCGCACTTTTTGCCTCCTTTATTTATCAAATAATTTTTTTAATTCTATTAAAAGACCCGACTGTTTCAGCGCATCCTTCAAGCGCAAACAACTCAGACAACGGCCGCACATCCTTGCCTTACCCAGATAACACGAATAAATCAATTCCCAGGGAATTTTGAGCCGCATTCCCAACTTAACAATCTGCATCTTATTCAAGTCCTGTACAAAACTCTTAACCCGGACACGATTTAATGTCGAAAAATTTAGTATCCGGTTAAACAGATTAACAAATTTTCGACTGTTGTCAAGAAAATCTTCAGCCTCCTCCCGATTGAAACCGGTAATTACATACTTAATCCTCCTCGCCTCAGCCAGCGCCGCGCCGATACTCAAAAAGAGGCCGTTACGATTCGGCACCCAGACATCCTTAACCGATTGGAATCTTTTAATCCCTATCCTTCCTTTTGTGGTCACCGCCGAACTGCTTACCGCACCAAGCCAGGTTATGTCGATCGGTAAAAATTCGATCTTGTAGTGGAGACAGATCCTGCGCGCCGATTCTAATTCTGCACGCGCGGCACGTTGTCCATAATTGAATGTCACCCCACAAACAACATCGAGTTGCCGCATTGCTACGGCCAGCGAGACCAGTGAGTCCAGGCCCGCGGAGAGCAGGACCAGACAATTCTCTCTTTCAGGGTGCATAGGTCGCCCTGTTTTCATCACTCTCCCAGATCGAGACCGATTCAATCTTGACCCGCGGCATCATCTTTTTTAATCGCAGGTAGATGTAATAAGCAATCATCTCGGCGGTCGGATTGTGGCGCCGAAAGAAACGGAGACGGTTTAAGTCCTTATGATCGAGCAATTTCAGAATCTGATTGAGCCTTTTCTTCAGACGCCGAAAATCAAAGGCAATATCTATCTTATTAAGTTGATGACAAATTATTACCACCTCGACGGTAAAGTTATGGCCGTGGCTACTACCACAATCACCACGATAACCGCGAACATAATGGGCCGCAGCAAAGTTTCCTCTGACTGAAATTTTAAACATTGTCTTCTCCTGTCCTGATTTCATCTTTGAACTGCCGACGCAATTCTCCAAAATAGCGCCGGACCCCTTCAATCCGATAGTCAGGATAAGTCCACTCCAGGGGTTGGAAGGCCTTATTCTTATAGATCAGTGTTATCTCAGCAAAAATACCTTCTCCTAAATAGATGCGATGTCCGGAATTTTTGTGCGTGGTCAGAAGAACGCTGTTCAGTGTTACAAGCCCGGGATCGATATTTATTTTTCGTCCACCCTTTTCATTTAAAAATTGTCTCTCAATCTCCATTGCTAAAATCTTAAACCTAACCAGTTCATCCTGACCGAGGAACTGTTTGAAAGAATACCAATCCCTTGTCAAATTACTCCCCATCTCATCTCGATAATAATCCGTCTGATCAAAAGGTACGTTACCATATGAATCGCGCGGGGCGCCAACCATCGATCGGAGAGAGTCAAGAACCAATTCAATTATCTTCACATCACTCGTGATAATACCTATAAAAGGAATACCCAAGATGGACCTGCGATCAAACATCAACTTCTTCCTCGACAGACCTTGACGCAGACACCGCAGATATTTTGACCGATACCGGGCAGAGCAGCAAATTCTTTAACCTGTGCATGACATCTCTCAAAATCAAGCCCCTGTTCACTGATCGCCCGGGCCGGACAGGCATCAATACAGAGCCGACAATCGCCGCAATCCCGGTTAAGCGGTTTATCAGGTTTCAATCTTAAATCGGTCAGGATGGTTGCATACCTTACCCGGGCACCAAATCGAGGATTGATCAGCAATCCTGAACGGCCGATAAACCCCAGGCCGGCAAGATGGCCGAGATAGCGGTGTGAGATATGTCCCCGGATGTGTTCACGATCAACTGTCTGGGAGGCGGGAATCGCAAGTGAGCGGTAACCCCAATTTTCGAGCGCGTGGGCAACTCTTTCACCCGCCTGATCGAGTATCCAGTTCACAGTCTTGTAATGGTGTTTATAGATTAGGGATGGCCGATCCGTGACCGTCTCGAGCACTGCAGATGACAGAACATAACCGAAAACAATCGCCCTGCTCCATCTATTGCTGATCTCAACAGTATCAAATTTTAAATTTTCAAGATCAGCAACACCGATCAGGTCAATCCCGAAGTTATTAAACAGGGCCTTGATCTTCCTGAGATTTAACCGCTCCTTCATCCGGGAAAAACTCCTCTATCTTTGGTAATTCTGATAAATCCTTAAGCCCGAAGTATCTTAAAAACTCCTTGGTTGTAATATATTTTAACGGTCGACCCGGACCGGGCAGCCGACCATCGGTGCTGACCAACCGCCGGGAAATCAGGGTCGCAATGACGCCGGTCGAATCGACCCCGCGCAAGCGCTCAATCTGGGCTCGGGTAATCGGCTGATTATAGGCGATGATCGCTAGGGTCTCAAGCGCCGCCTTGGACAATCTTGCCTCAGCCCGACGCTGAAAGAGTTCCTTTATCCAGGGGGCATATTCAGGTAGGGTGTATAACTGATAACCACCGGCAATCTCCTTTATCCGAAAGGCTCGATTGCTGGCTTCATATTCCTGATTCAATTCGGCAATCAATCTTCGAATCTCCTCAGGATCGATCTCGCAAATCTCTTTTATTCTATCTATTGATAGAGGACTATCAGTTACAAAGAGGAGTGCCTCAATTACATTCTTCATAGAGATCTATCACTTTTTTTATGATCCGATCCCAATTAAAACGGGTCCGGACCAGTTTCTTGCCATAATTGCCTAATCTCCGGGCGCGCTGCTGATTTCGTGTCAGATCAAGCAATGCCTGAGCCAGACGCTCCGGGTCTCCGGGTGGAACCAAAATGCCACTCTTTCCATCCTCAATCGTATCAACAATCCCGCCCACGCGCGAGGCAATCACCGGTTTAGCAAAAGTCATTGCTTCAAGTTGAACAACACCTAAGGATTCAGTGTCCCCGCGTCGATCAACGATCGATGGGTTCACAAAGACCGTACATTTTCTAAAATATTCCTTGAGGGCAAAGGATGGAACCCAGCCGGCAAATTCGACCCGCTGGTCTAATTTCAATTGTGTTGCCTGAATCATCAGGTCGTTCTTCTCCGGGCCATCACCAACAATCACAAGCCGGTGGGGAATCAAATTATGGATCCGGCTGAATGCCTCAATCAAAATTTTTACCCCTTTTCTTTCGACCAGGCGACCGACAAAGAGGATAAATTTATCATCGCTGGTGCGCACATCATCCCCGGCCTCACAGGCAGCACCAAACGGGATAATTGAAACCTTCTGCTCGACCAGAGAGTTTATCTCCGCAGCGATGTGGGTGGAGATAGCGATAAAGGCGTCGGCCGACCGGAGGAGATACCTCATAATATTACTCAACCAGGCAAATTTTTTCCGCAACCACCGCACCTCGGCACCGTAAAAAGTAACTACCAGTTTTGTCGGCCGGGCCTTACGGGCAAAAAATCCAAATATGATATGCGGGAAGGGCCAGTGGATATGGACAACATCATATCTATTACGCCGGCAGTGTTGATATATCGCCTTTATTCCGAAGAGTAAATAGCAGAGCGCAATAAATTTGTAACGCAGACCCCGGCCGTAACGATCTGCCGCCATCTCTTCATGGGTAAGATTTTCATAGCGTTTGAAACAATAGCGGAATCGATAGACCATAATATCCTCAAAGAGACCGCTCTTGAGACCTTTGTAGGATGAGGTAAAGACATCCACCTCAACACCATATTTCTTCAAACCCCTTATCTCTTCAAGCAACCAGGGTGTAATCACATCACCCGGATAACGGGGAAATGCAGTCACAACAAACAGGACTTTCATTCTGTTATCTTCCACTTAATAAGGTTTAAGATCGCCGCGACCCCATCCTTGAAACCAATCTTCTTACCGGTTCTCCGCCCCTGATAAAAGATGGGCACTTCAAAAATCTTCTCGTGCCGTTTCAGTAATTTTACTGTTATCTCGGGCTCGATCTCAAAACGATTCGCTTGCAAATTTAAACTCTTGATCAGATCACTTTTGACAACCTTATAGCAGGTCTCCATATCACTCAGACGGCCGCCGAAGAGAAGATTGGTTAGAAAAGTAAGGAACTTGTTGGCGTGATAACTCTTTTTAAGGAATTTACCCTTGCCCTTAAATCGCGAACCATAAACGACATTGGTCTTCCCATTCTTTAAAGGTTCCAGTAATTTATAATAATCTTCAGGATTATACTCAAGATCTGCATCCTGGATAATAACAAAATCACCTTGAGCGACCTCAAGCCCGGTTCTTATCGCCCTACCCTTTCCCATATTCTTTTCGTGAAAAATTTTCTTCACACCCTCAAGCCGGCTGATAATAGCGCGACTTCGATCATTTGACCCATCATCAACAATGATAATCTCTTTATCAATCTTTAGCGCCTGAACCCGTTTCACAACATCCTTAATACTGACCTCCTCATTATAGACCGGTATGATAACCGAGAGTTTCATCTCAACACTCTGAGCAGATAAAATTCTGGTGGCGGGGTCTGATATTCAACCGTAAAGAGCGCAACGTTCCTTCGCACCACGGGCAGGAGATATTTCTGGGTCGTTGCCGTCCACATAAAGTTATCCAGCAGGACATAATCAGCATTAAGGATATCTTTCAACACTCGATCTTCGTCATAACTGAATGTATAGAGGAAGGACTTACGATTTGAGAAAAAATAGACAAATTCCGGCTTGCGGGCGACGATTGATGAACCGGTAGGGGTATTCTCTCTGACCCACTTACAGACCTCAAAATACCGCTGATAATCGATCGGATACTTACTGGAAAAACCGGCACCCAATGAAGGGATGATTTTAAAAAGATTAATCAGGATAAATAAAGCAATCACAGCCTGGAGACCGAAGCGCAGTTTTAATTGATCAAAGAGTCTCGCCAGAGAGAAGGAAAGATAAAAGAGCAGGATGGGCATTATCGGCAAAAGAAATCGATCTCCGGACCAGACCCGGGGCCAGGCCAGAAGCAAAGCGAGGGCAAAAACAATATAAAAATCGATAAAGTCAAGTATCCGGCGCCGGATGATAAAACCGGCAATAAAACACACCAGAAATATCAAACCGATTAGTCCCTGGACAAATTGCATTGAGATTACTGGGAAAAATGCACTCCCGACAATATTGAAGAGATATAATGATAGATTCTCGCGAATGCGTGTGATAAAATCATAGAAATTTATAATTCCCGCCTCGCGATTATATGGATCCTTTGCTACCAGTTGCTGGAAATAAGACCACTCCTGGGGAATCCGGGAATTTCGATACTGCCACAGACCGAAGGGAACGAGAAATATAACTGCAAAAAGTAAAAGTTTCTTCCAGTCCCTTCTGTAAAGCAGACTGACGGCAATACCGAGGATCAGCGTTATCCCGGCGGTGCGGATAAAATAGGCGTAGACGGCAAAGAGACTGCCAAGGATAAAAAATAGCGCTCTTTCCCGATAGCGGGTCAAGAAATAGAGACTCCCCAGACTGAAGAAAAGAAATGGCATTTCGGAAAAGAGCCAGTGATTATACTCAATCAGGATCGGAGTAAAGATAAATGCCAGTGCCGGATAGAGCCATTCTTTAACCAGGAGCCTTCTCATCAGCTGAATAAAGAACCATAAGGCACCGATGCCACAGAAAAAAGGGACAAGTTTTAGAATAACAACATTCTTACCGAAAATCCAGAAGAGCGGGACAAGAAGGAGCGGAAAGCCAAAAGGATATTGAGTATGGGGAGGTGTGCCGGGAAGGTGGAGATCAAGGAATCCCTTAAATCTGCTCAACGATTCGGTTAGAATAAGATAACGGACATTATCGCCACCCGTATGTAATTTTGGGTCAAAGAGTACCACCGAGAGAACTGCATAGATGATTATCAAAAGATAGATCTTTAAATGTTCGTTATTCTTTCTTCTCATTTAACTCGGTCCGGTACCAGTCGATTAGATTCTTTAACCCCTCGCGCAATTCTACCCTGGGGCTCCAGCCCAAAACCTTCTTCGCCCGGGTGATATCCGGACAACGCCGTTTAGGATCATCCTGGGGTAAAGGCCGATAAATAAACTCACTTGAGGTCCCGGTCAGTTCTTTGATAATCTGGGCAAGTTCAATCACCTTAAATTCGGCGGGATTGCCCAGATTCACCGGCTCATAATAATCAGAATCAAGCAGGCAAGCGATCCCCTCAACCAGATCGCTGATATAACAGAAGGACCTTGTCTGACTCCCATCACCAAAGATGGGCAATGGCTCATTCTTGAGTGCCTTGACAATAAAGGTGGGCACGACCCGACCATCGTCCTCCCTCATCCTCGGCCCATAGGTATTGAAGATTCGGGCAATACGGCAATTCAGGCCAAACTGGCGGTGATAGGCCGTCACCGCCGCTTCCGCAAATCTCTTCGATTCATCATAGACTGACCTCGGGCCAGTCGGGTTGACATTTCCCCAGTAACTCTCATTCTGAGGATGGACCAGGGGATCGCCATAGACCTCAGAAGTCGAGGCGAGGAGGAAGCGGGCATTAAACTTAAGTGCATATTCCAGGGCATTGAGCGTGCCCAGCGAGGAAGTCCGGATGGTTTCGATCGGATATTTCAAATAATCAAAAGGACTGGCGGGTGAAGCAAAGTGGAGTAAGGCGTCGATCTTTTCTTCTAAGGGCCACTCCTGGGCAACATCAAATTTTATAAAACGGAATCGAAGGTTATTCCGGAACCGGGCAATATTCTCCTCTTTTCCGGTGATAAAATTGTCGATGGCAATCACCTCATCACCCTGATCCAAAAAATATTCGACCAGATGGGAACCGATAAAACCCGCCCCCCCGGTGATCAGAATTTTCATCGACCAACACCCCGGTAGATGAAACCCATCTTTTTGAGGGATTCTGGATCGAAGATATTTCGGCCATCGAGAATTAGAGGCTGACGCATCAAACCTTTGATCCTTTCAAAATCGAGGTGCTTGAATTCCTCCCACTCGGTCAGGAGCACCAGGGCATCGGCATTCTCAATCGTCTGATAAGGGTCCCGGCAAAATTCAACATCCCTCAGCACCAATCTTGCCTTCTCCATTGCCACCGGGTCATAGGCCTTGATCTTTGCCCCACCCTTCTGAAGCAATTCAATAATGGTGATTGAGGGAGCATAACGCATATCGTCGGTGTTTGGTTTAAAGGCCAGTCCCAGGATACCGATTATCTTCTCTTTGATATTCCAGAGCATGCTCTCCAGCCGGGCAACAATATGATGCTGTTGATTGATATTAATATTCTCGACTTCCTTCAAGAGTCTGAAGTCATAGCCCAGTTTTTGAGCAATACCGATAAACGCCCTCAGGTCCTTGGGAAAGCAGAAACCACCAAACCCGGCCCCGGCATTCAAAAAATCGCGACCGATCCTCCTGTCCAGGCCGATACCATCTGCGACCTTAACGATATCGGCTCCGGTCAGTTCACAGATGATGGATATTGCATTAATGAATGAAATCTTCATCGCCAGGAAGGAATTGGAGGCATGTTTAATCAGTTCCGCACTCTCGATATCAGTTACAATCTTTACTGCATCAATTGGTTTATAGATTTCGAGCAACAGATCCCTTGCCCGTTCATTCTCAACCCCGATCACAATGCGGTCAGGATGGAGAAAGTCATAGATCGCCGATCCCTCTCTTAAGAATTCAGGATTGGAAGCAACATCAAAATCAACGCCGGTCTGGCTGAAACGCTGGATGGTGGTTCTGATCCATTTACCGGTCTGGACCGGAACCGTGCTCTTCTCAACAATCAACCGATAGTCCTTCATACTGGAACCAATCTCCTGGGAGACCTTTTCAACACTGGAAAGGTCCGGTTCTCCGTTCTCCTTGGGTGGGGTCCCAACTGCGATAAATATTACCTGTGATTTCTCAACCCCTTGGGCGATTGAGGTTGAGAACGAGAGGAGCTTCTTATCGACATTCTTCCTGACCAGTTCTTCCAGACCGGGTTCATAGATCGGAATTTTACCATCCTGCAACATCCTGATCTTATCAACATCATTATCAATGCAGATAACACTGTGGCCAATATCAGCAAAACAGGTCCCGGTAACCAACCCGACATAGCCGGTGCCAATCATACAGATCTTCACCGAACCTCCTCACTGCTAACAAAAAAACACCTGGAAAAATCTTTCATTCACCACGAACCCACATTCTATCGAAAACAAATATCTTTGTCAATACCAATCAATTCTTTGTCTGGACACGCTGGGTTAAAAATAGAATGCCTCCGGGCAGACTGAAGATAAAGGAGATCAGAAAAAACAACAACGAGACTGAAACTGCGGCGTCGGCCGGTAGATTTACCCGTTTAAATAAGAAGACATAACTGTTTTCCCTTATTCCGATACCCCCCACTGAAACCGGTATCATCACCAGGATATTAATGATCGGGATATAAATAAAAAAACTGAGTAAGGTGACAGGAAACCGCTGGGGTAGTGCTTGAAGAATTAGATACGGCACATAAGCAAGTAGGGCCTGGACAAAGAACGAGATAATTACACAGTAAACCATCGGTCGGCGCGCCTTTCCGAAATGGATAAAAGTCTCATAAAGGTGAACTGCCCGCTGGCCTATATTAAGAAGTTTAATCCGCAGCAAAATCGGAGAGAGGAATCGATAGATCCTCTCCGAGAATGCAACCGTCGCAACGGCCAGAATTATGAATGAGCCAATAATCAGAAAGGCAAGAAATTCAACCTTCTTGATCGTGAGATAGAGTAAGAAGACCGAAAAGAAACCAAATATAAAAAGGCCAAAAAAACCGAGGATGCGATCGACGATAACCGTCCCGATCGCTTCTGCCCTCCTCCCTTCCCGGATGGTAAATGCAATCCTGGCCAGATCCCCACCCACATTTGAGGGGAGAAAATTGTTAAAGAAGAGATGGATAAAATAGACCTTCAGGACATCACCAAAACCGACTCCCATCCCTTTGTAGTCGAGCAAGATCTTCCAGCGCCAGGCCGATATCATAATAAATATGAAATAAGGTATGGAGGCAAAGAGAAGAAATTTTATATCCACACTCAGGATGTGGTTTAAGACCGAACGGAGATCAATTCGTGCAAAGAGAAAGATAATCAGGAGGACTCCAATGAGAATCCTCAAGATATGGAGGAGCCGCTTCATCAAATCTTTTTTTCCAGCCTTTCGATGCGTTCGATGATTGCGGCAACTGCTTCACCGATCAGGGCGAGGCCAAAGAATAATAATCCAGAGAGAATAAAGAGAATAACAAGATATAAGAGGGGGCGGAAACCATGCCCGAAGATGCGCAGGATAATTGCTAAGATTCCAGCCAGAAAGCCCGCCAGGATTAAAAATCCGCCGATTCCGCCAAAATAGAGCATAGGCTTTTTCAGGAAAGAGAGTTGAAATTTCACTGCCAGGAGATCATAAAAACCGATTATAATCCGGCCGGGGCTCGAATACTTGGGTTTGCCATATCGTCTCGGTCTCAGATTAACCTTGATCTCCTCGATCCGGGCACCGGCCTCTTTGGCAAAGGGGATGATATAGCGGTGCCAATCTTTCCGCATTGGCATTTCATCCAGGATCGCACGCCGGAAAGCCTTGATCGAATTTAAGTCATGGATCTTAAGGCCAAAGAGCCATCCGGCCAAAATATTGTAGACCTTTGATACAAACTTCTTTTCGTAATCCCCGGTCTTCCAGCCGGTTGCCACATCTGCCCCATCTTCGATCAATTTCAAAAGTCTTGGTATATCGTCGATATCATACTGCATATCCGCATCATAAATCACTAAAACTTCGCCGGTGCTCACCTTTGCCCCGGAACTCAGCGCCTCGGTCTTGCCTAAATTTCTCTTATGCTGGACAACTTTAATCCAGGAAATCCCTTCGGTCAGTTCCCGCACCTTATCATAGGTCCCATCGGTCGAACCATCATCAACAATAATCACTTCATACTTTTCTTTCTGCCTCTCATTGAACTCGCGGAAAAGTTTAACCAGATGGGGGATATTTTCTACTTCGTTATAAGCCGGGACAATCACCGATATCTTCATTCTCTCATTATAATCAGATAAGAACCTTTGTCAACTGTGGTCTGAGAAAATCTTCTTTGAAAAATAATCAATAGTTAATTTTCTATTGTTTTACTCCTTTTTTAATATGAGTGCTTTATATGTACCAGTCTTCTTTTGGTGCTGAAAGCACATTATAACCAAA
>CBFGIV010000049.1:0-17612 GCA_965648915.1 Caldifarciminota bacterium | reverse complement strand
TTTAATAATACTTTATGGTCTAATTGCCAGTGGTCAAATCACTTTAAGGAAGATTCCCGGCTGGCGTGATATGTCTGAAGTGATTAAGAAAAAGAGTGACAAGGTGGCTTAAATGATTATAATATCGGCGTTAAGGTTGTGTTATTATGAATTTCTACGGAAATCGGGACACAACCCGATTTTTCATCCCAATTTTCAAAAATTGATAGAAATGCCATTTTTAATAAACACCGTAATTATTTTTCAAAAGTTTATCCTTCTCTTTTGTTAAAGGATAATCGACTTTTGACCAATTATGCTTCTTAAATCATCTTACACCCCCAGGTTAAGGGTCGAAAGGGTCCGGGGGTCAAAAAGAGACAAAAGATAGAGGATGAAAGATGGAAAAAGGAAAAGAGTAATTAGTGCAGTATTCCCTCTCGAGAGAGTCTCTCAGCAAAAATTTAACCATTTTAAGGACAGGGAAAAAACCTGCCCTTACATCTCTTTTCAATCTTCCTCCAGTTAAGAGTTACCAATCACAAAAATACATAATATAATTATACGCGCCGGTCAAAAATCAGATTATTATCCCAACAGTTTCCCAATTTTATTCATTTCAATAGGGAAAATACTTATTTTGATATATGGGGTTTTTATTTATAACTAATGCTGGATAACTTAAAATTCCTAAAGAATTAAAAGAAAGAGTTATATGGACTCAAGAGCTTTTTTTTGCTTGACTTATCCTGGATTTCGAATAGTATATGAAGGCGTTTAAGGAGGTCGAAAATGGTAGCCGCATATCTTCTGATCGATGCTGAAGCAGGCAAAGAAATCGAGGTTGTTAAATTACTTTCCAAGATCGAAGGTATAAAACTTGCCCATGTGGTAACTGGCTTGCACGATGTTATCGCATTTTTGGAAGCGAGAGATATAAAAGAGCTAAGAGAGGTAATCATCAAGAAAATAAGAGCGATAAAATCTGTAAGAAGGACAGTTACCTGTATCGCGGTCGATGTTGACTGATTGATAGCGCGGTCCGGTTTATAATCCGGCCGCGCTTTTTCAATCCATGACTCGAAAAATTCTTCTACTTCTCCTCATCTTCTTACTATCCTGTGGTAAAAAGGGCACACCCAATCCGGTTGACCGTTTTGGGCCGTTGCTTGACAAGATAAAGGTTATCGATGCCAATCATATCGACCTTAAATTTTCTGAAGAACTCGATACCAATCTCCTTTCGGTTAATAATTTTACAATCTTAAAACCCAACCAGGAGACCCTAAAAATCTTTGGAGTTTATTCCATATTCAGTAACAGTGAGATTATCTTGGCCACTGAAAAACAGGACACAGTAATTTATAGCCTATCGGGTTCAGTTCAGGATCGAGGTGGCAATATCGGTGAATTTGAGGAAGATTTTAAAGGTAGTATTATGCCCGATACAATTGCACCACAGGTTATGGAATATTCACCTGAGTTAAAATCGAGAGAACTATTCCTGCGCTTCTCCGAAGCAATTGAAACAACGAGTTTAAGATATTTCATAATTCCCAAACCTAAAGAGGGATTTAATCTCTACTGGGATAAAGGTTGGCGCCAGGTCGATTTTCGACCCGCCACTGAGGGCGACACTTTTGTTAATAAAAATCTCTATTATTTTCTTCTTCTCCAGGCAATGGACTTTAACCATAATCGTTCCAGGCGCCTCTGTTTCTTTTTCACACCGGATACGGTTCGGCCCGGGTTCAATATTAAAGGGAAGGTATATCTCGAGGATTCGCTCGTGAGCGGGGCATTGATTGTTTGCCGTAAGAGAGGCAAGATAGTAGCTTTATCAATTTCAGAACTGGGACGCTTCTCATTTCCGGTAAAAGACGACACTATCTATGAAGTTGAAGCCTATTATAAAAGGTCTGGTGCCAGAGTCAGGGCAGAAGTCAAGAGGGAGATAGAGATGAAGCTCAGCGAAAAAGAACTTTTGCCCGATGAAGATATTTTTCAGTAGTCTCTTTATTCTTTTCTTGGCCTTTTTAGTCGGCCGCCTCTATTTTCGTCGGTATAGGACTCCGGAATTTGCCTTGAGGCTCATTTCCTTACTGATAATTATCTTTTTCTTTCTGAATATAAATCTGGTACTACCTATTACGAGAACTGAATCTTCTAAGATTGCTCTTTTAATCGACCAGTCGGAGAGTATGGCCGATTCAGAAAAAATTTCTCAACTAAAGACAGTTCTTACTGATTTAAAGGAATATCGTGCGGTAAGTTTTGGTTTCAGTGAAAGCCTCTCAACAATCGAAGATTACGATAAATTGATTTTTAAAGGACGCACCACTGATATTACAAGGGCACTATTCACCCTTTCTGCCCATAATCCGTCCGCCATAATACTCTTGAGCGATGGTAATCACAATCAGGGACCCGATCCAATTACTGCGCTCGGGGTAATCTCCTGTCCGATCTATACAGTCGGCATTGGTCGAGAATTGAAATCAGATGCGGAAATCGTCGAGGTCGACTTACCGGCCTATATCTTTTATGGAGATAAAGTTGAGGCCCGGGTGCGGGTCAAATATTCTGGTGAAAAAAGAACAAAAGGGGATATTGCCTTGATGCTGAGTGGTAAGACCCTTGCCCGCCAATCGGTTGAAATGGGTGGCCCGGGTATGCAGGAATTTAAGTTTACATTTATCCCTCAGGAATTGGGTCGTAAGATCTTAGAAGTTTCGTTAGATATCAGAGATGACAATCTCTTAAATAATCGCTACCGGTCGGCGATCGAAGTCTTAAAAAATAAGATTGCATTGCTCTACCTAAGTTCGGGGTTAAATGAAAATCTAAGATTTTTGAAGAATGCATTCGAACCGAATAGTTTAATTTCACCAACCTTTATTGTTGAGTTGACTAAAGGTACATATTATAAAATTGAACAAGAGCGGTTGATCAAGGCCCAATCTTTTGATCTGGATCGGTTTGATGTTGTAATCTTAGATAATATTAATCTGAAGACATCTCCTCAGGCCACATCCATAAAAAAATATGTTGAAGAAGGTGGTGGATTGCTAATTCTGGGTGGAGACAATCTCAGCACTTTTGATGATTTTCTAAGCGACATCTTTTCACTGACCAGGGTGAAACAGAACCTAACCGGCCCTGTTTCCCCTGTGGTTGCCTCATCATTTTCAGTCCTAAAACCAGGCATCGATCTTCCACCTTTTCCCGGGGTTGACTTATATCGAACGACCGGAGACAGAATTGAAAAGATTATCCAGACCCAAGAAGGGTATCTTCTGTTCGGTTTTGGTAAATATTATGCGGGCAAGGTCTTTCTCATTACCGGCCGCAATATCGGGTTATGGGGATTCAATCTGGTTGGTCTGGGTCGGGAGAATATCATTCCCGAACTTTTCGTCGATATCGTTTACCTCCTTTCTCCTTTGGGTTCAAAAGGGCGTATCAATTTAAGAAGCAACAAGACCATCTATAGATTAAATGAAGAGATTGTATTTTCGGCCGAGACCTTTACCCGGGGCCTGAAACCAGCAGCTGGTTATGAGCCCCTGTTAGAGATCAGTGGTTATTCTACCAAGAAAACCATACCGATGGTAGAGACCGGGCCCGGTAAGTATCAGGCAGCCTATCGACTATCAGAACCGGGTGAGTTTCAGGCCTGGGTCTCGGCCGATATGGAAGGCAACCCGGAGAAGAGTAACCGCATAATGTTTACGATTGGTGATGAGTCGGTGGAACAGATCGGACCGGATCTCAATAAAGATTTGCTCGTCAATCTGGCTCAAATAACGAATGGCCGCTATTTAACGATTGACCAGATTAAAAATTTTAAACCTGAATTAAAACCACAGATTAAACGGCAAAACCTCATAATAGATTTCACTCATCCAATCTTCATAATTCTCGCGGCTCTATTCTTAATTCTTGAATGGGTCTTAAGAAGGAGAAAGGGTGAAATTTAAAAAATAGTTGACTTTAGAGAAGCATCGGATATATATTAAGTCTCAAGATTAAAAGAATAAACTTTTCCGGTCTGCTTAAAAATATCAATACTGTCCTTTAGACAAATAATTAAAATTGATTATTTACTAACAAAAAATTAAGGAGGTCTAATGAAACCTTTTCGGAATGAAAAATATACTGACTTCAGTAAACCAGAAAATCGTAAAAAGATGGAAGAAGCCCTGGCTTATGTTGAATCACAAATGGGTAAAGAGTATCCTCTGATTATTGGCAAGGAGAGAGTTACCACTGATAAAAAGTTATATTCCTACAATCCTTCGCAGAAAGATGAAGTTGTTGGTTTTTTCAGTAAGGCCGATGAGAAGATAGCCGAAAAGGCAATGGAAGTAGCGCTGGCTACCTTTGAAACCTGGCGTTATACCCCGGCCCGCATCCGGGCCAACTATCTTTTTAAGATGGCAAAAATTATGAGAAGGAGGAAGCTTGAACTTGCTGCCTGGATGGTCTATGAGGTCGGCAAGAACTGGGCCGAGGCTGATGCTGATGTTGCAGAATCGATCGATTTCTGTGAATATTACGGCCGTGAAGTCCTGAGATATGATAAAGGTCCAAAACTGTTACAATATCCCGGCGAAAAAGATATCCAGATCTATATACCCTTAGGCGTTGGATTGGTTGTTCCTCCCTGGAATTTTCCATTAGCCATTTTGACCGGGATGACTACTGCGGCTTTTGGTTCAGGAAATTCAGTAATCTTGAAGCCTTCGAGTGATTCTCCGACAATTGCGGCAAAATTTATGGAAGTGGTTGAAGAAGCAAAGGTTCCACCCGGCGTAGTCAATTTTATGACCGGGCCGGGTGCCTTAGCCGGAGACTATCTTGTCCGCCACCCCAGGACGAGATTTATTGCTTTTACTGGATCAAAGCAGGTCGGCCTGAGAATTGTTGAACTTGCTGGCCAGACCCAGCCTGGACAGATCTGGATTAAACGGGTAATCGCCGAGATGGGGGGTAAGGATGCAATTGTGGTTGATGCTGATGCGGACATCGACCAGGCGGTTTCCGGGGTTCTGGTCTCAGCCTTTGGTTATCAGGGACAGAAGTGTTCGGCCTGTTCGCGTTTGATCCTCGATGAGAAGATTTACAATAAATTCCTGGAGAAATTCATCCCGAAGGTCGAGGCGATCAAGGTTGGTCCGGTCAAAAAATTCGAGAACTGGATGGGTCCGGTAATTAACGAAAATGCGTTCAATTCGATGTTAGAATATATCAAAATTGGTAAATCTGAAGGTAAACTCCTCTGTGGCGGTGAACCGGCCGATACCCGGGGCTGGTTTATTAAACCAACCGTATTTGGTGAAATTGGACCAAAGACCAGACTATTTCAGGAAGAGATCTTCGGGCCAATCCTGGCGGTGACCCGGGCTAAAAATTTTGACCATGCTATCGAACTTGCCAATGATACTGAATATGGCCTTACCGGTGCGGTTTATACCCGAAATCGTAAAAAGATTGAGAAGGCAAAGCGAGAATTTTTCTGCGGCAATCTCTATATAAACCGGAAGTGTACCGGGGCCCTCGTGGGTGTCCATCCGTTTGGTGGCTTTAATATGTCCGGGACCGATTCCAAGGCGGGTGGGCCCGATTATCTATTGTTATTTACCCAGGCAAAGTCCATTGCTGAATATGTCGGTATCAAACGGGAGAAAAAATGACCAGAGCCGAGATAATTAGAGAGATAAAGAAGAATGATGTAAAATTTATTGACCTGTGGTTTTCTGATATCCTGGGCTCAATAAAGAATGTGACGATAACAATTGTCGAACTACAAAAGGCATTGGAAGATGGAATCTGGTTTGATGGCTCTTCAGTAGAAGGTTTTGGTCGAATCTGCGAAAGCGATATGTTTTTAAGGCCCGACCCGAGTACATTCAGAATTATTCCCTGGAATGTAGAAAAGACTGCGCGCTTTATCTGCGATGTATATGGTCCTGACCACAAACCATCACTGGTTGATCCCCGGGGGGTGTTAAAGAGCTTGCTTGTTGAACTTAAGAAAAAGGGTATGGAATTCAATGTTGGTGCGGAACTTGAATTCTACTTATTTCAGCGCGATGGTTCAAAGATAACTCCGCTATTGCATGACCAGGTTGGATATTTTGATCTTGGGGGCGACCTGGCACTGAGGGTGCGCAAGGCGATGTGTGAAAAACTTGCCCAATTCGGGATTGTGGTTGAGGCCGGTCATCATGAAGTTGGCAAGAGCCAGCACGAGATTGATTTAAGATATACCAATGCATTGCAACTTGCCGATAATATCCTGACTGCAAAGATGGTGATAAAGAGGATCGCCGAAGAGCATAATCTCTATGCCACATTTATGCCCAAGCCGATTTTTGGTATGGCGGGTTGTGGAATGCATATCCATCAGAGTATCTTCAAAAACGGGAAGAATATCTTTGCTGATACAAAGGATGATTATGGGCTTTCAGAAATTGCCTACAATTATCTCGCCGGGATATTAAAACACATCAAGGAGATTTCGGCGGTGATATCACCCCTGGTAAACTCTTACAAGAGATTGGTCTCAGGTTATGAGGCACCGGTCTATATCTGCTGGGGTCAGATGAATCGTTCGGCCCTGGTCAGGATACCAAAGATCAGCAAGAATCGTCTGAAGAGCACCCGGCTTGAACTCCGTTCACCCGATCCTTCATCCAATCCTTACCTCGCTTTCGCTTTAATCCTGGCTTCAGGGCTTGACGGCATAAAAAATAGGATCAAGCCACCCCAGGCGGTTGAAGAGAATGTTTATAAAATCGAACAGAGTAACCTGAATTTAAAAAAGATCGATCTCCTGCCCCGTTCTTTGTGGGAAGCACTTCAGTTTTATCATAAGAGTAAGCTTGTCCGCGAGACATTGGGCGAAACGCTTTTCCAGCGATATTATGAGATTAAGAGCCGTGAATACAGTGAATATGCGACCCAGGTTTCGCAGTGGGAGATTGATAAATATCTCGAGATATACTAAGACATTCTTATAAAATATGAAGATTCTACCAGGACTTTTGTTTATCTTTACCGGCCTTATGCTCGATGCCTGTGACTTTGGTAAGATCACCGGGCAAGCAGGGGGTGAAGAGCCGCTCTCTTCTTTTGCCTGGGTTAAATATCCTGGTAATCCTGTTTTTGTTAAAAGTCCACCCGGCCATTGGGATTCAGACTGGGTCACCTGTTTCAGCGTCCGAAAGATTGGCGCAACCTACTGGATGTATTACAGTGCCCGGCGTGATTCATCAAAACCTCTCCAGATTGGGGTTGCTACTTCACCCGATGGTGTAAACTGGACGAGATACCCTGATTCAATCCTCGCTCCCGGGCCCCCGGGCGCCTGGGATGATAAAACGATCTATGGTCCGGATGTTGTCTACCACAATGGTCAGTTTAAGATGTGGTATGTTGGACAGAAAAATGGTGGTGGTTGTGGAATTGGTTATGCCACATCATCTGATGGTTATCGCTGGAGTAAATATGGTCAGACACCAGTTATTCAAAATGGGGCCTGTCTTTCAGTCGATATCGACGGCGACTCGTTAATAATGCTCTTTATGGCCAACAACGGTTTCTGTCGTGCCAGTTCTTATGATGGGGCAGTCTGGAATGTCCATTCCAGTCAGCCGGTCTTTTTACCTGGAGACACAACGCAATGGGATGAAATAATTGCTTCGCCGAGTCTGGTGATAATAAATAATGAATACCATCTCTGGTACACCGGGGCTGATACCCTCGGTAATGCCCGGGGTAAGATTCAACTGGGCTGGGCAACATCCACCGATCGGGGCTGTTCCTGGACAAGATTTGCCGGTAATCCGGTCCTTACACCAACTCAGCCCTGGGAGGGTAAATGTCTCTATTCCAATAATACAGTTATGAGTCCTACCCTTTATCAGATGTGGTATGCCTCGGCCGGTTTTGGTTATGCCTATAATAACATTACATCGATTGGAAATATGCTTCAGAACAGGAAAAAAACCGGTCGTGTCATTATATATCCTGATCCATTGAAAGAAGGAAGAGATTTATTCTTATGGCTGGAGTCTTCAGCCCTAACCAACATCAAGCTTTATGATGCCATCGGACGTATACTTATAGATGTTAATCTATTGCTGAAACCGAGGGGTCAACAAGTTAAACTCTTCAATGGAGGTAGATTAAGACCTGGCGTATATTTCATCTCGATCAATTTCGGGGCCGAAAATTATATAAAAAAATTTACCGTCATTCCGTAGCATTATCGATTACCAGGATCACATCTGTTGCTGATCCTGAAGTTTCAAACCCCCATAGCCTCTCGGATCAGGACAACCGGGATTGTGCCAAAACTTAATAATTGGTCGTGAAAATCTTTAAGTCGAAAACTCCGCCCCAGTTTTGTCTCATAGTCATGCCTGAATTCGAGTATCTGTTTTTTACCAATGAGATAACTCAGGGGTTGGGTTGGGGTAAAAGTATACCGGGTGACTTCTTTCTCAGCATGGACCCTTTCCAGTTTTGCATCATTTACTAAGATGTTAACCGCTTCATCAAAATTTATCTTTTCTGTATGGAGACCGATATCGATAATTATCCGGCAGGCACGCCAGAGCTGGTCTTTAAGTTTTAAGAGTTTAGTTCTCGGGTCTGAATAGAAGCCTACCTCGGCCATCATCTCTTCACAGTAGAGTGCCCAGCCTTCGGCAAAGACCGAGGAACCGAAGAGTTTACGGATTTTGCGCTTGGTGCGATTAGAATAGACCAACTGGAGGTGATGGCCAGGATAACCTTCGTGCAGAGCAATTATGGGAATGCCATAAACTGGATGCCCACGCAGAACCTCTTCCTGTAACTTAACTGGTAAATTTTCATCGACCAGGGTAACATAGAAGAAGCCTTTCTGTTTTTTCTCAAACGGTGCCGGCGGCATATACGCTGCATAGGGTATGGTCGGACGCTCAAAAGGTGGGGTGGGTATAACTTCTAACTCTTCACCCGGTGGGATTGTTACCAGATTCTTCGTTTTCACAAATTCCCGTGCCTCAAGCATCGACCTTTTATAGACTTCTAACAGTTCAGATGCCTGGGGATGGATATTCTTAATGTCCTCCACGACCTCCCACCATCTCTTACGGCGATCTATAGTCCGGGCCACATCATCGAGTTCAGCCTCGGTCATACGTTTTGCATCCTGCCCGATTTCAAAAAGTTCATCGGCTTTATAGGGGAGCATATGATCTTTATCGAGTTTGAAATTAAAGAGTTCGGTACCGATAGCAAAACTACCCCTGGACTTACCCACAAATTTCTCTTTAAGAAATTGAATGTATTCTTCATAGGACTGGCAGACGGTAGTTGCTGCTTTTTCCAGTTCGTCTTTCAATTTGGGAACCCGGGCACTGATCTGGGATATCCCGCTCTTAAAAAATGCCAAGCCTCCTTCAGCTACCTCGAGTGCCAGTTTTGTAAAGACCTCAGGTGGATTCTTCAAATTCTTCTGTCCCTCTTTAAGTAAGCGCGGGATCTGCTGTAATCGCAACCGAATTGATTCGGCTCGTTCCGGGAGTGGGGCAAACTCGCGGATCATCAAGATAAAAATGCTATAAAGACCAACCTCTGGGTAAATTGAAGGATTCTTCTCCCAGTGGCGAATCGCTTCGAAAGATTTAATGTTTGATTCTAAAGAATTTCTCAACAGACGCCAATCGATATATTCATCCGGGCTCAGTTCCCGAAGATTAAATTTCAGGAGTTTCTCAAGATATTTTTTGCTCCGGTTGTTGTTCTCTTCGAGCGCACCCGCTTCCATTATATCGAGAAGATGGTCGTATTTATGGATACCGGCAAAGGTTGCACTGAGCGGAGAAGCCTTCCATAAGAACTCAAGAATTTCATCAACCAACCGATCAAATTTTGATAAAGATACTTTTTGCATAGGATATAAGTTAAGATCGTGGAGAATAAACCAGTTTCTATGTTAACGAAATTTTATTAATAGTCAATATCAAATTATATCCCTTGTCGATTTATAAAAAATGGATATGATCAGAGAATGAACCTGTTGCGCAAATATGACCGACGCATCTGGATTATCTTCTGTGCACGGATGATTGCCGCTTTCGGTTTTTCGGTTGCTATGCCATATATAAGTCTCTATTTCCATATCGAGCTTGGTGTCCCGATGAAGATTGTGGGCACAATCTTGATGATCTCCGCGGCAACTGGAGCTCTGGCTCAGATCTGGGGAGGCGAGATTAGCGATCACCTGGGAAGGAGATCACTGATGATATATTCGATGCTGGTCCGGGGTATTGCCTTTTTATTGGTCGCTTTTTTCGTTTATATCAAAAGCCACTTTCTCGTGGTTGCTTTTTTTCTTATCTTAAATTCGATTATCGGTTCACTTTTCATGCCGGCATCGAACGCAATGATTGCTGATGTTTCGGATCAAAAGATTCGTATTGAAGCTTATGGTTTAATTAGAATCGGCGCCAATGCCGGTTGGGCAATCGGTCCGGCAATCGGCGGTTTTCTGGCGACGCTTTCGTATGCTTCACTTTTTATCATTACCAGTATTACCTGTTTTGCGTCAGCATTGATCATCCATTTCTTCACCAACGAGTCATTGGCGAGAGATCATCGAGAAGAGCCGGGATTAAGGGATATCTTTTCAATTATTAAGGATCATTCATTTATGAAGCTATGCCTGTTTGCAACTTTGATTCATATTGTTATGGGACAACTTGTTTCGCCGCTGTCGGTGTATGTTGTGGAACGCGTTGGCATATCAAAAATAGAGATGGGCTATCTCTTTTCTTTGAACGGTCTGCTGGTTGTTGCATTGCAGTATCCAATGACGAAGTTACTCAAACAAAGACTTTTGGTGAGGTTCCTTGTTATTGGCTCATTGGTGTACGGCCTGGGCTATTTTACTGTTGGGATAGATCGATCTCTGCTGACCTTAATGTTATCGATTGTAATTGTAACTTTTGGTGAGATGATTGTTTCCCCATCATCAACTGCTCTGGCTTCCTACCTGGCGCCGGAAAACCGCAAGGGGAGATATTTAGGCTTTTTTGGTTTGACCGAACATCTGGGCTGGTCTTTGGGGCCGTTTGTTGGAGGAATTTTGCTTGATCTTTTCCCCGGTCGCTCCCTCTTTATCTGGGCAGTTATTGCCCTGATAAGCATTATTAGTGCATCAGGATTTGCAAATTTAAAGAGTTCAATCAAATAAGGATAAAGCGGTGCAGCGATAAGATAAGAATATATTTTAACGGCATTTTTACTTTATGATTATAAATTTTTTAATAAACTTAGTTTCTTGAGTATCGAACTTAATAAAGTAAACACCCGAAGTTAAATTTTTTATATCTATTTTAACCATGTTTTCCATCTTATCTAATTTCTTCACTCTTCCTGTGATATCGCATAATTCTATGAAATCAACAGTATCCGGCACATGGATAACAAAGGATTTTCGAACCAGCGAAGGAAAGAATTTTGATTTAGAATTAGGCCGTGTATTATACGTTTTTTCAGTAACAGATGTATTACCGATGGTCAATGAACAAGTGACCGCCTGAATAATGGTGCAGGTATCATTTTTAAAAGTCATTTCAAGCCGCAACCCTTTTCTTGAGCCAGGCGGAGCATTCGGACTGCACCTGATTATAAATCGTGATGCACGATTATCCCCTGGGGAGTTCCTTTGAATGGTTGGGAAGTTAGCATTTGCTGTCTCAACCACAATCATCGTATCGAGTGAAAGTAATCGGGCAGAAATATTGTAGGCTGAATCGAGCCCGTGAACAGACCTGTTTCGGACAAAAAACCATAAGTGTGATCTTTCACCCGGGTCGAGTTGACCGGTGCCATTACCAAGCATTGTATCAGCAATTACCGGCCTTAGCCAGTCAAAGAATACGCCGGCAATCTTTGTAAAGTATATATTTACTGGCCGGTTTTGCCTGATATTCCGATTAATAACGCTGGTGTCATTCCATCCTTCCCAGAAATCGTTGCCACTGGTTATAATCACATAGGCAAAGGTTACAAATTTTCTTATGCTGTTGCAGAATGTGTCAGCCATCGACCAGTCGATGGCAACACCATTTGAAGGGATATTCTGAGCGAGCGGAAAAGATATATAGCCATTGTAACTTCTCATCGAATCAAGTATTTCCCATTGAATTATAGAATCCGGAATCGGTTCGAAGTTTCGGCTATAACCCCAGACACAGCAATTGAAACCACCATAAGAATGATAGTCGATGTTGGTTCTAATCTTTTTACCCAACATAAAGTCGCGCAACGCCTGAGTTTCGACTTCGGAAAACCGACTCGGTCCTCGATATGTTTCAGAGGATGGGTTAGGACTTGATCCTCGGTCATCCCATGCCCAACGATAACCGTAATTTCTATCAAGATCGACACCAATATATGGTGCTTGCACAACTCGCCGATTCTTACGCCAGTTAGCAGTTACTCCACCGGAATCGGAATTGTATCGATAACCATCGGGATTCACTACTGGCAAGAAATAGATCTCTCTATTATTAACTAACCATTTCACAAATGAGTCAACGGTATAATTGGTCAAAAGGTACTTGATATAATCCATGCAGAGTGTAACCCCCATCGGTTCACGGGCGTGGGCCGCACTGGTGAACAAGGTAGCCGGTTCATCTTCGTCAATCTTTGGATTGTCAGAAATTTTACAAGCCAGAAGATCTAAGCCCTGATGAGATTTGCCCACAGTGAAAAGTCTGCATATATCGGGATATTGTATTGCCCAAGCCTGGAGTGAATCGCACATCTCCCAGTAGGTGTAAAAGTAACCAAAATCTCTGAACTCTTTGGGTTCTTTGACGCCAGTTATTGCATAGATTTTATCTCTAATATCCGCATAAGTTATACTCGCCTCGATGCCTTCTGCCTGAATTTGTCTTAATTGCTCAGGCGTGGTGATAATAGTTAGATATTTTTTCTCAAGGAAAGTTTGTGGGATAGTGACGACATCAAGGTCATTTAATAAATTACCGAGAGTATTAGTAAGTTTGAAATTATCGCCATAATAAATCCTTACCTCCATTTTTATATTTTCAGCATACCCCGCTAAGAGCATTAAACCGATTAGAAATAAAATAGATTTTCTCATAAGTTACCTCTTGCTGTTTCATCTCAGGTAATAGACAGGATGCTTTTTAATATGATAAACCTGGTGGGGCATTATCCAGAAGCGATGTTGAAGGAGGCGTCTCGTCATAAATTTCTCTCCATCTGATTCCCAGGAAAGATATAGGGTGTCTTCTAAAGCAACCATTGCCGGGTTAGTTAAGATTGTGTTAATATCTATCAAACAGGTTGTTTCCTGAGCGCTTGAGAAGTAAAAAAGTTTATTGTTTCTAATAAAGGCGGTGTGCGTAACCCCATACTTATCAATACAAGATACAAAATCTCCGTTACTATTTTCTCTCTTTTGTAACTCAGAAAAAGGTTGTTCAGCTAATACCAAACAGAAAATTAACAAAAAGATTATTTTTCTCATCTTATCTTCACCAGTTTCTTTTTAATTAGATTATTATTGTTATCAACTATCATAAAATAAATGCCCGAAGGGCACATACCACCATTCTCGTCAAAGCCGTTCCAGCAGGCATGACCATTTGCAATTTTCAATTTTTTTATCGCCTGTCCGGAAATGTTGTAGATCTTTGCGTTGGTTATACTGCTATTTCCAGTAATCGTTAGATTAAAACTCATTTTTGAGGGATTTGGTATTATTTCGAATTTGACCGATGGCTCTTCTGTTAAAATTTCGTTTATATCTGTAGATTTGTATATAGAAAAGAAATAATCACCTTTATCCCATCGGGTAACCGGTCCAAAGGCAAGAATTGCTATCTGACACCAGATAGCAGTCGTATCTGGCAGATTCCAGTGGTAGATAGAATCCGTGCCTGGTATGCCATGGGCAACTAAATTCCAGCTCATGCCCCGGTCAAAAGAAAGATAGATAGAGAAAGAATCTGCCCCCGGCGGCATATAACGATGCCAGAGGATACTATCTAATCTTCCTGCGATCAGACTTTCACCATTTTCAGGATAAAAGAGATCTACGGGTGAAATTTCAAAGATATGGGTCTCGTTACCACCGGATTCAATAATCTCAGGATAACCGTTTTTGTTTAAGTCATAAATATGGATATTTGTTGTATTATGATAGTTTTCAGGGTCATAACCCTGATAAACCCTTTCATATTTATCATTGCCGATTGCTTCGTAAATATACCAATTACAACCAACCGCCCAGATTAGTTCGTCTCTACCGTCGCCATCCACATCGCCAGCATCATTGTGAGTATGATAAGCCCAATTATGATACGGTAGATTAGGAATTGAATCAACAAATACTCTTTCAAAATTGTTGTCGCCAACCGCTTCAAAAATGGATAAACATCCCGTGCAAGTACCGGCATTTGTTCCCCAATAAGAGCCAACAATTACTTCAGGACGACCGTCTTGGTCAAGATCATCAGTAGTAATACAGTCATAAGAGTTGACTAAAAGTGAGAACGAATCCATACGGGCAAGAAGATATTGATCGTCGCCCCGGCATTCCCAAATAAAAAAATTTGGCACCCTCTGGCTGCTTGTGCAAGTAGTAATAAACTCAAACTTGCCATCATTGTCAAAATCAGCATAGGCAAAAAAACCAGAACCATAAGGGTTTATTTCAACGATTGAACAACAGTAAACAGGCACAAATAAATCGTTTGCAATATTTTCAAAAATGTAGATAATTGTTCCTGGATTTCCTGTAAAAAGTATTTCCTTTTTGCTGTCTTGGTCAAGGTCAGTAAAATAAACTGGAACGCACCAGTTTCCCGTATTTATTGGATAATGCCAGCGCCAGGCTTTCTTTTTTGGATAACTATTTATATCTCTTGATTCGTAGATAGTTATGTTCGCTGTATAAATTGTAGTATCGAGTTCTAACCCTTTGGTTACTATGTCAACCAGACTATCACCATCAGAGAGATTAATGTCCCAGAAATCATCACGACCCTGAGGACCAATCTTAAGTATCGAGTCTTTAAGTTTAAAGATATTGAGTGGGTGGTAAGAATAAAAGCAAACTCTTGTAGTATCTTTCTGAAAGTCGGTAAAGATGAGGTCGTTAAAACCATCCTGGTTTGCATCATATCCCTTTATGTGTCCCGAATTCCAGGTTATACCAAACATTGGGATATAAAAGTACTGCTTAAAACAGATAGGCTGGATAGAAAATAGAAAGAAAAAAATGCGTACCATTTGCTTTCCTTAAGCTAAGCACCACAAGTCAATTTCTTATCTCATAATTACCATCTTCTTTGAGATAGAAACTTTGCCGTATTCCAATCGTATAAAGTAAATACCATTAGATAAATTACCAATGTTCATTACAAAGGTGTGGCGACCTTTGGCACGAGTGTTTTGAGTGAGGGTCTTAAGACATCGGCCCATAATATCGTAAACTTTACAAATGCTGTAAGAGTTACCTGGTAGATAATAACTGATTTGAGCCTTTTCGTATTTTGAATCTGTATAAACGTGCAACTGAAGTTGATCAGAAATCTTAGATAAACATTTCTCTTGTTCTTCATTTTTTCCACCAATTGGCCGTTCGATCTGGTAGAGTTTCATTAAAGCACGTGAAGCGAATTTTCCGCTTTCGTTAAGAATGGTCAATACTACTTTCCGGTCGTCTCTATATGCTGAATATGGGATTGATACACAGAGTGTTTCTAATCTGTTAGGTCTGAATTTGTAAGTGCCAAGGTAAAGGTCATCAATAAATATCTTCTCACTATGTTCTTCTGTGCCTTCGAAGTAGATTAGAGAAAAAAGTTTGTATGATATTTTGTGATATGAATTTAAGAAAGGCAAAGTATACTTTAGTGTATCATAACTAAAATCGATTGAGTAGTTAGGGTATGTAATAAAACCAGTTCGTTTCAGACAATAGGGCGATGGAGTTTTTTTACCACATTGAACTCCGTAATAAATAAGCGGTTCGGTTCGACCTTTACCGAAGACTCTGTGATCAAAGCAGACTATTTCATTCGGCTGATCAGGATTCTCGGACCATAAAGTGTAAAGTTCATCCCAGAATGACTCTGGTGGATTTCGTATAGCCGCACTTGGTGAATATGAGACAGCATCAGATTCGTATATAAAACCAGAACCCCAGGTAGGACTCCAGTAAGCAATGTCAAAATTTATGAATGGTGCCGATTTTTCTTCTGCCCAGACAATAAATTCACGCCACGCCTTGCAGGGCAACTCTGATGCTGTATTGGGTGTGGGTAATGGACGGTGGAACAACCATATAGGTAACTTACCCAACGTTATTCGATCTTTGGCTTCGTAGATCTCTCGACTATTTCTTGAACCAGGCGTCTCCTCTTCACTCCAAACTATAAATATTGAATCACCATAAGATTCAATAAATGCCTGGTCTGAAGGAATGCTTGGTGAAGAATAAACTCTCCAGGGTGGTTGATCAAGTGGAGGTATCCAATAAAATGCGTCATTAATCAATTCTCTTTTCCGATACCAGACATCAAGATCTCCTGCATTTGCTGCATGATTCCAGCATACATGTAAATTTAAATTTCCATCAACAGTAATAGATGGATTCTCTGATGCCTGCCCATCTAAAGGATATACCTCCTGTATGGGTTCGGTTTCATCATATCGAAATCTTACATAGTCAACAATATCTCCTTTAATATTATATTTCAGACGAAAAACCTTTTTATTTGAAGATGCCAATCGCCTATTTTTTTCAGGCTGATTCCAAAACCATACAGCATAAGCAATATATACTGTATCATCTCTCGATGAAATAGTCGGCTGGAGGAGATGATTTGGGCTAGCAGTGAAATCAAATCCCAACCAACCTGAGGGTGAACGATAGCGATATCCTAAACAATCACCTATTTCTGGATCAACAAAATGGAATGTTATACATGGGAATGAAACGCCTACTATTAAATTGACTAAGCATAGAGCCGGAGTATCTGCGGGGCCTGCAAAAACAAGTTCCGGGCCGATCCATTTGTATCCACCGTCTGACGAGAAGCTGTAATAGACTTCATCATTTTGACCCAAGAAAACGCAGTGTAAATTTTGAGTACCCAATTCCCTTACCAGATGCCGATTCTTAGAGGGATCGGTCGTCCCAGGCCAGAGTTGTTGACCGAAAAGAATCAATGGGATTAAAAATGTTATTCTTATCAAAATTTTCATAAGACTTTCTTTAATTTTGCACTTAAAATTCAAAATACAAGTAAATATTGAATATTGTTTTAATTTTAATCTAAATATTCAAGTTGTCAAGTCTGTAGTGCGCCCCTAAAGTCAAGACACTTTTAATGCCCTTTTTGTGTATAGTTTTCATACCGCTTTTTTCAACCAATCGCCGTCATATAGAGATTCAAACTCCTCCGGACTCAGGTAACCAAGCTCGGAGTGGACATACAGCTTGTTATAGTCATGCTCAATCCATTTGCCAATCTTCGCTTTCGCTTCCTCTAAGGTCTCAAATTCATTAAGCCAAATAACTTCTTCTT
>CBFGIV010000048.1:0-17689 GCA_965648915.1 Caldifarciminota bacterium | reverse complement strand
GACAAATTCATCCAAAAATTTCCTTATGATGGTGAATAGTATTGATTTTCATAAAAATCTAATTAAAATAATAAAAAGGGGACATGTCGCTGTGCAGTTAAGGGGACATTTTAGCTGTGGCGTAACACTTTAAATTTACCCACAAGATCATCTCCTTTCAAGCCGGGCTTGACAATCTACTTAAAACCAGTATAATCCTTCTTAGATATGGACAATAAGGAACTGCGCCGGAACATCCTCGAAATCCTCTATAAAAAATTTTGCGACCATCCCTATAATTCTGTGACCCCTAAAGAGTTTATCGAAGACCTTAAGGTCTCCAGGAGCGAATTAAATTTTAACATTGTCTACCTCGAAAGCAAGGGGCTGGTTGAACTGCACAAACCTCTCGAAGGAGATATATTCGTGGCCGCCCGTATCACTTCCAAGGGCATCGACCTGATTGAAGATGATATCGCCTTCAATGCAACCTTCCCCAGGTCGGCACCGCGATCTGAACCCGACTTGACTCATATCATCCAGCGCCTGAAGGATCTTAATAATAAAATGGCCGATACCGAATTCAACCAGGTTGAATCTGATGTTAAAGAACTCATCAAAGAGGCAATAAATGCATTGATTGAAGAAATGGGTAAGCCTGAGATCAGTTATAAAAAACTAAAACAACTCTTTGAACAGATAAAGAATTTAAATAAAGCAATCGGCGAGAGTATTCGCACAATTTTAACCGATCCTGCGGTCATCAACCTGATCGCCTGTTCGGCCCGAAGGGATCTCCTCGATCTATAATCTATTCTTGTTATTACCCTGCCCCGAGTTTTACCACCCTGGGGTCAGCCTGTTTAATTAAATTTCTGGTATCAACAACCAGTTTGGCATGTTTTAAGATAAAGTCAGGCTTGAATTTTGAGTGATCGGTAAGGATAACGACACAATCGGCATCTTTTAAATTCTTCCGATCGAGTTTGATTGACCGGTAAATCTTCTTACCATTACGGAATTCATTAATATATGGATCATGATAGACAACTTCACCCACCAGATCTTCAAGGATCTCGATAACCCTGAGACTGGGTGAGTGTCTTAAATCGTTTATGTCCTTCTTGAATGTTACACCTAAAACGAAAACCCGGGATTTTGCCGGACATAAACCATTTTTACTCAATGCCTTGACAATCTTATCCACAACATAAAAAGGCATATCCTCATTTATCTTGGCAGCGAGTTCAATAAATGATGTATGAAAGTCATAACACCGTGCTTTCCAGGATAGATAATAGGGGTCAATCGGTATGCAATGTCCACCCACACCCGGGCCGGGATAAAAAGGCATATAGCCAAAAGGCTTGGTCCTTGCCGCTTCCACAATCTCCCAGATATTCAATCCGCCAATCCGTTCACAGAGCAAGGCAAATTCATTCACTAATGCAATATTTATATTCCTGAAGACATTCTCTAAGAGTTTTGTCAATTCTGCTGCAGCAGGAGACGATACTTTAACCACCTTCTCAACAAACTGTTCATAAAATAGGGCGCACAATTCAGTGCAGCGCGGCGTGACCCCACCAATCACCGCCGGTGTATTTCTGATCCCGAACTCCTTATTCCCGGGGTCGATCCGCTCAGGGACAAAGGCAAGATAATAATCCTGACCGACCTTTAGTCCCTTCTTATTCAGAATCGGCAATAGAACCTCCTGGGTGGTGAATGGATAGGTAGTGCTCTTGAGCACAATCAACTGTTCGCGCCTCAGAATCTTTACTATTCTTTTTCCCGCATCTATAATATAAGAGACATCAGGTTCCTTGGCCTGAGTTACTGGAGTCGGAACACAGATAAGGATAATATCACAATCACCTAAACGACTGTAATCATAAGTTGCGGAAATTACACGATCCTCAACCAGTATACTTAGTTCCTCATCAGTAACATCAGATATATAACTCTTCCCTTTATTAATCATATGAATCTTCTCTTTATCAAGGTCTACGCCTAAGATTTTAAATCCTGCCTTGGCTATTTCAACGCCTAAGGGTAAACCCACATACCCCATTCCAATTATACCAATCGATGCCTTCTTCTCTTTAATCTTCTTCTCAAGCATAAGAACCTCTTAGAATAACACCAGCTATATCTTAAAAACTTCTAAAATTTCAAAAAATATCTATCCAAACCATTGTTATAACAATATTATTATATTCAGAAAATCGATTCTGGCAAGGTCAAACTGAGAATCTTCTTACCTCTCCCTGGCCGACGATCTTATACTCCACCACAACCCCTTCTTCATTCTTACCGTCGCTATATCTCTTTGTCATTTGTGCAGCCTTTAACAGTAATTCTTCCTTACCGTTGAATAAAGTTACCGGACTGCCAAAATTCAAGACACGCAGCAGAATCTCACCATTCTGGGCCAACCTTTCGATAATATTATTCTCCTCATTATTCCTGCCGATGATGATCTTAACACCGTCAATCCAATAGTGTCGCCCAATTTTCAGTAACTCAATATCCCGGACGCTCAATTCCTTCTTAAATTTTAACTCCTTTCTGAGCCGATCGACAAAATTCCGGTCAGTCAACAGGCATCCCCCTGATGGTGATAGAAATTTTTTAATTCCCCATTCGTGAGCAAGTTGCAACTGTCTCCGTCTTGATCGCCCCTGGATATCTAAGAGTTGGTTCCGATCGATTATCCCCTCTTTTTCCATCTCAGTAAGAGGAAGCAGTCTACCTGAGAGTGGTCTCAGAACCCGGCCTTCAAGATTGGCCGATTTATCGATCACAATCAGGGTCTTTAAGAATTGTGACATCGGCCTCTGGCCAAGGACTTCACCGGTTACAACAAAACTGGCACCGGTAGATTCCATATACTCTTTTGCCTTTTTTAGCATCAGGATCCGGCAATCGATACAGGGATTCATATATTTACCAAATCCATATTTAGGGTTCTTAATAATCTCGAGGAACTCCCTATTGAGATTGCACACCTCCACTCCTTTATCTGTCGATATTAAATTTTTTCTCTGAATAAATGGATGACTGATATACAGAGGCAGGCATTCAAAACCCACTCTCTGACACCAGGCCCAGGCAAGTTTGCTATCCAATCCTTGGGATACTAAGATAACAACCTTCATTTTCCAGGTGCAAATTTCCCGGTCAATTCTTCAAGCATCCGCTGGGCTGCGGTATCACCGGGACTAATCCTTAACCAGTTATTCAATACGGTAATCGCCTCATTAACCTGATTCATACTCAGATATATACCAACCAGAAGTTCATAAGCAGCGCGAAATCTCGGCTGGAGAGCAATTGTCTTTTTCAGGTATTCAGCCGCCATATGGTTGTTACCGATTGCCTGATAACAGCCGGCAATCCGGAAATATATCCCCGCATCTTTAACCCCCCGTGCTTCAATTGCTCTAAGATAACTGAGGCATGAATCATACGCCCCAATCTGAAGGTAGAGAACACTCAGATTATAAAGAAAGGGAATATCACCCTCGGGTCTGAAGAGAAGCGCCCACTGCCAGGCCTCTTTCGTCCTCTCCAGCTGGTCTGAGCGCTGATATTCGTAGCCAAGCGCATAGAGCCCTGCCGCATAATTTGAAAGCAATCTCCTCGTATTTTCATCTTTATAAACTCGATAATTTATAAATTCACCCTCTCTTCTTCTCTTTTCAAAATCAGGAATAATCTTTGAAAGAAATGGAAAATCCTCAGGATAGAAGATGCCGGTATAGCGCATCTTTTTATAAAAGAATTTTTCAGTTCGAGTAATATCAGTCTCAATATTACCGGGTGAACTACTGTAAACCTCGGAACTATCACCCACAATCCGGTAGACCAAACCTTCCAGCCTTAGATAGGGTTTAAAACCTTCAAGATTATCCTCCGAAACGGTTGTAGCAAAATAGATCGTCATCTTCCCTTTTGATGAGCCTTTTATAAATTTGCGAACAAATTCCGGCTGCGGAATAAAATAGTCAGCGTCCTCCATTTCCCGACCAAAATTATTTGCCAGGATATGGCGCACTATGATATCCTTGGTCAGAATCACCCTTCCATCCTGAGTAACTCTGGGCCAGGTCTCACAGGTATTGATAAATCGGTCAGGAAAAGTGATCGGTGCACCCCAGTATTTCAACTGTTTAATATACCAGTTGGTATTGATCAACGATAGATTGGCAACGATCACCGAACGTTTATAACCTAAGACCTCCTGGACAAACCAGAGGGGGAAGGTATCATTATCACCATTGGTGAAGACCAGAGAATTGTCCTCACAGCAGGCAAGCATATTATAACCATAATCCCTTGGTATCCAGTTGCCATAGCGGTTCTTATACTTAAAATGGGTGGCAAAGGGAATGACGGGCAAAAGCAGAATCAACCCCATACTGACATAGGGAGCAAACTTGAACTTTGAAAAATATCTCTTCACCCAGTCAATAAACGATACAAACCCGATACCTAAGAATATCGCAAAATAGGCAAAGCCGGGATGGAAGAAATAGTCCCGCTCCCGAACCTCGCGGGGCTGATGAGCGGGATTGGGGTCCGAGGGGGAGAATTTTAAGTTCAAATAGGTCATCAACGCAAAAGAGGTCATAAAGAAGAGCAAGAAGATAAAGAGGAATGTATTCTTATCCTTCTGCCAGTGCTGATAGATACCCCAGATACCTAAGAAATAGAAGATCAATAGCAAAAGCACCCTCGGCCCCCGAATAAACCCTTCTGATACAAACTGCCAGCCCAAATACCTCATATACATCTTGACCTGCTCAAAATAGCCTGCAACCGCATTAAACCCGGTCTGAATCTGAGTCCGGCGCGGCAGGATACTCATCGGTTCATACTGTTTGCGGTGGAGGACATCATAGAAGGTCTGGAGGGTCCGGGGATCGACCTCGTTGATCCTCGGCACAGTCAGGTCTTTCGCCTTATAACGCTCGGTCAGAACATTCGCCCGGATGATTAAAAATAACTCACTCGAAAATCCTATCACCACAACTAAAACCCCAACCCAGAATAAAAGACCATTCCGATACCGCTCATAATACATTAAATTGATAAAAATACCAACTACCAGAATTAACCCTAAAAGAATAATACTCGGCCAGAATAACCGGTCCGAAGCAATAAAAACCGCAAAAAAACCTAAAACCACAAATAACCCGATTAACCATAAATAAACATCCCTCAATAACTGCCGCCGCACCATAAAAATATAGATGAATAACGGCACCACCGCCAGAAAAGGCGCAAGATGGATCCCCGATGCTAAAAATACTAAATAAAAGATGAAAAGAAGATACCGACTCCGATCCACCCCAACCTCTAAATCCTCATGCCAGCGCAAGGCTAAATAGGTGATGAAGAGTAAAACCGCCGTCGCCGGCGCATACATCTCGGTCTCTACCGCATTCTCCCAAAAGGTATAACTGAACGCCAGCACTAAACTGGCACTGAAGGCACCAAGATAGGGAATGATTGAACCATCCTCACCCCGCCACCGCCTCAGTAACTTTAAGGTGATGATATAAATAAAACCTAAGGATACTAAAGAAGAAAAGACCGCCGTCAGGTTCATATGCCAGGCAACCTCCCGGGAAATCGGCAGAATCCGCGAAATGACCTTGAAGATCAAAACCCAGACCCGACCAAAAATCACAAAAAAGGGCGTGCCCGGTGGATGGGGAACGCCTAACGCATAGGAGACCGCAATATACTCACCACAGTCCCAGAAAGATAGGGTCGGGGCAACCGTATATAAATAAACAACCCCACCGATCAGAATCAAAATTAACAAAAAGAAAATCTTCAACTTCACAGAAACCTCCTGATGGAACTTTACTATTTACACCTATTATATCCAACTATATAAATTTTGCAAAGCAAAAAATACTCTACAATTCTTACCGTCTCCAAAATGTCAGTAATCGATCGGTACACTTTAATTTTTCCATGCTTGACGAAGCTTGAAGGATGCGTATAATTTCGTATGGAAAAAAATATCGATATCGACGAAATCAAAAAAATTATTCCACACCGTTATCCCTTCCTCTTTGTCGATCGGATAACCGAATTGGGTGACAACTACATTGCCGGCTATAAAAATGTATCGCAGGACGAACCATTTTTCCAAGGGCACTTTCCTGATCGACCGATAATGCCCGGGGTCCTGATTATAGAGGCACTTGCCCAGACCGGTGCCATCTATATGATGCGGGATGAAAAATGGCGAGGTAAGATACCTCTATTCTTAGGGATTGAAAAAGCCCGTTTCCGAAAACCGGTCCTTCCGGGTGATCGCTTGAGGCTGGAGGTAAAGATTGTTCAGATCTGGAGCAACTTTGTCAAAATGGAAGGGACAGCCTCTGTAGATGGTAATACGGTCTGTGAAGCAACCCTGATGGCCGGGACGACTTAGCACCTTCGGCTAATTGCTTATAAATTTATGCTCCATCCATTGAGTTCAATAAGCAGTAAGGCCGATATTGGCAAGAATACGACCATCGGACCCTACTCAATAATCTCTGAACGCGCCCGCATTGGTGATGATTGTGAAATTGGTTCTTATGTCTTGATTGGTCCAGATGTCACAATCGGTGACCGCTGCCGGATCGCAGATGGAGTGATCATCGGTAAAGAACCGCAGGATCGAAATTATAAAGGAGAAAAGAGTTTCTGTATTATCGGCGATGACAATATAATTCGGGAATTTGCCACAATAACCAGGGCAACCGGTCCGGGTAAAGCTACAACCATCGGCAATAACAACTACATTATGACCTATGTCCATATCGCCCACAATGTTCGAATCGGTAATGAGGTTGTAATCACAAGCGGTTCGCAACTCGGTGGTTATGTGGAGATTGAGGACTGCGCCACGATCGGTGGGCTGGTCGGCATCCACCAGTTCTGCCGGGTTGGGAAACTGGCAATGGTCGGGGCTAATTCTTATCTCAATAAAGACTTTCCCCCTTTCTTTATCGGGCAGGGGAATCCCTGCCGGATCCGGGGTGTCAATCTCCAGGGGCTCAGGCGTAATGGGCTACTGAAAGAGTATGCGGTATTAAAGGAAGTTTACAGAGTAATCTACCGCTCAAGATTTAACCTCTCCCGGGCAATCAAAGAGCTTAAGATTAGATACAATAAAAATCTATCGGTTGAATACCTGTTAGACTTTATAACTAAATCAAAGCGGGGGATTATCTTAAGGGCGTAGATTACCGGACAATCATATCTTCGGTCTTTCCACCGACCGAAATCATACAGACTTTGAGTCCGGATAATTCTTCAATCCTTTCGATATATCTCTTTGCATTATTCGGCAACTTCTTAAAATCTCTGCTTCCGGAAGTCCCCTCCCCCCACCCCGCCAGCGTCTCATAGACCGGCTGTGCCTGGTCGAGCAAGGGCAGATCAACGACCCTGGTGTTTGAATAAGACTTACAGATCTTTATCTCAATCTCACCATCAAGCACATCGAGTTTGGTAATAGCAATCTCTTTGACCCCGCTGAGCATTGCCGCGTATTTTATGAGGGGGATATCAAAATAACCACAGCGCCGGGGTCGACCGGTAGTTGAACCGAACTCATTACCTTTTTTGCGAAGTGATTCACCGGTTTCACCTTTCAGTTCAGTCGGGAAAGGGCCTCCTCCTACCCTGGTCGTATATGCCTTGGCCACGCCTAATACATGCTCGACCATAAACGGCGGAATCCCCAGACCAACTGATATGCCACCGGCAATGGTATGCGAAGAGGTAACATAGGGGTAGGTTCCATAATCGATATCGAGCAATGTCCCCTGGGCGCCTTCAAATAAAACCCTGCTACCCCGGTTAATCTCTTCCCTCAAAAACATAGCGTCATCAACAACCATATCCTTCACTTTGCTGGCAAAGGCCATATAATCTTCAAAAATCTCCTTTTCATCAAGGGGTTCACTCTGATAGAGTTCCATCAGGAGAAAATTCTTATAAGAGAGATTGGGCTTCAACTTCATACGGAATAAATCCTCATCCAGCAAATCACCGACCCTTATGCCTGTCCGACTATATTTATCTTCATAAACCGGACCGATACCACGCTGCGTGGTTCCAATTCGACTATCACCCTTCTTCTCTTCGCGCAGTCGGTCAATAAGTTTGTGATACGGAAAGATAAGATGGGCGTATCTGGAGATTTTCAGGCGCGATGTAACTTTCGGATCATTCTTTTTAATTTCGGTAAGTTCTTCTAAAAGAACCTCTGGATCGATAACACATCCTGCGCCAATTAATCCAGTAATATTCGGATTGAGGATACCTGCCGGGATCTGATGGAAGACAAACTTTTGACCATTATGGATTACAGTATGGCCCGCATTCGGACCGCCCTGATACCGGGCATTGATATCAAAATCCTTTGCCAGAAAGTCTATGATCTTCCCTTTCCCTTCATCACCCCATTGTAAACCGACAACCGCCAGGTTCTGGACTTTATTAAAAGTTGGCATAAATAGTCTTAAATCCGGAGATGGGTTCGGTAGTAGTTAAGTCGATTCTTATAAAGAGGGAATGCCTCACACAATTCCTTCACCTCGGCTTTAACCGCACCGATCACCGAATCGTCACCGATATGGGTCAGAACTCTATCAATCATGCTGGCAATCCTGACCATCTCGTCTTCTTTCATACCCCGGGTCGTCAGTGCCGGTGTCCCGATTCTCATCCCGCTCGTGACTGTCGGCTTTTCAGGATCAAAAGGAATCGTATTACGGTTTACTGTAATATCTGCCTTACCAAGATTCTCTTCCGCAACCTTACCGGTCAACTTCTTGGGTCGAAGATCAACCAGGAAGAGATGGGTATCGGTCCCGCCGGCGACGATTCGATAACCCAAACGCTTCATCTCCTCGCTCAGGGCTTGGGCATTCTTCAGAATCTGCTGCTGATAGAGTTTAAATTCTTCAGTCATCGCCAGTTTAAAACAGACCGCCTTGGCCGCGATGATATGCATCAGTGGACCACCCTGATTACCGGGAAAGACCGACTTATCGACGGCCTGCATATGTTCCTTCTTGCAGAGGATCAAACCACTGCGCGGGCCTCTCAGGGTTTTATGGGTAGTGGAGGTTACGATATCCGCATACGGAACCGGACTCGGGTGTAGACCCGTGGCAACCAGGCCGGCAATATGCGCAATATCAGCAATAAGAAAGGCACCGATCTCATCACAGATCTCTCTGAATTTATCAAAGTGGATGGTCCGCGGATAAGCCGAACCACCGGTCATAATAAGTTTCGGCTTTATCTCTTTTGCCATCTTTCGGACCTCTTCATAATCAATCACTTCCGTTTCAGAACTCACTCCATAGTGAAAGACCTTGAAATACTTACCTGAAAAATTTACCGGGTGGCCATGCGAAAGATGACCACCATGGGAGAGGTTCAAACCAAAGATTGTATCACCCGGGTTGATCAGAGCCAGATAGGCAGCAATATTTGCCTGGGTTCCTGAGTGGGGTTGAACATTGGCATGGTCGGCGCCAAAAAGTCTCTTTGCCCTTTCGATTGCTAAATTCTCTGCAATATCAACAAACTGGCAACCACCATAATACCTCTTGCCCGGCAATCCTTCGGCATACTTATTGGTCATCACCGAACCCATCGCTTCGAGAATTGCATCCGGAACAAAATTCTCTGAGGCGATCAGTTCCAGGCCAAAAGATTGCCTCTCGGTTTCTCGATATAACGCTTCAAATATTTCGCGATCAACTTCGTATAATGGTCTCTCCAGTATATTATCCATAGAATTAAGTCTATTTAATTATTACAAAAAGTCAAGGGATTAGATGAAAGGTATTTCAATGCCTCGCCTACAACATAGAAAGAGCCGAATATAAGCAAACAGTCAGATGACTTCATCCTTGAACTCACCCGGTTGATTGCTTCTTTGACAGTCGGGATGATTTTATAATACTGATCACCTCCAACTTCCTGCAGAATTTCAGACGGAGGTCGGGCTCTCGGAAAATTGGCACTGGTCAAGACTATTTCGTGGGCCAGCGGGAAGATCTTTTCATAAGCCACCCTTCCATCCTTATCTCTGCTAATACCAAAGATAATAAATAGCCTCCGGCACTTAACCTTTTTCAAAAAAGAGAAGAGGGCCATAAATGATTCGGGATTGTGGGCACCATCAAGAATTACCAGAGGCCTCTTTGAATAGACCTGGATCCTGGCCGGGCATATCGCTTCAGCAATACCCTCCAGCATATCCTTCGATAATAAATCATAGCCCATCTCTTTAATCAACTCCATAACCCTTACTACAGTCAGAAAATTCTCAAACTGATGAATCCCGGGCATTTTTAATCTTACAATACTATCATCAAATTTAACGGTCGTTCCAGATATATCTTCACATACAACTTTAATTTTGTCCATCTGATCGGCAATAAATAGCCTGGCCTTTCTCTCATTACTGATCTTTCTCAATATTCTTTCAACCACTGGTCTTTGCCGGGAAATAACAATTGGGCAACCGGTCCGGATAATCCCTGCCTTTTCCATAGCAATCTCACTCAATCTCTTTCCTAAGAGATGTGTATGGTCATAGCCTATTCTTGTAATCACGGTTATGATTGGTCTGGTAACATTCGTGGCATCCAGTCTTCCGCCCAGACCGACCTCGAGGATCGTAAAGTCAACATCCTTTTTTATGAAGTAGAGAAAAGCAATCGTCGTTATTGCTTCAAAGAAAGACCTTGCCCCTTTTGTCCTGTGAATCCTGCCTAAAACCTTACCGGCAATTCGGGCAAAGTCCTGATTCGAAATTGCCTGGTTATTGACCTTTATTCTTTCATTTACCCTGATCAGGTGGGGTGAAGTGAAGAGACCGGTCCGATAACCACAGTGGCGCAGGGCCGATTCAATCATTGTGCAGGTCGAACCCTTACCTTTGGTCCCAGCCACCAGAATAACATTCTTAAGTTTAAGTTCAGGTGAAGAGAACTGTTTTAAGAAATTGCGGTAACCATCCAGGTCATAGTCATAACCGGTAACCTTCTCATAGTTAACCAAATCATTAAGAAGTCTTAAAGCGTAACGATAATCCATAACGGTTGAAGATTAAAGGCAACAATACCCCCCTCTAAGACATCTTTACGATCTCAAACTTGTTTAAAAAACGAGGCCACAACTCTTCTTAAGCCGGGCTTTCTTTTATGGTGCTCGCCTGGTCGTTCTTTAATCCCCTCATTCCTCTCTTGCGTGAGTAGTTTGACTACATAAAGACCGCCCTGCCATAAAGTCGAGGATAACGGTGAACGACCGATATTATCTCTTGCATAATTCGGCGCAGATAGAAAATAGATAAATAAGAAAATCCAGAAGACGAGTGCGGCCTTGATAAAACCGAGCAGACCACCAAGCAGACGATTCATCAGGTTAAGGGGGAAGATATCTAACACCTTGGTCAGGAGCCAGCCTAAAAATCGGATAAAAGAAACAATGGCGATAAAGGAAATTATAAAGATTAGAATCCGGATCACCACTGGAAGATTTAACGCCGCTTTGATTATCAAATATGCCCCGATGATTCCGGCCAGTAGGGCAATAATATCAAATATGCCCTTTATAAAACCCTTCCAGATGCCGTGCACAATACCGGCACCGAGTACGATCAGGAGTATGAGATCAAGGGTTGTAACCTTACTCCTCCCATTCAATGTCGGGGATATTCAGGTCCTCAGCGCGAACATCACCGACGATTGCTACCACATAATTTTCGGGGTGGAGATAATCTTTCGCCATTTGATTTATCTCCTCAATGCTTAATGCCTTGATCCGTTCTGTAAATTTATCAATATAGTCTTCACCCAGATTGAATAGTTCCATCTCAATCAGCAAATCAACCTTTTCACTGTAAGAATCATAACGGAGCGGGAAATTGCCGGTAAAGTAGTTCTGAGCATCAACCAGTTCCTCCTGCCGGATCCCACCCTGCTTCATCTTCTTCATCTCCTCAAGGAGCTGGCGTATCGCCAGTTCACAGGTTTCGTTCTTAGTCTGGACCTCACAGATAAAAGCACCGACCTGACACCGTTTTTCGAACCAGGAGTAGACAATATAGGCAAGGCCTTTCTCTTCTCGAATATTCAATGCCATGCGCGATGTCAAACCCGAGCCCCCGAGTGCAAAATTCATTAATCGCACCTTGAGCCAGTCCGGGCTTGAACCCGAGATTCCGTAATGGCCGAGGAGGATATAGGATTGGGAGATATCTCTTTTGACAATCTTACCTCGAGGTCTTAAGATTGGCGGATAAACCACCTCTCTGGGCCTCAGAAAATCATCAGGCAGAATTGCATCACTCCCTTTCCACTGACCGAAATATCTCTTTAACATCTCCAGCAGTTGATTGGTCTTGAAATCACCAACCACAACCAGGAATGAATTTTCTGGTGTAAAGGTCAAGTGGTAGAAATTTAGAAGATCGATCCTTTCAATATTTTTGATCGTCGAATCGAACCCGATCGGTCGATGGCCATAAGGAAGGTCCCGAAAAAGAAGTTCTCGATAAGTTTGGTCAACCAGAGAAAAGGGGTTATCAGACTCTTGCTTTATCTGGGAGATTATCTCGCCTCGCACCCGTTTAATTTCAGTCGTATCAAACTTAGGATTGATTGTGCAGTCTGCAACCAATTCGGTAACCTTTTCCAGATAACTTGATAAAGTTCTGGCCCGGATCGTGATATAATCTTCAGTACAGTTGGTGGTCAATGAACTTCCGATCGATTCTATTTCCCGGGCGATTTCCAGAGCACTTCTCGTCCTGGTTCCATAGGTGAGTAATTTTGAACAGAAATTCGCTAAACCATCCTTGTTTTTTGGATCCAAACTACTACCCGCCTTGATAACAAGGGCCAGATCAACCATTGGAATCTTATGGTCCTCAACCGCAATTACCACCAAATTATTGTTAAGAACCTCCCGCTCGATCTTCAGACCATATATTAAAAAAACCGGCAGAAGGGTAAAAAGCAACCTCTTCATCTCGCCTCCTGATCAAATATATCCTTCGGAATCGGCACCAGAATACCGACGGTTCGATTATCCTCATTCAGGTATTTCTGCGCCGTATTCATTATATCATCTTTGGAGATGTGCGCAATTCTATCTGGATAGGTCTCAATATACCTGTAATCACCGGTGATGATCTCGGCCGAAGCGATCTCATAACCCATCCGCATCACGCCATCCTTGGCAAAGACAAAATCAGCAAGAACTTGATTCTTTACCCTCTCCAGTTCATCATCACCCACCGGCTCCCGCTTAAGCCGGTCGATCTCTTCATAGATAACCTTTTCCATCTGGGCAATCTCTTTACCAAACTGAGGGATTACATAAAAATAGAAGATCCCGGGATACTTATCTGCCCAGGATGAGCAAGAGATACTTAATGCCAGGCGCTCATCATAGATCATCCTTTTATAGAGGCGTGAACTCTTACCCCGGCCCAGGATATAAGAAATGACATCAAGGGTATAGGCATCAGGATGATTTATATTCGGGATATGATAACCAATCATCAATGCGGGTGTTTCAACCTCGCGTTTGATCTTAAAACGCCTTTCACCCTTCTGTTCCGGCTCATTATAGACAATCTCCTTTACCGGGCGACCTCTTATCCTGCCAAAATATTTCTTAACCAATTTCAATGCCGCCTCAGGCTGGACATCGCCCGCAATCATAATAAGGGCGTTGGCGGGATTGTAGTAAGTATGATAATATTCTCGGAGATCCTTAAATGTTATACGCTCAATATCATCCATCCAACCGATCACTGGATTTTTATATGGATGAACTTTATAGGCAACCGCAAAAAATTCTTCCCAGAGGGCATCAAAAGGGTCATTTTCTCCAAGCCGCCGTTCTTCTTTGACCACTTCCTTCTCCCGGCTATACTCTAAGGAATCGAGCAGGAGATTCTGAATACGATCCGCCTCAAGTTCGAGTTCGATATGGTAACGATCTCTGGCGAGATTGGCAAAATAACAGGTATAATGGCGTGAGGTAAAAGCATTCTCATCACCCCCATTACGTTCGATGATCTTTGAATATTCTTTAACCGGGACTTTTTTTGTGCCCTTGAAGCCCATATGTTCAAGCAGGTGCGAAATACCGGTAAATCCCTTCGGTTCATTATAGGCACCGACTCTATACCAGATCTGGGTTGAAACAACCGGGGCCGAGTGGTCTTCATAGATCAGAACCTGCAGACCGTTATCAAGCTTGAATTCTTTTACATCCAGTTTACTGGCAAAAAAAATAAATAAAGTGACCAACATAAGACCTCCTGAAAAATAAAACTTTGATGACCAATTCTATTCGAATCGCCTCATTTGTCAAGAGAAGTCGCCTAAACATCAAACTCTACTGTTATTGGTGATCAGTTTGAAATTCAGTCCCCCCATCTAAACAATTGAGGCCGATTTAAAAAAGTCCTTGAGTTCTGCGCGATTATACTTATAATTTAACATATTGATCTCTGAAAAGTTCTGGTAAGGCAATGGTTCTCAAATTTCAAAGAAAATGATTCTGGCGATGGGTTTGAGAATTTGAAAAGACAAAATGAAGTTGGCCAGGAAGGGAGACCATTCCATTTAATAATCTGGCGCATTATTCACAATTGCGTTTCTTTATGACAAAATCTCCGTCTAATAATATTGATGAGACAATTCTTGAAATTCTTAAGAAGGCAAAGAACGGCGATGAACCGGCACTTGAAGAATTGTGTCGGGAAGTCTATAAATGGATATATAAATATCTGTATTACCGCGTCAAGAATGAAGCGGATTGTGAAGAATTGACGAGTGAGGTGGTTTTAAAAATGGTTAGAGGATTGAAACAACAGAAAGGCAATTTCTTAGCCTGGGTCTATAAGATTGCCACAAATACCTTGATTGACTATTATCGTAAAGATAAATACAAATTAGAGACGAGTTATGAAGAATTGCCCCAGGAGTTACCGGCTGATAATAATCCAAAGGAAATTTTAAGGATTGATAGATTAAAAGACGCGATAGCACATTTGACAAAAGAACAGGCAAATGTTATTACTCTTAAATTTATTCAGGAATACGAAAATAGTGAGATTGCAAAGATTATAGGAAAATCAATTGGTGCGGTTAAGGTCTTACAATATCGTGCCTTAAAGTCATTAAGGGAATACTTCAGGAAAAAGGGCTATGAAATTAAAGATTGAAGAAATCTTAGACCAATTATTAAAAGAAATTAAAGATGGCAGGGATGTTGATGAGAAAATAAAGGAATATCCTGAATATGGAGATGAGTTGAGAGAGTTGTTGCAAATAACAAAGCAATTTAAAGAGTTGCCAGATGTGGAACCAGATGGGATAGCAATTGTCAGGACAATATCAAAAGCAAAGGAAATCTTCTACAAGCGCCAAAGAATTTCTCTTTTCAAAAGATTTTTTGCGGTACAACCTGCTTTAATCAAGGTATTTGCAGTAATTATTATTATAGTTCTTATTGGCGGAGCCGGGCTATTATTCAGTTCGCGCAGTATGCCCGGTGAATTACTTTATCCGGTCAAGAGATTTTCTGAAAGAATCCAATATTCGCTTACATCTAGTCCAGAGGGTAAGACCGTACTCCATATCAAATTTGCCGAACAAAGGGCAGCAGAACTAATGTATACTTTTAACAAAAACAAAAAAATTGATGAAGGATTGCTCCGGGTTATGCTCAATGAGGTTGAGGACGCATTCAATCATTCTCAATCCCTCAGTGAAGATAGAACACTCATTATGTTAAAAAGAATCGCCACAATAAACGAAGCGCAGATGGAAATTTTGAAGACTATAAAACAAAATGTCTGTGCCTGCGATACAATCTTGATAAATCAGGCACTTGATAAATGTAATCAAAGATGTCGTTGTCTTGAAAGTAGATTGAATTCTAAGGATATAAGATCACCCTGTCCATATTGTAACGATTCTTGCACCTGCTGGTAAATAGTTTTATTAATGTAGCATCCATCTTCATCTGGACGAACAACAAGACCGGGTTTGAGCGACGGCTGAAAGTGCTGCTTGAACAATTAGCTCTGCTGGAATCGTCTCGTAGATTTTATCCTGCACATCTATGGTGCGGCATTCAGCAGGCCCGCAAACATCACAACAGGGGCTTGAACCGATCTGTGCCTGAATGTAGACTTCTAATGGTTTTTCATTTATCCAGATTCTATTAGACTCCAATGGGTTTTTTTTGAATTTTGAAACAGTCAACTTTTCTTTTTCTAAGACTACATTAATGCCCAAATTTTTAAGTATTTTAACCGCTTTTGCTATTTCCTTTCTGGTAGAATCACAACGGGGACAGGTCTTGCCTTTGTAAACAAGCCTCTGCCATTTTATCCTTAAAGGTTTGTTGCTAGTATCAAATTTTCTTGCTTTCATTTTTCAAAAACCATTAACCTGATTTCTCGGCTCACTTATTTTTACTCTTTCTACGAAATTTCTTGCCTGTCCAAGCAATTTTGCTATTTCCAGAAGTTCTTCGGTTGAAATTCTATAATATTCATGGGCAATGAGATTCCGGAGAAAGACAATGCGCTTGAAATCTTCAAGTTCCTGCGGATTTAAGAAACCACTTTTGTTGAGTAATTCAAAAATTTCACGATAACTCGAAGGAATACCAAGTTTCTTTTGCGCCACCAGATATTCAGCAATTTCTATGAGGGCGTTTGCGGCTTGAAAGCATTCCATTGCCAGGGTATTGTAGATAAAATAATCCCCGATATTCTCTTTCATAAGATTCAAAGCACCTTGAGTATGTTTTTCAAACCTCAAAATATTTTCAATCAGTTTCATTTCAAAACTTCCGCTTTAATATGTTTATAGATATGGGAAAACTCAAGATAATCTTTGACCACATTTAGTCTTATATTAGCCATAAAATCCTCATCCTTTACATAAAGTTCTCTCCCATATTTCAACACTTCATATTTTATGTGTAAAGGTAATCTGTGGAATAAAACTATATCCAGATTTTTTGAAGCAAGACTGACGATATCTGCTTCTATTTTCTTACTCGGCCTATCTACTATCACGGCAAGATCTATATCTGATATGGGTTTTTCTTCATTTTTTGCACAGGAACCGAAGAGATAGATTGCCATAACTTCGGGAATTTCTTTGACTCTATCAAGAATTTTATTAATTCTATTTAACTCCATATTAAGATTATACTTAAACTGATTGATATGTCAATGATTCTCTATAAAAAACCATTTGAATCAAACAATTTAACCAATCAAATCCTTGTGGATAGTGATTGAGAATACTCAAGATTGATTTAAGTCGGTACTATTTGCGTAACCAGTAACTTTTTTCTTCGTCTTTATTATTGATGACGAAAATAAGGATATTTTTCTATATTTTAACCACATTGCCCTCTCTTCTGGGTGAGTCACTTGATTTAAATGACCTTATTGATTCGACATCAGTTCATAATCCAGAGATTAAGGCTACCCTGGCCCGCTATGAATCATCGACTCTGAATAGTCCCTTCAAGACTTTAATGGACCCGATGTTTGGTATTGAATTTTCTAATGATATGCGGATGTATTCAATATCACAGGAGTTTCCGTTTCCGACAAAATTAA
>CBFGIV010000047.1:0-17836 GCA_965648915.1 Caldifarciminota bacterium | reverse complement strand
TCTCATAACTTACCTGCCTGTCAGGCAGACAGGTCATCTTTTCAGCATATTTCATGGTTTAGCTCCTTTTGTATATTATAGCCATTAGAATTTCCACGACAAGTGGGACACAACCTCGGAATTAAAAGAACATTGGATTGGATGAAAAAAGTTTATAATGTTTGAATGGAAGCAAAACTATGTTAACAGTTATAACTGTTTCGTTGAATAGAGCATTACAGTTAGATACGCACTTAAATAGCTTTCTGAAAAATGTGCAATGTGATGGCGCATTTCATCATTATGTCGTGTATGGTGCTACTTCTCAAGAATTCAGCCAGGGCTATGAGAAGTTAAAAGAGAAATTTAAAGACACAGGCATAATTTTTGTAAAAAATGAGAAAGGCCTGCATAGATATTCAATTAGAAAAATGCTCATTTATCCAAGAAATTTTTATCGTTACCTAAAATATCCATATTATAGATCAAGAAAGGAGCTTTTCAATTTTGAGTCAATCATCATCGATATATTAGAAAATAGTAACGATGAATATATAATGTTCACAACTGATGACTCGTATTTTTATAAAGAATTTTATATAAAAGGGAAGATATTTGATTTAATATCACAGGATCACAAGCACAACTTCTTCAACGGGTGGGCGGGGGAAAATATCGGGAATTTACCCAAAAGCGCCAGGCGAATTGACAATGAAATAATCACTTGGGATCTGGATGACAAGACTTGTAACCGATATTGGAGCTATCACTTTTCTATCGATGCCTGTATTTATCACAGAAGAACATTATTGACAATCTTGAAAAAAGTTCTTTTCATTAATCCGAACACACTCGAAGGTAATGTTCAGTTTTATGCTGCACATCATAACTACTTTAATCGTGGTTTCTGTTATGTCATTTCACCCTGGGTAATGTTCTCGTTAAATCAGGTACAAAATATTGGGCATCATTTGGATGTTATAGTTATTGATACTAAATATTTAAATGATATGTATATAAAGGGTTACGAATTAAGATTTGAATTTGATGGACCACCAAAAATTATTGACTCAAAGGCAGATAAGGTTTATTTAACAAATGGAATTGAAGAAATCATATTATATGAAAAGTAAATTAAAATTTGCAGTTATTACTCCTGTATATAACCGGCAGGATTGTATTGGTAGATGCATCGAAAGCGTTGTTGGCCAAAATTATAATAACTTAAAACATATTATAGTTAATGATGGCTCAACTGATGATACCTTAGAAATAATGTTGAACTGGAAGAAAAAATACAAAAACATTGAGATAAAATCGTATGTAAGAAATAGAGGAATAAACTTTGCGCGTAATAGGGGGGTCGAATCTATTGAGAAAGGTTATGTTTTACTATTAGACAGCGATGACTATCTTTTATCAGATGCAATTGTAACGATCAAAAATTATATAAAGAAAAATCCAGGATATTTACATTATATGTTTGTTCCCGATGATAGATTACCTTATGTCGAGCAGAATCTACTATGTCTGGATAAAGTCAACAAAATTCGATACGAAGATTGGCTAAGCGGTAGAATTAGCGGCGATTTTGTCCATGTAATCCATACTTCAGTTCTTAAAAAATTTCCTTTTTTTGAAGATTTTAGAGCATATGAGTTGCTTAATTTTTTAAGATTTTATAAATATACTGAAAAACAATTGGTTATCAAAGAAGTCATTGTCGGCCGCGAGAGAAATAGAAGGGATGCATTAAGTAATGAGTTGTCTTTATATAAAAAGGATGCGATATTAAACGAATATAGATATTTGAGTAAATTATTTACATATTTTGGAGATGACTACAGAAAAATAGCCCCTGCGAAGTTTCAGGTATTGTTAAAACGATATATGGTATTAGGATTGGCACTTAATCAATATGAGGAGTTAACGAAATATGTCGCCAATTTGAATCTTCTGATGCTTATTATATTCAAATTAAGGTTTGGATTTATATTAAAAATCTGCATCCGATTTTATTCGTTCTTTAAGCATCTGTTTTTCACTCATAATTTATGAAAATTGCCCATCTTATCTTTTCCTTTATCACCGGTGGTTCGGAGACGATGCTGGTGGATATTGTTAATGAACAGGTTAAACAGGTCGAGATCGGATTGTTTATAATTAACAAATTAATTGCCCCCAATTTACTAAATAAGATTAATCCTGAGATTAAAATATTCTGTATCGGTCGCACGCCCAAAAGCAGGAATATTATTCCTATATTAAAATTGAATTATTTACTTACTAAATTTAATCCTGACCTTATTCACAGTCATAGTGAGAATGCAATAAAAATTCTAATGCCCGATCTTAAAAAAAGAGCCGTTCTTACTGTGCATGATGTTGGTTTACCTATTGAAGACTTTAATAAGTATAGAAGACTTTTTGCCATATCAAAAGCCGTCCAGCAGGATGTAGCAAGGCGGGCTAAATTAGAATCGGTCGTTATTTATAATGGTATTCAAATAGACTTTATCAAAAGAAGAGAGGATTTTAATAAATCAAATATTTTCAAAATAGTTCAGGTCGGGCGCCTTGACCATCAGAAAAAGGGGCAACATCTATCAATAGAAGCGATTAAAATACTTCATAAAAGATACAATATTGCTAAAATCTATTTAGATTTTATCGGTGAAGGTGCTTCGGAACAATTTTTGAAAGAACTTGTTAAAAACTTCTCCTTGGAGAAACAGATTAATTTTCTTGGATTAAGAGATAGAGAATATATCTATTCTCACTTAAGAGATTACGATTTATTTATTCAACCATCATTATATGAAGGTTTTGGCTTGACGGTAGTAGAGGCAATGGTAGCAAAAATTCCTGTGTTGGTTTCAAATGTCGATGGGCCGATGGAGATTATCAGAAACGGCGAATTGGGTTATTACTTTGCCTGTGGTAATGCAGATAATCTGGCGGACAGGATTCATTTTATCTACAATAACTATGGTTCAAAACCGATGATAGAAAAAGTTGAGAATGCATTTAATTATGCAATCAATGAATTTGATGTCGCTAAAACAGCAAATAGATACTTAGAGGAATATAAAGTTATTCTGAATCATTTTTAATGAAGTTGTGCATTTGTGTTGATGCAGGGTTATGTCTTAGAAGATTTTATGAAAAGTCGACCTTATAATCCAGACCAAAAAAGTAAGATTCAGCGCCTACGGACCGAAAATCTGAAACTCAGGCGAATCATTAAAGTAAATTGTCCATCCTGTCCATTAAGTATTGACTTTTGGTCAATTTTAGATATAATTCGATAAATTAGCAATATGGCTAAAATATTGAATTGGTATAATTTTCACCAGGTAATCAGGGCAAAGAAGTTATCGATCTTCACCCCCGATGATTTAGTAAGGATTTTTAAGGTTTCGCTGGTTGCAGCCCAATTTTTCATTTTCCGCAATGCCCGGAAAGGTCGACTTGTCCGGCTCAAAAAATCCCCGAAGGGCAGTCTCTATTGTCTGGCCGAAGATGTTCCCGATCAATTTGTAATCGCCAACCGGGTTTATGAACCCTCATATATATCATTTGATACTGCTCTTTCTTTTCACAATATTATTCCCGAGACAATTTATACCATTACTTCGGCGACCACCCGACCGACGAGAAGATTCGAAATTTGTAATTCTCAATTTGTTTACCATCGTATCAAAAAATCTGCATATACCGGATATCAGCCATTAAAATATATGAATAATACAGTTCTAATTGCCTCACCGGAGAAGGCACTGGCCGATTATCTCTATTTTGTGACGCTAAAAAAACGTCGATTAACCTATGATCGAATGGATTTGGCGAAGATCAGTAAAAATAAACTTGTCCGGTGGGCGCATCTCTTTAATCAACCGGCGATATTCCAACTCATTGGACAGATTTATGCTAACCATAGAAGAACTGCGCGCCCTCACTAACAAATTTCAGACCACCGAAAGGAACATCATTCGTGAATATACTCAACATTTATGGTTGTCTAATCTTTACAAATTCAGAACCGCAGAGAATTTACTGTTTAAAGGTGGCACTGCCTTAAAATTGATTTATCAGAGTCCCCGATTTTCCGAAGACCTTGATTTTACAGGATATTTCTCACGGGCCAAGGAGATTGATGAACTTTTCCTGACGACTCTGGCCGAAATCGAACGGACTGGCATTACAATCAGTTTTAAAGAAGCCAAGCGCACGACCGGTGGTTATCTTGGAATAGTTAGTTATCAGATATTCGATTTTTCCGATGAGATGAAATTTGAAGTTTCGCTGAGAAAAGTTAGGAGAAACCGGGCAGAACTTACAACCATCGTTAATGATTTTATACCGGCGTATACTTTGCTTCATCTGACGCCAAAAGAGATGGCGGGTGAGAAGATTCAGGCGTTAATTAATCGTGGCAAACCGCGTGATTATTACGATCTTTATTATCTGTTGCGCCATCCGTTTTTAAATAAATTTGTTGATAAGAAGAGTCTGAACCTGATTTTGAGCTGCTTAAATAAAGAGGATGTAGATTTCCGGCGAGAACTGTCCCTTCTTCTGCCGGTGAGCCACCACCGGGTTTTGAAGAACTTTAAAGAAATATTGAAAAAAGAGATAAGTCGATATATCTAATAGCACCGGCGAAATGGTCCGAAAAGAAAAGAATTTATCCCGGCAGTTGAGTTTGCTTAAAAAACTCCGCCTTGAGAATTCAAGACTGAGGCGAATCATTAAAGTAAAATGTCCGTCCTGCCCATATCTTCCGAACAATCTGAACATAGGGGGGGGGGGGCAGCCTATAAGCAAATTGGGACTTTCAATTCGGGCGCATAATGTTCTGCATAAGGCAGGAATAAAAAGTGTGGAAGATTTGCTTAAACTTAATACCCGCCACCTGCTCAGTCTTAAAGGATGCGGTATCAAAACCTATCGTGAGATAGCCTGTGTGCTGAAGAAGTTAGGATTGAAAGATGATATCTTCTAACATATATTATCCGGGGCTGAGATGAATGCCATTGAATTTCCCACATCCAGCGAGTTCCAGTAAGAAATTAGGTCGTTCTAATATTATGTCTTTCAATCTTTTCTACATCGGTGTAGGTATTATGCCAATGCGGATAGCCGGCGATAAAAATTTCTTGGGCGCACTGTCCGAATATTTGAGCAAGCATAATATTCGTCATCAATTTGTCAGTATTATCGATAGACCTATTAGTAGCCTCTCATTACTAAAAGATAACATTAGATTTATTTATCGGCCATTTCATTTTGTAAGAAAAGAACACTTCTACTATAGCAATGATGGTAAAGTCGTAGGTTATCATCATAAACACAATGCGATTGTCGAATTGATTGAATTATCATTAACCCTGATTTTTTCTGCTTTCAAGTTGAGAAAGATCCTGAATAAAAAACAAATTGTTCATTGGCAAGATTTGAGTTTACTGGTGCCATTGTTAAGAATTTTATTTGGGAAAAAGACCCGCATTGTTGCATCAGTCTTGAGGTATGTCTCGCATAATAAAGTATACAATCGCCTTCGTGCCAGGGCCTTAAATTTTGCTGATGCGGTAATTACTTCCACTGAAGCCGCGAAGAAATTTTTAATTCGTGATGGGTGTAATGGTTCAAAAATCTTTATCGCCCCTTGGGGAGTAGGCAATGTGCCGAAAAGACGGCCACATATAACTAATAATAAAATACATCTTTTATGGTCGGGTTACATACAGCAGATAGGCTTTGATGATTTTAGACGGTCAGTTATGTTGGCGCGCGATGTTGTTAAGGTCAGGTCTGATATCGAATTCAGTTTTAGCTTTAAACCTGAGTCTTTTAATAAATATTTTCTTGCTTTTGAATGTCCGGGTGTGAGAATAATAAAAGGTGATGAAAATTTTTTCAATAAAATCGGTCAATATGATGCACTTTTTTCACCGGTATCGCTATCTAATACTACTCTCGCGCCGCCATTGACCTGGCTTGAAGCACTTGCTAATGGATTACCGATAATTACGACCCGTACGCCCGGTATAGAAGAATTGCTCACCGAAGGTAAATCGGCATTTATATTTGAAGATTATGAGAGTCTGCGAAACTGGTTATTGCAAACATCTGATGGTTTTGATAAATTACGGTCAATGAGACCTGAAGCATATCAGGAATTTGCCCGACGTTTTAGCATTGATACAGTTGGACATAAGTATCTCGAAATTTATAAGAATCTTTCTAAGAAATGACCTATAAAGCTAAATATGCCTATTCTTCAAGAGATGTCGCTGATAATTACGAGGATTATCGTTTCAAAAACTGGCACGGCCGTGTAGTAAATTGGCTTGAGAAAAAATGTATGGCGGATGGATTAAATTTGCTTATACCACGATCCACAAACTGCTTTGTATTAGATGCGCCTTCAGGAACGGGTCGGCTTTCTTCTGCTCTTATAGAGTATGGTTATCGTATAGTTTCTGTCGATATATCATTAGAGATGCTAAAGAAAAGCAGAGAGGTTTATAATTTAAATGAACTACCTCAATTTCTGGGTTATGTAGTTTGTGATATTGAACATCTACCATTTAAGGACAAATCTATCGATGCTGTTGCATCGCTTCGTATAATGGGGCATCTTCCTTATGAAGTAAAAGATAGAGTGTTAAGTGAATTTAATAGAGTAAGTCGATTTGGTGCAGTAATTATGTTTGCCCTCGATAATTTGTTACTACGATGTAAACGCTGGTTACTAAAATTAATAAAATTAAAACCAAAATCAGATATGTGGTTTCCCATTTCGCACAACAGGATAATGAATTTAGCCTTGAAAAATGGTTTTGGCGTTTTTTTCTGGCGAGATCTTTGTCACTGGATTAGCGAAAGCAGAGTCTATGTATTGCATACAAATGACAACGATTTGTGATTATTAATCCCTGATTATGAAAAAAGATCAGAACTGTTTCCTTAAAAGACTCCGCCTTGAAAATTCAAGACTCAGGCGAATCATTAAAGTAAAATGTCCGTCCGGCGCATTGTTTTAACCCGCTGAATGACCGCAAAATCTGTCATCCTTTCTTTTCTCTTTAACCAAACAGACCAAAAAGACTAAATAGACCAAACAGACCATCCACACGGCCATGAACATCCTCCTCGCTAACACCTTTCATTTTCGCGGTGGCGGCGATAGCACCTATACCTTCAACCTCGCCGACCTGTTGTGCAGTAAAAGGCACAGGGTTGCCTTCTTTGCAATGGAGGATGAAAGAAATCTACCCGACCCGAACGATGATTTATTTGTCAGCCATATCGATTTCCGGGAATTAAACCGGAAGAAAAATCCAGTCACTGGCTTCAAGGTCTTATGGCGCTCTATATATTCAATTGAGGCAAGGAAAAAATTCAGCAAGTTATTAAGCCGGTTTAAACCCGATATTGTCCATTTACAGAACATCCACGCCCATATCACACCTTCGATTATCTTTGAGGCTAAAAGGCACAATTTACCGGTTGTCTGGACCTTGCACGATTATAAGTTAATCTGCCCCAATTCGCACTTTCTGGTCGATAACCCGGGTGAGATCTGCGAGGCCTGCAAAAAGGATTCCTATTATTATGCAATCTTAAAATCCTGTAAAAAAGGTTCTCTTCTTGCCAGCACAATGTCGGCAATTGAGGCATACGCACACCGTTTTATGAGAGTACGGGATTATGTCGATGCATTTTTAGCCCCCAGTAATTTTTTAAGGGATAAGTTAATCAGTCGTGGTTTCTTAAAAGAAAAAGTCTATCATCTACCGCTCTTTCTCAAGAATGGGATGTTTCAGGATATGCAAAGCGATGATGGTTATCTCCTCTTCCTTGGAAAACTTGAGCCAATCAAAGGAATCTATCAATTATTAGAAGCCTGTAAAATGGCACCAGAAGTTCAATTAATTCTTGCCGGTCGAATTGACCGGTCGCTTGAAAAGAGATTGCATCAATTATTACCCCGCAATGCTCAATATCTCGGTATGAAACAGGGGAAAGAATTACGAAGATTGCTAAGCAATGCTTTGGCTATTGTCCTGCCCTCTTTATGTTATGAGAATCAGCCCTTCAGTATCCTTGAGGCATTTGCAAACTCAAAGCCAGTTATTGCTTCTAACCTTGGTGGTATGACCGAACTGGTCAAGGATGAAGAAAGAGGGCTATTAGTTCCACCAGGCGATACTCAAGCACTGGCTGATGCAATGAAGTGGCTGGTTGCGCATAAGAGAGAAGCAAAAGAGATGGGCAGAAATGGTTACCAGTATGCCCGGGAAGTTCACTCACCTGAAAGCCATTATAAAGAGTTAATGGAAATATATCGAAAGACTATTAACCAGAAATGATTAGTCTAATTGGTTTGATTGGTTACAATAGTTGAGCAGGTTTAATTGGTTTGGTTGGTTTAAAATTGGTTATGATAAGAGGTTTAATTGATTGAGCGTTTTATTCGTTGAATTAGTTTAATAGGTTTGATTAAGGGAGGTATTGTGGCTACGATAAAAAGATTTGAAGATTTAGAATGCTGGAAAGAAGCAAGAAGGTTTGTGCATTTGATTTATAGATTAACCAAAAAGGAGAAGTTCAGAAAAGACTTTGAATTGGTGCGAGATGTCAGGAGAAGCGCGGTATCTTCTATGGCTAATATAGCTGAAGGATTTCATCGGAACAGCAACAAAGATTTTATGAAATTTTTGGACTATTCAAGAGCTTCTGTAGCCGAATCGGTGAGTCATTGTTATGTAGCCTTAGACCAGGAGTATATTAGTGAAGACGAGATGGGTGAAGTTAATCAGCAAGCCGACATAGTGTGGAAAAGGTTAATAATTTTATAGCCTATTTAAATAGAAAGTGCAGTTAAATTGGTTTAATTAGTCGAATTGGTTGTTAGAGGTTAATTGGTTTTAAAACTAATATAACAAATAAAACCAACTAAACCGATGGTTATATGGAATGTGCAGTTATAACCACTTATCGCTGTAATGCCCGATGCCAGATGTGCAATAGTTGGGCAAACCCGACCCGGGTCGAAGAGGAATTCCGACCCGAAATTTTGAAAAAGATCCCGGCGGGTATGAAACGGTTGAACGTGACCGGCGGCGAACCGACTTTAAGAAAAGATCTTGTTGAGATTGTTGAAATTTTGGTTCAAAAGACCAAGCGTCTGGAGATAAGCACTAACGGTTATTTCACTGAGCACCTTGTCGCTGTTGGGAAAAGATTCCCGCAGGTTACATTCCGGATAAGTATTGAAGGATTCCCGAAGATAAATGATGAGTTACGCGGCATCAAGGATGGATTTGACCACGCGCTGAAAACGGTGATCGCATTACTCGATGTTGGAGTTAAAGATGTTGGTTTTGGTATTGTCATTTCCGACAAAAATGCTCACGATTTGCTTGATTTATATAAAATGTGCAGCCGGATGGGTATTGAGTTTGCTTCTTGCACAATGCATAATTCATTTTATTTTCACAAACACGACAATAAGATTGAAAACTTACAATTTGTTACTGCACGAATGAAGGAATTCATAACAGCATTGCTTCAGTCAAAAAGAAAGAATCTTAAACTTCGTATCAAAGACTGGGGGAGGGCTTTTATAAATTTAGGTTTACTTCGCTACATGAATGGTGTTGTCCGATGTTTACCGTGCGGAGCAGGACAAGATCTATTCTTTTTAGATCCATACGGCAAAATCCTGGCCTGTAATGGTTCGGCCGAGCCCTGGGTCATGGGCGATTTGACCAGGCAATCTTTCGATGAAATCTGGCATAGCCCACAGGCACAGCAGGTTCGGGAAAGTGTTCAAAAATGCGATCGTCAGTGCTGGATGGTTGGAACCGCTGTTCCAGCCATGCGAAAAACACCCTGGGTTCCACTCTTCTGGATTGCAAAAAATAAACTGCGTCTCGCCATTGGTAAAGATGTGTGCCTTACCTGATAGTAATTCTAATTTATTCTAAGTCTTAGGCGATTTTAAAAAAGTGCAATTGAAAATTGTTGCATTAGGTGCCAAAGGTATCCCTCATCCTGGAGGTATTGAACTGGTTATGGAAGAGATTGGTTCGCGGCTGGTCCGACGCGGACACAGATTTGATATTTTTGTTCGAAAATCATATATGAACGGGAAAACATTCAAAGAATATAAAGGCATTAAATTGCTGTACAGTCCGGGAATACGTCATAAAAATTTAGACGCTGTTACCCACAGTCTTTCTGCCCTCCCAAGAATTCTGAGCAACGGATATGATATTGTTTATGTCAATGCCATTGGTCTTTCAGTGTTAGCCTGGTTGCCGAGAATCTGCGGCAAGAAAGTCGTAGTTCATACCCACGGTCTGGATTGGAAACGGGAGAAATGGGGTCGGTTAGCAAAAAAACTTATTCGTATGTCAGCGTGGACTACTGCCAGATTACCACATCGGATATTTTGTGTTTGTAAGGAAGACAAGAGATTTTTTGAGAAAAACTATGGCATAAAATGTGTTTATGTTCCAAATGGTATCCCTAATGTAGAAATACGGATTCCACATGAAATAAAGAAATTTGGATTGAGTGGTGGTGACTATTTGCTTTTTATGGCCCGATTGGTACCTGAGAAAGGCGCCCATTTATTGATTCAAGCCTGGCGAATGATCCCCGGCGCATATAAAAAAGATAAAAAACTTGTAATCGCAGGCGACAGTAACCACCGGGATAAATATTATCTCGATTTAATAGAGTTTAAGCGATTTAATGATATTGTCTTTACAGGATTTGCAACCGGCAATCTTAAAGAAGAACTATTAACAAATGCTTTATGTTTTGTTCAGCCGTCTTTAATTGAGGGAATGCCCTTATCAATTCTTGAGGCTATGGGTTGTGGTCGACCAATTCTCACAAGTGATATCCCTGAGAATAAAGATGTGCTTGAGGATAATGGGTTATTTTTCAAATCTGGCAATATTAATGATCTTGCCGAGAAAATTAAGGAGATTTTAACATCAAATCCTCATCATCTCTATAGTCAGGGCAAAAGGCTCCAGGAATTTGGACGCAGGCAGTATGATTGGGATAAGATTACCGATCGAATAGAGGTTGAACTTATAAGTTTAATAAATGAAGATTGATTTTTACAAAAAACTTTAATTACCGGGCATTTGCTAAATGAAAAGGTTATTAGATATTATTGGTTCAATCATCGCAATCTTAGTTTTCTTACCGCTTTTTATTTTGATCAGTATTGCGATTAAACTCACTTCGCCGGGGCCGGTATTTTATCGCTGGCCCGTGGTGGGAAAGAACGGCAGGCCATTTCGTGCCTATAAATTCCGAACAATGGTGGTCGGTGCGGATTTAATGAAAAAAGAACTCCTTGATAAGAACGAAGCGGTTGGACCGGTCTTTAAGATGAGAAATGACCCGCGCGTAACCTTTATCGGCCGGATCTTACGAAAGTTCAGTCTTGATGAGTTACCCCAACTCTGGAATATCTTGAAGGGGGATATGAGCCTGGTTGGGCCAAGACCGGTGCTCGATTATGAGTGGGCTCAGTTTAATGAAGAGCAGAAGAGAAAGTTAACGATTAAACCCGGTGCAGTCTGCCTCTGGCATATCCGGGGACAACCGAGGGATATTGATGAGTGGGTAAGACTGGATATCGAGTATATTGAGAAACAGTCTATCGGTCTCGATCTGAAGATTTTATTAGGCGCAGTCTGGTATATCATCTCGGGTAAAAATTACTGACACTGGTTTGATGATAAATATCGGCATCATCGGCGTCGGAAAGTGGGGAAGGAATCTACTAAGGAATTTTATAGACCTGCCCGGTGTCAATGTTAAAGTTGTTTGTGATCTTAAACCGGAAAACCTTAGATATGTTAGAGAAAAATGGCCTGAAATTAAGTGCTCAACCGATTATCTCGAAGTGGTCAAAGACAGGGTGGTTGATGCAGTTGTCATTGCGACGCCGGTCTCGAGCCATTATGGAATCGGATTGGCTGCACTGAGGGCAGGCAAACATATTCTGGTTGAAAAGGCATTGACCAGAACCTCGGCCGAGACTGCAAGATTGATTGATATTGCAGAAAAATTTAATCTGGTTTTTGCTGCTGGACATATTATGATTTATCATCCAGCCATTATTGAGATGGAGAGGTTGATTGCCAAGAGACGACTGGGTCGATTGTTCTTTGCTGATTCTATAAGGAGCAATCCACCACCACCAGAAGTTGATGTCGATGTTATCTGGGACCTTGCGGTCCACGATATCTCGGTTGTGCTCCATCTCTGGAAGAAAGAACCCATCTCAGTCCTGGCAGTAGGCCGAAGATTCGCCCATCCTGACCTTATCGACTATGCCACGGTCTGTCTCGAGTTTACTGATGGCTCGTTCACCATCCATCAGGTATCTTGGCTCTCGGCGGAAAAGATCCGGCGTTTGCAGGTTGCTGGAGCCAGAGGTTTTTTGCGTTTCGACGAGACGGTGAATGGTAGTCGATTGAAATTTTTTAAACATAATTTGATACCCGGGTTTGGTAATCGGGATAGGTTTTTTTCTAAATCGAAGCGGGATGTCATAATTGATCTACCCGATGAAGAACCTTTAATGAACGAATGCCGGGCATTCATAAATGCCATAAAGGGTAATGGCTCGGTCTCGGCCGATGGCCGGCAGGGTCTTATGGTGATGAAGGTCCTCGAGGCGACGCAGAGGTCAATTTTAAAAGAGAAGAGGATTAAACTATGAAGATTCTTGTCACCGGTGGTGCAGGATTTATCGGTTCCCATACGGTCGATGCCCTGTTGAAGGCCGGGCATAGAGTGGTAATTCTCGATAACCTGACGCCTCCCGTACACCCAAAAGGAAAAATCCCGGATTATGTCCCGCTTAAGGATGTCGAATTTATTAAGGGCGATGTGCGGGATAAAAAGGTATGGGAAAAAGCACTGAATAAAGTGGAGGGTATTTTCCATTTTGCCGCCTATCAGGATTATCTGCCGGACTTTTCCAAATTTTTTCAGGTGAACGTGGCAGGGACGGCATTGCTTTATGAAGTGATAGTGGAAAAGAAGTTGAATATCAAAAAGGTGGTGGTTGCTTCTTCACAAGCGGTCTATGGCGAAGGTCAATATCGATGTCGCAACCGGGAGTGCCGGATGCACCGGGTCAAATGTTACCAGCCTCTGAATAGAGTCAGGGAGCAGCTACTCAGGGCTGAATGGGAGATCAAGTGCCCGGTTTGTAAAAGAGATATGCAAAATCTCCTTCTGCAAGAGGAGTTCAGCAATCCCTGTAATCAGTATGCCCTCTCCAAATATGCCCAGGAGTTGACCGCCTTGCGCCTGGGCCGATTGCATAATATTCCCACTGTTGCCTTAAGGTATTCAATCATTCAGGGGCCAAGACAATCACCATTCAACCCATATTCAGGGATCTTACGCCGCTTCTGCTTGAGACTCTTTAATGACCTGCCCCCAATTATTTATGAAGACGGTAAACAGCAGCGGGATTACACGCATATTAAAGATGCGGTTGCGGCGAATCTCAAAGTCTTCAATTCAGAAAAGGTAAACTACGAGGTCTATAATGTCGGTTCGGGTTGCTCAACCACAGTCCTTGAATATGCGGATAGATTGATGAAACGGATGAATCGATATTTTAAACCCATCATCAAAAATGAATTTCGATTGGGTGATAACCGGCACAGTGTCTCCAGTAATAAAAAACTTAAGAGTTTGGGCTGGTCACCTGGCCGGACAATTGACGAGATTATCAGTGAATATATTGAATGGATAGAAAGTAAGGGTCGCCACCTGACCTACTTTTTGACCGCAGAGAAAGAGATGCAAAAACTGGGTGTAGTTATCAGGGCGGGTCGTTAATGAAAAGGTTGATTCTGCGTAATCGCCGGTTTCTCTTCATTCTCTTTATGATTGTATGCGATGCCCTGCTGATTATGTCGGCTTTCTTCCTGGCATACACCATCAGGTATTTCTATTCACCTCCGGGCATTGTTCCGCTCGAGAATTATTTAAGGTTTGTTGCGATTCTGATCCCGGGCTGGATTGGGATAGTTGCTTATTTTGGTCTATACCAGATAAGACGGGGCTGGCGTTATTCAGAACTTTTCTTCAGCACAGTTCTTGCTGTATCACTGGGCATTGTGGTCTTCTTATTTATGTCTTACATACTAAAGCAGTTTTTCTATTCGCGTCTTCTCCTGATTTATGCCTGGGTGCTTGGTATTCTGTTCCTGAGCGGGTTACGGGTCTTTCTGAAGCGCTTGATTATCTTCTTCCGGAACAGGGGGATAGGGGTTAAGCGGATATTGATTATTGGTGAATCTAATGCCGCACAACTTATCCAGAAGGTCGTCAGAGTCCATCCAGAACTGGGATATAAGATTGTGGGGACAATTTCGCCGATGACGGCTGGGGAGACTGTCGATGAAAAAGAAAATGCCCATACCGGTAAAGATATAAAAGTTGCCGAGACCTCATTGATCATCGATGAGATTATTAATCTGAAGATCAATGAGGTAATCTTTACCATCCCCCTGGGCCGGAGTAATGATCTCTGGGCTGTTGCCAATGCCTGCCAGCGTCACGGGATTGAAATCAGGGTAGTACCGGATATCTACGAAATTCTCTCCTGTAGAATGTGGATTAATGATATTGCCGGTATCCCGACCATCTATTTTAGACCGATCAATCTTCAGTTCTGGGAAAAATTGGGAAAAATTTTGCTTGACTATATCGGTTCAATTATCCTGCTGATTTTAACATTACCATTAACTATCCTTATCTATCTTAAATTAAAAATGAGTTTTAAGGGGCCGGTGCTTAAAAGTGAGGTTCGGATTGGTGAGCGCGAAAAGCGTTTTTCAATGTATCGTTTTTTTGTGCCGGTTACCATTGAAAAGATCAACCCACATATTACCGCCGTTCCAACACCATTTGGCAATTTTATTGAGAAATACGGTTTGACCGAGATACCCCAGTTGTTGAATATCCTCAAAGGTGATATGAGCCTGGTTGGGCCAAGACCGGAAAATTTATTAAGGTATGATCGCTATAATGAACGGCAGAAACGGCGTTTTCTGGTCAAGCCGGGTCTGACCGGTTTGGCCCAGATCAATATGATGAGGGGGTTCAGTTCCTATGAGGAACGGATCTTTTTCGACTTAGAATATGTCGAACAACAGTCTTTATTCTTAGATTTGAAAATCTTACTCCAGACTTCCTGGCTTATCCTCGGGCGCGTGTGCCGGCGGTTACCGGTTGGGAAGCTGGTCTATCTTGACCAGAAAACTGCGCTATGATAATAACCCGAACACCGGTCCGAATAAGTTTTGCGGGTGGCGGAACCGACCTGCCGGTCTATTATACTAAGTATGGTGGTCTGGTCTTAAGTGTTGCGATCAATAAATACATCTATACGATCCTGACCGAAAGGGAGGATAATTTTATCCAGGTTATATCTTCTGACCTCCAGCGCATGGTTGAACTTGATCGCATAGATTTATCCGATGAGGCACTGGTCTCTTCAGACCTGAATATTCCCCTGGCCGTCCTGAAACACTTAAAATGTCAGCGCGGGCTTAATATCTTTGTTGCCTCGGAGATTCCACCGGGAACAGGTCTTGGTTCATCGGGTTCAGTCTGCGTCAATATGTTAAAAATTGTGAGTCACTATCTTAATATTCCAATGAGTCGATATGATCTGGCTGAGACCGCTTTTTTTATTGCCAGTGCTCTACTTAAACGCCCGGTCGGCAAACAGGATGAATATGCTGCAGCATTTGGTGGGCTAAATATGATTACCTTTGATATTTCAGGGAGCACTTCGGTTCATAGATTGCCGGTTGATCCAGCACTACTCGATGCCCTTGAACAGCGGTTATTACTCTTCTTTACCGGTCAGTCTCATAATTCTGCTGAAATTCTCACACAGCAGCGTGTGGAAACAGAAAAGGGCCGACAGGCTACACTCAAAGCACTCCACGGTCTGAAAGAATTGGTAAATGAGATGCAAAGGGCATTGCTCCGTGATCAATTGGATCTGTTTGGTGAATTGCTCGATAAAGGCTGGCAGATGAAGAGAAAGATTTCAGATAGAATCTCTAATCCCCGGATCGACAGATTATATGCATTAGCAAAAAAGAATGGTGCGCTGGGTGGTAAGATTACCGGCGCCGGGGGTGGTGGATTTTTGCTCTTCTATTCTCGACCCGAGGACCAGGCAAGACTGCGAAAGGTGATGGCCGATCAGGGGTTAAGAGAGATGCGATTCAAATTTGATTATCAGGGGGCACAACTGGTTTACGACAATCCATTTTTCAGTGCCGGGGGAAGGGGTGAAATGCTCTGGAGACTGGTCAAATGGGAATGAACCTCAGCAAAGAACTTATCTTTTCGGGAATGAGATTAGCTTATATCCATAGTCATTAGTTTTTGATAGCAGGTATTGAAAATAAGGAGTGGATATGATTGAGGAATTTATCAATGGGTATTTTCAGGGGATATTTAATTCCCTGAACGAGATTGAACTCGAAAAAGTAAAAAAGGTTTCTGAAATTCTCTATGATGCCTATCAGAAGCGTCGCTATGTCTTCATTATGGGGAATGGGGGTAGCGCCTCAACTGCCTCACATTTTGCTTGTGACCTCGGTAAAACCACGATCTGCGATGGAAAACAGCGATTTCGCGTGATCAGTCTTAATGACAATATCCCGCTTATGACCGCCCTATCAAATGATTTTGGCTATGAAAAGGTATTTATCGAACAGTTAATGAATCTGGTGAATCCCGGGGATATTGTTATATGTATTACCGGTTCAGGTAATTCGCCCAATGTTATTCAGGCCGTGAATTATGCTAAAGAGTGTGGGGCAATAACTATTGGACTACTCGGCTTTGGCGGTGGGCAGATTAAAGAGATCCTTCACGAGCATATTACGATCTCAAACCAAAATTACGGACAGGTTGAAGATGTCCATCTCATTCTCTGCCATGCGATAACTCAGTATTTTAAGGAAAGGATTGAAAAAGAATAACCGAATTGATAAAATTAGAAAACGATCGGATAGACTGGTTGGCCAGTCAACGATTTTGCGGGGTTGGTAATGGATAAAAAGATTAAAGTCGTTAATGTCGTTGGGGCAAGGCCCAACCTGATGAAGATTGGACCGCTGATCGCCGAGATGAAAAATTTTGGCGATATCGAGCAGATTCTCGTCCATACGGGTCAGCACTATGACGATAATATGTCGAAGGTCTTTTTTGAAGACCTCGATCTGCCGGATCCGGACATCTATCTGGGCGTCGGCTCAGCACCGCGTGATGAGCAGATCTCCCGAATCGTCGATAGACTGATACCGGTCTTGAGCGATTATCAACCGGACCTGGTGGTGGTTGTTGGTGATGTCAATTCGACCCTGGCCGGTGCCCTTGCCGCCGACAGATGTCGCAAATCTTGTAACCAACCACACCAGATAGACCAAACAGACCAAATAGACGAAATAAACCAAACAGACCAGATAGACCAGTCAGACCATTTCCGCAAACCATATATTGCCCATATCGAGGCCGGACTGCGCAGTTTTGACCTCTCGATGCCTGAGGAGATCAACCGGATCGAGACCGATAGACTTGCCGATTTTCTATTCACCACTGAACCGAGCGCCAATGATAATCTGAAAAGGGAAGGGATCGATCCAGCGAAGATCTATTATGTAGGCAATGTGATGATTGATTCATTGGTGCGATATCTGGACCGCGCCCTGATAAACTGGAAAGTTTTGCAAGCCCAGATGGGCGATTGCGACTATCTCCTTGT
>CBFGIV010000046.1:0-18574 GCA_965648915.1 Caldifarciminota bacterium | reverse complement strand
GTGGTCAAATCACTTTAAGGAAGATTCCCGGCTGGCGTGATATGTCTGGAGTGATTAAGAAAAAGATTGAGAAGGTGGCTTAAATGATTATAATATCGCCGTTAAGGTTGTGTTATTATGAATTTCTACGGAAATCGGGACACAACCCTATTTTTATCTTCAACTTTCTGGACTGCCCGCCATAAAGCGTGCAGTCTTCGGCCAAATCGCTTTTCGAATTTAAGATTGGCCCGGTAAAAGTATTCTTCCTGCCCTTGTCCATTGCCTGGTATGAATAAATTATATTCGAAATAATAACAGTAAATAAAATAATGGCCGCTGTCCTTATTATTCCCAGCAATAATCACAATATGCTCAAAAATGCTCAGGCAATGGAAAAAATTCTGACATTAAAAGATCTGTGATTTTCTTGATTTCAGATAATCAATACATAACCAAAAAGTCGGGTGGAAAAGTTGAAGGGCAACCGTTAGATCCATTATAATTCGGCGTTTCTTAAACTTATCGGTTATTCGACACAGAGATTGTCTTACCGTGCACTTTAATTCTGAGACTTTTCACATTAAATCAAATATGTCGGTGCAGGCTCTAACCTCCTTTCAAATTTTTTATTTAAGCGACAGACCCATCACTGAAATTTTATCTGAGCAGGGCCAGTTGGTTGAGAATAATTATATCTTTTGAAATAAAAGGATTTTAGAATTTATCGACAATCGAAAAAATAGCTAAACAACAAATTTAAAGCGGTGAGCACCCAATTTTGATATAAGTAAAAACACTTATTAAAATGAGTAAAATTGGGCAATCGGTAGAGAGAATAGTCAGAAGTCTTTCTGTCATTGCGAGCCCACGCCGAAGGTGTGGGCGTGGCAATCACATTTTTTGACCGGTGCGGATAATAATATTATGTTTTTTGTGATTGGTAAGTCTTAATAGGAGGAAGATTGAGGAAAAATGTAGGGATAGGGCTTTTCCCTGTCCTTAAAAAGATTAAATTTTTGCTGAGAGACTCTCTCTCTCTCTCTCGAGAGCGAATACCGCACTAATCGTCTTTTTTCTTTTTCCATCTTCCATCCTCTATTTTCCATCTTTTATTCTCCATCCTCCATCTTCAATCTTTTTCGACCTTGGACTCCTTCGACTCCTCAGACTCTCGACTCCTCGATCCTCCAACCCCCCGACTCTCAGACTCTATCGACTCCTCCGACCCTCGACCCTCAGACCCTTTTGCCCCTTAACCTGGAGGTGTAAGATGATTTAAGAATCAGAAGTTACACCTGTATCACCGCTTGAATCTGTAATGCTTTTTCAACAAAAAGGAGGCAAGATGAAAAAGTATATAATAACCCTAATCAATATATTCTTTATGTTATCTTTGGCCTGGCCAAGTTACGAATGGAGTGTAGATACCGATTTTGCCCTTGAGCCTCATCAGGCAAATAATATCGTGCGCGATACGGCAGGAAATTTTCATGTTACCTTTGTTTCTAATGACAGAGTCTGGTATACAATGTCTTCAGACCTGGGTATGACCTGGACAACTCCGTTTGAGGTTTATGCGGGTTCAAACTCTTATCTCAGAGCGGGGATTGTAGCAAATTACGAGAAAAAACCAGGGATAATCTGGACTGTGCCCCGTGCTCCACAATACTATTGGCCGGCTTATAGATATAAAGATGCAAATGGAAACTGGGCAGACCCTATTATATTCAACTGGACAGACCGATTTGCGATGCAAACCAATGAAAATAGTGATATGGTTAGTTTTTCCATCGGGATAAACTATGCGAATGACTCAATCTATGTGGGTAAAAGACACCCTTGGCATTTAGACGAATGGACCTTTCCATACGGAAACCCGGGTCCGGGAAACCATCGATTTTACAGGCTGCAGGAACCATTTTACGAGCATAATCAAGATAGGATATGTCTCAGTATCGATGACCCACTAAATCCAGATGCATATAGATTCTACATCTACCGCTCATATCGATCTGATGTTGAACAAATATGGATAAATGAGTGCTTTCTTTACACACAAAATGGAGATGTTTATAAAAGTTTCTATAGACAATACTCTTATGGGGACCCTTGGCAAGGAGAAGGAGATAGTATCCAAGATGATCATACTCACATTTGTGCTATACCCGATCCCTTTGGTCCCGGTAATTTCCCGTGGAAAGAGGTGGGTTGCTGGGGTATGAAAGGATCGGAAAGGCCCTGGTGCGAATGGATGAATAGATTTTGGCCGCCCTACACTTCTAATAACATTCGGTTGAGAATCGCTGATAGTTCAAGGTCTCCAGTAATCGCTATTACAAATCAGCGTCGTGCATTTGTGACCGCCTGGTTTAATAATCCACTCAGCAGCGAAGTTTATTATCAACCTGAATGTTATTGGGGAATGCCCGAAGCGGATTTTTGGTGGAATCTGAGTAATACACCCAATACTATCTCCGATGAAATAAATGTGGCGGTATATCAAACTAACGCTGGTCCGGGCTGGAGCCCTATTCCACCTGAAACCTGGGCCGGGTTACTCTGGTATGAGAAGGAAGGCAATACTAAGAAAGTCAAATTTGACCTGGTCTATCTACCTGACGAGGTTATCGGTGGTGATCAAGGCCCTGGTGGAAAAGGTGTAGTGGTTAATGGTAAAAAGATGGTGATCGATGACCAAGGTGCCGTTCATGCAATTTGTAATGTAGTGGTGAACGACTCAGTATATTATGTCTGCCATGATGCAGTGAAGCCCAAATGGATAAAAGCAGTGGCGATTGGCGCAGGCATCAATTCAAATATCGCAATATGCAAGGATGGTACTTTAATTATATTATACCTCAGTAATGACCAGACCAGGGTTTACTATACGCAGAGCGCTAACGGTAAATTTTCACCCCCTTTTATTATAGCCGAGGATCCTGATGGTAAATTTATTTCAGCCTCCTGTGTAATCGATGACGGCGATATGATTCATTTCCTGTTGGAAAAAATTTCAGGCGATAGATGGTTAATTAATTACGGCACCGCTCCTATTTCACAAACACCGGAGCCGAAATGGCAGTCGGTTAACACTTCCGCAATTCTTGCTAAGGCGGGAAATTCATCGCTCATCGTAGACCCTAATGGGCGGGTCTCGATTGTTTATACCAATCCTTCTGATGGTGAGATATATTATGCTATGGCTGATGGTAATAATATCACTTCGCGCCAGAACCTCTCAGAAAGTAAAGAGTTATTCTCAACGCTACCAGTCATTGATGTTTACAATAATCTGATAATCGCTGTCTGGCAAGAAGATAATGGAGAGATCTACGCCCGGACCAGATCAGTGCTCAGCGGTCCCTGGAGTTTAAGGAAAAAGGTAGCAATGACTTCAACCACATCTGCAAATTTAAGCATCAGTAAGGGTAATATCCTCTACGACGACAACGGGATTATATATCTTGTCCGTAAGGTGGGAACAGATTGGTTACCTCCAGCACCTTTCTATAATTCTGCATATTATACCGCATCATATCCTCAACTCGCCTGTCTTGAAACCGGGGAAGACCTAAAGTTATATTCGGTCTTTACAATTGAACAGAATAACAGAAGACAGATTCTATACTTCAGGCGGACATTGAAATCGATTTCGTCGGCTGCCGGACAGGGTGGAGGACAGGAGCAATATAGAAGGGGTTATTTTGACAGCAGGCGAATGACCGTCCGGAGCGTAGGTTCGAATAATTTTGAGATAACTTATGGAGTGACGCAACCATCTCTGGTCAATCTTAAAGTCTATGATCTGAACGGTGCCCTGGTCAGAACGCTTGTCAATCGCCACGAAGAAGTTGGTCGTTACCATTTAGTCTGGAATGGTCGAAGCGCCAGTGGTAATCGCCTTCCTTCCGGTGTCTACTTCTTGAAACTCGATACTCGGGATAGGACTGAAACCAGGAAGATCATACTGGTAAGGTAATTATTAAGAGCGAGGTGGAGGTAATCCTCCACCTCGCTCTTGACAAATATGAGATAACGGTTAAAATCAAAATAATATCACACAGGAGATTTTATGAAAACCGTTATAATTTTTAATATCCTTGTTCCACTCCTTATATCGGCAATTAATTTTAATTATCCCGGTTTACTCAGGATTCCTGATGATTACTGGTATACTCAGTCCTTTCAGTCCGGGATCAATTTTCAGAATGTAGAGAAGAGAATCTTTTTACCCGATTCCCTTGGAGGGCTGAATGGCGCTCGGGAAATGTGCTACAACTGGATTGAAAATAAGATGTATGTCGCTGGCGGTGGTTATCCCGGGGTAATTATTATTGACTGTAATACAAATAAAAGAATCGCGCGTATTTTTTTAGACTGTCCACCTATATGGACAACTTCAAACCCGGGAGATACAAATGCAGGCGGCGCACGTATGGGTTTAAGCAGTATACTCTTTAATGCTCTGACAAATAGGATCTACTGTCCTCTCACTGATTCAACACTTGTTGTTATCGATGGTCATACAAATCAGATATTAAAAAGAATTAGAACACCTTACTGGTTAACACAAGGGTTGGTGAACTATCAGTTAAATAAAATTTACTATACCAGCTGGGATTCAGCCTTTATTCATGCTGGAGTTCAAATAATCGACGGTCGAAATGATTCCTTATTAAAATTTCTCCCGGTATTAGGCGCTTATGCCATGATCCTCGATTCAATCGACAATAAGCTTTACTGTGCTACGATAATGCGACGCGATAGCAATGTCGCAGTTATTGATTGTGTTAAAGATAGTATTATTGAATATATCAGGATATTTCCTGAATCACCAGGGGATACGATTTTCACCGGATGGATGATGGCCTGGAACAGTAGAGATAACAAGGTTTATATCCCTGCAACCATCTCCAAGTGGCCACCTGGAGAATATTCTTATGTAATAGTAGTAGATTGTTCAAACGATTCCATTATAAAGCAGATTGCAATGCCGACCAATACTTTTGCGGCGTGTTATCTCTGCTGGGCACCAAAATATAACAAACTCTACACAGGTTCGGATGAAGAGCTCTATTCAGACAATTATTTAACTGTAATCGATTGTTTTCGTGACAGCATAATAAAAGTAATATATCTCAATGATACTACTCCGAGATCTCTTTTCTGGGATCCTGATTACAACAGGATTTATGTCCCGCTCTACTGTTATAGAAAGATGGCCTATATGAGTTTTATACTTGATGGTGAACAGGATACGATAATTAAAAAGCTGCATTTCGCTACACAATTTAACAGAAATTGGTATAATGACCTTGCTTATATTCCTCGTGGTATATTTGTTTCTCTGTTCGACCGCAAAAATATGGCCATTATCGATAAGATTCCGACCGGCATCAGTCCAGAGTATCTTGTATTTAATGAATCAGCCAATAAGATTTATTCATTGAATCGGCGGCCTGCGGGGTTTACAGTTATTAACTGTGACAATCAATCAGTAATAAAAAATTTCGAAATCAATAGAGCAATGCAGCCATTTGTGAGTAGTGGAGAAGGTCCAATCGATGCTTATTATAGTCCGGTTTCCAATAAAATATATTGCCCAATGGCAGTTGGTTTTGATACCTTTGGTATTGCGGTCATCGATTGTCGTAATGACAGTCTTTCCGGGATTCAGTTAATAAGGTTCCGTCATTCATACCCCAGATCATTTATATTCAATCCCGTGAATAATCGCATATATATTAACTTTAACAATGATTCATTAACTGTCTTCGACTGTGCTACTGATACGATTTTAAGGCAGGTTTATTTTCCTCAAGGGCTTCCTATCCTGTGGGTATATAATCCAGTTAATAACAAGATATATGGTGGATATGACAGTGGTAGAGTTGTCATCAGTTGTGTAAGTGACACGCCGGTAAAATATATCCGTACAGGGTTCAGTTTGGCACCAATAATATATAATTCCCGGGATAATTCGGTATTTTTTCAAAGAGATCATAAAGGGTGGTTATTAGAAGTTGATGGTGCGACTGATAGTATAATCGATTCGATCTATGTGGGTACCTTATGGCCAGATGGAATGTATTATAATCCAAGAAATAATTGTATTTATTATCAATACTTAGACTCTTTTAAGATTATTGATTGTAGTCAGGATACGGTGGTTGCTCAGATATACATAGGTTATTCACGTCCCCAGTCAGCCAATGGCATTTTCTTTGATTCATTGCGTAATCATGTCTGGATTGCGAACGAGGCACATCCAACTGCTTTGATAATAGATGGTTGGACGCATCGAGTTATTGATAGTTTAACAATCACCCATACCCATGATATGTGCTGGAACAACCGCAATGACCGTCTCTATGCCTCGCATACCGGCCCATTTATCTCGGTCATCAATTGTGAGGTGGGGATTGAAGAAACGGAGATCGATCAGACGATTCCTGTCCGGTTGAATATTATGCCTAATCCATGTCGCGACCGGGCAAGAATTCACTTCTATCTGTCAGGACGAGTAAGAGTTACATTAAAAGTCTTCGATGTGGTTGGTCGGAGAATAGCAAATTTAATTAACAGCAAACTCCTCGATCCGGGTCATCACGAAGTATTATGGAATACTAAAAATCAGCCCCAGGGTGTCTATTTTATTCACTTTACCAGCCAACGAAGGACCACGATTAAAAAAATTGTATTGGTTAAGTGACAATCTGCTTAGTGTTGTCACGAGATTCCAGAATGGGAAAGGGGTCAAAGAAAGGGATCACAGAGAAAAAGGGCTCAGTCTTGATTTTTGAATTAGTTAATTTACGGAGCCCTTTATCACTTTACCTCAAGGGGAGATAGAAAGCAGGGGATAGAGAGACATTTTTGGAGATACGCGCCTCTGGAGTAGAGAGGTACAATTGGCTATCTCCTGCCTGTTGTCTTATGAGGATCCACTACCACCTTTTAATAGAGACCACCGAAGGGAGTCTTTCTAAAGGAATGGACAATTAAATGGGGTTTACCAGAGGTTTAATATAAGAGATGTAGATATGTGGTCTTAAATCCTGTAAGGATTAAGATGGTGGGTTTTCACAGTTCAAGACCTGACCCCTTCGGGTAATTGACAAAATGATAAAGCGAAAGATTATTTCCAATCATCCACACAAGTTAATCAGCCAAAAGCCTTCTGATTTTTAAGGACTTATCAATAGGGGACTGTCCCCTCCTGTTTATAAAAAAACTTGTAAAGATAAAGATAATGGATAAAATAGTGGGTCGAAAATTCTAATTAATAAAATCGGCCCCCGACTATTTTTGGTAATTCAGTAAGGTCGAATAATCAGTTCTGAACAGGAGGTATGATGAGCGAACAGAGAATTTCTTTAGATAAATTTCAGCGCCTTGAGGCACTCTTTTCTACCAGTGCCAAACTGGTCCTGATGACCGGCGGTTTCTTTGTTATCGGCAACGGCCTTATCTATTTTGCCTTTGCCACTGCCCACTCCAACTGGCTCAAAGTCCTGCTTGGTCTATTTGGACTTGTCATCTCGATTGCCTGGTTTGTCGTTGGTGCGCATATCAATGCTAATTATAGTTTCAGTTACCGATCACTTCTGGAACTGGAAAACAACTTACCGGGTCCGGATCGGGTATATCTGGTTATGAGTCGTCAGTACAGTTTTCTGCCTCAGTTCCTCAGGATATTTGCGCCCAACGATCTCTTATTGAAAGTCTTGCCCGGGGTAACTGCCTTTTTCTGGTTGATTTTCATAATTTTCCGGCCTGCCTGACAGTAATATTATTTATAGCAAGTCTGATTATTTTGTCAGTATAACCTGTGCCATTGCCAGATCCCGGGTGTGGGTTATGGTCAGGAATATCTCTTTCACACCAAGGCGGTCAGTAAATTCTTTAACCCGACCGAAGACGGTTATATAAGGTTTACCGCTTTTTTCATTGCTGACCTCAATCTCCGGGAATTTTACACCTCTACGCCAGCCAATGCCAATTGCCTTAAGCAGTGCCTCTTTTGCGGCAAAGCGACCGGCGAGTTCTTCATACTGATAAGACCTCGCTTGACAATTACTTAATTCGCCCGGAGTAAAGAGTTTGGCGGCAATTTTGGGCTGGCGGTCCAGGGCTTGCTTTATTCTCTTGACTTCAATTATATCAATGCCAATACCGATAATCTCCACCAACAATATTACCCGGAAGTCTTTATTCAGTCAATATTTAATAGAAGAATCGGCTTTTTGATTGACACCAGAGAAAATTCGTGTAAGATAATTATGGAGGTTATTATGAAAAAATTAATTATATTTACTATTGTCGTATTATTCTCCCTGAGTTGCATCGAGCAGGAAGTTAAGGTCGGCGTTGCTCTTCCCCTGTCAGGCGATCAGGTGGTTTTAGGCAGGGCCCTATTGCAGGGGGTTGAACTTGCGGCTGAAGAATGGAATCGAAGGGGTGGGGCATTGCGTAAGAAGATTACGCTGGTTGTAATGGACGACGAGGCTGACCCATCGAAGGCAAAAGAAGTAGCGAAAAGATTGGTGGATGAGAAGGTAATCGGGGTGATTGGCCATATGAACAGTGACTGTTCCATACAGGCATCCGATATTTATGCCCGGGCTGAAATTCCGATGATCAGTCCATCTTCGACCAGTCCGGCTCTAACCGATCGTAATTTAAGAAATATTTTTCGAATCTGTGGCCGGGATGATGCCCAGATGATGGTTGCCTCAGATTTCATCTGTGGTTATCTGAAGCCGGAAAAGGTCTTTTTGATCCATGATCGCAGTATTTATGGCGAAAACTTGGTTAAGACCCTGAAGGGGTTAATCGGAAAGAGTATTCAAATTATCGGTGAAGGGACAGTAAATTCTGGTGATACAACTTTCCCGGGTTTGATCGAGGAGGTTAAAAGCCTTAATCCGGAACTGGTCTTCTTTGGCGGTGTGGATCCTGAGGCGGGTCATCTGGTGCGCCAGATGCGCAAAAGCGGGATTAAATCGCAATTTATGGGTGGCGATGGACTGGCAAGTAACGGGTATTTGAAAATAGCCGGTGCCTCGGCTGAAGGGTCGTTCTTTACCTTTGGTTTACCGATTGAGCAGTTAGGCAGTGCCGCACACTTTGTTCGGGTTTTTAAGGAGAAGTTTGGAGTATTGAGTAATTATGCAGTTTATGCGTATGATGCCTTCAATGTTCTGCTGGAGGCGTATTGCGCATCCCAGGGGAAATCTCTGATTGAAACTTTACATAAATCGAATTTTGATGGCGCGATAGGATTTATCAGTTTTGACAGTAAGGGAGATATGATTCGAGCACCTTATATGGTATGGACTGTAAAGAATGGGAAGATGACACCCTGGGTCACTGGTTACTGACCCGGAAAGAATTGGTTGTTATCCGCAAAATGGTTTAGTGTTCGGTTTGGTCGATTTTTTACTCTACCGGAAGGCCGAGTCTTTCATTAAAATATTCTTTAATCTTCTTCTTCTGATCTTCAGGGATGGTTCGCTCAAAAGGGAATGAGACGGCGCGGGTTACATATCTTTCCAGCCAGGTTTCGAGAAAGCGGCCGTGCATACCCAGTGAATTTTCATCAAGATAAGTTATGTTGTCAAGCGGCGTATGGAGATAGGTCGATGTGCCTCCGCTTCGGGCAAAACTGACTGAGGGGATGCCTGCTTCTGAGAGGGGTGTCCCATCTGAAGAGTAGACTTCTTCTCGCACGGTAAAGGCTGGCCCAAGTTCTTTGGCTAAAAGGCGGACCGAGGCCGAGAGGTCAGAGGGACCAAGGACCAGAGATATGTTATTGCCTAACAGGACGCCGTGAACATCGAGGTTGACACAGAGGAGATGCCTTTCCAATTCGGTTTTTTTACCGCTTTCCCTGAAACTTTTCTTTTTTTTCTGCCTCTTGTGGCTCTGTTTGAGCCTCTGTGCATAAAAGATGCTACCGCGCAGGCCGAGTTCCTCTGATCCCCAGGTAACAAATCTTAATGTTCTTTTCGATCGTTTCTGGCTGAAGATCTTTGCCAGTTCCATAACGAGGGTGGTTCCACCTGCATTGTCCGATGCGCCCGGGATACCAGGCGATGTATCGTAGTGACCACCGATGAGGATAATCTCTTCCGGTTTTTCACATCCGACAAGTTCACCAATGACATTGGTCGATCTTACCCTCTTCTCCGTGTAATCGACCACCATCTTTACCCGCCGCACATTTTTTCGCAGCAGATAATATCCATCTTCGTGACTTATCCTCAGCATCGGGATTGAGCCGTATTTCCTCCATTCAGGCAGAATCTCAACCCGCACCGGAGGTCTTCTGATTTCACTCTCAATGATAATTATCCCGAGCGGTTTGACCTTCAGTATCGATTCATAACGTTTGTAGGGGATGCCGCCGGTGAGTAAGAGAATTTTGCCCCGCAGTTCGGGTGAGAGATATTCTTCCTCGCCCGTGTCGACAAAAGCAAGTTCACCTTCAATACCGTTTCGGGGCGTGCAGGCCGAAAGCCCGACCATTTCACAGGGTATTGAGCCTTTGATCGGTCTGGTTAAAAGCAGGCTCTTTCTGCGCGGGAGATAGTTTGTGACCGGAAAAACCTGGAGATAGGTTTTGAGCCCAAAGGCACGGAAGTGCTGGGCAATATAACGGGCTGCCCGGTGTTCATTCTCACTTCCGCCAAAACGGTCTTTAAACTTTGTTGTAAGTTCTTTCAAATAGTTAAACGCTCTTTTCTGATTAAAAGCCATAGATAAGTTTATCTCTTTTCTAAAAAAAGTCAAGTTAGTTAATCCCGGTTCTTTCTTGACAATCTCTATTTTTTCTTTATCATATGAATAGATATATGCAGCGCCGGATAATAAAATTATCACTTCTTCTGTTTCTTTGCTCGGTTCAAGCCCGGAAGGTAGATTGGAGCGTAAAGGGCTATGAGGCATATAAGAAAGGCGACTATGATCGTGCGATTGAATATTATACCCGGGCGATCGAGCAGGATCCCGGCTGCGATACCATTTACTTTAATCGCGGCCTTGCCTATACCCGGAAAGGTATGTATGACCGGGCGATCAAGGATTTTACCCGGGCGATTGAACTTAATGCAAATTTTATCCCGGCTTACAATGCCCGGGCCAATGCCTATTTGAGTAAAGGTATTATTAGCAAAGCGATAGCAGATTATAACTTTATCATAAATAAAAATCCTGAGAATGCCCAGGCCTATAATGACCGTGGTGCTGCCTATTTTGAAAAGGGGGATCTGAAGAAGGCAATCAGCGATTATTCAAAGGCAATCGAATTGAATCCAGAATATGCGATCGCTTATTATAATCGCGGGGTTGTTTATCTTCAGGAGAAGAGATTTGACCAGGCGATAGATGATTTTACTACTGCTATCGATCTCAAGCCTGATTATGCCCGGGCCTATTTTCAGAGGGCTATTGCTTATGATAATAAAGGATTATATGAAGAAGCCGATCAGGATTATAAGCGGGCGGCAAGGTTGAACAAGGAATATGATATTAAGAGGGGGACAAAAAGAGTCGACAAGGCACAGATTTACTATAACCGTGGTCTGGGTTATTTTGAAAGGGGAGAGTATGACCGGGCCATTGAGAATTTTAACCAGGCACTCTCTTTTAATCCCAATTACGGCAAAGCCATTTTTGGACGCGGAGTGGCATATGAGAGGAAAGGGATGCTGGCTGAAGCAATCAAAGATTATCTTAAGGCGATTGAATATGAACCTGATAATGATTCAGCCCATCTCAATATTGGGATATTATACATCAAAACTAACCGCAAAGAAGAGGCACTGAGTTTTCTAACCCGGGCAATTACATTAAACCCTGAAAATAAGGAGGCTTATTATAATCGAGCGAATATCTATTTCGGGAAGGATGAGATGGATAAAGCGATCAATGACTACAGCCGGGTGATTGAGATTGATAACCGATATCTACCGGCTTATAACAACCGGGCGGCAGCCTATCTAAGAATTGGTGAGGTTGATAAGGCAATTGATGATTACACAAGAGTTATTACCCTTGATGGAAGTAGAGCCGAGGCTTATTTCAATCGGGGTGTTGTTTACCATAATAAAGGCGAATACGAGAAGGCAATTGCCGACTATACCAGAGCGGTCGCATTTAATCATAAATACCCTGAAGCATACTATAACCGTGGTCTGGCTTATGATAAGCAGGGTTTGAAAGAACTGGCCATTGCCGATCTGAAAAAGTCGGTCGATCTCGGTTTCGATAAAGGTAAAAAGGTCTTAAAGGAGAGGTTCGGGATTGCTTATTGAGCGTTTGCCTGTTGGCCAATATCAACCATTTCCCTTTGACATTTTTATAATTCTGGATAAAATTACTTATTGGCAAAATGCGAAAGTTTGATATGCGCAATCTTAGATAAATTATTTTTCCGGCAGAGATTTTTTACGCCAATCAATTTTAACCTTAGAAAGAAATTGAAACAAAATGGCACAGACAACGGAAAAGAAGACCCATCTGGATAATCTTCAGGATATTTTGACCTGTCTTGCCTGGTGGATAAATTTTGATACAATTCTCACCGAACTTCCCTATGATCTTGAATATCTGGTTGAAACCGATATGGAGAAGTTTGTTAATTACTGCAGTCAGGTCTGCAGTAAAGATGAACTTGAGGAGGGGAGATATCCGATCAATCGGCCGGTGGTAGAACATTTTGTGAAGGTCACCTTTCCTAATTTAGACAACGAAAATAAGAATAAAAAAGTGGATGATATCTTACGCGAAATCCACGAGATTATGCAGGTGCCAATGGATGGATTGATTACAATGAGTAATGAGACAATCGATGCCATCCTTGATGATATTCAGAAAAAGTCCGGGGAGGAGAGGCTCAGTAAAGTGAAGAAGCGGATAAAGGTTGCCGTGGCACTCCAGTGGCTCCAGAATCCCGACCTTTTTAATAGATTGTCGAAGAGTACGCAGGAATATATAAAGAAGGTTGGTGATTATTATGGCCGGTTCAAAAGAGGAGAGAAGGTCGATTCGAGGACGATTGGTAATTACTGGGTGCCCGAGGCGGATGTCAAGATACTTGAAGAGGACTATACGACCAAGCTTTCAATGGCGATATATGTCGCGGCCAATGATGTTGAGAAGGCGAAAAAAACACTGGAGGCAGATGCGAGCGAATATAAACAGCTCGGAATAATAATCGATGCAGTTAAAAGGTTAAAGGACTATGTCGAAGGCAAGAGAGAGAAGGGATATGATGCGGTGGAACGATTTAAGGATACGGTCTTTATCTCGATAATAATCAACTACCTGCAGGATCCGAATATTAAGAAGACCGAGGCTATCTCCAAGTTGGTGCAATGGATTGTTCCGCTTTATAATCAATACAAGATGATTGAAAAGAGCAAGAAGTAGATGAATTTTATTTTTCAGGAATAAGTTCCTGGGGACAGTCTCCCAATCATAACTCCTTAAATATCAAGGGTGTCCCTGTCTCATAAATTAAAAATTGGCTTAAAATTTTACAAAAATTGGGCGCCTAATCAATCTTTACAATCTTAATTATCGTCCGGTCTCTTATCGGCAGAAAATAGACACCAGGTTTGAGATTGGTGCAGTTAAATCTCTGACCATAGATCAAGCCAATCAAACACCCGGAGGCATCGAAGATTGGAACTGGTTTTTTTGCTAACCCGGGGATGAGCAGGAAGTCTTTAACGATTGTTGGGCCTGATGACCGGCTGGTATTCGATACCTTTTCCTTTTCACTGATTGAATTTATCGTTATGTCGAGATTGCCATAGATATCGGTGTTTGAACCCCGGTATTCAGACCAGACATTCAGATAGCGATTATTGGCGCCAGGAACGATATCGCTGTTGATCTGGGTATTGGTTGAACTGGAGACGCGGAAGGCTGAGTCGACTGGTGAACCATTGCGGTCGACCTTTCTTCCCCAGATCTGATTATCTGCCCAGGTGACACAGTAATTTGTTCCATCGAAGCAGAGCCCGATTGAACCTTTGGCAACACTTGTTGTGCTGATCTGGATTGGAACGCCGATCAGATTTCCCGTCGCGGAAACTCGCTGACCTTTGATTAGATAGGGCGTAGAGGTTTCAACCCAGACGACGAGAAAGTTTGTGCCGTCGAATACAATGCGCACGGACATAATTGAATTGCTACTGCTATATACTCTGAGACTTTCCGCCGGTTGACCATTTGTGTCAATAAACCGTCCGGTAATACTGCTGGTCGGCCCGGTATTTGCCCAGACCGCAAAGAATCGATTGCCATTAAAGGCTATTGCCGGAGAGAGACGGAGGACTGAATCGGCACGGCAGAGCAGAATACCGTTTGGATCGATGACTGTTCCCGAAGGCGATACCCTTGCACAGTAGATGTGATAAAATATAGGATTGGTTCGGCTATCAACCCAGACTACCATATAGTTTCCCGAGCCAAATGCGATATCGGGAGCCATTTGAATATTGGGCTGATGGGATATGTAAAAGGAGTTTATTGAATCGCAGTTGGGAGTGACCCGCACCCCGATTATATCACCATAACTTCAACAGCCGTCCCGGAAGACAACAAGAAAATTTGTTCCATCATATGCAACTGCGGGCCGAGAATAGACACTATCTCGAAATAGTAATTTGCCATCGGGATCGACAACAGAACCGGTTATACTTATCCGTGCACCGTAGAGTGAATAGAGGGGGTAGGAACGGGCATCCTCCCAGAAGACATAGTATTGATTATTTTTATAGATCGCACTGGAGAGATCCTGATTGTCATTTGCGGTGCAGATGGCAAAATCGGCATTGAAGATACTTAAAGAGAAAAAGATTGTTAATAGATTCATCTTCTCCTTTCAATTATTCAAGAAATTGAATATTAAATCTTTCTGCTAATGCTATCTAATCAGGATTACCTTCCTTATCGTCTTTACATCGCCCAGTTCGATGTGGGTAAAGTAGACACCAGCCGGTAACCTTCGACCCTGAGCATCAAGCCCATCCCAGATCACCGTATACTTACCCGCCTTGACTTTCTGATCAACCAGCCGCTTCACCAGTTTGCCAGAAATATCATAGACTGAGATCTTGATCCCACGCTCCGTCGGTAGCGCATATTCAATATTCACCGCCTTCTTAAAGGGATTGGGCAGGATTGAAACCATCTCTGAGGTAATGACCGGACCAACCAGGACTGGCTCCTCTATCCCCAGACCATTCGAGATATTGATGTCGTCAACAAACCAGCCCTCCCGCGTGATCGAACCGTCAGAAGTGAAACGAAAACGGAGCCTTAAGGTCGTCCCCGGTGGATAGCTGAGCCGGGTCTGATATCTCACCCAACCATTAGAACTACCATTATAGGATGTCAATTGAGTCCAGGTCGAACCTGAATTGGTCGAAACTTCAATATAACAGTAGTCATAACCCTCCTCGGTCGTATAATAGTTATAACAGTAAAAGATCGTATCGCCTGAACCAATATAGAAGTCGGGTGAGGTGAGCGAAGAGTTCATATTGTTCTGATACTGCCCGGTCGCCTCATCACCACACCACCAGGAATAATTCGGCGAATTGGCCCGACGCGTCGTCCGGTGCCAGAGCAGACCACAGGTATACTGACGGGTGATCATCGTATCCTCAACATTGTCCCGCCAGCCCGTCTTACCCACAGTCACCTGGAAGGTGTCGAGGAATCGATGGTCAAGATAACAGACACCATGGATCGTCTCAAAGATACTGGCAAAGTGCGGGGTCGGCGTCGAGGGACTCGCCCTCATAATATAGGCAGGATTTGAAGTCCCAACCCCACCCGCCGGAATCGTTCCATAACTCGAACTGTTCCTCACAATCGAAACATAGGCACTGCTGGTCGAGAGGGTCTCAACCACGGATGAGGCAGAGGCTGACCCTTCGTTCTTGACTTGGACATAGACTAAGACCGTCTCACCCGGCTCAAAGACCCGGTTGCGGTTACCATTGGCAATCGTATCCACCACCGAGAAACTGTTGAAGACTAAAATCGGCGCACCAACGGTCTGGGAAAAGTCTGAAACCCAGGTCGAATCACCAGTGCAGACCAGGGTAAAGTTGACCTGATGGCGGTCCGGACAGTTGCTGGCAATCCGATAACGGAAAGCAGGATTGGAGACCGCCGAATCACCCGGACCGATCGTGCCAAAAGTGGTCGTGGAGTCGAGAATCGTAATATAGGGGTCTGCAGCCTTGAGCCTCAACCTCCCCGTGACATTATTGGCGGTTCCATTTCCGTAGTTCTTCACCCAGACCGGCATCAGGATCGTCTCACCCGGATTGGGTTGACCGTTGTTGTTGCCACCTGACTGGTCATTGCTGAAACTGCGCAGGTATCCAACATAAGGTCCTGAAGAACGAATCAATGCAAAACCTTCGTAGGCTTTAAGGTTGTGGCCGGTAACAGTTATAAACAGGCTATCAGGCGCGGTGGAGACAATATTAATAGTAACATTTCCAGAAGCATCCGTATAACCAGCATTATGGATCGTCGTATCATTCTTAGCCACTGCCGCAACGAGTGCATTACGAACCGGGTTACCACCACTGGTAACATTGACCTGGAGATTGAAGATACCCACCGGAATTACTGCAGGGTGGCTCACGGTCAGGGTCTTAGGATAATCCCAGTAAAGGTCAACTGCACCATCGCCCATAATATTATACATCTCAAAATATCTCTGCTTGTAGCCTTCACTCGTTGACCATTCACGATGGAGGATCATCTTGCCCTTATTCATCAATCCTGATGGCCAGGGATACAATGAGTCAAATGCACAGTCATACATCCTTCTCTGAAGAATATCATCGCCATCCCAGAAGGAGGTTACTGAAGATGCCATATGGGCGATAGCACCCCTTTTCCCGTTTCTTATCCAGGATTCAGAGAAACATTCAGCACCGGTATAGTTACCACTCAGACAACAGAAAGAACCAACAAAGGGCAATTTTTCAACATTGGAAAGTTCATGCACATTGGTCGTGGTAAATCCACCCGGATCCGGATCAGCCCACATATTGTCACTACCATGGCCTGAATACATCACCCAGGACATTCCGACATTTACTGCCCTTTTTATCGAGTCGATCTCGTTGACGGAACAGTAATAAAGCCAGAGTGAATCGGTCATCATCCCATAACGCCTTGCCAGCCGCGCACAGTAACGATGGGTGCTCTCGGCAATCTGGTGATTTCCACCATCATCTGAAGCGATAAAGAAAGACCTCTTACAGAAACTGTTACTTGCCCAGGTCGCCTTTTCATACTGGATCACATTCTGAACCAGACTGTCAAGTTGGGCAGCATTGGCAATCGACATCCGGCTGAGATAGAGATCCGGGAAATAGTCACTGCCGATTATTGCCGAGTAGTAGAGATCAGTCGGTGGCGTTCCGGTCCCCCGTCCGACAAAATATCCAATATCACCAATATCACCGACCAGCGTGACATAGGTGATTGGCCAGGTATTATTTGTATTGATGATATAATTTCTCACCCGGGCCGTATCACCACCACCAATTTGGGAGATTTTTGTTACCCTGACCTTGTAACCCATCTTCCTCCGCCAGTTTGCCAGGGGTAGGATATTATTATAATAGGCATCCGGGACAATGATTAAAAACCTGATCGGCAGTGGTGGTGGAGCCATTATCTGCGGTGGTTGATAGTTCCTGATTAAATCTCTGAGGTTGGCTTCAAAAGGCGGAGAATAGAACTTTTGATGCATATCGTATGTTGCGGCGAGATTAGAACCAGTCAGTTTAAGAGTAACAACAAAATCGGTAAGTAATTCAATCTGATTTGTGCGGGCATTATATCTAACCGGATAGATCTCAACAATTGCCACTCGATGATTGCGGATTTGGACAATCTGCTCCACCCGTGCGGTAATTTCTGGAACCAGTCGATCGATCTCATAAGCCTTTTCATCGATCATGAAAGAAGGAGGTGGACCGGTCTTGCAGATCGAGGGCTGTTTGGGCATCAGTCGATTCTTCAGTTCGAATCTTTTTGAATTGATGACTCGTGCCTCGATCTGGACTTCAGCCCCATGTGGGATCTCAATATATTCACGGATGAGTGGAATCTGGGGTTTACCATCTTCACTTGTATAACTATGGTGGGGAATCGTCAATTGTGTAAAAATCCCTTGCTCGGTTTTCACATCCCTCTGAATAATATCTGGAACGGTCACTTTCAAACTTATCTCAGCAGACGTATTGCTCAAAACATTGACCCTCGATTCTATCGGCATAGCCATAACCACAGCCCCGACCAGGCATAGCATCAGAATCAGATTTTGGGTTTTCATCTGTCCTCCTTATTTAAGAAATAAATTTAACTAACCAATTGAAACAAAATAATAATTTAGTTTAATCAGTTTAGCGGGAATGTCAAGAATAAAATGAAAAATGGCTCTTGGATATCATTTTGTTTCTCTTTATAATTGGTAAAGGAGGCTTTATGCCAGAAAGTGTTGAATATTATTATCTTGGTCTTGATGTGCACAAGAATTCTT
>CBFGIV010000045.1:0-18721 GCA_965648915.1 Caldifarciminota bacterium | reverse complement strand
ATTATGTTATTATAACATAGTAGCAGGGCGTTGTCTACCCTTTTTTATTACATTGCTTAAAAAATCAATTCTAATGACCCCGACCTCTAAAAATAGGAAAATTTGAAAAAGTATTCGGCAGGGCTGATCAATTTGATTCACTATTGATTTTTGGTATTTTTTTTATATAATTGTCTGACTTATGCTCTTAAAAGAGAATAATTTTTTTAAGCGTCGGTCATTTCCCGGTGGGCTCTTTCTTAAAAGTGATAAGTGGACAAGAGATAAACCGATTGAAACAATACCTGACCCCGATCTGGTCTATATCCCATTTGCTCAACATACCGGTATTCCATCCCGACCACTCGTCAAAAAAGATCAAATGGTAAAAGTCGGCACCAAGATCGGTGAAAGGCAGGGTTTTATTTCGGCCAATGTCCATTCTCCGATTTCTGGAAGAGTTATCCGGATAAATGACCACCCCCATCCGGTCTTAGGATCGTCCCTAACCTGCGTAATTGAAAACGACCATAAGGGGGAGTGGGATCAATCTTTAAAAAAGATCGACAACTGGCGGGAAAGTTCTCCACAGGATTTGCTTGAGATTGTGACTGAGGCCGGTATTACCGGGCAGGGGGGAGGTTCTTTCCCGACCCAGGTTAAACTTTCACCGCCCGAAGATAAGAAGATCGATTACTTAATCATCAATGGTTGTGAATGTGAGCCGATGTTAACTGCCGACTACCGGGTAATGGTTGAATTCACTCAGGAACTGATTGAGGGGTCATTGATTATCGCCCGGATCTTAAATGTCGGGAATGTGGTTATCGTGATTGAAGATAATAAGCGCGACCTGCTACCCTGCTTCAAAGAGATTATCGCTGGTGATACGATAAAGGTAGAGGTTTTTAAGAGTAAATATCCTCAGGGTTCAGAGATTCTCCTGATCAAGACACTACTTGATCGTTCAATCCCATCCGGGGGTTTACCAATCGATGTTGGCTGTATTGTCCACAATGTTGCTACAGTGATTGCTGTTTATCAGGCAGTAAAATTTGGTAAACCACTGATCGACCGGGTTATCACGGTGACCGGGCATAATATTAAAGAGAAGAAGAATATTATAGTTAAATTTGGGACGCCCGCACTTGATATAATAAAATTTTGTGGCGGTTATATTAGAGAACCAGGGAAACTAATATTTGGCGGGCCAATGATGGGTATTGCCCAGTATACAGAATCTGTTCCGGTTATCAAAGGGACGACCGGTATTATTGTTACTGAAGAAAAAGTAATTTTTGACCAGGGCCCCTGTGTGCGCTGTGCACGATGCGTTGATGCCTGTCCGATGGCGTTGATCCCCTGTGCGATTGCTGATCTGGTGGAAAATAAACGACTTGAGCAAACAAAGCGTTATGCAATCTTTGACTGTATCGAGTGTGGAAGCTGTGCCTATGTCTGTCCCACCCGGCGCCGGCTGGTTCATTATATCAAATTCGCCAAAAAAGAATTGATGCGCGCAAAACCGGTTAATTGATGGCCACAACTCAAATCTTTACGATTACCGTCTCACCCCATATCTTTACAAAGCACGACCTAAAACAGGCGATGAGGTATGTCATCATCGCCTTGATGCCGGCCCTGGTTGGTGCGGTCTATTTTTTCGGTTGGCGCCCCTTGATTCTTGTTCTGATTTCAGTTGTTACCGCCCTCGCCTTTGAGGCCTTTGGGCAGAAGATATTCGGTCGTAAGGTCGATATTTCTGATGGCAGTGCAATTATTACTGGAATCCTCCTTGCTTATAACCTGCCTCCTTTAGCCCCTTACTGGCTGGCGGTGGTCGGTTCCGGGTTTGCGATATTAATTGCCAAGCAGTTTTTTGGCGGGTTGGGCTATAATTTTGTCAATCCGGCCTTAGCCGGTCGGGCATTTCTGATGGCCTCCTGGCCAACATTTATGACTACTGCCTGGTCTCCACCCCGAGGAGGCACGATCTCAGGAATTGATGCGGTGACCCAGGCAACGCCCATGACACTTTTAAGGAGTGGTGGAGAAATAGCGACTCAATTGAACAGTCCGGAGACGATTTTTAATCTTTTTATCGGCAGAGTAGGCGGCTGTGTTGGTGAGACCTCAGCGGTTTTATTGATTGCGGGTGGTCTCTTTCTGTTGATAATGAAGATAATCGACTACCGGATTGTTACCGGTTACCTGTCCACCTGCGCATTACTCTCTTTTCTGGTTGCCCCACGGATCTCAGTTCTGGTCTATCTCTTTTCCGGTGGTTTAATGTTAGGTGCCTTCTTTATGGCGACCGATTGGGTAACTTCGCCCGTAACTAAACCCGGACGCTGGATCTTCGGCGTCGGCTGTGGAATCTTGACTTTTTTCATCAGGTTCTGGGGGGGGTATCCTGAGGGCGTTTCCTATGCGATCTTGATTATGAATCTATGGGTACCCTTGATCGACCGTTATACCCGAGGTCGCTCCCTGCGGGAGAGGAGTTTGATCGGAGAGAGACGATGGGTAAATATCTGAAGATGATTTTCGCACTTTTTATTACAACCACATTTTCTGCCTTGATCCTTTCCTGTGTATATCGTGCAACAAAACCGGGAATCGATAAGGCAAAAAGCCTTCAAATGGAAGAGGATCTCAAGATGGTTATTGATGCCGATCGGTTCATTCCGATTTTACCTGAAACGCTATTTCTCGCTATTAAAGGAAGCGATACCATCGGTATTGTTTTTCGGGTTTTCCCCCGGGGCTATGCGGATAAGATACCGATCACCGTCGGGCTGAATAATGAAGGGGTGATAACCGGTATAAAGATTGCTTCACCGGCTGAAGGGCTCAGGGAGACCCCGGGATTGGGGACAAAGATTAGTGATAAAGAATTTATCCGGCAGTTTATTGGTAAGGATACAGCCGGGATCAGATTGAAAAAAGATGGAGGGATGATCGATGCTATCACCGGAGCGACGATCTCTTCCCGCGCCGTGGTTGATGGCGTAAGAAATGGTATGAAGCATTATCAAAATTATCTTGTCCGGAAAGATTTGCGGCGAGAGTTATTCCCGGATGGGGAGAAATTTGTTCCGATTATTGAAGACTCATCCTGGCTGGTTTATAATGGCAGCGGTCAGATCTGGGGTATTGTCTTTATGACGAGAACTATAGGTTACTGTGGCGAGATCCGATTATTGGTTGGTATTGACCAGAATAAGAAGATAGTCGGAGTGAAAATAGTTGAACAGCATGAGACCGAATGTATCGGCTCCCGGATTGTTGAAGATGATTTTCTTAAACAATTTGTTTCTAAAGCGAAATTTGAAACCATCTCCGGTGCGACCATATCTTCATCGGCAGTAATTGACGCAGTCAAAAAGGGCGTTGAGCGTTATCGTTCTTATTTAAAAAAATGAAAAAGTTAAGTAACTGGGAGATCCTTACTAAGGGGATTGTCCGCGAGAACCCGGTCTTGGTCCTTATGATCGGGCTCTGTCCGACACTGGCTGTTTCTACAACTGCCCGGGATGGTCTCGGGATGGGCATTGCCGCATCGTTTGTCCTGATTGCCTCGAACATTATGATTTCGATGATGAGGAAGATAATACCCAACGAGGTCCGGATCCCGATCTTTATTGTTGTGATCTCCACCTTCGTGACAATCATCGACTATCTTATGCAGGCGGGTAGTCCTGACCTGTATCGCAAATTGGGTGTCTTTGTCCCGTTGATTGTCGTAAATTGTATCATTATGGGCAGGGCTGAGGCCTTTGCTTCAAAACATTCGATATTTAAGTCCCTGCTCGATGGGCTGGGGATATCTTTAGGATTTACGCTGGTCATAACAATGATCGGCGTCCTGAGAGAACTTTTAGGGAACGGCACGGTCTTCGGTCAGGAGATACTCGGGTCAAATTTTCGCCAGGCTCCAGTCACATTTATGATTTTGCCTCCGGGCGCTTTTCTGCTCATCGGTATTTTTAAGGGTTTAATTAATCTCTATTTCGATAATAAAAGATGAAGAATCCTTTGTTAATATTCTTTTCGGCTTTTCTTGTAAATAATATCATTCTTATCCGGTTTATCGGACTCTGCCCCTTTTTTGGGGTATCGACTCAGGTTGAGACCGCAACTGGTATGGGACTGGCGGTAATATTTGTAATGATGATTGCTACCTGGGTTACACATCTGCTTTATAACCTCATTCTTTTTCCATTCGGTCTTATTTTTTTAAGAACGGTTACCTTTATCCTGATTATTGCTGGTCTGGTACAATTTGTCGAGATGTTTTTGAAGAGAAATTTTCGGCTTCTTTATAATGGACTGGGCATTTATCTGCCTTTAATTACCACCAATTGTGCAATTCTGGCTGTAACCTTTCTCAGTATCGATAATAAATTTTCTATTCTCAATGCGACTTTTTTTGCCCTCGGGACTGCTCTTGGCTTTACTCTGGTTATAATCCTTTTTGCCAGTTTAAGGGAGAGGCTGGAACTGGCACCGATCAGTGGGTCGATGAAGGGTTACCCGATCGCCTTTATCGCTGCCAGTCTGGTATCACTTGCCTTTATGGGGTTTGCAGGGCTTTTCGGGTTAAGTTTGGGAGGTTGATTCTGGACCTGCTCAGAGCGATTCTTACTCTTGGTGGACTCGGCCTGATTACCGGTTTGATGTTAGCAATTGCCTATGCCCGACTGGCGGTGAGGTTGAATGAAAAAGAGGGATTGGTCAGAGGTGCATTACCCGGGCTCAACTGTGGTGTCTGTGGTTTTACATCCTGCGACAACTATGCCCGGCTGGTGGCTGAAGGAAAGGCTCAGCCCAATCTCTGTCTGATAGGCGGTCCGGAAGTGATTAATCGGTTGAGTGAAATTTTAGAGGCAGAGATTGAATTGGACGAAGGGAAGATCGCCGTTGTTCGATGTAAAGGCGGAAAAGAAACAGCGATTGAGCGATTTCGATATTACGGTCCTGAGGATTGTCGTTTCAACTATCTACTTCTGGGCGGTAACAAGGCCTGTTCCTATGGTTGTCTGGGATTGGGCCATTGTGTCACTGTCTGCCCGGTCAAGGCAATCAGGATGGGGCCGGATCGATTACCGATTATTGATCCCAAAAAGTGCACCGGTTGTGGGATCTGTGTCCAGGAATGTCCCCGGCAGGTAATTGAATTGATACCGAAAGAGCAACTCATCTATCTTGCCTGTAAGAGCCTGGACAAGGGCAAGAGGGTAAAAGAAGTTTGCAGCAAAGGATGTATAACCTGCACAATCTGTGTAAAGGTCTGCCCTTTTGAAGGAGCAATATCAGTCGATCCAGGACAACCGGACCATAAGGGGAATATCCCGGTTATCTATTACGATATATGTACCTCCTGCGGTATCTGTCGGGCCCTGTGCCCGACCGACTCCTTTGTGGATCGGGTAAAGGTTAGACCCTACGCAATAATCTCATTAAATTGTGATGGCTGCGGTGAGTGCATCAAGGTCTGTAAAGTGAAGGCGATCGACGGTAAAACCGGAAGTAAGCATAAAGTGATAAAAGAGAAGTGCATTGGCTGTGGTCAATGTTTTAAGGTCTGTCCTAAAAAGGCAATAACAATCGCCGGCGCCTTAGGTTATGCAAAGACAATTTAATACTATTCTCTTTCTGCTTCGAGCGAGAATTCAGCAATGCCAAACCAGAAACCGGTCTTTTCAATATGGTCGATCTCAGCCTGGATCAAGTCATAGTGAGACTCTTCCATTTCAATCAGGCGTTCAAAGATAAGACGGGCATTACCATCTTTTAATTTATTCTTCTCGCTCTTATAAAATTCGATCGACTTCTTCTCGCCATCGAGTGCCGATTTTAAGGCATCCAGTTCTTTAAGACCCTCCTCAGATTTCTTCCTTTCAATATCACGCAGGCGGGGTGCGACCTTTTCGATCACCGATTCCGGGACATCTTCCCTTACCCAGCACCGATTTGTCAGAAGGCTATTAAGTTCTTTTTCGAGGATTGTCATATGGTCAAATTCATCCCGGGCTAACTTTAAAAACATATTCTTGCCGGTTATATCTTTGGTCTTGAAGGCATAATCGAGATAGTTTTTAAGTCCGGTCTTTTCAAGTTCGATACCGATATTAAGAATTTTAATTCCTTCTTCCATTAAACCTCCTGTTTAATGTTGATTATACAAAAGGCGACAAGACAAATTATTAAAGAGATTTATACTATATGAAATTTATCTAAAGTCAAGATTAATTACCGGGTTCTGCCTGATAGGATTTTCTCCATCATCTGGGCATTTTTGAGCATATTGTGATTATTATTGAAAAAGATATAGATTCTTCCTGGTCGGGTGGCTAAAATTCTCCGGGCGATCTCTTTCAATTCCGATGGTGAGTAGTTATGATAATACCAGCCGGTTCGTCCGTGCATTCTCAAATAGACGGTATCGGTTGTTTTGATGATATCCCGGGAAAATTCCGGGGCGTCGATTGAGACCCAGGTGATTTTTAAGTCCTTTGCCCATTGATAGACTTCATCACTAAACCAGGCAGTATGCCTGGGTTCAAGGGCACACTGTTCATTAATCCCGGTCCGGACTAAAAAAGTTTCGATCTTGTTCCGTGCCTGGGGTGTTAAATTTGGTGGTAGTTGAAAGAGAAAGAAGTCAATCATTTCCACCATTGGTAAAAAAAGGCCCTGAAATTTTTTCCAGGTTTCGATGGCACGGTCTGAAAACTTGGATTGGTGGGTTATGAGACGGTTGACTTTTACTACCCAGCGCAGGGGTCTGCCCTTTTTGGCCCACGCCTTCACCTGATTGGGGAAGGGGAAACGATAAAAAGAGGCATTCAGTTCGATACTGTTTAGACCGGAATTTGTAATATACCAGTCGAGAGTGCGATCCTGATTCCATTCATAGTACCAGCCCGAGGTGCCAACATGGATTTTCATAATTAGATTTTCCTCGTGGTTGGAATCTTTATTCCTCGAGGTTCACTGCAGAACTGATGTATCTTACTTGCTGTTTTTGATCAATGAGAAGGCTTCAGCCCGCGTTGCCGGCGAACGCATTACACCCCGTATCGAAGAAGTTATGGTTAGAGCCCCCGGTTTTTTAACACCACGCATCGAGAGGCAGAGGTGTTCGGCCTCAATCACAATCAAAAGACCCAAGGGCTTGAGGGTATTCATCAAGAAATCAGCAATTTCTGATGTAAGCCTTTCCTGAAGTTGAGGCCGTTTGGACATAATATCGATTATTCTGACCAGGGTTGAAAAACCGGTGATCCGGTTATCCCTGGGAATATAGACGATATGGGCTTTACCAAAAAAGGGGAGAAGATGATGCTCACAGACTGAATAGAAGGGGATATCTTTGACCATAATCATCTCGTCTTCATTCTTGGCTTTATAGCAGACCATCTCTTTTGACGGATCGGTCTTAAGACCGGAAAAGATCTCCTCACACATCTCAGCAATCCGCCGGGGTGTGCTCTTCAATCCTTCGCGATTCGGGTTTTCGCCGATTGCTTTTAAGAATAATCTGACTGCTTCTTCAATCTTTCTTTTATCCATCTGGTCCCTTCTTCAGAATTTGATCGATCTCGTCGCCACTCAGAATCTCTTTTTCCAGCAGGGTCCGGGCAAGGAGATGGAGTTGATTGATATTCTCCTCGATAATCTTCAGGGCCCGGGCTTCAGCCTCATCGACGATGCGCTTAATCTCTTCGTCAATGATCCGGGCGGTCTCCTCGCTGAAGTTTCGGTGGAGGCCAAGTTCCCGGCCCAAGAAGATCTCCTGGTCCCTTTTGCCCAGGGTTAAAGGACCGAGCTTTTCGCTCATTCCCCACTCGCAGACCATCTTCCTTGCCAGTTCTGTGGCTTTTTCAATGTCATTACCCGAACCGGTGGAAAGATCTTTTAATACCAGAAGTTCAGCAACCCTACCTCCTAACATAAAGGTAATCTGATTCAGGCAGTAAGTCTTGGAATATGTCCTCCGATCATCAATTGGTAATGCCTGAGTAACACCCAATGCCATACCCCGGGGAATGATGGTGACCTTATGGATCGGGTCCATATTGGGTAGATTTTTGGAAACGAGGACATGACCACATTCGTGATAGGCGGTTAAGCGTTTCTCGTCATCTGAGATAATCAGACTGCGCCGTTCAACCCCCATCAACACTTTATCCTTGGCATCTTCAAAGTCAACCATCGCAACTTTGGAGCGGTTACGCCGGGCACCGAGCAGGGCTGCCTCGTTAACCATATTTGCCAGATCAGCCCCGGAGAATCCGGGTGTGCCCCGGGCCAGGATCTCAAGGTCGACATCGCTATCCAGGGGAATCTTCCGGGTATGGACTTTCAATATGCCAAGGCGCCCCTTGACATCGGGCCGATCGATGACAATCATCCGGTCGAATCGACCCGGACGGAGTAAGGCGGGGTCAAGGATATCGGGACGATTGGTTGCGGCCATAATAATCACACCCTCATTGGTTTCAAATCCATCCATCTCCACGAGGAGTTGATTTAAGGTCTGCTCCCGCTCGTCGTGGCCGCCACCCAGACCCGAGCCGCGCTGACGGCCAACCGCATCAATCTCATCGATAAAGATAATGCAGGGAGCATTCCGCTTTGCCTGATCGAAGAGGTCCCTGACCCGGGATGCGCCGACCCCGACAAACATCTCGACAAAGTCTGATCCAGAGATAGAGAGGAAAGGGACTTTTGCCTCACCCGCGATTGCCTTGGCCAGCAGGGTCTTACCAGTTCCGGGCGGACCGAGGAGTAATACCCCTTTTGGTATCCTGCCGCCCAGGCGCTGAAATTTTAAAGGGGCCTTGAGAAATTCGATGATCTCTTCTAACTCCTCTTTTGCCTCTTCGACCCCGGCAACATCGTTGAAGGTGGTCTTTGGTTTATCCTCGAGGATTATCTTGGCCCGACTCCGGCCAAAAGTAAAGGCCCGACTCTGGCCGCTCTGGACCTGTCTTAAAAAGAGATACCAGAAGATAAAGATAATAAAGAGAAAGGGCAGAACCTGAAGCAAAAGGTTGGGCCAGATTGAAGGGGTCTTGGCTTTTACCTCAACGCCGGTATCGACCATCTCGTTAATCAGATTCGGGTCTTCAATCGGGAGGATGGTTACGAAATTTTTATAACTCTTGCGATGGTTATCCTCCTCGATATTTATTGCCTGCTTGAATTCACCCCGGATCAATTTTTCACTGAGAATAACGCTTTTCAGATTTCTATTTTTGAGTTCATACTTAAAGCGGGAATATGGTATGGTAATCTCTCGGGTCTTTTTGGAAAAGAAAAGCTGATAGGTGACGACCCAGAGCGTCAGGACAATGAGGAGAAAGAAGAAGAAAGATTTCACATTTCGATTTTTAAGATTTTCTCGATCTTCCATTCAAAACTCCAATATAGGGAATGTTACGGTAACGGTTCACAAAATCTAAGCCATAGCCAACCACAAAAATGTTGGGAATTTCAAAACCTATATATTTCAACCGTAGATCAACCTTACGATTATCTTTTTTATCCAGCAGGACACAGACTTCAAGAGATTTTGGCTTATAAGGGCGCAATCTTTGCAAAATACGCCTCAGCGTTAAACCGGTATCAACGATGTCTTCAACTATAATTACATCTTTAGCCTTGATATCAAGCGAACCGGTCTCGAAGATTCTGACCCGGCCTGATGATTTATCGCCCGATAAATAACTGGATACTTTAATAAAGTCGAGTTCGAGCGGAATTCTTAACTCACGAATCAGATCGGCCAGAAAGATTGCTGCGCCTTTCAGGATACCAATCAAGATTACACTCCGATCTTTATAATCGGACTCAATTGCCCGGGCAAGTTCCTTCACCCGTTTCTTTATATCTCTTTCATTTATTAAGATTTTCAACTTTTACCACCAGAATTTTTTTGGTTGCTTCAGTTACCAATGCTCGATTCGATCGCGCATAGCCCACAATCCAGAGAATATCTTTCTGATCTACCAGCAAGGGTATCCTTGGTCGCTCAGCCCTCGGTATCTTATGACCGATAAAGATATCTTTGATCTTTTTTCGGTTACCACTAAAATCTATAACAAAGTCACCCGCTTTCCGGTTTCTTAAAACGAGCGGAAGGTGAAGCCGATCAAAATCGAAATAGGCCGTGCACGCAGGTGCCTGTCGGATCTTCTGCCATTTTTTGATGCCAATCAATCTTGTCGTAATTACAATATTACAATCGGGTAAAACTCTTTTCGCACCAATTGGCACATTCAGAAGAAAATCAGTCGGAGGAGCACATTCTTTTCTTATTACAATCCAGTCGTATTCCCTTTCCGCGATCAGACTTTGAGGTAACACGATTGCCTTTCCCGTTTTTTTATGCCCCAGACTTACTATCTGATCGATGTGCTTGAATTCGATACCGTGCAGATCACTTTTAATTAAGGTCAGGGCCTTACGAATTACCCGTCGAATTAGAACTATACTATACTTAAAAAGTTGATTTCTGTCAAGTTTAATTATGTCGGGACTGATCTGACTGACCGCCTTAAAAATCTGTTCAGTTTGAGCATCTAAGAATTCCTCTTCGGATTGTAAGATCTCGATACTTCGGAAAATGGTATTATGGATATCCGGATTGAGTCTTACCAGGTGGGGTACGATCTTCCGACGGATGTAGTTGCGGCGGAAACGGATCGATAGATTGGTTCGGTCAAATGAGTATTTAAGCCCTTTCTTTCTGAGATATTTTAAGATTTCGTCCTTGCGGATCTTAATTAAGGGCCGGATGATACGCCCCCGGATTGGTGGCATCCCGGCGAGACCCAGTCGACCACCCCCCCGGATCAGATTTAAGATAAAAGTCTCGAGGAAGTCATCGGCATTATGGGCCAGGACGATTTTCTGGGCTTTTACCTCTTCAGCCAGACAGAAGAGGCTTTTGTACCGCAGTTCCCGTGCGGCTGATTCCAGGCCTTCGGTCATCGGGATTTTGCGCAGATCGATTCGGCGAATACGGATGCCAACCTTATACCTTTTAGCATAATTTCGGGTCATCATCTCTTCTTTCTTTGCGGCAGGCCGGATTTGATGGTTTATGTAGGCAATGTAAAATTTAATCTTTTTCCCATAAAGGTGATGAAGGATATCGAGCAGGGCAACTGAATCCGGCCCAGCCGAAAAGGCGATTAAGAGCCGACGAACACCTTTTAACATTCGATAATTTTCGATAGTTTTCTGAACTTTTTTAGTAATTACTTCTTCCATAGGAAAATATATATCGATCTGGCATAAAAGTCAATCGGGAATCGGGAGCGCCAAGAGGAAGCGCGGGTAACCGATATTAGAGTTTGATTTTTTTCAGGGAGTTGATTTTTGAAGGGGGGAGGAGGTTCACGAAGGAGATAATCTGAATTAACTGGCCATCGATATGACAGACCGGCACCGGTGATTTAATCTTAAATATATCTTTGTCAAGGACCATCTTCTTTTCCGGCTCATTTGCCACACCGCGGAACTCATCAACCAGAAAGCCCAGGATAAGATCTTTGATTTTTGATACGATAATATTATTTTTGGCGTTGGTTTTTTTAAGCCCCAGATATGAGGGTAGATCAAAGACCGGGATTTTCTGGTTCCGGAGTGAGAAAGTGCCAAGGATAAAATTTTTTGGTTTCTTTTCCGGTATAATCTCCCCTGGACGGACGACCTCAACGATTTCATCGACCTTCACACCGAATAAGATGTTTTCAATCTTGAATATAAAAATCTGCGGATTATTTTTCTTTTCCAAATTTTTTGATCAGTTCGGTAAGTTTTATTGACATCTGAGAAAGGGCCTGAGCAGTAGATGATAGTTCTTCCATAGATGCGGTCTGTTCTTCCACGGCTGATGCCACCTCCTCGGTAGAAGCAGCGGTATCAGTTGCAACCTTGGCTACATCCTCGATTGCGCTCAGTAATGAACGGACAGATTCGACCTGTTTGGTGGCAGCGGACGATATCTGTTTGACCATCTCATTGGCTAAATTTACTGCCCGGGTGATCTGAATAAAGTGCTCTTCACTTTTGAGATTTATATCCCTGCCTTTTGCTACTTTTTCCTGTTCAATATTGAGCGACTCATAAAGTTCATCAATAGATTTTTCGGTTTCAATAATTACATTTTCCACGGTGGCAGACGACTTCTGGATTTCATTGGCTAAATTTCTGATCTCTTCAGCCACGACCGCGAAACCCCTCCCTGCTTCACCGATTCGGGCCGCCTCAATGGCTGAATTTAAGGCAAGAATATCAGTTTGATCAGAGAAGGAACGGATGATATCAAGAATTTTTCTTATTTCGTTGGCATTCTTTTTGAGCAGGGCCATTCGTTCCTGAGAGACAAGGGTGTGGGCATAGAGATCCTGAGAGATCTCAGTCGCCGATTTTGAAAGGACCATACCCTCTTCAGCACTCTTGGCTGCTTTGGTTGAAGATACAACGGTCATTTTAACCTGTGAGGTTACTGAAGCAGTAAATTTTGAATATTCATCAAGGGATCGGGCAATATTGGATATGCTAACCGACTGCTCCTGCGAGCCCTTGGCAATATGCTGAACTGTTGAAGAAACTTCCTCAAGCGATGCGTTCATCTCCTCGGTAGCCGAAGAGAGGGCTTCGGCCCGTTCACTGACTTCAAAACTTATACCGCTTAAATTCTGTATGATATTCTCAATCGAGTCAAGCAGATTGTTTATCGACGCGGTCAATTCCCCGATCTCATTTCGGGAGCGGACAAAGAGGCGCTTTGATACATCGCCGCCCGCAGTCGCCAGTTCGTTAATTCGAACACTGATGCGCCGGATACTATTGAGGAGCGGAGTAAAGAAGAAAAAACTCAAGATAAGGGAGAGGATGACACTTACCAGAGCAACCGTTATGATCTGAAGAAAGGCAACGGTCCCGGAGGCTTGTGTTAAGAGCAGTCCGAAAAAGAGAAAGAAGATAAAGAGTGAAATATTGAATTGCCATCTCAATCCTAAACTGAGTTCCTCAATATCCATATCCTGCGAGAGTTGCAGGGCAAGATGATATTGAATGGTGGCAAGGAATGCGCCAACAAATATACCGATCAAGAGGGCATAAAGAATCGTCAGTAAGGATGAAGTATAAAAAGCGAGGAATATACCGGTGAGGAGGCCAACCAGGGTCCAGGCAAGAGAGCTCCTGAAGGCGATCTGAAAAGGATTGGGTATGATTCTACTCCTTGTCTGTATTATCAGAGCACCAAGATTGATGGCAATGGCTATAAACATTGTAATGATACGCTGGAACGGAGTGGTGTTGAAGTTGTAGATGATGAATACATATAAAGCGGGTAAACCGATAAGCAAGTTTGATAAATGGGTGAGCAATAGATATCGTGATTTCATTATTTCCCTCGATTCGGTAAAAGACTTGCGGCAGCTTTAATTGGGCGGATTAAACCAATAAGTTTTGAATCAATACTGATAATCCCCTCGAGAAATTCCTTCTCCTCAGGGCTGAAGGTACTGGGGAGAGGCGAGATCATTGCCCGGTCGATTTTCACTATTTCGGTTGGTGAGTCGATCAGAAAGGCCATCATCTCACCCTGCTCCTGAAGAATTAAAAGATAGCGTTTTGGTCGCTCGGTTTTGATGCCGAGGGTTGAGGCAAGGTCAACCACCGGGATACTCTTACCGTTTTGCCCCGGATAGACAATTGTACCAATTAGGGGCTTCTCCAGATGGGGAAGTTGATCAATTTTACAATCGAATAAGATTTCAACCAGATTATCTAAGGATACGGCGTATTCTTCATCACCTATGGAGAAGACCGCAAGGGCGATCTCTTTTTTCGGTTCCATACCCCCAATTTAGGCCAAAAAAGTGATCTTGTCAACGATAAAATCTTAAGAGATTAGCGCATTATTAATTGCGAGCCTGCCAGGGACAGACGTGGCAATCTCATCCTTATATTTTGATATAGATGTAAAATATTTGTTGCTCTGGGTTATAGAATAAGTATGGACACCGGGCTTCCCGGTCTGAATAAAATATTTTATGGCGAAATTAGATGGACATCTGGTTACGATGTCTATCTACACAATTTTATTGACTTTCATCAAGAATCGAATATAATACAATCCATAAGTATTTTGTCTCTTTTATAGAACAACCAGAAGAATAAAAATAGTATGTAGGTTAGTTTTTAATTGGTTATGATGATAGTTGTTCCTTAGGAGGACTTATGGCTAAAGTTAAAATGGTCAAGATTTTTATAATGGGTAAGGTATATGAAGTTCCGGGTTCATTGACAATCCAGAAGGCATTAGAGTATGCCGGTTATCAATTGGTTCGGGGTTGTGGTTGTCGGGGTGGTTTCTGCGGTGCCTGTGCAACTGTATATCGGAAAGAAGGGGATTATCGGCTCAAGGTCGGATTGGCCTGCGCTACGATGGTGGAAGACGGGATGCACCTTACGCAAATTCCATTCTACCCGGCCCAGAAGGCTTTATATGATATTAATAAACTTAAACCCGGTCTTGATGCCTTACTCCAGACCTATCCTGAAATTTTAAAATGTTTGGGCTGCAATACCTGCACCAAGGCCTGCCCTCAGGATATCGATGTGATGGAGTATATTGCTGCAGGTAAGCGGGGTGATCTTGCAAGGATGGCCGATCTTTCCTTCGACTGTATAATGTGTGGACTCTGCACCTCGCGCTGTCCCGCAGAACTGGCTCAATATAATTATGCATTACTGGCCCGCCGTTTATACGGTAAATATATTGCCCGACCCGCCCGGCATCTCCAGGAACGGCTGGAAGAGATTAAACAGAAGAAATTTGATAGTGAGATTGAGAAATTGATGAAAGCATCCAAGGAGGAGTTAAGGGCATTATATGCAAAACGGAAGATAGAAGAGTAGGAGGTTGGCGATGGCTTACGAATCATATATGCGTGATTCTATCCTTAAGGTTGAGGCGACACGGGAGCGAAGGCTCAAGGAGGTATTTCCGCGTCTAACTGCCCAGCAGATTGATGAATTACTCCATAAATATCATCCCGATTATAAGAAGGGTGCGCTTAGGGTATTGAAGGTTGGCCCGAATAAAGGGGAACAGGTCCTGAATGAAGTTGCTGATCTGCTCGAGGCCTATCCGAGAATTGATGCAAAGAATTTCAATCTTACCCGACCGGATTATGAATGTGATGTTCTGGTGATCGGTGGTGGAGGGGCAGGTGCCGCGGCTGCTCTTCTGGCCAATGAGAAGGGCGCAAAGGTATTGATTGTTACAAAATTGAGATTGGGTGATGCCAATACAATGATGGCACAGGGTGGAATCCAGGCTGCAGACAAGGCGAATGATTCACCCGCAATTCACTATCTCGATGTAATGGGTGGCGGCCACTTTGACAATTTTCCCGAACTGGTTCGTGCCCTGGTGATGGATGCTCCCGAGGTTATAAAATGGCACGAAGACCTCGGAATTATGTATGATAAAGATGCCCAGGGAACGATGCAGACAATTCACGGTGGCGGAACATCGCGGAAGAGGATGCATGCCGCCCGCGACTATACCGGGGCTGAGATAATGAGGGTATTACGGGATGAGATTCGTAATAGAAAGATCCCTTATATCGAATTCAGTCCGGTCGTAGAACTGGTCCTGGATGAAGAAGGAAAATGTGCGGGTGGAATAATTTATAATATGGAGACCAAGGAGTATTTTCTGATCAAGGCCAAGGCGACGGTAATTGCGACCGGTGGGTTTGGCCGACTCCACATCCAGGGTTTTCCAACGACCAATCATTATGGTGCAACTGCAGATGGTCTTGTCCTGGCCTATCGGGTTGGAGCCAGGGTTGTCTTTATGGATACTGCCCAGTACCATCCAACCGGTGTTGCCTATCCTGAACAGATCTTGGGTCTTTTAATAACAGAGAAGGTGCGTGGGGTTGGTGCCCAGCTGGTCAATGTTGATGGTGAACAGTTTATCTATCCGCTTGAGACCAGAGATGTTGTTTCATCAGGAATCATTAGAGAGTGCTGGGACCGAAAGAAAGGAATTGAGACCCCATCAGGCGTAAGAGCGGTCTGGCTCGATACCCCGTTGATCGAAAGGCTTAAAGGTCCAGGGACAATCGTCAAGGAACTACCCGCGATGTATCGACAGTTTATGCGCTTCGGGATCGATATGACCAAAGAACCGATTTTGACCTTCCCGACTCTGCACTATCAGAACGGAGGGATTGTAATCAATGATCGTTGTGAGACCTCGATCCCTGGACTATTTGTTGCGGGTGAGGCGTCTGGTGGGGTGCACGGTCGAAACCGGCTGATGGGCAATTCCTTGCTCGATGTAAATGTCTTTGGAAGAAGGGCCGGGATCAGTGCTGCCGCCTATGCTAAGAAAGCGAAGATCAAGCGGTTGACCTTGAACCATATCAAAAATTACGAGAGGAAGTTAAAGGCCGCTGGAATCAAACCCATCCGCAAGTCACCGATTCTTCTGCCTGATTACCGTCAACCCGAGACCTTGAAGAGGCTGGAAGGGATTGAGGGCCTGGGCGCGGAATAAGAAGGAGTAAAAGGCTTCTTTCAGGTGTTAAAGAATCACTTACCCTGCTTTATCCTGGTAAATCTTTAATTTATGACCCTGGTCGAAAAGATACTCGCCCGGGCATCGGGCCGGAATACTGTACAACCGGGAGAGATCGTCTCCGCAAGGATCGATGTTGCAATGTCCCATGAGAATGCTGATCTGGTCATCAGACATTTCAGGGAGATCGGGTTAGAAAGGGTCTGGGATCCAGAAAGGATTGTTATCATCTTTGACCACCGGATACCCGCCGAATCCGAGAGAACCGCTGAACTCCACAAAAGGGTTAGAAAATTCGTTAAAGAACAGGGGATCAAGAATTTTTATGACCTGAAATTGGGTATTTGCCATCAGGTTCTGCCCGAAAAAGGTCATACCCGGCCTGGTGAGGTTCTGGTCGGGACCGATTCCCATACAACCACCCACGGCGCCTTTGGAACTTTTGCCACCGGTATTGGTGCAACTGAGATGGCTGGAGTCTGGGCAACCGGCGAACTCTGGTTTAAGGTCCCTGAGACAATAAAAGTAGAAGTTTCCGGTAATTTTAACCGATGGGTAATGTCGAAAGACCTTATTCTATATATAATTGGAAAACTTGGTGCAGATGGAGCAGATTATAAGGCAGTTGAATTTTCTGGCCCGACAATTCGTGAAATGTCTATTGCCTCGAGGATGGTTCTCTCCAATCTCTCAATGGAGATGGGGGCAAAGGTTGCTTTTGTCCTGCCTGATGATAAGACGATAAATTTTGTTAAATCGAGAACTGATAAGGAGTTTTCGGTTATTCTGCCTGATCCGGATGGAGTTTATGAAAAGGTCTTATCGATAGATGTTACTAATTTAGAGCCCCAGATTGCCTGTCCCCATTCGGTTGATAATGTCAGACCCGTAAGCGCGATTGAAGGGGTAAAGATTGACCAGGCTCTGTTAGGCTCCTGCACCAATGGCAGGCTTGAGGATCTGGAGGTTGCAGCAGAGATCCTTGAAGGGAGAAAGATTGCCGATGATGTCCGGATGATTGTGATACCTGCTTCCCGGGAGGTATATCTTGAGGCAATGGAAAGGGGTTTTTTAAAAACTTTTATCAATGCGGGAGCGATAATTGTCAATCCGGGCTGTGGGCCGTGCCTGGGTGCGCATCAGGGAGTCCTGGCTTCGGGCGAGGTCTGCATTTCGACCACAAATCGAAACTTCCAGGCAAGGATGGGGAGCCCGGAGAGTAAGATTTTTCTTGCCTCACCGGCAGTGGTTGCGGCATCGGCAATCAAGGGAGAGATTGTCCATCCCGAGCAAGTTCTATAATTATAACTGATATGAAATAGAAAGGCCCGCCTCAGGCGGGCCTTAATTTATCGAGCAGCTGTTGATTGATTAATCGCCACTGCGATAGGAACCGCGGGTCACTTTGAGCGGGGTATAACTCTCAAGGCAGGCAACTGTTAACGCCTTGTCGATTTCGGTTCCATACGCCCAGAATCCAAGATAGCCACTACCACCATTCCATTTCTCAGCCTCGTTGGCGAGGTCCAGAAGGTAGATTTTGTTATCATCGATAGTTATTTTGACCGTTGCCGTTACGCTATCGACTTCCTCATTGGTCTGAGGAGGTATGATCTGGGTTCCGCCAACCGTTCCGAGTTCGTTACCTTTGGAATCGAAGAGGATGCATTCAACACCACTGAATCTCACTTTTTTACCGGTCTTCTCTTTCATCGAGACGGTGACATTTATTGTATAGGCAGTGTCGAGATATGAGGTATCAGGAGGGGGAGGGAAGGTGTCGATATAAACAACGACACTTGAGATTGACTGCTCAGCCGTAGGTGAGGTGACCTCAATGATTGCCTTGTGCTCATACTCGGCAAACGGTTCCCAAACACAACCAACAGCCAATAACATTAAACCAGCACATAGTAACTTTTTCATAGTTTTATCTCCTTTCGGCGCATATTATATCCATATTATAAGAAATGTCAAGAGGAATTTTTACTGAGTCCTCTCCACTTTTCCTTTTGATTTTTTAGGAATTTTAAGGTATGATGAGGCAAGGAGGAAGATATGCAAAAACTAAAAATAGGCCTTACCCCACCATACCCATTAAAGAGACTAAGAAAG
>CBFGIV010000044.1:0-18861 GCA_965648915.1 Caldifarciminota bacterium | reverse complement strand
GTTAAAATGTAAATAAGTCTTTAGCATGGGTGTCTCCTTTCTTTTTGTTAAACATATGGAAAGGATACACCCTTTTTATTTTTTCTCAATAAAAATTTACACAAAATATTATACACTACCGTAAATCGTGAAACGCTTAACGTGAACCGTGAAATGGAATGAAACAGAGGAATCAATCCAATGAATCGGGTGTTTGCATTTTTCATCCAGTTGAAACTGGATGCTACGTTAAATAATAAAATAAATTTTCAACCCCGGTGATTTTGCAGAGTAAACTCTGCCCCTACATTTCATAGAGAAGCGCCTTCTCTAATCTTCCAATCCTCAGAGTCGGCTATATATCTGATTTGTTTTAGAATTTTCCCTTTCATTTTACCGTTATAAATTTTTGTTATTTTTTATTCCAATATCGTATAAAAATTAGTCACGCAATTTGACCATTTGATAATTGGCTGATTGCCAGATGACTAATTCTTAGATTTTACCAACCGCTGGTTTACTCAACCATCTGGTGATTGCATCAATTAAAACACCGATACGCTTTTTAATCAAAATATAATACCAGAAACAGGAGACCAAAAGAAAGAATAGGATTATCAGTGTTATGCCCGCCTGAGGAAAGCGGTAAAAAAGCAGCATGCAAATAAGAAGAAGAAACGCAGGGATAGTGAGATTCAAACAAAATGAAATCTTAATCTTCTGCGGATTGACCATCTCTATCGCACCGTGGATTGGGCATACTGAATATCTTGAAACAGAATAGTCAAACTGGACTTCGCGAAAGAAAATTTCTCTTGGACTTATTGGAAAAAATTGATATTTGTTTTTTATATACGTTCTCAGTGTTTCATTTAATCCACTGGCATCGGACAGACTTCGCTGTAAATTTGGTATTATCTTTTCAAATGTATAAAGCCTGATAAGATTTTTAAAATAACCACTATGTCTTAATCTCGGTAGAATTTCATCAAGAACCAAACAAACCCCTGTTATTATCAAACCAATGTAAATGTAAATCATAAATCTCCTTTTCGGTTGAAAATCATTGTTTTATCCAAAGGTTTTGTTTTTCTGAATCAAAACCCTGATTTTTTCACCACTTTTTACTTTTTTGAATATCATATAATCTCCAATCACTCTGCCAATTACATTCACATCACTATAAGCCTTTATTTCTTTGCCGGTACTCACTGGAGTCTTACCAAAGAATATACAGAGTGATGGTTCTTCTATCCAGATCGCTACTTCACCTTCTTTTACCACCTGCCTCGGATTTTCCGGTTCAATCTTATCAATCGGAATCTTAAAATATATCTCCTCGCCCCAGAGATTTGCTTTGCCTTCAATTGGCAGGATTTTTAAAAATTGCTCTGTGGTCTGCGGATTCTCTTCCGTTATTTCAACCGAAATCTTACCAATACTTTCGTTTTCAATTATGATCTGTTTCATGGCTGACCTTCGTTACTAACCTCGTAAGTAAAAATTCTATGTCATTTCAAAAAAATTTAAACCAATTTTTCTTAGAAAAAATCTAAGAGTCGGAATGATTTTTCCAAAATTACCCTTCAGGTAAATGACTCAACCGCTTTTACTCTTCTTTTGACCAAGTCAATGACTATTCTATAAAGAAATTTTCTTCCAAGCCCCATCCTTCTTAATTTTTTTGTACAACAGACAAGCAGAAAATTAAATAAAACAGATTAATCTGCCCAGGGCAGGCCTTCTACCTTTCCCCGGATAGTATCTGAACCCAATCTTGTCCAACCGACCAGACCGGTTTCGGACTTAATCAAATACCACCACCGGGCAAAATTGATCAAACCCTGAGGCGAAGGGTCGCATACCAGGATAAAAATTTTACTACCGGGTTTGAGATTAGCCACAATATCTGAGCCTTCCCTTGATTTATAAATAGGGAAAGTCTCTTTTATCCTTGCTTCAATCCCAACATAGTAAAGTTCCTGGGGAACCAATTGCAGGGTTCTGGTTTTCTTATTCAAGAGATACTTATCGGTTTTTGACCAGAATCCCATCCAATCCTTTACCAGCACAATACCGTTTCCGGGAAAATCAGGCCACCTCGAGAGCCGGCCCATCTCTCTTATTAACTTTCCATCATACCAGAAGATCAGATATTCATCATCGTCACTCGGCCCCGGGGTATGGACTGCAATCTCTTTATATCGGTCAGTCGTATCGATGTCCACAATAATAAAACCATCTACTTTTTCATCTTCAGCACTCGTCTTCCCTCGAACTGAAATCTTATCCACTTTTAACACAAAACCGCCGAGTTCGGTAATCTCGCTGATTGAAATTTTTTCCGACTTGCCATCGCCATTCAGATCGACCTGTGCCTCGGTTAGAAAATCTAAGGTCGAACCCAGAGAAATAATGAAAAACAAACCAATGACAAATGCGCTAATTTTAAAACTCTTCATCGTTAAACCTCCTGAGTTATAATTTATGATGCGGCAGCAGGGATTGCTTTAAGTCTCTACCTGATTTTTACAAAAGTTGTGCCTTGAAATTATATTTAATCTCTAAAAATAATCAAGGAAATTTGATAGCAAAAAATACAGATAAAGCCGGCACACTCAAACACTCTGACCAGTCTATTGACAAATGTAAGATTCTTATTAAATTTGGGTGATGGTAATTAGACAGATTTACTGTAAATCTATACTCAATAAATCTGGTATCCCGGGCATCGACTATGCTCTGAATCCTTATGTCGGGTGTGCGCATAAATGCGCCTATTGTTACGCTGTATTTATGAAGAGATTTACCAATCATCCTGAACCCTGGGGCGAGTTTGTCGATGTTAAAATCAACTGTCCTCAAATACTGAGCCGGCAATTAAAAGGGATTAAACAAAAAAGCAAAATCTCCTTTGGAACAGTCTGTGATACCTATCAGCCAGTTGAAGCAAAATATGAATTAACACGGAAATGCCTTGAAATACTAATATATTATAAACATCCAATTTCAATATTAACCAAATCACCATTGGTTCTGAGAGACCTGGATCTTATTTTGAAATTTAATGAGGTCGAAATCGGATTCACAATAACTCTCCTGGAAGAAAAGATCAGAAAAATCTTCGAACCCAATAGTGCTCAAGTTGGTGAGAGATTTAATGCACTTAAAATCCTATCTCAAAATAAAATATTAACCTGGGTCTTTGTTGCACCGCTTCTTCCCTGCTTTTCTGATGATGAAGAAACCCTGCGCCAGTTATTTGATTTATCGGAAAAATCCGGGGCGTATAGCATCACCTTCGATTCCCTGAATCCCTACCCAAAAGTCTGGAACAATGTAATCAGATTGGTGAAAGAAAATTTTCCTGAAAGACTTACTCATTATCAACATTATTATCTGAATAAAGCCCGGTATGAAAAACAGATAAAAGAGAGAATAAGTGATATTGGTAAAAGATTCAAAATCAAATTTGATTTTGCGTTCTGAATCAAGATCTCTCTGGAAGAATTTCTTCAGACTCGCTGGGCAATCTTCGTTATAGTCCAATCCAGAGTTAACAAGATTCAATTATTGACTAACTGTTAAAATTGCAATATAATAGAAGCGGTGTTCCTCCAGCAAATTATTAACGGTGTAACCGTCGGCAGTGTCTATGCCCTTATCGCCCTTGGCTATACACTGGTCTACGGAATTATGGAACTTATAAATTTTGCCCACGGCGAAATCTATATGATCGGGGCTTATCTGGCAATAATCTTCCTCACTAATTTCACCCTCCATCTGCCTGCCTTGATAATATTTTTACTTATTTTTCTTTTTTCCATTTTTTATACTTCAACCTATGGCTTTACTATGGAGAGAATCGCCTACCGCCCGATCCGGAGTGCTCCAAGACTCTCTGCTCTCATCACCGCCCTCGGTATGTCGATCTTCCTGCAAAACTTTGTTATGGTAACCCAGGGAGCACAGGACAAAGTCTTCCCCCCTAACTTTGTCAACAGCCTGAACCGTCAATTGAATGCCGTTGTAAAAATCTTTATTACCGAACATAATCTTACCACTGAAGGCATCATCATCGGTAACAGTCAGATAACCTTTATCCAGATACTGATTGTCTTGACCTCGATCTTCCTGATGATTTTTTTAAGTCTATTTATTGGCAAAACAAAGACCGGTAAGGCAATGCGCGCTACTGCCCAGAACAGGGCAATTGCAATGTTGCTCGGTATTAATGTTGATACGATTATCTCAATCACGTTTATAATCGGTTCAGCCCTCGGTGCTGCGGCGGGCGTAATGATTGCCTTCTATTATGGTCGGGTCCACTATTTTATCGGCTATATCGCTGGTATCAAGGCTTTTACCGCTGCGGTCCTTGGCGGAATCGGGAATATAACCGGTGCGATGCTGGGTGGACTTATGCTCGGCCTGGTTGAGAGTATGGCCGCAGGATACCTCTCCTGTGAATATAAAGATGCTTATGCCTTTATTATTCTGGTTATTGTCTTAATCATCAGACCCCAGGGGATTCTGGGTGAAAGGGTTCCGGAGAAGTATTGATGAAGAGAATTAAAAATTCATTATTGTGGGCTTGCTGGACCGGTCTGGTCATTCTACCCTTTACTGGATTGGTTAAAGCCCTCATTGTCGCTGGTATCATCTTTGCCCTCTCATTTTTTCAGTTTTTCCCAAGGGTTGAAATAACTCGGAAAATAAAGATAAGAAAACTGGAAATTTCCAAACAACAAAAAATAATCTATGGATTAATTCTGATCTTTCTTATCCTGCTGCCTCTTTTTATAAATCGATATCTCCTTGATGTCGCAACCATCTGTGGTATCTATGCCTTTCTGACCATCGGATTGAATATCGTCGTTGGCCTAACCGGGCTCCTGGTTCTTGGCTATGTTGCCTTCTATGCAATCGGCGCTTATACCTATGCCCTGCTTTCGGTTCACTACCATATACCCTTTTTTCTCTGTCTCCCCATCTGTGCTGTAACGGCGATGGTCTTCGGCTTACTGGTCGGGCTACCGGTTCTGCGTTTAAGGGGTGATTATCTGGCGATTGTAACATTAGGTTTTGGTGAGATAACCCGCATTGTCATCAATAACTGGGATGAATTGACGCGCGGCCCCAATGGTATTATGCATATTGCCCGTCCCCAGATTTTCGGCTTCATACTGCGTGAACCGATCTACTATTATTATCTCATTATTCTCTTCATCATCATTGCCATATTTGTTTTTAATCGTCTCGACCGATCCCGGATTGGTCGAGCCTGGGTAGCAATAAGAGAAGACGATCTGGCCGCAGCCGCAATGGGCATAAATGTGACCCTTTATAAACTTCTTGCTTTCGGTATCAGTGCTTCGGTTGCCGGTGTTGCTGGCGCTTTTTTTGCGTCCAAGATGACGCATGTTTCGCCCGAGAGTTTTACCTTCTTAGAATCAGTGATTATCCTCTGTATGGTGATTGTCGGTGGGATGGGGAGTATCTCCGGCGCGATTCTCGGCGCGGTAATTCTTATCCTCTTACCCGAAGCCCTGCGCAGTTTTCAAAATTACCGAATGCTTCTCTTTGGCATTGGAATGATAATCTTGATGCGTTTCCTGCCCCAGGGAATATTACCGGTGAAGCGCGGTGCAACGGAGGTAATATCCAATATTGAAATTGAAAAGGCAGGCAATAATTTATGATGATCCTCGAAGCCAGAAAGATTAGCAAATTTTTTGGCGGGGTAAGGGCCCTCGAAAATGTCGATTTTAATGTCAGGGAAGGTGAAATCGTTGGGCTGATCGGACCCAATGGTGCGGGTAAAACAACTTTTTTCAATTGTGTTACCGGTCTCTATCCACCAACCTCAGGCGAAATCATCTTCAAGGGAGAATCTATAAACAAAAAACGTCCCGATGAGATTGTCAACATCGGTATTGCCCGAACCTTCCAGAATATTCGGCTCTTCTACGAAATGACCGTGCTCGAAAATGTCCTGGTCGGCTTTCACAGCAAAACAAAATGTAATATCTTTGGTGCGATATTCAAGCCCCGCTGGGTTATTGAGGAAGAACAGGAATGTCAGCAGAAAGCAATGGATTATCTCAAATTTGTTGGCCTGGCTGAATGCAAAAATGAGATTGCAAAAAATTTGCCCTATGGCTGGCAGCGACGACTCGAAATTGCCCGTGCCCTTGCCACCGGCCCATCACTCCTCTTTCTCGATGAACCAGCCGCCGGTATGAATCCGGTCGAAATTATTGACTTAATGAATCTGATAAAAAAAGTTAACGACAGCGGGGTCACCGTCATTCTCATCGAACATCATATGCGGGTAGTAATGGGCATCTGCAAACGAATATCAGTGCTTGATTATGGTATAAAGATTGCCGAAGGCACACCCGAAGAGGTAAGTAGTGATCCTAAGGTGATCGAGGCATATTTAGGAAAAGTCGATGCTTAAACTTACTAACATCTTTGCTGGTTATGGACCAAGACCGGTTCTGAAAGATATTTCTCTCACCATTAACCAGGGAGAGATTGTCACCCTCCTCGGTGCCAACGGTGCCGGCAAAACAACGACTTTGATGACCATCTGTAATATCGTTAGATGTAGTAGTGGCTCAATCTTCTTTGAGAATACCCCCATTCATCAACTATCCACCCGCGAGATAGTCAGACTGGGGATTACCCAGGTGCCCGAAGGGCGTCACATCTTCCCTCGCCTCACAGTTATGGAGAATCTCGAGATGGGCGCTTTCTTAAGAAGAAATCGTCAGGAGATCAAAAGCGACCTCGACTGGATCTTTTCTCTCTTTCCTATCTTAAAAGAACGAAAAGATCAAAAAGGGGGCACCCTCTCCGGTGGCGAGCAGCAGATGCTGGCAATTGCCCGGGGTCTTATGGCAAAACCCAAATTACTCCTTTTAGACGAACCATCGCTTGGTCTGGCCCCAAAGTTTGTCAGCCTGATATTTGAAATCATCGCGAAGATCAACAGAGAAGGGGTTACAATCCTTCTCGTTGAACAGAATGCCCGAATGGCTCTATCGATTGCCCATCGCGGCTATGTGCTCGAAACCGGCCGGATTGTGCTTGAAGACACATCCTCTCGCCTCTTAGAAAATTCATTGGTCAAAGAAGCATATCTGGGTGCTTAAGGATAATTTATTGAGTTTAATCGATTCTTTATCTTAAATCTCTTCTATCTCCTCATCCCTCAATATGGTAAGCAGAACACCAACAATCTCGGGATCAAACTTTGTCCCGGCGCCCTCCTTAAGTATTTCAATTGCCTGCGCCCGGGAAAATGCCGGTCGATATGGTCGATCTGAAGTCAATGCCTCATAATTGTCGGCCACAGCAATAATCCTGGCACCAAGCGGTATAGCATCGCCTTTAATCCCGTAGGGATAACCACTACCATCGTAATGTTCGTGGTGGGAACGGATTAAAAATCTGATCTTTGAAAAATATTTGATCTCATCAAGCATCTGGGCACCGATCAGGGGATGAAGTTTTACCTCATCGCGCTCTTCATCAGTCAATTCGCCCTTTTTAGCAATAATCACCTCTGAAACTCCAACTTTGCCGATGTCGTGCAGAAGTGCGGCATAGCGAATCTCATTAATTTCTTCCTGACTCAACCCCATCCTTTCGGCAATCTTAACCGAATAATTCATAACCCTCTCGGAATGGCCACGGGTATAATGGTCGTTGGCATCGATCATCATAACCAGCGCTTTAACCGTTTCAACAAATCCCCTTTCTGATTCATAATATAAGAGAGCATTCTCAATTGCCAGCCCAGCAAGATTGGCAACGGTCTTTAGAAAATCGATATTGCCTGGACTAAAGGCATTTCTCTGCTTACTCTCAATATCAAGCACCCCCAGCAATCTGCCCCGATATTTGATCGGTATCGCCAGTTCTGATTTGACCCCGGGCAAGATCTCGATATAATTCTCATCTTTGGTTGTATCTGGGATATAGATTGGCTCCCCTACCAGGGCTGCATTACCAACAATCCCTTTACCAAGTTGGGTTCTAAGACCACCCTGGGAGATCATTGCCTGATCACTCCAGGCCTTACCGACAATCTCTTTACTGTATTCATCATATAAACCGATACCAAGAAAATCGTAACCGGTCTTCTCCTGGATAACCTGAATAATTGTTTTAAGCACATCACTCAGTTCGATTGAAGAACTGAACTGTTGCTGCATCTCATTGAGGATTGCCAGTTCGTGAATATGTCTTTTCATCTCGTCATAAAGTTTGATGTGTTCAATAACCGAAGATGCTTGAGAGGCAAATATTGTATAGATCTGGAGATCATCCTCAGTAAACGGCTGACAATCAACTTTGTCAGCCGCATAGAGAATTCCAATCATCTTACCCTTAACTTTCAAGGGAACAGCGAGCAAGGTCTTTAAATCAAACAGTTTCACAAATCGTTTGATCGGGGTGGAATCACTTAAAATATTATTAGTATAAAATGGTCTATCGGTTTCGAAGATCTGACGGGCAACACTCGGCTCATCAAGTTTGAATTTAAATTCTTTGACCGCTTCTTCGGATACGCCATAGCCCGGCAATTGGCCGGACAACTCATTCTTCTCAGGGTCATAGAGGGAAATCAGTATTTTGGTCACACCGGTAAACCGGGCAATCTTCTCAACCATCTCCCCGAAGATTATTTCTCTCTCTTTGGCAAAGGAAAAGGACTTTGATATCTCATGTAAACCTTCCAATATTTCACATTTATTATTAAGTTCCGAATATAAAGATGAATTTATTAAACTGATCGATAGTTGATTCAAAAAGATTGCTATCAAACTCATACTGCTTTTATCAACGATCGACTCATTCTCTTCCCACTCACCAAATATATAACCAACCTGCTTATCTTTGACCCCGAGCGGTCCAACCATAAGTTTCTGGTCAACGATCCGGACATTTCGGATCGAATGGGTAAGTCTTCTTAATTCATCTTCAGACCGTGTCAAAGGGTGCGACCAGTCAAAACGCAACCATTGGCCTTTTTTTATGATGAAGGTAGATATCCGCTTAAAATTAAAAAGCCGTGCCGCCTGATCCATCGCCTCGTTTATTTGATCTTTGAGATCAGCGGATAGAGATATCTTAAGACCTGATAAATGGATATCTTTTAAAAATTCAGAATAATCCTTTAATCGCCTGAGCAATAAGATATAATTCAGAATATGATTTGCTGCCTTACTGAAGAGTTCAAAAGAGGCAGAATCGTCCAGGTCGAGCGATCCGCGACTCAACATCCCGATTGCTCCATAAATCTTCTCTTTATCGCTGAAAGGGAAGAATAATGCAGTATGATAACCGCCCAAGTCTTTCCTGTCGATCAAACGGTGTTGAATCATCGTCTTTTTATCCATCGTTTCAGTCAAGAGGTTGAGGATAAAATTTCTCGGTATCCCACAGTCAGGGGGATAGACCCTTATATCGAGAGATTTCCTTCTCCTCTCCTCTATACCAATTACCAGAACCGAGTCACTGAAGATCGACGAGTAATAGTCCGCAATCCTGTTCATAAAATCTTTAACCTTCCAGGCAGTAATATCTTCCATCAATAATCTATCCAGTAATTCATAAGATTCTTTTCTCTTTTTTAAATCACCAAAGGCTCTTTTCAGTTCGATACCCATCTTATAGAAATTTTGCTGGAGTTCACCAAATTCATCTTTACGAGGTTTTATCTTCAAATCAAAGTCTCCATCTTTAATCCTTCGGGTTAAGCCGATCAGCTCGGCGACCGGGCGGGTGAGATATGGGATAAAAATTTGGACAACAATAATTGTTATTAGATTAATTCCTAAAAACATCAGTAAGCCAAGCAAAAATTGCCTTCGGTCAATTCCTTTAAGAACCCGGACATCAAAACCAACCCCTAACATCTTCTTATCTTTATCCTTCAGTGGCAGGGTGAAGACGACCGTTTTATCATTAAGTTGAACTAACGAACCGGCCGCATTTTGACCGGATAAAATCTCAAAATCAAGTGAATGATCAGTAGTTGCGATGATTCGATTGAGTGAATCCTGAACGATGAGGTGCGTTACATCAAATTGACAACCAATCCCTTTCAACTTTTCTTTAATCTCAATCAGTTCTTTATCTGTGGGCCTCCTGGTTAAAATGAATTTACCTACAAAGTTCGCAACAATCTGGCTCTGTTTAGCAATCGTTTCTTTCTTCGCCTTCAATGCTTGATAGTGAGTGTGAATCATCACAAGGATAAAATAGAGATTAAAGAAGGTAAGAAAGGAAAGGATCATTCTGGTTCTAATCTTCATGTTATAATATAATATTGCAGTTGACATAGATGTCAAGAAAAAAATGCCGGGCTCCCTGACAATAATATCGGCAGATCCGGTCCACAGTTTTTTAAGATAAATTTTCTTCTTGACAAATCTTAAATAATGTATATTATTATAATAGACTTTCGTTCGGAAAGGAGGTGAAAGCAATGAAGAAGGTGCTGGTCGGTTTACTGATGATATTCTCTTTAATGATCGGCGCCCGTCGGACCGTGGTGGCTGAACTATTTACCAATGTAGGCTGACCATACTGTCCGACCGCAAACGCAAATATGGACAGTTGCGTTGCGCGGTTCAAGGATAGTCTGACGGTCGTCAGATACCATATGTCCTGGCCCGGATCAGATCCCTGGTATTCAGCCAACCCAACTGAAAACGATCAGCGTAGATATTACTATGGGGTGAATTATGTCCCTTACTGCAAGGTTGATGGTGCTTGGATTTCGAGTAACTATATGGCCGATATTAGAGCCCGCACCCGAGCCCCAACCCCTTTAACCATCAGACTGACGGGTAGTTATAACCGAAGCACCCGCCAGGGCGTTTTAAGAGCAATGATAACCAATACCGGCACGACTTCTTATACTGGAACAGTTCAATTCGTCATTGTTGAGGATAGCGTTATGTATTCAGGATATTATCAGAATCAGGCGATGCGGGATATGATCCCGGATGGTAATGGTGAGACATTCACCCTCGCGGCTAACGATTCGGTCCTTAAAACCCGTAACTTCACGATTGCAACCAGTTGGCGTCAGGACTCCTGCAAGGCGGTAGTCTTTATCCAGAACAGCCATGCCCAGGGTGATACAATGCAGACTGGCGCTGATCTCAGGGTCAAAGCAATGACCGCTATTGAAGAAGAAGGCAATGGCGTCTATCCTCAGAATCTCGATCTCTATCTCAGATCAGCCAATCCATCCAGGCGATTCATCGATATCGGATATGCAGTGCCCATTACGGAAAAGATCTGTCTTAAAGTATATAACTCCTCAGGTCAACTTGTTAAGACCCTGATCGATGGCAATGTTAACTACGGTTACCATACAATAAAGTTTGATGGGCAGAATCTGCCCAGCGGTATCTACCTCATAATGCTGCGCGACAAAGATGGAATTATAACCAGAAAAGTTACTCTGCTCCGATAGGTTAATTGATTCGGGTTATTTAGCAAGGGCTGTCAAATAGACAGCCCTTTTGTTTTTAAATACTTTGCATCATTGACATCGGGCACTACCCGGATATAATCAATCGTATGAAAATTTTTGCCCTGACCGACATCCATGGTCGAAGATTTAATAATCCTGACATTGCCCTTCAGATCAGTGCAACGGATTTAATTCTGATTGCCGGTGATATTACCAACTTCGGCTCAGAAGAGGAAGCCGAACCAATAATTGATCAGTTTTTCCGGTTAAATAGCAATATCCTTGCCGTCTCCGGAAATTGTGATCAGCCCGGGGTCTCTCTCTTTCTTGAAAAAAGAGGCATCAGCGTTGAAGGAAAAATTAAAAGGATCGAAAACCTCCTTATCTTTGGATTTGGCGGCAGCAATAAAACACCTTTTGCCACACCCCAGGAATATTCGGAAGAAGAGATCAGTAAAATCCTTATGCCCTTAACCCTGAATGATAAAGCCCAATTCAAAATCTTCTTAAGCCACACACCACCCTATGGAACCAGACTCGACCGGACGCACTTCGGTCTCCAGGTTGGTAGTAAAATAGTAAGGGATTTTATCGAGCAGAAAAAACCCGAGATAACCATCTGTGGCCATATCCACGAGGCAAGGGGCTCAGACCGGCTTGGTGAAACATTGATCATCAATCCCGGACCATTCCCGTCCCATTATGCAGTAATAAATCTTACCGATCGAATTGAATTTGAACTCTATTGATGGCTATCGACTCAAACTCTTTAATTTCTTAATCTTTGTCATTACTGATTCTCGCTTTTCCGGATATGTTGCACAATGTAAAAATAATTCGTATTCTCTGATTGCTTCGGCAATTCGTTTCTGGGCCTCATAAATGACCCCCAAGTTATAATGGGCTTCGGCAAAATTATCGTTTTTGTTCAGGACTTCCCTTAAAAATCTTTCCGCCTCATTAAATCTCCCCATCTTCCCTAATATTACTCCAATATTGAAAAGGATATCGACATTATCCGGATTCAGACTTAATGCCCTCTCCATATCCTCAAGTGCCGCCGCAAAGAAGCCGATTCTGGCTAAAGCCAGACCGCGATTAAAATGGAAAACCGGATTTTCAGGATTCAGTCTTATCCCCTTTTCGAATTCCTCTATCGACTCCGAGGTCCGACCCTGCCTCCATAAGATTACCCCAAGATTATTATATGCCTCTGCATAGTAGGGATTGAGCTCAATCGCCTTGCGACATTCTATTTCAGCTTCACCATACCTACCCTGGAGATTTAACACCGTCGCCAGATTAGAATGGGCTAAAAAATATTCGGGTTTGAGTTCGATTGCTTTTTGAAATTGATGCTCGGCATCATCAACCCTTCCCTTATCCACCGATACCTTACCCAGTAAATTCCATCCCAGATGGTTATCAGGACTGGTCCTAACCATCATCCCAGCAAGATTTTCCTCATTTTTCCAGGTTTTATTCCAGGTAAAGGTCCTGATGCCGAAAATTACCATTATCATCAAAATCAGAATAACCCAGGCTCGAGATAACCGCGCACCTGCCTTCCGGTAAACCTCAACAACACCCCAGGCGATAACCGTTAAGATACCGATCGAGGGAAGATAGAGCCAGCGCTCAGCCATAATCATACCCGGGATGGGAATAATATTTGAAACCGGTATCAATCCAGCGATAAACCATAAGAGAAAAAAAGAGAGTCGCCGGTGCTTTCTTAATAATATAATAATCAAACCGATGGTAAATATTAACAGCAGCAGACCGATTAAGAACCAGAGATTAAAAGGGGAAACAGGTGGCTGAATCGTATGCAAAGGGCTCAGAAATAATGGTAAAAAAATAAGTCTTAGATATCTTGCATAGACCTCAAACATCATTAAAAAGTTCTTCTCTACACTTCCGCCCCACCATTCGGTCCCTGAAGTATTACCACCCAGGACATAACCCCGATAGAATATATAAATTATTGTCATAACCAGAAACGGTAATAACCTCAGAATCTTCTCAATCAGTTTCAATTCACGCTCATCCCTTAAGATAAATTCATAAAGAATTAGAACAAAGAAGAGCACGATCCCGGTCTCCTTGGCAAAAATCCCGAGGGCAAGCGAGATTAAAGATAAGCCATAAAAGATAGCCCTCTTGCTGGTTTTGCCGTTAAATCTCAGATATGCTAAAAAACCGGTAATAACAAACAGGGTCGCAATAAGGTCGGACCGGCCGAGAAAGGCAATCACCGCCTCAGCATGCCCGGGATGTAAAGCAAAAAAGAGTGCGGACAAAAATGCTAACATAATATGGTGGAATAATCTCCTTGCAATTAAAAATACACCCAGGCAACAGAGAATATGGAGGAGGAGATTGGTCAGGTGATAACCAAAAGGGTTCAGTTCCCAGATTGCATAGTCTATTGCCAAAGAAATTGTCGTAATTGGCCGGGCACCGGTCACTGGATAGATTGCGCCCTGACCCGGAAGTCTTTGAGTTTTAAAAAAATGGGTAATCGGGAAAATCGAACGGATGGTTGGATTATTAACAATAAACTCCTGATCATCCCAGACAAAGTCGTTGTAAAACATTGGAAAAAAGATAGACACATTTAGTAAAGTTAGACCAGTTAAAATTACTCCGACCACGAATGGATTTCTATTCCCGGTATGTTTAATAGTAAAATTATTCTTTCCCTTTAATTCCATAAATTGAGTTTTGCACAAATCTCAACCAGCACATCAACCTGAACCTGGTTGCGCAACCTCTCTCTTTCACCCTAATAAAAATTGCAGCATAATTGCACCTGTGGTAAGATTTTAACCAGCCCGACCTTTCTGTCAATACTCCACCTGTAAAAAAAGTCAATATTTGAGAGCCGACAATGCGATTTTAGAAAGTTATAAATATTTAATTACACGACTTTTGTAAAAATCAACAAGAAGATAAATTTTAGGCGCAGCGAGGCTCATTCTGAGCCCCGGGTATAACCTAAGCCACCTTGCTCGCTGAAGAGCGGTAATCTTGGGGTGGCGCCATAACATTTAATTCGGCGAGACTTATAGCAATGAGTTCCAATTTCTATGGTTAAGAGCTATCGGGCGAATATGAGCCCGCAAGACTAAATTTTATCTTCAGATAAAAGAAAGCAAAAGTCGTGTAATTATTTAATTACTTAATTATTGAATGGTCGAAGTTGAAAAAAAGGGAATATCAGGTATTCCTGTTTATAAACAGTTTACGACAAACCCGATATTTTGCCATCAGCGTCAATATCGATCTTCGTTGCATTTGGTGTCCTGGCAAGTCCGGGCATAAGCATAATCTCACCCGCCAGGGGAACGAGGAAACCAGCCCCGGCCGAAATTCTGACCTCGCTGATCGTTATCTTAAAATTGGTTGGACGGCCATAAAGGCCTGGGTCATCAGATAGTGAGCGGTTGGTCTTGGCAATACAGACCGGCAATTTATTCAGGCCGAGCTGTTCAATCCGCGCAATGTCTTTTTCTGCCTTAGGAGTAAAGACGACACGATTGGCACCATAGATCTCGGTTGCAATCTTCGTTATCTTCTCCTCAATAGTATCGTTCAGTTCATAGATCGGTTTTGTTACTGATTCCTCCTGCTCAATCATTTTAACCACTGCTTCGGCCAGTTCGATTGCACCCGCGCCACCTCTTTCAAAAGCTCTAACCGGTGCAAAGGGGATTGCTTTTTCATTACAGAAGTCTTTGACAATCTTAATCTCATCCGGTGTATCATCCGTAAATAGATTTAATGCTACGACTATCGGGATCCTGAACTTTTTCATATTTTCAATATGCTTTTCAAGATTGGCTAATCCTAATTTGAGATTTTCAACTGTCCCGGCCTTCAAATTCTTCTCAGGCGCACCGCCGTGTAATTTCAGCGCCCGGATGGTCGCAACGATCACACCACCATCAACCTTAAAATTGGCTATCCGGCATACAATGTCGACAAACTTCTCTGCTCCGAGATCAGTTGCGAATCCCGCCTCAGTTACAACATAATTTGATAATTTCAGAGCCATCCGGGTGGCAACAATACTGTTGGTGCCGTGGGCAATATTGGCAAAAGGTCCGGTATGGATCAAAGCCGGGGTATGCTCGATCGTCTGAACGAGGTTCGGCTTAATCGCATCTTTCAAGAGTGCAGCCATTGCTCCGCAGACACCGAGTTCTCGAACTGTTATCGGTTTACCCTCCATATCAAATGCAACCAGAATTCGGTTTAACCTCTCTTTCAACTCTAAGATTGAATTTGATAGCCCAAGAATTGCCATCACCTCGCTTGCGGCGGTGATTATAAAACCATCTTCCCGGGCTGGACCATTAGGTTTCCCGCCAAGACCAACAACAATATTGCGCAGAACACGGTCGTTCATATCTATTGTCCGCTTCAAAAGTATCTCACTCTCATCAACACAGAGTTTATTGCCAAAATGGATATGATTATCAAGGGTTGCGGCCAGGAGATTATGGGCGGACGTCACAGCATGAATATCACCGGTAAAGTGAAGGTTGATATCTTCCATCGGTAAAACCTGCGCATAGCCACCACCAGCCGCACCGCCCTTGATGCCAAAGACCGGACCCAGGGAAGGTTCCCGGAGGGTTACGATCGACTTCTTCCCCATTTTATTAAGTGCCATACTCAAGCCGATCGAAACCGTGGTCTTACCTTCACCATAGGCAGTAGGTGTAATTGCTGTGACCAGTATCAACTTTCCTGTGGGTCTATCTTCAATCTCTCTGAAGACCCTCAAAGAAATCTTTGCCTTATACAATCCATAAGGTAGGACAAAGTCCTGATCGATACCCAATTCATCGGTCAGCTCGACTATGGGTTTGAGTCTTACCGATCGAGCAATTTCAATATCAGATTTCACCGAGCCTCCTTTTCAAATATCTTATCCTTTGATTAGAAAGCTATTATTCGGAAATTCTGAAACACGCACTTTTCATATTTTCCTTAGACCCTATTTTTTTATAACCTCCAACCATTACAACTTCCCTGCTTGAGTAGAGGATGATAATCGATGTCAGCGCTATCTTTCACCCCAACTTTAATCCTCCCCGTCAAGAAAGAGGGAAGGTAATAAGTATTCAGCATCAAGGGAGAAAAAGCTATTAGTCTCCTAAAGCTTGCTTTCTATAACTCGTCGTAATCGCAACGAATTGGTCACCACATTAATTGAACTTGCCGCCATAGCAATTTCAGCGATTAATGGATGAAGTAAACCGAGCACGGCAAGCGGTATAGCAACCACATTATAGAATAGTGCCCAGAAAAAATTCTGTTTTATCTTCTTAAAGGTTGTCTTCGATATCGCAATGGCTGTGACCAACCCGGATAGGCTGTCCTGCACCAGTGTCACATCGGATGATTCAATGGTAATATCGGTCCCGGTACCGATTGCTACTCCAACATTTGCCTGAGTCAGGGCCGGTGCATCATTTACGCCATCACCAACCATAACAACACTTCCGTATTCTCTCTGAAGTCGCTTAATTGCTTTCTGTTTATCCTGGGGCAAGATGTTCGCCACGACCTTCTCGATGCCGACTTTCTTCGCAATTGCCTTTGCGGTCCGCTCGTTGTCACCGGTCAACATAACTAAAGTCAAACCCATCTTCTTCAAATCTTCAAGGGTTTTCTTTGAATCATCTTTTAGTGAATCGGCGATAGCGATCGCACCCGCAATCTTGCGGTCAACTGAGACAAGCACAGTTGTTTTGGCCTCGTTTTCTAATCCGGCAATCTTCTCGATCAGCATCGAATAAGCGATATCCATCTCATCGAATAATCTCTTATTGCCAATTACAACTGATTCACCGCCAATTCGGCCGGTTACCCCTTTACCCGTTATGGCGGCGAAATCCTCAGGGATACTTATTTTTAAACCCATGGCCCGGGTTGATTCGACTATTGCACCGGATAGCGGGTGTTCTGAGCCTAACTCAAGGCTGGCGGCTAACTTTAACAACTCTTCTTCTGAGAATTCGCCATCAGTAATAATTAATAATGTCGGTAACCTCGGGCCGCCCCTTCGTGATTGTACCGGTCTTGTCCAGGACTATAACTTCAGTTGCTTTTAAGCTCTGAATCGCTTCACTGGAACGAAAAAGGATACCACGTTCAGCACCGATCCCTGAACCGACCATCAAGGCGGTAGGGGTTGCCAAACCCAGCGCACAGGGACAGGCAATGACCAGAACTGCGACTGCGGCCGAAACGGCGAGAGAAGGAATAGTTAAAGTTGGATTCACCCAGGGCACAAAATTTTAGCTCTTAACCATTTATGTAGAAGAAAGGCAGAGCCATAGAACCTTCAAACCACACTCCGAGACAAGGCATAGTCTTTTGTCTTAGGACATGGCAGTTCGTATGGTCTCACTGTCTAAGAAGCAGAAATTGGTTTTAGGAAAATAAAAAATGGCATTGAGAATAAACAGTAGAAATCAAACCTCTTTTTTACTTACTATTTTCTAAATTTACTAAACCTTTTTTACTTTTAGTTTAGACTATGCCTTATTACCATACCAATTTCCATGCCATAAACCTTAGACTAATTTCTTACCGGGTTTTTGAGCCATCTCTAAAATTTTTATCACCCCCTTTCAGACCCAAGAACAGGCACCTAACCGAAAATTTTCAAAGAACAATCGTGAATACTTTATCTATAAATTGGCAATTGTCAAGTATTTTTAAATCTCCGGGCGCTGCGAGCTAAAATCCGCAAATGCTGGTTGGAATAGTTCCGATAACCATAAGCCATTCGCTTATCCAACTTTATCTTGTTATTCATCCCTTCGGTAAAACCATTGATAAGATGATACTTGAAATAATCGGTAATAATATCAAACCACCGTAAGTAGGTCTTTGCTACTTTACGAAAACCAGGCAGATTAGAATCATAAGCCATACGACACCAACACTGCAATAAACCACAGGCATCATCATAATCCTCCACCTGATAAATCTGGCGTAAGAGCTCCTTTAGTTCATAGGCATCACCTGATAATGGCACATCTTTGAATAAAGCCAGAAGGCGCTCGTGTTCCTCCGGTGCCAAACGCTCATGTGCCTTCAAAAGTAGATGCTTTGCCCGAAATATAATCTTCTTTCTGCCTTTTTTCGCCTGTCGCTGAAGCACCCGCCGCGTGAAATCCAAGGCATAATTGGCCATCCGAATTATATGAAACTTATCGGCGACAATCACGGTTGTGTCCCGATATTCGTGGAAATTCATAATAACACAACCTTAACGGCGATATTATAATCATTTAAGCCACCTTCTCAATCTTTTTCTTAATCACTCCAGACATATCACGCCAGCCGGGAATCTT
>CBFGIV010000043.1:0-19265 GCA_965648915.1 Caldifarciminota bacterium | reverse complement strand
TATTATGTTATTATAACATAGTAGCAGGGCGTTGTCTACCCTTTTTTATTACATTGCTTAAAAAATCAATTCTAATGACCCCGACCTCTAAAAATAGGAAAATTTGAAAAAGTATTCGGCAGGGCTGGTAGATCTAATATTATAGTTGACTTTTCTTTTTTTTTAAATATATTTATTCTGTATTTATTCACTTATGAAATTCTGGCGAAAACCATTAGACGCAGATAAAATTAAGGTGTCCCATGGTGAAATCCATATAATTAAAGATCGATGCAAGGGTTGCGCTTTCTGTGTTGAATATTGTCCCTGCGATGTCTTAGAAGTTTCTCAAGAATTTAATGCAAAAGGTTATCATCCACCTCGAGTAAAAAATGGGGATGCCTGTCTCGAATGCCATCTCTGCGAAATCCTCTGTCCAGAATTCGCAATATATGTAACATTAAAAGAAGAGAAATTCCTTGAGAATGTTGAGTCAACAACCGGTGATAATCGCTGATGTTTAACGATGTTTAAGAAAGAAATGCCCCATTATTGCTTTCTTAAAAAGGAAGACGGCCGGGAGAATACTTTTGGTATCGGAAATCGAATAAATCTATGAAGGCAGATCCAGTCGGTGTCTTAACCGGGGTTCATCAACTAACCGGCAACGAGGCCTGTGCTGAAGGCGCTCTGGCCGCGGGGTGCCGTTTTTTGGGTACTTATCCAATTATGCCCGCAGTGGAAATCTGCGATCGATTTCTTAAAAGAGGCCGGACAGTAAATGCGACATTTGTCCAGATGGAAGATGAGATATCGGCTCTGGCCTGTGTTCTGGGAGCAGTCTGGACCGGTAAAAGGGCAATGTCGGTCACCTCGGGACCGGGTTTTTCCCTGATGATGGAACATATCGGACTCGCGGTAATGCTGGAGACACCCTGCGTGATTGTAAATGTTCAACATCTCGGGCCGGGTATCGGTCTCGTCGACCAACCGGCTCAGGGCGATATGATGCAGGCAAGATGGGGTTCACACGGCGATTATGAAGTTATTGCCTTGGCACCATCTTCACCGCAAGAGATGTTCAATTTTACGATCAAGGCATTTAATCTGGCTGAGCGCTTCCGCACACCGGTTATGATTATGTCTGATGCCAATATTGCCCAACTTCGTGAAGAGGTTATTATTCCGTCAGCCGATGAGATTGAGATTGAACCGCGAAGGTATTATGAAGGGCCCAAGGATAAATATCTACCTTTCAAAAGAGACGAAGATTTTGTCCCGAGGATGGTCGATATCGGCCAGGGATATAAATTTCATGTTACAGGTTTGACCCATGATGACCGTGGTTACCCAATTATGTTTGAAGAGTGTCAGGAGTATAATGTCCATCCCCTAGTCTGGAAGATTCGCAAGAATAGTGATAAAATTATCGATTTTACCGAGACCAGAACTGAAGACGCTGAGACAATAGTCATATCATATGGTTCGACCACCCGCATCGCCTTGAAGGCAGTCGAAGAGGCAAGGAGATCGGGTCTCAAAGTCGGCCATCTAAAACTTAATACGGTCTGGCCTTTCCCAGACAAGAGAATTACCGAGCTGTCAAAAAGGATAAAAGGTTTTGTTGTCCCGGAGATAAATTTTGGTCAGATCGTTTTTGAGGTAGAAAGGTGTAATTATGGCCACACCAGCACCTACTTTGTCTCCATTATGGGAAAAGAGTACGATCCAACCCAATCGCTTCTTAATGCCATTGATCAGGCATTGAAAGGCAATTCGGTTAAGGAAGGAATCATTGAAATTAATTAGTCCCTGATACTCCTTCAAAAATGAAAAACTTAAAGATAGTCTGCTTGAGGTGAATAAATGGATGAGATAAAGGTCGAGACTATTCAGGCAAAACGAGAGAAAGTAGACGATGTCCATCCAATGGAAAACATCCTGCGGATGGATCGTATGCCCCATATCTGGTGCACGGGATGTGGAATTGGTCTGGTGGTAACCGCTTTTGCGGCGGCATTGGAAAAGGCAAAGTTTGACTTGAATAAAGTAGCGGTTGTTTCCGGTATCGGTTGCACCGGTCGGGTTGCGGGATATATCAAACTCGATTCTTTCCACACTACCCACGGTCGGGCCGTTGCTTTCGCCACCGGTATCAAACTGGGCAATCCCGAAATCAAGACTGTAGTCATTTCCGGTGACGGTGATCTGATTGCAATTGGTGGTAACCATTTTATCCATGCGGCAAGAAGAAATATCGATATGCTGGTAATCTGTGTTACTAATTTTATCTATGCTATGACGGGCGGGCAGGTTGCACCAACCACCCCGCTCGGTGCCTACGCCACCACAAGTCCCTTTGGGTGTTTTGAATCGCCCTTCAATGTCCCATATCTTGCCGATTCCTCGGGAGCGGTATATGTGGCAAGATGGACCGTGCTCGATGTCCGGAGATTGACCAATTCGATTGTTGAAGCCTTCAATAAACGTGGCTTTTCGGTGATTGAGGTCATTTCACCCTGTGCTCAATATTATTCAAGAATCAATCGACTCGGTGATGGTCTGGATATGATGAAATTCTATCACGATAATTGTGAAATAAGACATGGCGAAGATACGAGAAATCTCGATATCGGTTTCCAGACCAAAATTATCTGCGGGAAATTTGTTGACCGGGAAAGGCCAACTTATACTGAGTCGTTCACACGATGGCTTTCGGAAAGCCCGGAGTTATAATATGCCCAAGGCTAATCCCCGAGATGTCAATACCGGTGTCTATTACATAGATGGGGATGTCGCAGCTGGCTATGGTGCATTGGCTGCCGGATGCCGATTCATTGCTGGCTATCCCATTACACCATCAACTGAAGCGGCCGAGGCTTTTGCTCGAATTGCTCCGCAGGCGGGCGCATTATTCCTCCAGATGGAAGATGAACTCGCTTCTATTTCTGCGGTAATAGGTGCCGTCTGGGCTGGCGTCAAGGCAATGACCATCACTTCGGGCCCGGGTTATTCTTTGATGATGGAAGCGATCGGGTATGGTGCTGCCCTGGAGACTCCTTTTGTTTTACTTAATGTCCAGCGGACCGGACCATCAACCGGTGTTCCCACAAAAACCGGGCAGGCGGATATTATGCAATCGAGATGGGGTTCGCACGGAGATTACGAGATCATTGCCCTGGCACCCGATTCACCACAGGAGTTGTTCGATCACACAATAAAGGCATTTAATCTGGCTGAAAAGTATCGCTGTCCGGTAATGATTATGACTGACGAATGCGTTGGGCATATGACGGAAAAAGTGGTCATCCCACCAGCAGATCAGATTGAAATCGAACCCCGAAGATTTTATCAGGGGCCACCTGATGAATATCTACCTTTTAAACCAGACGAGGATCTTATCCCCAAAATGGCTAAAGCTGGAGATGGTCTCCGACTACATATTACGGGTGCGGTTCATGATGAAAGGGGATTTCCAATAAGAAACGAGGAATTTAAATCTCAATATGTCCGACGACTGGTTGATAAGGTCCGGCTCAATAAGCATAAGATCATCGAGATCAAAGAGGAGAATACAGCCGATGCGGACGTCGTTGTTGTCTCCTTTGGGATCTCATCAAGGGTAGCCATCAAGGGAGTGGAAATTGCAAGGGCAAAGGGTGTAAAAGTCGGGACGCTGAGGTTGGTCACGGTCTGGCCATTTCCGGATGAAAGGATATCAGAGATTGCCGCTCATATTAAGGCTTTTGTTGTGCCCGAAATTAACTATGGACAGATTGCCTTCGAGGTCGCTCGGTGCAGTCACGGTAAGGCCAATGTTGTTCTGGTACCCCATGGTGGTGCCGGAGTTCATCACCCCGAAGATATTGCAGAAGCGATTGAGTTTGCCGCCAAAAGTAACTTGAAGATCGAAGAGGTCTTTGAATTCAAGACGAGGCTTGAAAAAGTAGTATTTGAACAGGGTTATAAATCCCACAAATGAATATACTGTTATCGACATTCTTGAAGGGTATTGAAAAATCAGGCATAAATCCGGTAAGAATCTCTATTGTTTCAGATATTCCCTTTCCACCGGGTGAGACTAAAGAGTTGGGAGTCGACTTTTTTCAGATTCCTCGCGGCCGGGCGATCGCTTTCGGTAGTGGTATGAAACTGGCCAATCCTGATTTGAAATTGATACCTGTAGTTGGTGATTTGATGACGATCGGCGGGAATCATTTTGTTCACGCCGCACGCCGCAATATAGATATGTTGATCATCTGTATAAACAATTATATTTACAAAAAAATTGCTGGAAAACAGGCGCCGGTTAAGGATCAAAATTTTTCTGTCTATTCAATATTTGAGAAACCGTTTAATATCCCCCATCTTAGTAATTCCTGCGGTGCATCATATATAGCCCGCTGGACTCTCTTCCATACTGCAGAGTTAATCGACTCTTTGGCCGAGGCCTTGAATAAACCAGGCCTATCAACAATTGAAATCTTGGCCCCTGGTGCTGACTACTATTCGGGGTTTGAAAAAATCGATCTTGATTTAGCAAGATTTTATTATGAAAACTCAGTTATTAAAAATGGCGAGAACCCCAGAAAGATTGAGATCACTGATGATAGTTCGATTGCCGTCGGTAGATTTGTTGATAAAGATCGACCAACCTTTTTTGATATCTATAATGCCCAGCTCAGTAAAGTATTGAAAGATAAGTTTACACCTTACGGAGTTAAAAATGTTTGAGATTAGATTTGCCGGTTATGGTGGCCAGGGAATAATCAGGTCAGGATATATTGTGGGCCGGGCGGCATCGCTTTACGATAATAAGTTTGCCACCCTGACCCAGGATTTTGGCCCGGAGTCAAGAGGTGGTGCCTGCAGTGCCCAGGTTGTTGTTTCTGAGAGTCGAGTTCTTTATCCCTATGTTACGACCTCGGATATCTTTGTCGCAATGTCCCAGGAGGGTTATAACAAATTTGAACCGGAGATGAAAGAACAGGCATTGCTGTTAATCGATGAGGATCTTGTCCGCCCAAAACCACCGCGTGGTCAGATCAAACTATTCGCCATACCCGCCACCAGATTTGCTGAAGAACTCGGCAACCGGATAATCGCCAATGTTGTAATGCTCGGTTTCTTTACGGCTGTTACCGATGTTGTCAGTTATGAATCGATGAAGAAATCTATCCCGGATTCTGTTCCGGAAAAAGCAGTTCCACTAAATCTCAGAGCCTTTGAGAAAGGTTACGAATTCGGGAAGCAATTGTTGTCCAGGATGTAGGTTAGATGATGGTTAGAGATGGTCAACATTAATTAACCATCAAACCATCTAACTATTCAACCATATTCCAAGGAGGACAATGCAAAAAGGTGTTCTGATCATCGGTGGAGGTATCGCTGGTCTCCAGACCGCCCTCGATCTGGCAAACTCCCAGTTTAAAGTCTATCTGATTGAGAGTTCCCCCATTATCGGCGGTCGGATGGCTCAACTCCATAAGATCTTCACCTCGATGGACTGCACGGCTTGAATACTCGGCCCCAAGATGATGGATGTCGGTCGACATCCCAACATCAAACTCTTAACAAATAGTGAGGTGGCTGAGGTCAGCGGTGATGCAGGTGACTTCAGTGTTAAAATAATCAGGTATCCCCGATACGTCGATATTACCAGATGCACGGCCTGCGGCGACTGTTCCAAGGTCTGCCCGGTTACCAGGCCCAATGAATTTGATCTCGGCCTCAAATCGAGAAAAGCAATCTTTTCGCCATATAATCAGGCGGTACCTTCAGCCTTTGTGCGCGTTAGAGAAGACTGTCTGGGAGACAATCCCATTGCCTGTGGGAAGTGTCTCGATGTCTGTAAAGCCCAGAGCATCAATTTTGACGAGCGGGCAGAAAGTTTAACATTGAGAGTTGGTGCCATCGTCGTTGCAACCGGGGTTGAATATTATGACCCGAGAGAGGCGAGCGAATATGGTTATACAAGGTTTGAGAATGTTGTCACGAGCTTTGAACTGGAACGGCTATTAGATGCCTCAAGCCCGACCAGAGGCGAACTATTGACTTTTACTCATCTCCGGCCGCCAAAGAGGGTTGCCTTTATTCAGTGTGTCGGCTCTCGCAATATAAAAGCGGATATCAATTACTGCTCACGGATCTGCTGTATGAATACGATTAAAGATGCACTGGTTATAAGAGAACATTATCCAGATACCGAAATCCTGGTCTTTTATATCGATATCCGTGCCTTTGGCAAAGGGTTTGAGGAATTCTATCGTCGTTCGCTCGATGCAGGTATAAAGTATATTAAAGGTAAGCCATCAAAGATAATTGAAGATAAAAAGACAGGTGAACTTCGACTTGCCTATGAGGATCAATTGACCGGTGAGATCAAAGACCTAATCGTTGATATAGCGGTTCTCTCCTCGGCGCTGATCCCGAGTCCCAAAACCTGGGAATTGGCCCGGATTCTTGGGATCGAACTCGATCGCGACGGATTTTTCAAAGAGCAAGATCCCTGTTCTCATCCTCTGGAGTCAAGTCGAGCAGGTATCTTTCTGGCGGGTTGCGGAACCGCGCCCAAAGATATCACCGATTCGATTGCTGAGGCCTGCGGCGCCGCGGCCAAGGCCGGTGTTTTAATGGCTGGCGAAGAGATTGAAGAGAAGAAGGCAGAGATTGTTCCGTTAGATTTATCAGGCGAAGCGAGGATCGGTGTTATTGTCTGCCATTGCGGTCTTAATATCAGTGCGGTCTTGAGTATTGAAGAATTAAAAAGATATTCAGCAACCCTGCCCAATGTTGTCTTTGTTGATGATTATCTCTTTGCCTGTGCCGAGAGTGTCCAGCGAAAGATTCAGGAAAGCATCATCGAACACAGACTTAACCGAATCGTTGTCGCGGCCTGCACGCCCAAGACACACGAACCAATATTTCAGGAGACACTCCTCAAGATCGGTTTCAATCCTTATCTCTTTGATATGGCAAATATTCGTAACCAGTGTTCCTGGGTGCACCAGCGTGAACCCGAAGTCGCCACGGAAAAGGCAAAAGAGATTATCCGGATGTCGGTAGCGAGGGTTAAGCGGTTGGTGCCCCTTGAACCAAAAATCCTTAATGTCGGCCGGGATATAGTTATCATCGGCGGTGGGATCTCAGGTATGCAGGCGGCTCTCGACCTGGCAGATCGCGGTTTTAAGGTTCATCTGATTGAGAAGAGATCCCGACTGGGTGGGCGGGTCCGGGAACTGGCAAATGTCTATCCGAGCGGCAAACCCGGTTCGGTCTTGATCGAGGAAATTGAACAGGCATTAAAGAAGAAAAGTGTCCAGGTCTATACTAACACCGAAATAAAAAATATCAAAGGTTTTATTGGAAATTTTGAAGTGGAGATCTTTTCGCAGAACGAAAGAAAAGTTTTATCAGCCGGGGCTATAATCCTGGCAATCGGTGCGGATCTTTACAAACCCCTGGACAAATTTGGCTATGGGGAGTTTTCCAATGTTTATACCAGTATGGAATTGGAAGAGATTTTGATCAACAATTTTGAGAGGCTTAAAGGATTAAAAAGTGTAGCATTTATCCAGTGTGTGGGTTCAAGGGCTGAAGTGGGCAATACCTGGTGCTCAAGATACTGCTGTCAGTCAGCAATCAAACAGGCAATTGTCCTGAGAAAGATGGGGTGCGATGTAACTATCTTTCATCGCGGGATCAGAGTTTACTCAAAAGGGGCCGAACTGATGTATCGTGAGGCACGAGAACTCGGTATATTATTCATTCCCTATTCAGAATTGGCAAAAGATAAAGTACCCGAGGTTATTGGTCAGGATGGAAAAGCAACTGCCTTAGAGATGGATTTTGAAGCAATCGGTGGTCGGGTGATTATACCGGTTGATGCAATCTTCCTCTCGGTAGGTATGATTCCCAACAGCGTTGAGACCACAAGACTTGCCGATTTACTAAAAGTTTCGCGTGGTGCCGACCAATTTTTCCTTGAACGCCATTCTAAGTTCGGACCGGTTGAGACTACGGTTGAAGGTGTCTTTCTGGCTGGCTGCTGTCAGTTCCCTCAGGATATCGGTGATTCTATTTCCCAGGCTTCAGCCGTAGCGTCGAAGGCGGCATCGCTATTGAGTCGCGATAGTATCGTTTTGCCGCCGATAACCTCGCAGGTTGACCAGGTGCTCTGCCGGGGCTGTGGTGCGTGCACTGAGGTCTGCGAATTTAAGGCAATTAAACTTGTCGAGAGCGAGACTGGAATATTTTTTGCTCAAGTTAATGAAGCGCTCTGTAAAGGATGCGGGACTTGCGTTCCGGCCTGCCCGACCGGGGCGATCGATTTGAAACATTTCAAGAGAGACCAGATCGAAGCACAACTTGAAGCGCTGTTTGGTTAAATGGGGTTATGGTTCGATGGTTTATGGTTAAAAAAGGAGAAACAGCTGAAAATAACAAAGTTTGAGGACTTGAATTGTTGGAAAGAAGCGCGAAAGTTGAGGAAAATGTTTTCTAATATTTTTAATAAATCTGTTCTTAGAAAAGATTTTACCCTTTGTAATCAATTAAAGAGTTCCGCACTTTCCATAATGGCAAATATTGCTGAAGGTTTCGAAAGTGGAACCAATAAAAAACCCTTGCAACAATCAAACCATAAACGATGAAACCATCAAACCATCAAACCATCCAACCATCCAACCGTGGTTTTGAACCTAAAATTGTCGCCTATTGTTGCAACTGGTGCTCCTATCCTGCGGCAGATGGCGCGGGTGTTGCAAGACTCCAGTATCCATCCAATCTCAAGATTATCCGGGTTATGTGCGGTGGTCGGGTGACACCTGCCCTTGTCTTGAAGGCCTTTGAATTAGGCGCCGATGGAGTTCTTGTCGCTACCTGCCATTTTGAAGACTGCCATTATATCTTTGGTGCCCGTAAAGCGGCTGATGTCCATAAGATAACTGAAAGACTTGTTGAGATGTTGGGTATTGAAAAAGAGCGACTCCGGCTCGACTGGATCTCGGCAGCCGAGACAGCAAAGTTTGCCCGGGTGGCAAAAGAGTTTACTGAAGTAATCTACAAACTTGGCCCATCACCGATAAGAAAGAAGAATAAAATGGGAAACCCTAACTATGATGCAAGCAAAAATTCTATCGACAGACCTAAAGAACTCTAATCTAAACAGCACAGGTATAAAATGCATAATCTGGGGAATCAGGATTATTTTCTATTTACTGAAATGAAAGATTTAAATTATGCTTTTATCCGACGCAATTAAAAAATCGAAGGCCCTCCTCTGTATCGAGTGCGGCAAATGCACCGGTATCTGCCCGGTATCGAAATTCAATCGGGGTTATTCACCGCGTATTCTCCTCAATAAATCCTTAAACGGCGCCAGTGAAGACCTGCTCAAGGATAAGAACATCTGGGCCTGCCTGACCTGCAGACTCTGTGACGAACAATGCCCGGCCGATATAAAATATATCGAATTAATTCAGACGATTAGACTTGAGGCACAGCGACTCGGCGAAGAGGCAATCTGTTCACACGGCGGTGCGGCACAGTATTTTATGCGGATTATGTCTTCACCCACACTCACTCCCAGACGGATGGATTGGATTGATAAGAATCTGAAGATAAGCGATAGTAGTGATACATTATATTTTGTGGGCTGTGCACCATTCTTTGATGTCCTGTTCAGTGATATCAGTGTAATGCCCACTTCGGGCGCGAATGCAAGTATCCAGATTTTAAATCATATCGGGATAGTCCCGGTTTTACTTAAAGAAGAACGGTGCTGCGGCCATGATCTATTATGGCAGGGTGATTTTGAGAATTTCAAAAGGCTCGCTCAGTTAAACATAAATCTAATAAGAAATTCCGGAGTAAAGAAAATAATCTTTACCTGTCCTGAATGCTATAGAACATTCAAAACAGATTATACAAAATATTTTGATTTTAATATTGAGATGTATCATATCTCGGAGATAATTACCCGGGCAATAGATGAAAAAAAGATAAGATTAAAAGAAATCGACCGGATTATTACATACCAGGATCCCTGTCGATTGGGAAGGCACCTCGGAATCTACGATCAACCAAGAAGCATACTTAATTCAATCCCGAAAATTTTATTGAAAGAGATGAGACACAGTAAGAACCGGGCAATCTGTTGCGGGGTCAGTGCCTGGATGAACTGTTCAAACTATTCAAAGAGAATACAGATAACAAGATTAAAAGAGGCAAAAGAGACCGGCGCGAATTTGCTTGTAACTGCCTGTCCCAAGTGTGAAATCCACTTTAGTTGTGCAATGAAAGAGACACCCTCAGGTGCTCCAGAAGATTTTAAGATCGAAATCATAAATTTGGTCAACTTAATTGCGAATGCGCTTCAGTAAAATCTGTTGTGTCAGGATATATCAGGCCGAAGAGTATGTTCGTCCATCTAAAGATGGTCGCTACCGAAGAAAAAATTAAATTTATGGAAAAGAAGAAGATCGTTGTCAATTTTCGCTTTCGGGAAAGTCTGAACAGAGTCCCCGGTGGCAAGCATCATAACTATTGCTATCAGTGCAGTGCCTGTGTTGCGGTCTGTCCGGCAGCAAGGTTTATTAAAGAATTTAATCCCCGGATGATTCTGCTTAAAGCCCTGTTGGGTATGGAGGAAGAATTGATTGGTCCAGATTCGGTAATCTGGTTCTGCACCAACTGCTATTCCTGCTATGAACGCTGCCCCCAGGATGCCCGGCCCATTGAAGTCATCATTGCCCTTAAAAATATTGCGCAAGAAAAAGGGACCGCACCGCCGGCGTTAATAAAACTATCGGAAAATATCAGTAAGACCGGCTGGAGCGCGATAGTCACATCTGCGGTGAATCGTATTCGCTCTGAACTGGGCTTACCGGAAATTAAGAAAATACCAGTTGCGGAATTAAAAGAAATAATAGAAGAAAAGCGTGAAGGCGAACATTAGTGTTGCAAGACCTTTGCGATGTTTCATGCCACCTATCATCAATTGACTCTTCGGTCAATAGCCCTTTCAATATCCTTATCACCCAATTACGATTATATCTCTATCTACAACTCATTGACAACTATTTTTTTTTAACTAAAATATGAGTATGATGATAAAGGTTATAAGAGAATTAAAGAAAATTTTAGCCCCAAAAAAGTCCATCAAGTTTGCCTATCTTTTTGGCTCTTTTACCAGAGAAAAGAGATACAATGATATAGATATCGGAATTTATATCGCACCAATCGATGAGATGAGTATTTTTAAGATTACTTCAGATTTAAAATGCACAATAGCGAGGGCACTGGCACAAAATGGTTTTAATATAAAGCCGGATAATGTTGATATAGTTATTTTAAACTTAGTATCTTTTACTTTCTTAAACAGGGTATTCAAAGAAGGGGTTCTGATTGTTGATCGAAACCCGGATTTAAGAACCGGCCTTATAGAAAAGAATGCGATTACCTATCGGGAGTGTATCGGTATTCTTAAAGAGGCGTCCATATTATGAAGATTGATAAGGAACGAATCCAGAATTATCTTCAAGATATAAAATACAGAACCAATGAAATTGAAAAGCTTACTGCCCAATATTCGGATAATGAAATTATCTCCCAGGTGTGGATTTTAAGGGGATTGAAGTATCTATTGATTGAAGTTGCTGAAATAATGGCGAATACCCTCATCCATATTCTTGCAAAGAGCATAGGGATAGGTGTGTCCGGTTATATAGAAACAATCTTAAAAGCAGGCGAATCAAAAATTATATCAAAAAATTTAATAGATAAATTAAAACCTATCTTTGACTTCAGAAATTCGCTTGTCCACAGATACTGGACAGTTTCGGATGAGGCTTTGCTCTCATTGGTCAGAAAGAACCACAGGTTGTTTCTTGAATTCATAGACGAAGTGGAAAAATATATAAAGAAAATCTCAAAGAAGAGATAGATAATTATGAAGGTCGTTCCTTTCTGGGGCTGTATGATGCCCCTCAAATACCCGCAGATGGAACTGGCGATAAGAAAAACCCTGCCCAATCTTGGAATTGAGATTGTCGACATCGATGGTTTTACCTGTTGTCCTGATCCAATCTATTTTAAGGCAAAAGACAAGATGACCTGGTTAACAGTTGCAGCCAGAAATTTAACGGTGGCCGAAGAGACCGGACTTGATGTAATAACGATGTGTTCGGGTTGTATCTCGACCTTGAAAGAGGCCCACTTCCTTCTTACTGAAGATTCAAGATTGATGGAGGAAGTGAACCAGCGGTTAAAAAAGATAAACAAAGAATATAAAGGTAAGGCAAAGATCAAACATGCGGTCGTGATGATCAGAGATGATCTGGGTATTGATGCTGTCAGGAAATCGGTCAAACGACCTCTTAAAGGGATAAAGGTCGCTATCCACTATGGCTGCCATCTCTTAAAGCCGAGTCAGATAATGCGTGTCGATGATGCCGACTATCCATCGATTCTTGACGATTTTGTCAAGGCGCTTGGTGCCAGTCCGGTGGAGCATAAAGAAAGACTACTCTGCTGCGGCAAGGGCTGTATGAGTGAAGATATCCCACTTATGATGACCGAGGCAATCTTTAAGGCGATCGAGGAGAGTGGTGCCGACTGTATGGGGCTCATCTGTCCAACCTGCTTTTCATCCTTTGATTTAGGCCAAATTTTACTTGCCCGAAAGCGGAACCGAGAGTATAATATCCCGGTGATCTATCTTTTTCAACTTCTCGGTCTTGCCCAAGGATTAAAACCAGAAGAGGTCGGACTTCATACTCATCGAGTTAAGGTGGATAAAGTTTTGGAAAAAATAGCTGGATAGGTCGAAAGGAGGTGATGTAGATGCCAGATGAAGAGATAAGAATAGGTGTCTTTGTCTGCGAATGCGGGACCAATATTGCGGGATCGGTCGATTGTGATGCGCTGGTTGCTGCGGCCGGAAAGATGGCAAATGTCATCTTCAGCACCAAAAATCGCTATATGTGCTCCGAACCGGGTCAGCAGACAATAAAAAAAGCAATTGTTGAACATCGGCTGAATCGCGTCGTTGTTTCGGCTTGTTCCCCGCGTATGCATGAACCTACCTTCCGGACATGTGTTTCGGAAGTCGGATTAAATCCCTACCTTGTTGATATGGCAAATATCCGTGAACACTGCTCCTGGGTACATATGGGTGATCGTGATGCAGCAACCAGCAAGGCTAAAGATATCATTAAGGCCTATGTCGCCCGGGCCCGTTTTCTTGAACCGCAGATTGAGAAAGAGATTCCGGTGACCCGGTCAGCACTGGTTATTGGTGGCGGTGTGGCCGGGATGCAGGCCGCACTCGATCTGGCCGATGCCGGTTATCAGGTATATCTCGTCGAAAAAGAACCTTCGCTCGGTGGTCTGATGGCACAGTTGGCCAAGACCTACCCGACAATGGATTGTGCGATATGAATCCTCGGTCCCAAGATGATGGATGTCGGTCGACATCCGAAGATAAGACTCTTAACTTACAGCGAGATTGAGTCGATAACCGGTTACATAGGTAATTTTCATATTCGGGTTCGCAAAAAGGCCCGGTATGTTCGGGAGAAGGATTGTACTGCCTGTGGTGAATGTGCCAAGGTCTGCCCGAAGGTTGTCCCGGATGAATTCCAGTTAGGTCTATCATCAAGAAAGGCAATCTACATCCCATTTCCTCAGGCCGTCCCATCCGCCTATCTGATCGATATGAAAAACTGTCTCGGGACGAATCCGATTGCCTGTGGTAAGTGTGCTGAGAAATGTGACAAAAAATGTATTGATTATGATATGAAAGATGAGATTGTTGAATTTGATACCGGTGTCGTTATTGTGGCAACAGGAATGGAAGTCTTTGATCCGGCGATTCTCGATGAATTCGGTTATACAAAATATGAGAATGTCATCACCAGCATGGAGTTTGAGCGTCTCATCTCGGCTGGTGGCCCATCCGATGGCCACTTTATCCGACCAAGTGATCGTCAGCGGCCAAAAAGAGTCGGCTTTATTCAATGTGTCGGGTCGCGGAGTGAAAAACGGGGTAAACCGTATTGCAGTAATATCTGCTGTATGAATACGGTCAAGGATACACTCCTGCTTAAGGACCATTATCCTGATATCGAAGCCAAGGTTTTTTATATTGATATGAGGGCATTTGGTAAAGGTTTTGAGGATCTCTATAAACGGAGTAAGGAAGTCGGGGTTCGCTATATAAGGGGAATACCGGGTGAGATTGTCGAAGATCCCCAATCGCACAATTTAAGATTGATGATTGAAGATACAACAGCGAATAAGATCGAAGAGCATGAACTGGATATGGTTGTCCTCTCCATCGGGGTAACACCAAGACTCGATATGCCTGAGGTCCAGAAATTGCTTACACTTTCCAAGACCTCAGACGGCTTCTTTATGGAACTCCATCCTAAATTGAAACCGGTCGATGCACCGACCAGCGGTGTTTTCTTTGCCGGCTGTGCTGAGTTCCCAAAAGATGTTAAAGACTCAGTTACTCAGGCCAGTGCGGCCGCGGCCCGGGCCGAGACAATTCTTGCCGCGGGCAAGGTAAAGATTGAAGCCATAACCTCGGAGATCAATCCTCAGTTGTGCCGGTTCTGCACAATCTGTGCCCAGGCCTGCCCCTACAAGGCAATTACTGTAAAGCCAAAGGAAAAATCGATCTCACTGATTGAGGCGATGTGTAAGGGTTGTGGAACCTGTGGTGCCGAATGTCGATTTGGGGCAATCAGGATGAGACATTTTACTGATGAACAGACGATTGCGCAGATCGATGCCTATCTTGAAGAAGACCCTTATGAAAAGATCATTGTCTTTGCCTGTAACTGGTGCTCTTATGCTGGTGCTGATACCTGCGGCGGGGCACGCCTGCAGTATCCACCGAGTTCAAGATTGATAAGGACGATGTGTAGTGGTCGGGTTGATGAAGAGTGGGTGTTACACGCATTTAAAAAAGGTGCACCGATTGTCGTTGTCTCGGGTTGCCATTATGTCGATTGCCATTATATCGATGCCAACCGCTGGACCCAGAAGCGAGTTGAAAAGTTATGGGATAGACTGGAAAGACTGGGTATAAGACCGGAACGACTCTTCTTAGAATGGATCAGCGCCGCAGAAGGGCAGAGATTTGCCCGAACAATGGTTGATATAGAGAGACACCGCCAGCAGGTGACCAAAGAGGAGATTGAATATACGATCAGGGTGTTGAAAGAAGAAGAGGAAAAAAAGAAGAAATAAATCAGGAGGTTCGGTTTGGCCGAAGAAGCCGATTTCAAGTGTTTGCGCTGCGGGAGTGAATTTAAACTACCCTATACCAAAGGAGTGATGCAGGAGCGGACCTGTCCCAAATGTGGCTCAAACAGTGTCCGGTTGATCAAGAAAGAAGTTGAAAAGGCAAGCAGTTAATTGAATCTCTTTAATTTCTCAATCAGTCGGTCAATGGCCTTTGAGACCTCAGCGGTCACCCTCTTGAATTTTTGATAAAGTTCCTCACTATTGTCAAATTTCATAATCTGCGCTGGTATCGCCAGGGCAGGGACTACTATTAAATCGGTTGCACCAGCCGTCAGGCGATAAATATCCCTGAGTTGTTTGAGAAATTCAAGGTTACGGCCCAGGATCATTAAATCATCACTCAGATCCCTGCACATACTCGATACATTTTCAAACAGTTTTGAGTTGACCGGATCTTTAATACCAAACTGAGCCTTAATGATCAACATCACCATCTCGATATCGCGTAGACCACCCTGGCACTCCTTAATATTATCAGTAATTTCACCATCCATCTTCCCCCTTGAGTATATCTCGTTAATCATCTGGTTGATATATTCCTGTTTCTTTTCAAAGATATGGGGTTTAACGATGCGCTCGATAAAATCCTGTTCAAACCTGTGTGACCCAACGATCAGCCTTGCTCCCAGAATCAGTGATTTTTCGATAAATATATCGGGCCGGGCCTCATTCAATAAATTTTCCAGATCACTCAGGCAGATAACGAATCTTCCAAAGTATTCAGCAAAACGGTGGTGGGGGATTGTCCCCCGTTTGATGATCTCGGCATTCATCTTGCTGACTAATTTATTACAGTAATCGATCACCTCCTCATCTTCACAATTTAAGATTACGATAATATCGTAGTCATCGTCATAGGCCTGTTCCCGGGCATGACCACCAGCCGCAAAGATGGCAAAGATATCCTGGGTAATAATGCGTTTCTTATAAAAGGTATCAATTTCGAGGCGGCAGAGGTCATTGAGCACCTGAATATAACTATCAGAAAATTCGATAAACTCAGTATTGGTCTGGGTTACCGGTATATTATTCAGACTATCGATTGCAACCCTCATTAACATTAAATCATAGTAGTCACCAAGTTTCTCCTTTTTTTCCTCAAAGGTGCGCATTGAGCCAACATCACTATAAATCCCCTGAGCGAATTCTTTTAAGCGCTGGGGTCGATTGAGCAAGCCAATACACTCGGGGTATTTATCTAAGACTCTTAAAAATATGTGCTTGAAGAATTTACTGCTTAAGAGATGGAGGGCGATCAAAGGCTTGAGATTATTGATGATCTCCGCCACCTCTTCTTCAAAGGTTCGACTTTCAAGAATTTTAAGATAAGTCCTTAAACCATGCTCATCATTCAAAGATAGATAATTATTGATTAGTTGAGGGTAGCGATAGAAGACGAAGGCAATATCTCTTGCCTTCTCCGGGATACGCTTTATGGTCTTTAAAAGACGTTGATTAAGTTCGTGATAAACAGATACGCTGTTTTTATTCTTGCCCAAGATTGTCAAAAATTCGATGAGGAGATAAAAGTCATATCTGACCCACTCGATATATTTTTTAATTATTCGTTCCTTTTCCTCGGGGGGCAAGAGGATTAAGTCACCAACAAATTTTTTTAATAAGGCGTCGACCTTCAAATCATCAAGGATATCGTCCCAGAAAGCAACCCCCCGGAAGAATCTAAAACGTTCAATAAAGTCGTGAGCCAGATTACCGGGATAGTCAACTTTGAACATCGGGGCAAAGACCGAATTGCGCTTTAAGTGATACTTCATATCTTCGATCAAAAGCGGAACAACCATCCTGATATTTTTAATATATTCATAATAATGAACCAGGATATGCTCCTCAGCTCGACACTTACCAATATCAGAATAGCCCAGGACCCTTGAAACCTTGCGGATGTTCTTCAGTGATACTTCGTCCAGATAGACAACTTCATCTTGAGTAACAAAGAGTTGATAGAGATATCTAAAAATCTCAAAAAAGGTCAGTGACCGTTCCAGGGCATCATATTCGGCCTGACGTTTTGGATCTTTGACTTTGAGTTCTTCAATGATGTCCCAGGCATTTACCTTCTCAATGTTAAATATCGTCTTCCGGGCGGAGATAATACTTTTGATAATGCGTAATGCATCTTCTTTAAGATTTATATAAACAGGACTTATCGGCCGGGCTAAGAGCGAGGAAATTTCACCCAGGATACCACGAAGATAGCCTTCGTGATAGAGATTGTCTCCATTTACATTATAGAAGTATCGGGCGGTTACTTCTCTTCGATATTCCTCAAACATCTGTTCACTGCCGATGATCACGGCTGCGCTCAACATTTCATTGATAATGACGAAGTCTCGAATCTCACGCCGAAGAACCTTTTTATATTCAGCAATTGAAGCCGAATAGAACCGGCGACCGATATGCTCGGAGAGGTGGAAATGGAATGAAGTAGCATATTTTTGCATCTCTTGACTGATTAAGGCAATTGCCCGATTAAATTCTCTCCGTCGGGACGAACCATCGTCCAGAATACCGATATCGATATCGTCCTGGTCAGATTTTGTCCCGACACCGAGAATAACAAATCCCGGTTTATCTTTCACGAAGATATCGAGCAGGATCTTAATATAATTAGCGGTGAGCATACGAAATGTATTGCCCGCCTGACGCATAAAATTTTTATAGATACTAATCCGCTCATCTTCTGACGCCAAAATCTCCATTCGGAGCCGGTCTATGGCCTGGCGATTGATTAACAAGAACTGGAGTGCATAGTAGGTTCCGACAAACCGCAACTGCTCTTCAGTTGTTTCACCGACTCCAACGATGGTTTTTATCTCCTGGGCAAAGTCATAGGCTGGATGCAAGATGTGGACCTGATCTCTCTTTTTCTGCTCTTCTAATCTCTGAATCAACTGGTCGAGATTGTTCGAGACCGCCTGCAGGTATTTTCGGTAATGATTACCAAATTCATCGATGCGTTCCTTTAGGGTTGTGATAAAATCTTTCATAGTTCACCTTAACTGTTCAACAGAGAAAGGTGAGATCTCAATACCCCCATAACCAAGTTCTTTCCTTAAGTCAAAGACCTTGAGGAGGGTCTCCTTAAATTGTCTCTCTTTGTTGAATCTGCGAGCCTTTGCCAGTACCCTCTGCCAGAATTCGGCACAATCCTTCTCCTTTTCGTAGATAAGAAATATATGTCGGATATCAACACTCAGATCGACTTTTAATTCGAGTTCTTTTGCGGTGCGGGGCGAAAGAACCTTCTCCAAAAAAATATCCCAGGGATGGGCAAGATAAAGCGCGATCGAAAAAATTTCATTCTCGAATTTAATCGATTGATTGTAAAACGCCAGTTCATCAAGACGATCAGCATAGAATTCAAAAAGATTGGCCCTCAGAATATAATCGACATTGAACCAGCCTTTGCCAAATGACCAGGCAGTATGGAAACTGGTGATATTTTCACTGGTCATATAGTCATCGTCATAATTGACAATCTGTAACAAACTCGATTTGCGTAGATTTATAAAATCGCGTAAAGCATTGCTATTCTTAAAAAGTAAATCGACATCCCATTGAGCGGTGTAGGATAAATAATCGGCAATCAACAGCGCCATAGCACCGATGATGATGAAATTAGGATTCTCCTTATCCTGCAGTTTTGACAACTCCTGAAGAATCTTCAATAAATTCCGTCGGCGTTTAACATCGACATAATTTAACCAGGTAATATCCATAAATTTTTATTTTATGTTAATTCCTGTTAAAGTCAAGAGCGATTTAACCATTGACGATGGTGGATTCCAATCTGTTCACCTACATCTTTAGAATAAACCAACACGCAGCAATGCCGAATGAATTTTTTTCTCACCTTTAGTTTTTAATTTTAGTTTAAGAAATCAATGGTTTTGATTATTCAATAGACCTTTATTAACCATCCCCAAAGTTATTTTTTCTCACTTAACTTT
>CBFGIV010000042.1:0-19752 GCA_965648915.1 Caldifarciminota bacterium | reverse complement strand
GAAGAATTCTTGTGCACATCAAGACCAAGATAATAATATTCAACACTTTCTGGCATAAAGCCTCCTTTACCAATTATAAAGAGAAACAAAATGATATCCAAGAGCCATTTTTCATTTTATTCTTGACTTTTAACAGATAAAGCATAGACTTATCAAAATGAAATTGACTGCGTTGCTTGTAATTTCTGTTTTTCTCCTTCCCGCGCAATGGTTAAATCTCGGTCCTTATGGCGGGTATATCCACACCGCGACAATCTCCCCGACCAATCCTGACATCCTCTACCTTGCAACCTATTCAGTGCCGAGTCGGATATACCGCACCACCAACAGCGGTCAGAATTGGTCACTTATGGGTTCAATCAATAATTATCTCTCCGATCTCACGATCGACCCTTATAATTCGAACATCCTTTATGCCTGTGACCTCAATTCCCGATTTTATAAAAGCACAGATGGAGGATCTACCTGGTCAATCTATCTGATTGACAGCGTCTCAACCTATGATCTGACCATCGACCCATTAAATCCCGGTATTATTTATGCAGTGGGGGATAAACCTTTTGGTTCTGACCATCGGATGGTGGTGAGCAAAAGCACAGACGGTGGGTTTAACTGGATTACCACCTGCCTCGATACTATGGCCGGTCAGGGGCTATCCATCGCAGTCGATCCGATCTCTTCCAATATTGTCTATGCCGGGGGTTATGTAAATAATACGACTGCCCTATTCAAATCGACCGATTATGGCAATTCCTGGATTAATATCACCGGAACCGTTACGGGTTATTACCCTTATGCAATTGCTGTCCATCCCCGGATCCACAATCTGATCCTGGTTGGCACTCGGTATGGAGGGATTTTTAAAAGCACGGATGGAGGAATCAATTGGATCCACACCGGCAATTTTTTAGGAACTTATTCTATATCAATATCAAAGGCTCTGCCCGATCTTGTCTTTGCCGGTACTGACAGTTCTATCTACAAGAGCACGGATCAGGGGACAAACTGGCAGAGGGTTGGCATATCACTCCCTGGTTCAGAATTTCGAACCGTCCTCGCCCACCCGCAGCAACCTTCAATTGTCTATGCCGGTAATAACTTTTCAATATTTAAATCCACTGATCAGGGGACAAACTGGTATGAGATGGATCGCGGTATTAGTATTGCAACGATTCCCGCTATTGCGGTTGCTCCAGCCAATCCCGGACTGATCTATACTGAATATATGGGTCGAGGTGTCTATAAGACTACCAATTATGGTCAGGACTGGTCATTGACCACGCCCTTTCTCTCCTGCGGAACGATCTGTGCTATCGGGATTGACCATCGCGAGAATGTCTATGCCTTAGAAGGACTGGGTTGAGGGACGGCCGAGCTCTACAAGAGCACTGACGGCGGCGCCGTCTGGAATTTGATCGATGAATGGTTTACCGATGGCGGCACAATTATTATTGATCCGCGGGATGATAACATCGTCTATACAGGAGGCACATCCCCTGCCTATCTGATGGCAATTGCTCGAAGCACGGATGGCGGCAATTCCTGGACAAGATCAACCATCACAGCAGATTATGGCTTCACTTATGCAATTGCTCTCGATCTCAATAACCCGAATATTCTCTATGCCGGTGGCCAGGAAAACTCTGCGCCCGCCCTTTATAAGTCTACGGACACGGGCAACAACTGGATAAATATCACCGGTGGATTAAAAGGCATCGTCAAATCGATCGCGATCGATCCTTCCAATTCGAATATAATCTATGTTGCGACTGATAGCGGCGTCCATAAATCGACTGATGGCGGCGGCTACTGGCAGAATACCGGTTGCTTGAATGTCCGCAGTGTTGTCGTCGATCCGGATCAGCCCAGAACCATCTACGCCGGAACCAATGCCGGTTTTTATCTCTCAACCAATGGTGGTGATGAGTGGATCGAATACAATCAGGGCCTGCCCACAAAGGATATTTTAACTCTTACTAAAATCCCCGGTAGCAGACTCTATGCCGGGACCGAAGGATACAGTATCTTTGAGTGGCGCGGAACCGAGATCAGGGAGAACCTCGATTACCGACCCCTTACCAGGTCCTGGTTTAAGGTCGGGTCAAATCCGATCTCAAAAAGAACGGTTTTGAAGTGCACGCTGGAGGAAGGAAGATGGGTCGAGATTGATCTTTATGACCGGTCAGGAAGACGGATGGATAAAATCTATAGTGGCCTGCTCCAGGCTGGCAACCACCGTTTAATAATTGATGCCCCTCGATTACCGGATGGGGTATATTTTATAAAGTTTTCCGCCGGTCCTGATCGCCAGACCAGAAAGATCGTCGTCATCAACCGATAGTCTCAGAACTGGATAAATAAAAATGGCGGAGGCGCGTAGGAATCGAACCTACCGATCCCGAACCTCGGGACCATCTGGATTTGAAGTCCAGCAGGCACACCAGCACCCGTTCGCCTCCGTACCAGGGTCAAATTATAAAGAATTCACCCCCTTTGTCAATACCAACCTGCAGATAGAGATCAAATTCAGTTATCCACTGATCCATCTGCACAAAACTATTGACTCGAGTAAAATATTGCCTAAAATTAGCCGATGAATAAAATTTTGCGACAGTTAGAAATAACTGGACCAGCCCTTTTCTTCACAATATGCTGTTGCTGTGGCTATTCAACCCGCTCACTCCTGCCCGCACACCTGAAGAATGTCTATATCGACATCTTCGAAAATCGCACCATAAAGATCGGACTGGGTGAGGCATTCACCAATGAGTTGATCCGTCAGTTTACGAGCGACGGCACGCTCCGTGTCACCAACGAAGGCCGTGCCCAGTTAAAAATCTCCGGCGTCATCAACTACTTCAATAAAGAACCTTATGTCTATGGTGGCGATCAAACGGTCTATAAATACAAGACGACGGTTACCTGCAAAATAACCTGTCTCGATGCCACCCGGAATACCTTATACTGGGAAGGAGAGGTCAGTGACTGGGCGATCTTCGGGCAGAATGAGGATGAGTCCGTCGGCATCAATGAAGCCTTAACCAAGGTCGCTAAAGAGACCGTGCGGAGGATTTTGACCAACTGGTAAATATGTATCCAGTTTTTATTTGCTAAGGAGGCTTATGAATCGATATGTGATTATAGTTATCAGCACAATATTATTTACCAATGGTATGCCACCCCGGCCCGGGCTGTTCGATCAAAAAACCGGGCTCTCGGTAACTTACGGGCACCCTTATCCCAAATTCCCTGAATGGTTCGGTAAGGCGGGCGAAAAGAAGATCCTGCTTCGTAATATTGAAGCGGCCGTTATACTGATTCAGTATCCGGACAACCGCGCCAACACGGTTCGTGATGCCCCCGCCCGCTACGATTCGATGTTCTTCTCAAGAAATGTCTATCACGGACAGTATCGAGCAGGCAGTCTGAATGATTTCTGGCACGAAAACTCTTACGACTCCTGCAATGTTGCCGGTGGTATTGCTGGCAATACCTGGTTTATGTGTGGCAATAACTACTCCAAGTATTATGACGGAAATTATATGCTCTCCACCGGTAGCACCCTGGCCCGGGATGCCATTGCCAAGGCGGATTCAACGGTTGATTTCAGAATCTTCGACCGTAATAACGACGGCCGCATCGATGCCACCTTTGTCGTCCACGCCGGACCAGGGGGTGAGGATACCGGCAATCGCAATCACTGCTGGTCCCATGCCATCCCGTCTTTTTCTTACACGACCAATGAAGGGGTCCGCATCTCGGGTGTCACCAATGTTCCAGAGGTCAATCTTGTAACCCCGCAACTGGACACAACCCTGTGCTGTATTGCAGTAATGTGTCATGAATTCGGGCACCTCGTCGGGCTCCCTGACCTTTACGACGGTTCGCGCAACACCTGGGGAATCGGCTACTGGGGCTTGATGGGTTATGGTGCCTGGGGAGCAGGTGGGAACACACCCTGGAGTCCTTCCCATCTGGAAGCCTGGTCAAAGGTCCAGTCTGGCTTCGTCACGCCGATTGTCATCACCCGGGATACAATAAATTTAAAAATCGTCGATGTCGAGACCCATTCCGTGATCTATAAAGTCTGGCGGATGGGCCGTAATACTGATACCTGTTTCTATCTCGAAAATCGCCAGAAAAAGGGATTTGATACACCACTGCCCTATCATGGCCTGTTGATCTGGCATATCGATCCCCGTTATGGTTCAACCTACCACGATCGGGTTGATCTCGAAGAAGATTCAACCTTCCACCTCGATCGGGGAACCGGTGTCCGGCCTGATCCCCATTATTACCACCAGGCACTGGGCGATACGAGTGATCCACTACCCGGTATCTGGAATCGAACTGCTTTCGACAATAATACAATACCCAATAGCCGGGATAACAATGGCAATCCGACCCGGGTTGCAGTGCGCAATATCCGCGAACAGGGCGACACGGTCATCTGCGATATCTATGTCAACCTCAATGTCGAAGAGGAGAATACCCATCATACCATCGCTCCCTCGATCCGGGTTAAAAATAATCCAACCCGAAGGCCGGTTCTATTTGTTACCCGGAATTCCTCTGAAGGTCAGAATAGAAAAATCGAAATCTATAATGCCATCGGTCGCAAAATAATCACCCTGAACCTTAAAGGTTTTCAGTATCGATGGCATGGGAATGACGAGAAGGGGCGACCCGTCAATCCAGGGGTCTATTTTTACCAACTGAAGAATGAAACCGGGCAGGAATTTAAAGGAAAGTTTTTACTCATTGAATAGATGGCGACCAATAAAAAAATTATTCTTTTCTTAACGGTCATCATCGCCTCGGTCTTGATTCCGGGGTGTCCGGATTCGATTATAACACCCGAGGACTCTCTGACAATGCCCGGCCGCGGATTCTTCATGGGGATTCTACCCGTGCCTGGAGATGGCCAGTCCTTTGAGGATGCCTACTGTCAGGCAGCCCAAACTGCCGATTTTTCTCCGGTCTGGGGCAGACCTACACCATTTTATAATCTATCTTCTGACCTCAGTGGTGACTGGGGAAAGACATTCGTAACCGAGTATATCAGGGGGAACGGGATGTTCCCCCTGATTCATCTCTCTTTCATCGGCCCGGGCATTACCCTTGTCTGCCCGCCTGACTTAGGAACAAGAACCCTCAGCGATCGAGAGTGGCGTGAGGCTTATAAAAAATCTGCCCTTGATGTGGTCAGGTCTATTAAACCCCTCTTCCTTTCCCTGGGAAACGAAGTGAACCGCTGGTATGAGAATTATGGTGCTGACCCCAAAAATCCTGACGGTTTCCAGCATTATGTCAGCCTTTACGAAGAGATTTACGACGAAGTAAAGAAACTCTCTCCCCAGACCTTTGTCTTCTGCACATTTGCCCGCGAGATCGTCTCGGAAAATCGGGAAGCCAATCTTGAAGTCCTTAAAATGTTTCACCCGGCCAAGATCGATATTTTAGTCTTTACCAGTTATCCCTATGCAGTAAGAGGGATAAACCGCACCGCCGATATCCCGGACGATTATTATTCCCGGGCATTTGATTACTTTGCTTCTTCTAAACCATTCGGTTTCAGTGAACTGGGCTGGCCATCAATCGAAGAGTATGGTGGTGAAAAGGGACAGGCCGATTTTATTACTGAGATCACCGGCCGTCTAACAAGAGATCGCGGGTTAGATCTCTACCTGTTAGGCTGGGCCTGGTTACACGATTTAACCGGTGATGATCATATCGGTCTCATCAAACGCAACGGTGTTCAAAAGATTGCCTACAGCGAATGGCAAAAATTGGCCGGGCAATAAGAAAATAAAAAATCGGGGCGGCCAGATTTGAACTGGCGACCTCATGGTCCCAAACCACGCGCGCTATGCCAACTGCGCCACGCCCCGTTCGATTATTCTTCCCTCACCAACTATCTTTCTTCCTGCCGGGCTAAATTCAATAAATACGCCTTTGCCTGTAAGAGTGCCTTTGCCCGATGGCTGATTTGATGCTTTACGACCGCACCCAGTTCGGCAAAGGTCCTATCATAACCTTCAGGTATAAAGATCGGGTCATAACCAAAACCTGCTTTACCCGATGGCTGATGGGCAATCCTACCCCGACATTCGCCCGAAAAGACCTCTCTGATCTCTCTGTACACGACTGCTATGACACACTTAAAGGTTGCTGAACGCTCTTCACACCCTTGAAGTTCTCTGAGCAATCTTTCGATACGCTCCCGGTCATCGGTTCCATAGCGCGCCGAAAATACCCCGGGCCGGCCCTTGAGGGCATCAACAAAAAGTCCTGAATCGTCCGCCAGACTTAATATTGAGGTTGCATTAAAACTCTGGATCGCTTTGGCCAGCGCATTCGCTTCGAGTGAATCGGCCTCTTCTTCTGGTTCGCCAATTCCATTAAATTGTAAAAGATCAATGAAGGAGAAGTTGTTGTTTAAAATGGCCTTTATCTCTTGAACTTTGGCCCTGTTCTTCGTTGCCAGGAGAATCTTCAAAATTAGAGCCGAATCAAAGATCAAAAAACAACTACTTGGGATTGATCATCGTCTCGACAACAAAAGCACCCCGAAAACCGAGCTGGATCGCTTTGGCCTTAAGTTGATTGGCATCGTCACGCACGAGAAAATCCCCAACCCGCACCTTGAACAGATCGCCATCGGGTTCAACATAGACCTTCTCCGTAAAGCTCGATTGGGCATTATTAGCAATGCGCTCCGCATTCTCCCGGCTCGAAGAAGCAAAAATTTGAACGCGATAGCCATATGCCGTCGGTGGTGTCGCTGGAGGCGTAACCTGAGGAATCGGGACAACGGGCGTAGGCGGCGTATAGGTAACGGTCGTTTCGGCCGGTGGAATGACGATGGGAGGCATCTCGGGTGAAACCGGTGTCGGTTGCGCAACTGCCGTCGTCTCCTGATAAACCGTTATCTCTTCAAGACCTTCTACTGGCTTGATCTCGACTTTCTTCTTCTGAGCACAGGCAACGAGTAAAAGAAGAACGCCTGTACTGATAAGGTATCTCTTCATACTTCCTCCTTGTTAATCACCTTTACTTACCTTTTGAACAACTTCCCTTATCTTACTGATATGGTCCCTCTTACATACCAGTACTTCATCACCACCATCGATGATGATTAGATCATCGACCCCGATCGTTGCGATCAGTCTTTTTTCCGAAAAGATGATTGAATCTTTTGTGTCTATACCAATATGAGAGCCAACCACAACATTACCCTTTTCATCCCGGGGCAGGTGTCGGGCCAGGGCATCCCAGGAGCCGATATCATCCCAGTCAAAATTGGCTCTGATCAAAGCAATCCTCTTCGCCTTTTCCATTACCTGATAGTCGATCGAAATCGAGGGCAGATTCTCAAACACCTTGATACTCCTCTGCCGTAAATAACCGGTCAATCCTCGATATAGATCAGGTGCATACTCTCTTAAGGCCTCAATTATCGTCTTAACCCGCCAGACAAAGATACCACTATTCCAGTAGTAATTACCCGCACGCAGGTAACGGACCGCGGTCCTCGGATCGGGTTTTTCCTTGAAATTTAAGACCCGGTAGGCAACCATCCCATCACGTTCCTCGATCAACGAACCACATTTTATATACCCGTAGTTCGTATCCGGCCTTGATGGTTTAATGCCGAAAGTCACCAGATAATCTCTCTCTGCCAGTCCGGCAGCAAAGCGCAAACAATTCTGGAACCGTTCTTTATCTCTGATCAGATGGTCGGATGGTAAGACGAACATAATTGCATCACCCAATCTTTTTTGCAAAACGAGTGCCGCCAGTCCAATTGCGGCAGCAGTATTACGGCCCACCGGTTCAACGATAAGGTTTTTCAATCCGAAGACCTTTCTGACCACCTTAACCAACCGCTGCGGCACAACATAATACCGATCCGATGCACTGACCAGACCGGTTAAACGTTGCTCGGTCAGTTTGATTGCCGGTCTTCTGTCAAAGAACGATAGAAATTGTTTTGGAAAATCAGGCTTACTCTTGGGCCAGAAACGCTCTCCTTTACCACCTGCCAGAATTACTGCAACCCGTTTCATAAAGACCTAACGGTTATAGGCAACAAGATTAAAAACCAGGCTACCCAGACTCATTCGACTCTTGATCAGGACCGGGATCCGGGTGGAGTCATCAGCAATCCAGACCAGTAACTTTCCATCTTTGCCAAAGATCCCTTTCTCTCTGGTCTGTGGTTCATAAAGGGTGCAATCCCATCGACCAAAATCGGTCTTAACCTTTGCATGCTGGAGCGCTGTCACCTTTATCGTATAATTCTTCTTATCGGTATGATTATTGATCGATATGGTATCACCGATCTCTATCTTCAATTCTCTTAATTTGTAATAAAAACCGAGAAGATCATAACTTTCGGGAAGAATCTTAAATTCTGAACCGTCTGAATATCGTGCCCGCAAATTTTTATGATCAAATTCGACCGTGCTCTTCTTCTTATAATTTCTCTCTTCGATATCTTTTACTGTAAACACCGGTAGAAGGTCTTTCTTTCGAGCATAGGATTCGAGTCGATCCTTGAGCCAGAAGAATAGTCGGTATCTGGGATTCGATACAACATCCGAAATAAGATGATAGACTGTGTCTTGGTTATAAACCGTTTCGGCAACGACCATCAGCCGCATCGTTCCAACCTTGAGAAAGCCATATTTTGCTTCATATTCCAATACTTCACCCGGTTCAAGGAAAGAGACGAAAATAAACAGAATTATCATTTTCAAAGAACAAGGCTCTGCAGGCGCGCTACCCTCTTTTCGATCGGCGGGTGGGTTGCAAATAATGATTCCACATTCATCCGATCCTTACCAAAAGGGCTCGCAATATAGAGATGTGCTGTTGCCTGCGAAGCACCGGATAGAGGCTTATAATATTCTCTCAACCTCAACAGGGCCTGGGCCAAACCCTGGGGATAGCGGGTCAGATAGGCACCACCTGCATCGGCCAGGTATTCACGCTGCCGGGAGATTGCCGAACGGAGGAGAGCAACAAAAAGCGGTGCAAGGATCGCCAGAACCAGTCCAACAATCACAAGGATCGCACCGGCTCGCCCCCCCACACGCGAACGGCTCCGCCCCTGGCCCCGGGACAGGAAACCACCCCTGAGCATAATATCACGCAAGAGGATTATCATTCCGCCGATAATTCCAACGACCGTCATCAAAAGAATATCATAATGGCGAATATGGGAGATCTCGTGTGCGATTACACCCTGTAACTCTTCGCGGTTCATAATTCGTAAAAGTCCAGTTGTAACTGCAACCGAAGCATTCTGCGGATTCCTGCCTGTCGCAAACGCATTGGGTGCCTCTTCATCGATAACAAAGACCTTCGGTTTTGGTATTCCACCCGCAATTGCCATCTCTTCAACCACATTATGCAGGATCTGGTATTCATCCGGATCCGCCGGAACCGCTCTTGATAATGAAAGAGCAATCTTATCAGCATTAAAATATAAAATTAGATTATAACCAATAATAAAAAGAGCAAGCAGGGCAATGCCCGTGGACCCAAAATTGAAAATATATATGATCACATACCCGATGATTGCCAGGATAAGCGTAAAGATAAATATGAAAAAATAGGTCCTCCGCTTGTTGGCGGCTATTTTTTCGTAAATTGTCTCGCGCATCTCTTAAAATTGGACCTTTACCGCCTCTTTTTCAGTTTCGGGTGCAGAGAAATACTCGCGACCTTTGAAATTAAAGATTGAAGCAATGATATTTGTCGGAACCTTGGCAATCGCTGCATTGTAATTCATTACAATATCATTATAGAACTGCCGGCTGAAGGCAATCTTATTCTCGGTTGCCGATAACTCTTCCTGAAGTCTCAGGAAATTTTCGTTGGCCTTTAGTTCCGGATAATTCTCCGCCACCGCAAATAGGGTCTTGAGGGTTGCCGTCAGCATATTATTAGCATCGGCCGATTCCTTAACACTGGACGCTGACATTGCCCGGCTCCGCAGTTCGGTAACCTTCTCAAAGACCTCGCGCTCATGCTTGGCATACCCTTTTACCGTCTCAACCAGATTCGGGATGAGGTCGTAACGCCTTTTCAACTGCACATCGATCTGCGACCAAGCATTATCAACCTGGGTTCTTAAAACAACCAGCCGGTTATACATCGCAATCAGGATTATCGCCAGAACTATGATTATGATTAAAACTATCATCTTTCAACTCCTTTAGCATATTCTATTCTAAATTTGAATTTTGTCAACGAGAATAGAAAAAACCTGAAAAATGTGGTAAGCGATGCCTGTGTCTATCTACAAAATCTCCTTGATTATGGAATTTTTCGAATTATAATACCAATTATGGAAAAGACCTTTGAATTTTTCCGCCATCCTGATATCGCCCGGAAATTAGTTTTGGAGATCAGGCGCCTACTCAAGGAAATCGGCACCCGGGTTGCACTTATGGAAGTCTGTGGGACCCACACAATGGCCATATCACGCTGGGGGTTGCGTAAAATCCTGCCCGAAAGACTCTTTCTCCTCTCCGGACCGGGCTGTCCGGTCTGTGTGACACCTCAGGAGACAATCGATTATGCAATTGAGGTGGCAGAATGTAAGGATGTCATAATTACAACCTTTGGTGATATGGTTAAGGTCCCGGGTTCAAAAGGAACCCTGAAAATTGAAAAGACAAAAGTTGTCTATGCCCCAACTGATGCCCTTAAAATAGCAAACCAGAATCCTGATAAACGGGTTGTCTTCATTGGCGTCGGCTTTGAAACAACCATCCCGACAGTGGCAGCAACTATAAAGATGGCGCAAAAAAATCTGCGCTTAAATAATTTCTATATTATTCAAGCCTTCAAACTTGTCCCTCCGGCCCTCAGGGCAATCGCGGAGATGAAAAAAGTCAGAATCGATGGTTTAATTCTTCCCGGCCATGTTTCAACAATTATCGGTTCCCGGGCCTATGAATTTTTAGCCCGGGAATATGGTCTTCCCTGTGCCATTACTGGTTTTGAGCCGATTGATATCCTCGAAGGGATAGTTTTACTGCTAAGGCAGATAAAAGATAAGAAACCAAAGATTGAAATCCAGTATCAGCGGGTTGTCCACCCGGAAGGCAATATTATTGCACAGAAGATAATGAACGAAGTCTTTGAACGAACCCCGGCCCACTGGCGGGGACTGGGTGAGATCTCCGACTCAGGATTAAAATTAAAGAACAGATTTACTCAATTCAGCGCTGAGCAGGAATTCCCTATTAAGATAAGAAAGGCAAAAGAACACAAGGATTGTCTCTGCGGCCAGATATTGATCGGTGCCAGAATACCATTTGATTGCAGACTCTTTGGCCGGGTCTGCACCCCGACCAATCCAGTTGGACCATGCATGGTCTCTTCAGAAGGTAGTTGTGCGGCTTATTATAAGTATGAAAGAAAATAATTTCAGTCAGAAGAGTCTTTATGGAAAGAGAGATAAAGTTAAACCATGGTAGCGGTGGTGTCCTTACCCATCGCCTGATCAAGGAAATATTCTTAAAGATATTTAACAATAAAATTCTCCGGGAACTTGAAGATTCTGCAGAAATTGGCTCACTGGCCTTCACGACCGATTCTTATGTCGTCAAACCCCTCTTCTTTCCGGGCGGAGATATCGGTAAACTATCAATCTGTGGAACGGTCAATGATCTGGCAATGAAAGGGGCCATCCCTAAGTATATCTCAATCACCTATATAATCGAAGAAGGTTTTGCTATCGATGATCTGCATAAGATCTGCGTCTCGGCCCAAATATCTGCCAGGAAGGCAGGAGTTAAAATCGTTGCCGGCGATACCAAAGTTGTTGAACGGGGTAGTGCGGATGGTATATTTATTACCACTTCAGGCATTGGCGTCATCCCGAAAGGGGTCAGCCTCTCCTACCACAATGTCGAGCCCGGCGATCTCATCCTGATAAACGGCACAATCGGAGACCATGGCATCGCCGTCCTGAATAAACGATTAAAACTTGGACTTTCGATGAAACTCAGCAGCGATTGTGCAGCACTAAATTCTCTTGTTCAAAAAATGTTGAAGGTTAATAAAAAATCGATCCGTATGCTCCGTGACCCTACCCGGGGCGGTGTCGCAACTACCTTAAATGAAATCAGCGAGAAGACCAACCTCGGTATCATTATTGACGAAGCCTCTCTCCCCATCAAAAAAGAGGTTGCGGGTGCCTGTGAACTTCTTGGTCTCGATCCCCTCTATGTTGCCAACGAAGGGAAGTTGATTGCAATTGTTGACTCAAAGTATAGTGAAAGACTTATCCGGGTGATGAAGAGTGACCAACTGGGTAAAGAGGCAAAGATAATCGGTCAGGTTGTTAAAAAACCTAAGGGTGTCTATCTCAGGACCCTTATCGGCGGTTTAAGACCGCTCCTTATGCTCGAGACCGAAATGCTTCCGAGGATCTGTTGATTCTGGTCCCCCTACCCTTTTACCCTTTCTAAGTATCTTCGAGTTGCTACCTCAACCTTGATAACATCTCCCGATTTGATAAACTGGGGAACCTGTATCTCCATCCCATTTTCGAGAATCGCCGATTTGTAAGCGGCATCAACTTCGCCCTTAATCCCTTCGCCGGTTGATGCCACTTTAATTTCGACCGTCTCCGGGATGATAACATCAATGGGCACACCCTCATAAAACTGGATGCGCAACCTCGTGCCTGTGGTCAAAAACTTCTCAAAATCTCCGATCTTCTTCCAATCAACCATTACCTGTTCAAAACTTTCGGGATGCATAAAGCAAAAATCGGTGCCGTCCCGATAGATAAATTCCATGGTCTGGGTCTCAAGCATAACATCTTCCAGACGCTCTTCAGGGTGAAAACGCCTCTCGGTAATAGTATGGGTCTTGATATTTCTCAGTTTGGTATTGACCAGCGAACCGAGTTTGGCCGTTCCGGCCTTAAATTCAGCTGTAATAACTTTATAGAGTTCTTTTTCTAACTTAATAGTCATACCGGTCTTCAGTTCGGCTGCAATAACCATAATGCCTCCATAAAGTTGCTTACAAAATAAACATCTTAATTCCTGAAAGAGTTAAGAAAAAATTCTTATAATTATAATCGGAATTCATAAGATTGTCAAAGAAAAAATCGAGCGGTAATTTTGTCTTGACATATCAAGCATTATGGCTATAATTGATTTATCATACTTGAATCTATCATTTTTTAATAACCTAATTAAACGATAGGAGTTAAATATGTCTAAATTCGGACTATTCATAATCACATTCATCGGTATTGCCCTTCTGACCGTAATTGTCTACCTCGTTCCTCAATCTCCTGCTCAGGGTTCGAAGTCAAATACCCTCGACCCCAATTATCTAACTCTGATTAAAGATCGATTCTGCAGTGTTGCCCGTTTGATTGCCAACTCCGATATTGTGCTTGACGCCATATCTCTCGAAGATAATACTATCTTGAATCCCTTCCTTCAAAAATGTAAAGGGTTGGAATCAGACCTTCTCTATATTAATATCACCAATAGTAAGGACATATTAATCGGCTCTCTGGATAGTACCCAGATCGGTAAGCCGTACCGAGGACCTGCAAATTTAAAGCCCCTGACCAGTGAACCTCTATTAATCCAGGAGTCCACAAGCGGCAATATTAAAATAATAAATATTGCCATGCCCGTCATAAGTTCTGCCCGAAGAATCGGCGGTCTCTTCCTTGGTGCCAAAGTCAATCTCTCTCCCGCCTTTACCCATTCCCGGCCGGTCCAGTCAGCAAAATCGCCTCTGATCCTGGTCATCGGTTTAATCTTTGCGGTTGTCCTTTCATTCATTGTAATGGGTGGGGCTGGTTCGATGAAGAGAAGGGTCCTGGATGAACTGGTGGAAAAACAGGAACACCTCTTTGCGCCCAAGATAACTCAATTGAAAAAGGAGGAAGAAAATATCCATCAAGAAATTGAAAAACTTACCGAACAGAAGAGTACCCTGGAGAAAGAAATCGCTGAATCTCAAATATCTCTGGATAACATAAAGAAAGAATACGAATCCCATATGCAACAGATTGCCCAGCACCCGGTGGCGCAGTCAATCGAAAAATTAAAAGTTGCGGAAGCCGATCTTGTTAAAAAACTTGAGACCCTGAAATCGAATCAAGCCCAGATTACAAAGGAGATTGATGTCTTAATAGCACAGCGCGAAGAGATCGTCAAAAAACTCGAACTTGACCGACAGGAAGAGAAGGCACTGCATGATCGTCTCGAGCTAATAAAGAAAAAGATCCTGCGGCTTGAAGGGTAATCTGGATGAAGGGACAGTATGTCGCCGATCTGAAGATTGGCGACGAAATCCGTGAGACTTTTCTTCTGAGTCGAAAAGTTATTAGAGAAAAGAAGGGGGGCGGGTATTTTCTAACACTCGAAATCAGCGACCGGACCGGGACGATTGAAGGGGTCCTCTGGGAAGATGCTGAGGAGATAAACCGGAATTTCCGAACCGGTCAATTTGTCTTCATTACCGGTATGATCCGTGAATACAACGGGCGACCCCAGGTATCGGTTCAGAATATAAATCTAACTCCAGAAGAAGATATTGACCCGGCCGACTTTCTGCCCAGAACTGACCGTGATATTGATGAGATGTATCAAGAACTGCTGAAAACCTGTGCCGACCTCAAAAATCCATTTCTCAAAAAATTGTTTGATAATCTCTTCCCGAATGAGCCAAAGTCTGTTGAACAGCAGCAATTTATCGACAGTTTTAAAAATGCACCGGCAGCGCTTAAAGCACATCACGCCCGGATTGGCGGCCTGCTTGAGCATACGCTCTCAACGGCTAAAATCGCTCAGGCTCTCAGCCCGATCTATCCCAGAGTCGATCGAGATTTACTTCTGGTTGGCGCTGTCCTTCATGATATCGGCAAAGTTTATGAATTTTCCTTTAAGAACCAGATCCGGGGAACAGATCGGGGCAAATTGCTCGGGCATATTGTTATCAGTTATGAAATCATTAAAAACCAGATTGAACAGATTAAAGGCTTCCCGGAAGAACTTGCCAGCCGGCTTCTCCATATGGTCATCAGTCATCATGGGGAGATCGAATGGGGATCGCCAATCAAACCTATGTTCTTAGAGGCCCTGCTTCTCCATTTTATCGATAATCTCGATAGTAAGGCGGAAATGATTCTTGAAACCTTGAAACGTGAGACCGACCGGGAAACGGGCTGGAGTGAATACCATCCATTTCTTGAGCGAGAAATCTATCTTGGTAGACCGGAATGAAGATAAAAGAACTTATCCTCTTTGGCTTTAAATCATTCCCCCTCGAAACCCGCATCCAGTACGGAACCGGGATCACCGCCATTGTCGGACCAAATGGTACCGGTAAATCCAATATTATCGATGCCCTGCGCTGGATCTTAGGTGAACAGAGCCTGAAAAAACTGAGATGTTCCAAAGTTGAAGATCTCATATTTACCAGTCTGGACGAAAAGAAAAATCTTGGTTACACCGAAGTCTGCCTCATTATGGAAAATGATGGCTATTTCCCTCAGTACGGAGAGGAGATCGAAATCAAGAGACGTTTCTACCGTTCCGGTGATAGCGAATTCTATATCAACCGTTCCCAGGTGCGACTTATGGACATCCAGGATCTATTTCTCAACAGCGGGGCTTTAAGTTATTCAATCCTGGAGAGAGAGGAGATCGAGAATATTATCGCCGGGCGTGAAATTCGTGAAATGTTTGAAGATGCTGCCGGGATCGCACTCTATCGTGAACGGCGTGAGGCATCCCAGCGCAAACTGCGCGCAACCGAACAGGACCTCCTGCGCCTTCAGGATCTCCTGAGCGAAGTCGAACGGGTTGTGCGATCCCTGAGGCGTCAGGCGCGCAGGGCCCAGATTTTTGAAGAACTCAAAAATCGACTGAAGAAGATTAATCTCTACCTTCTAAGAAAACGTTCCCTTGAACTGGACCGGCTCTTGCTTGAACAACAGGACCATCTCAATCAACTCACCCGGGAAGAACGACAGATTCTTTCCGAGATTAAAACCCGAGAGAACGAACTGACCGGCCTGAAGAACGAAATCGACAAGATCAGATTGGAACACGAAGAATTGTTGAGCCAGTTGACGGAAACAAAAGAGACAATAGCCAGTGACGAAATGGCAATTGCCGATTTGAAAGATAGAAAAGAGAAGATTCAGCGCACAATCGAGATAAATAAAAATCAGATAAATTCAAAAAACGCCGAGATCGAAACCCTTCTCAAAAAAATAGACATCCGTGAGAAGGAAATTGAAAAGATGTACGGAGAAGAAGAAATCGTTAAAAAAGATTTTAAAACGAGTGAAAATCAGATGAAGGAACTTGAAATCCGCATCTTTCGCCATCGTTCCCTGCTCGAAGAGAAGAGGAAGATACTAAAAGATATGGATGAGGTTCGCTACCAGCGTATGGTGAGTATAAACCAGAAGAAGGCCGATCAGACTAACCTGAATACCCTCGGGCAAAGAGTATCTGAGGAGCAGAATAATCTGCTTTTAGCAATAAGTACCCTCGACCAGCAACGCCAGGAACTTCTCAGAAAACTTCAAATTCAACAGGAGCAAGAAGTTGAATTGAATAAAATTATCAATCAGAAAAAGACCCTCTTAGAAAATAACATTGGTCTTTTTGATACCAATGAGACCGAGATTAAAAGATTGGAGACACTGATCTCCGAACTTAAATTTGAACGCGAAACGCTGAATGTTAAGTTAAAGCGCAGTCCGATCGAGAAAATTAAAAATCTCTTCCAGGAGCGTTATCACGGACTCATCTTTGAAGGAATTAAGATTGATACCGGTTTTGAAATTGCCGTCTGCGCTGCACTGGGCGAGATCATAAATTTTTATCTTGTTGATCATATCGGTGAAGAGGACATCCTTAGCCTGAAGGATGCGGGCCGGATTGGTTTTTTACTGAAAGCGAATGTGGAAAATCCTGTCCTGCGGAGCAATAGTTTACTCAATTATGTTCATTTAAATGACCCACTGACTCCGCTTAAACGATATTTGAATAATTTTATCATTGTTTCGGATCTGACATCAGGCCTGGCCGCATCTCGTGAAGAACCTGATTCTTTCTTTGTCACCAAGGACGGAGTCGTTATCCACGGGGGAATGGTGATTATTAATGGGCCGCCAGAAGATATCGCCACAATGCATCATAAAATTGAGCAACTTACCGAACAGATCGAAAACTTAAACAATGAGTCACTCTTCCGGACCCAGGAGCGGACTCGCCTTGAAACCGAACGAAGGCAAATCGAAAAGGAGCTGGACCAGGCCCGCCACGACCTGATGCATCTTGCCACTGAGATTGCCGGGCTCGAAGTTAAAATCGGTGAGATTGACTCCCAGCAGGAAAGGAACCATCACCAAGTTGCTATCCTCAAAGACGAGATCAAAGAAATCAAAAATCAACTAACCGCGATCGAAAACGAACTTGCCCAGAGTCTGGAACTGGACGAAAAATCCTATGAGACAATCGCACTCGAAATTAAGCATCTCGAAGATGAAATTATCAAGGATGAAGATGAGTATCGCAGATTAATCGACGCCACCTCAGAAGTACGCACGACCCTTGCCCGTATCGAAGAAAAAGTCAACAGTTTAAATCGGGAAATAGCTGAACTCAAAAATCAATATCAATCCAGCCAGGAAGAGGTTGCTCAACTTGAGCAGTCGAATCTCCATCTCGAGGAGGAAGAATCAGCCATCGATGACTCACTGAAAAAACTCGTTGACGATGTGAATTTAAGAAAATCGGCCCTGGCCGAAAAAGAGAAAGATTATTCGGTCCAGAATATGGAGCATAAGATAAAAATTCAGGAGGAGTTACTCTCTGCACTCAATGACTTAAGGTCAAACCTTGAAACAAAACGCGAAGACCTCCTTAAAGCACGGATGGCTCTATTCGAGACAGAACAGCAACTGAAGCAGTGTCTTGATCAATCCCAGCAGGAATACGGTGTGGATCTTAAAACTGCCCCGATCGAAGAGATCGAAAATGTCGAGGAAAAGCATGCCGAACTTGTTGCCCGGATTGAAAGACTCGGTCCAATAAACCCGCTGAGTATAACTGAATATGAAACTGAAAAAAAACGGCTTGATGAACTATTACGCCAGCGCGATGATGTCATAGCCGCCAAAAATACCATCGAGGCATCAATCAAAGAATTGGACCAGGAGGCAAAGGAATCATTCAATAAGACCTTTCAAATGGTTCGGGAAGAGTTCAAAAAGGTCTTCCAGAATTTCTTTGTGGGTGGTGAAGCCGATATCTATCTCGTTGATGAAACCGCCCCCTTCGAATCCGATATCGAGATCGTTGCCCGGCCGATGGGTAAAAAACTGAAGCATATCGGACAACTTTCCGGTGGGGAACGGACCCTTCTCGCCATCAGTCTGCTCTTTGCCTTCTACTTTGTCCGACCCTCACCCTTCTGTATTCTCGATGAGATTGATGCGCCCCTTGATGACTCTAATGTTCTTCGATTTTCAGAATTTATCCGCAATCTCTCCACCCGAACTCAAATCCTTCTGATTACCCATAATAAAGTTACGATGGAATATGCCGATCACATCTACGGCGTTACTATGGAAGAACCCGGGGTATCAAAAATCGTCTCGGTTAAGTTAAAAGAAGTAACTGGTGCTCTGGGAAAACCTTAAAACGCGCCTTTCCCGTCTCCGGGAAATTTTCAAAAGAGCCCGCAGTGGCGAAATCAGCGAGATTGAGCAGACTTTGATCCTGGCCGACATCGGGATAAAATTTTCCCGGAAACTCATTGAGCAAATATCTACAGCGGCCGATCCTGTTGAAAAACTCAAAGGGGAAATGATCCGCCTCCTCAGCCGTCCTATGCCGACAAAGAGTTTTGAGCCGCCCGAAATCATCCTTGTCTGCGGGGTCAATGGTTCGGGCAAGACCACAACCGTTGCAAAACTTGCCCACTACTATTCAGGCCAGCAAAAGAAAGTAGTCGTTGCCTGCAGTGATACCTATCGGGATGCCGCCAGTCTTCAACTTGAGATCTGGTCGAAAAAAGCGGGCGTTGATATTGTCACCTCGCAAAAAGGACAGGATGGTGCCAGCGTTGCCTTTGATGCAATAAATCACGCTCGCGCCCGGAACTTTGACTGTGTCATCGTTGATACAGCCGGGAGGCTCCATACCCGCATCGATCTAATGGAAGAACTGAAGAAGATCAAACGGGTAATCGGTAAGATCAAAGAGGGCGGACCGGATCGGATTCTTTTGACCATTGATGCCACCCTTGGACAGAACTCAATAAAACAGGCTCAGGCCTTCCATAATGCAATTGGCATAACCGGAATTATCCTGACCAAGATGGATGGCACGGCCAAGGGCGGAGCAATCATTCCCATCGTTAATGAATTAAATGTCCCGGTTGAGTTTCTCGGTGTCGGTGAGGAACTGGATGACCTCGTCCCTTTCCGCCCCAGGGAGTTTGTCGAAGCACTATTTGCTTGATCAAAATTCTTTCCAATGCCGGCATCCCCTTAAGTTTCAATATTATAAGTAAGAACGATTGCCCGGGTTGCTCAATGCTCATATGGTAGTGTATAATATTTTGTGTAAATTTTTATTGAGAAAAAATAAAAAGGGTGTATCCTTTCCATATGTTTAACAAAAAGAAAGGAGACACCCATGCTAAAGACTTATTTACATTTTAACAAGAAAG
>CBFGIV010000041.1:0-20507 GCA_965648915.1 Caldifarciminota bacterium | reverse complement strand
AAAAGTTAAGTGAGAAAAAATAACTTTGGGGATGGTTAATAAAGGTCTATTGAATAATCAAAACCATTGATTTCTTAAACTAAAATTAAAAACTAAAGGTGAGAAAAAAATTCATTCGGCATTGCTGTAGAACATAGGGATTTGCTTGTGGATATTATTGAAAGAGTAAGTTTAACAAATGCGGGTGGGACAGATTTCGATTCTGGTTAAGATCTCTCAGGCTATCTATAGATTATAATTGACTTTTTGGCAAATCTGGATAAAATGATTTTTTATGAGAAATGTTACAATTCGATTTATCATCGTAATCCTGCTGATCGTTGCTGCGATCTATGCTATCTATCCGACGATCCGGCTCTATACAGGCGGTGAATCCCTGGAAAAAGATGAAGTTGCTTCACTTCAGAAAAAGGCAATTCATCTCGGACTTGATCTTAAAGGGGGGATGCATCTTGTTTTATCGGTTGACAAGACGAATCTCTCTGAGGAAGAGGCAAAGGGCGCAGTTGACCGTGCGTTAGAGGTGATCAGAAATCGTATTGATCAATTTGGTGTCTTCGAACCAACAATCGAAAAGATGAGCGGTGACAGGATTATGATTCAACTACCCGGGGTTGATCGGGAAAGGGCAATTAACTTAATTAAACAGGTTGCACTCCTCGAGTTTAAACTGGTTGAAGACGAAAAACGGACAATGGATATTATGAAATCCCTGGACCGATATTTCCAGAAGCAGGAAAAGATTCAAATGCGCGATACAGCCTTTATCGAGGAGATTCCTTTTAGTGAATTTTTCACTCCTCTTTCCCGGGGTGCCTTTGCCATAGATATCAGGGATGAGGATACAGTTCGCAAGATGCTTGCACAGGCTGAGTCTTTGATCCCTGGTGATGTTGAATTTGCCTTTGGTTTAAAACAGGATTTTAAGGGGAAGCCGATGCGTCCGGTATATCTCCTTAAAAAGGCGGCTGAACTTAAAGGTGATGCAATCCGGGACGCTACACATGGTCCGTGGCAGGGGACGGACTTAAATTTAATGGGTTCCTGGATTGTCGAACTTGAATTTAATCGTAAGGCAGCCAGTAGATTTGCTGCAATAACCGGAGCCAATATTGGTCGGCAACTGGCAATTGTCCTCGATGGCGTTGTCCAGTCGGCACCGGAGATTAGAGAACGGATACCCCAGGGCCGGGCTATGATTACGGGCCGGTTCACGCCCGAAGAAGCAAGAGACCTGGCGATTGTCCTGAAGGCCGGTGCCTTACCCGCGCCGGTAAGAATTATTGAGGAGCGCTCAGTTGGTCCATCTCTGGGGCGCGATTCGATTACCAAAGGTTTGCGGGCATCTCTGTTGAGTGCCATCTTTGTTGTAGTTTTTATGATGATCTATTATTCCCTTTCCGGATTAGTGGCTAATTTTGCTCTCTGTTTAAACATCCTGATGCTTATTGGTATCCTCTCGGTCTTCCAGGGGACCTTAACAATGCCTGGTATCGCCGGTGTCGCCCTGACGATTGCGATGTCGGTCGATGCCAATATTCTTATTTTTGAACGGATCCGGGAAGAACTGGCCATCGGTAAAACCGTGCGCACGGCTATTGACCAGGGTTATGCCCGGGCCTGGCTTGCGATTTTTGACTCTAATGTTACGACGATCATCACCGGAATAGTCATTTATATCTTGGGGACGGGTCCGATTCGTGGTTTTGCCCTGACCCTGATAATTGGGCTGGTGGCAAATTTGCTAACCGCCGTATTCGTTACCAAGGCGGTGTTCGACTATTTTACCACGCGTTTCGAAATTTCAAAACTCAGGATATAACGAGATGCTGCAACTGATAAGAAAAACCAATATCGACTTTATGTCTAAAAGAAGATACACCTACATCTTATCCGGTGTTCTGGTCATCTGTTCTTTATTGCTTCTGATTATCAAGGGTCCGAGATTAGGTGTTGATTTTGCCGGTGGGGCACTGGTCTGGATTAGATTTCAAAAACCATTAGAGGTTGGTGACATCCGAACATCACTCCAGAAACTCGGTAAAGCCCGGGCAACAATTCAGAGACTTTCCGGGACCAATGAGTTTGTTATCCGGGCCGAAATCAAAGAGGATCCCGGCAAGTTTGCCGAAGATGTCTTGCAATGTCTCAGAGAAGATTTTCGAGACAATTTACCCGAACTCAGGGAAAAAGAGGTGGTTGAGCCTAAGATCAGTGCTGAGATGACGAGAAAGACGATCTATGCAATCTTGATCGCCATCGGGCTTATGGCGATTTATATCTGGTTCAGATTCGATTTTCGATTCGGGGTATGTTCCACCATATCTCTAACGCACAATATTCTGATAACCATCGGCGCCTTGATCCTGACTGCTCGAGAATTTACGATACCGATAGTCGGTGCATTGTTGACTGTGCTTGGTTACTCGATCAATGATACCATTGTCGTCTCCGATCGGGTGCGCGAGAATTTGAAAAGGATCAGAGGTAAACCCCTTAAAGAGATCATCAACACCAGTCTGAATGAGACCCTTTCCCGGACAATGCTGACCGGATTATTTGTAATAATTTCTCTCTTTCTCTTATTTTTTATCGGCGGACCAGTAATCGCCGATTTCGCATTTACAATGATTGTCGGTCTAATCTTCGGCACCTATGCCTCGGTCTTTGTCGTCTGTGCACTGGTTGTTGACTTAGAAGAGAAATTACCCAAAAAGAGGAGATAGTCTCTGCCCCGTCTGCGGGTTGACATCCTTATTGCCAGCGGTCTTTATACTGGCTTTTTGCCCCTTGCTCCAGCAACATTCGGTTCACTCTGGGCATTACCTTTGTGGTGCCTGTTGCATAACCGGATTATCTTTTATCTTCTGGTTCTGGCAGTCATTTTTATTATCGGGCTGTATCTCTCCTCGATTCTAACCCAAACCGCAGGTTCGGATCCGCGTTTTATCGTGATTGATGAGATTGTCGGTTTACTTATTGCATTTTTCCCGATAAAGAGATTTGACTGGCGACTCCTGCTCTTCGCTTTTATCCTCTTTCGTGTATTGGATGTGCTTAAGCCTTTTCCCATAAGAAAGGTAGAGAGGATCGGCCGGGGGGTCGGGGTGATGCTCGACGATGTTCTGGCAGGGGTCTATGCAGGTTTGATGGTATTAATCGCTGATAAATTTATCTTTTGATCAATGGATACAGCATTAATTATAATTGGTGATGAGATCCTTAAGGGCGTGGTCGCTGAAACGAACCTTCAATATCTGGCGCGGAAGTGTCTATGCCTTGGCCTGAAGATCAGGAGGGTCTTTACCATCGGTGATAATGCGTCGGATATTATCTGGGCATTAAATCAAGCCCGCTATGTAGCAAAGATAATCTTTGTCTCCGGTGGTCTTGGCCCAACCCCGGATGATGTAACCCGGAAAGTGATAAGTAAACACTTTAACACACCCCTAGTCGAGGATGAGGAAGTCTTGAACAGGATAATTGACCACTTTATCAAAAGAGAAAAGCCACTACCCGCCTGGATCGAGAATCAGTCATTCATTCCGAAAGGGTCGATAAAGTTGATGAATCCGATCGGCACTGCACCCGGGCTCTTAATCAAAAGACGGTCCAGTCACTACTTCTTCTTTCCTGGTGTGCCAGCTGAACTTAGAGCAATATTCGAGGCCGAGGTTGTTAAAATATTGACCGACCTTCTTCCAGCAAAGAAGGAGACAAGCATCCTGATTCGCACAACCGGAATTTCTGAGTCAAAGATCTGGGAATTGGTTGAGCCTGATTTGCCATCAAAAGAGCTTTCGTTAAGTTTTCTACCCGGGTGGGCAGGTGTTGACCTTCTGGTGCGCAGTGAGGAGAGAAGCCTCTCTGAAAAGACCTTAGGACAGATTAAGTCAAAGATTCAACCATATATATACGCCACGGACGAGATTGAGTTGAATGAAGTTATCGGTCAGATGCTTAAGAAAGAGAGGAAGACCATCTCGATTGCCGAGTCCTGCACCGGCGGACTTCTGGGCAGATTATTAACCGATGTCCCGGGCAGTTCGGAATATTTTATCGGTGGTATAATCGCCTATTCTAACCAGGTTAAGATAAAAGAACTCGGTGTTAAAAGAGAGATACTTGAACGGTATGGAGCAGTGAGCGCTGAGACCTGCCAGGTAATGGCCGAAGGCATCCGAAGCCGATTGGATACCGATATTGGTATTGGTATTACCGGTATTGCCGGTCCGGGTGGTGGAACAAAAGATAAACCAGTGGGTCTCGTTTATATTGGGCTGGTAACAAAGAAAGAAAAATTATGGGAGAAATATATTTTTGGTGGTGATCGGAGAGGAATCAGGGAGAAGGCAGCAGTTGCAGCGCTGGATCTTATCCGGCGCTATCTGACGGGTATAATTAAATGAGAACATTTATTGCCATCGAAATTCCATTAGAGATAAGAAAGAAGGTTATCGATTTTATCAATATGGTCCGCACGGTCCAGCCGATCAAATGGGTCGAATTCGAGAATCTCCATATCACTCTGAAATTTCTTGGTGAGGTTTCTGAAGACAGAGTCAAACGGGTCATTGAGTCGGTTGAATCGGTAATGAAAGGGATAAAACCCTTTGCTGTCTCTTTCGAAGGTCTGGGCTGTTTTCCCGATCCCCGCTATCCAAGGGTTGTATGGATTGGTGTCAAAGAAGGGGCAGGGGAGATATCGGTGCTTCAGCAGCATATCGATCAGGCATTACTGGCTACAGGTTTTCCGGTTGAAAAAAAATTCCATCCCCATCTGACCATCGGCCGGGTCAAGGTGCGATGCGATCTTTCTAATATTTTAGGTAAAGAGTTTAAGAGCGAACCCTATACGGTAAAGAGTATCACCCTTTTCAAAAGCACCCTCACCCCAAAAGGTCCGATCTACGAAACGGTCAGGGTCTTCAATTTTTGATTTCTCTTTAATAGCCGGATATGATTTTGGATCGAATGTCTAACGATCGTATTTATTCCACGACTTTTGTTAAAGGCAAAAAATGGATAAATTTTAGATAAAGCGATTTTATTTTAAAATATATAAAAGGGCCAGATTGCAGAGGTAAAGCAGGATTATTACTATTGAATCCCGGCCAAGAAACAGTTGTTTCTTTTCAGTCTTATAAATTAAGCCGATGATTGCAACTGCAGTCATAGCCGTAACGGTAAGAACCGGGAAGATATGAACCGGGTTGACAAAAGAGAAAAGTGGCCCTTTAATAAAGAGAAGATCATCGACCGCCAGTATAAAGATATTGAAGAGATTACTTCCAAAAATGTTTCCCAGCGCCAGATCGGTAGCGCCGATTCTTAAGGCAGAAATTGAAACGACCATCTCGGGCAGAGTGGTTGTGATAGCAATAAAAAAATTACCCACAAAGGTTTCACCCAGACCGGTTTTCACCGCAATATCCTTACCAATTTTGGGAAGAAAAACGGCAGCGATTATGACCGCCAGGCCATTGATGCTGAATTTTAATATAACATTTTTTAGTGATGCATCTGGATAGGAAAGGTTCTGCTTAATGTCTTTTTGGTTAAAAAATATCTGTTTTTTTTCATGAGAATAGATCATTCTCATTGCAATAAGATAAATAGCAATAAAGAAGAAACTCGAAATACTTATCCATCCAATCTTAATAATAACATCTTTCAGTAAGATTCCGGCACCGACAAAAGTCAATAATATTATACCGAATCCGGCAGACAGGATATGACTTTGAGATGCAGTGCTTGATATTGGCTTTGCAGGATGGAGGGCATCGAGCAAGGCAAAAAGCAGGAGATTGAACGCACACGCACCCAGAATATTACCAAGGGCAATATCCGGAGTCCGGGCATAGGTTACCGAACTTATGCCGGTTACAAGTTCGGGGAAAGAGGTGACCGATGCAATAAGCACTACCCCGACCCAGGTTCGGCCCAGCCCGGTCTTCTCTGCGATAATGTCACCGTATTTTGAAAGTTTGGCACCTGCATAGAAAATAATCAAAGCACAGAATAAAAATCCGGTCCATAGAATCATTGATCAACTCCTTAAGGGATATATATTTCAGAAAATTATTATTGGCATTTTTTTATTCTATCCTGGTTAACCAGAATGTCAAGTTAAAGAATGTACTTAAACCATCCTGCAAACCCCGGCGTCGTATTAAGTGAAGAAAGGAGACAAAATGATAAACCTGATCATTGCAACCATATTTCTGTTTGGTGCCCAGATTGGACCAAGATTAGCCGAGATCCCTCACGAGATAATTGAAGAACTCGATCTTACCGATGCCCAGCAGCAGGAGATTGAAACACTGTTGCGTAGTACCGAGGCTAAAATGATTAAATTTCGTGCCGATATTGAGACAAAAAGGCTCGACCTGCGTTCAGAACTGGAAAAGGACAGCCCGAACGAAACAACCGTAAGAAAATTGGTTCAGGAGATAGGCGATATCCAGACCAATATGAAGATCGTGGGTCTGGAGACAGCGATAAAAATCAAGAAGATTCTCGGTCCGGAAAAGATTAAAGAAGCCAAAAAACTGATGCGCGCTCGGATCAAAGAGCGATTTCACAATCGACGCTTCGGTCCCGGATTTGGGCGATCACCCGAACCACCGGGTGCTGGTCTAGAATAGAGAATCATTGGAGCGGAGGGCTCATTGCCCTCCGCGCGGGCCACAGACATATTGGTCAAGATTTAGCGCCTCCTCTTGAACCCGTCAATAATTCCACTCCTCGAAGAGAAGATGAAAAGGATGTAGAAAATAATCGACTCCTGCCTCAGGCCGATCAGAGATATTGACAAGATTAAGATATTCGATTAGACTAAAGTATGAAGGTTGGTTTTCTTCAGTTTACACCGGTCTTTGGCAACAAAGAGAGGAATTTCAAGGAAGTCGAAAAGTTACTAAAAAATACCAAAAACTCCCTGATCGTGTTACCTGAACTTTTCAATACCGGGTATACATTCACATCAAAAGAAGAGATTAAAAAACTGGCTGAACCTGCTTTAAGTTTTACTTCACAATTTTTGCATAATTTATGTAAAAGCAATAACTTGGCAATCATTGGCGGTATTGTGGAAAGGGCGGGTAGTAGATTCTTTAACTCCGCCATCTTCGTCACTAAAAAGGGTTTAAGCGGTGTTTATCGGAAAGTCCATTTATTTATGCATGAAAAGAGATGGTTTGAGCCCGGTAATGGTCCATTCAATCCTTTTATCTTCAATAGAACCAAAATCGGAATCCTTATCTGTTTTGACTGGATTTACCCGGAGGCAATGAGGACTCTCGCCCTGAATGGTGCTGATATCGTCTGCCATTGTGCCAACCTGGTTATGCCTTTCTGCCAGGATGCAATGATTACCAGGTCAATTGAGAACCGGGTTTATATAATCACTGCCAATCGAACAGGAAGTGAAAAGAGGGGGAAGTACAAATTCTCTTTTACCGGACAGAGTCAAATTGTTGCACCCGGCGGAAAAGTTTTGGTGAGAGCCCCGGCACAGGGGGAGATGGTAAAATTCTTAGAAATAAATCCTGAATTGGCCCGTAATAAGAAAGTCAATCCCTTTAATGATTTATTTACCGACCGCCGACCCGACCTCTACTTCAGATAGCACCGACCATATATTCTTACAGCCAGTGGTTGGCTCTGTACCAATCAATCGTTTCCCTCATTCCTTCCTCAAGTGAATACCTCGGTTTAAAATCGAGTTCGCTTTTTGCTTTCTCGATTGAGCAGATCCAGGATTCAGACAATTCGCGTATCTTGTCCCGGGAGATAAACTCAGGTGAAAAAGGGAAAAAGCCAAGCGATTCATTCAGAACTCCAAAAAAGAGGGCAACCGAACTGGGGAGAGGGATAATAAATGGTTGCTTGCCGATTATCGTCCCGACCAATCTCAGGAGACAATCAATTTCATACATATTACCATCGGACAGGAAATAGGTTGAACCGCTCTCAAATTGTTTATCGATCAGTTCAACACAGACCCGGGCCAGGTCCTTAACATAGATGAGGCAGACCGTAGTCTTTTTTAAGGCAGGCCGGATGAAGAAACCGAGTTTAAGCAGTTGAAGAATCTTCAATGTCTCCCGGTCGCGCGGGCCATAGACCGCGACCGGTCTTAAGGCGATGACCGAAATCTTGTCCTTATATTGCTTGAGCACAATCTCAGCCAGTCTTTTGCTGCGGCCATACTGAGATACGGGATGGGCAACATCTTCTTCGCAGATACATCGACCATCTCTTGAAGGCGATGATGCGGCCTGGGTGCTGATGTAGATAAACTTCTGAGCAGTCTTAGTTGCCAGCGCCGCCCTTAAGAGATTTTCAGTGCCAATGGTGTTATACTGATAAAATTGGTGAAAATTGCGGGCTCTAATTAAGCCGGCTGAATGGATAATTATATCGATGCCGGCAAGTGAACTGAGAAGAGAATTATAATCAAGGATGTTTCCATAGTGAAGGATTACCGGTTTGTCTTTAAGATAGAGCAGGCTGCTGGTCTTGCGGATCAGAGTATGGACTTCGAACAAATCGGATGCTAATAGTTCATCGACGATATGACTGCCGACAAAGCCGGTGGCACCAGTAACCAGGATCTTCTTTCTAACTCTACCGGCCATAAGGAACAGGTCAAACAAAAGGATTATTAAAAATTACAATCAAATCTCAGATTCAAATTTATGGGTAATCTCTTCTTCGGGATCGAGAAAGAAAATCTTAAATTCCTTTTCCGGGATTGAATAATCACCCCGAATCCTGAGTACAAATCCGGATTTTCTTGAGACTTCACATAGAGTATCGAAGCGTTCCACACTCAAATAATCGGCCATTGATGGCGAGACCCGGACTTCAACGATACGGCCCTTCAATTTCTCTTCGAAGTTCTCCAGCCAGCGGACCACATCCCCCGCAATTGAAGCCTTGGAAATAACCCGCCCGGTGCCATTACATTGCGGGCAGGCCTCGGTAAAGGTATGCAGGAGACTGAGGCGGGAACGTTCCCGGGTCAACTCAAGGAGCCCGAATTCACTCACTCCGCCAATACGGTAACGGGCACGATCGCCCCGCAGGGCAGAGTGTAATTCATGGAGGACTCGATCAAAAAGTTCTTTTTTACCCATATCAATAAGGTCGATGACCACCAGACCACCGATATCGCGCAGTCTTAACTGACGGGCGATTTCTTTCACCGCTTCAATGTTTGTCTGGAGAGCAAGTTTCTCCGGGTTTTTTTCTTTGGAGAATTTGCCCGTGTTTATATCGATTGCAATCAGCGCTTCGGTCTGGTCGATGGTGATATAACCACCGCTCTCGAGCCAGACCTTACGGTCGAGTGTCTTACTAATCTGTTCTTCAATGCCGTAGTAGCGGAAGATCGGTATCGGCCCATTAAAAAATTTTACACGGGAACGGAGCCGGGGTGCAATTCGGGTCAGATAGTTAATAATCCGGTCGTATTCGTCCTTGGAGTCTACAATAAGGTTCCGGACATCAGTAGTGAAGAGATCGCGAACCAACCGGATAATAATGTCCGGTTCCTCGTAAAGTAGGGCGGGTGAGCTCTTCTTTTCAGCCTGACGTTTTATCTCCAGCCAGGTCTCGTATAACAATCTTATATCTTCAGCAATCTCTTCCTCGAGGGCATAACTGGCGGCAGTTCGAACAATAAGTCCGACCCCTTCGGGTCGATAGTGCTGGGCGATGTCGCGCAGTCGGTCCCGCCCTTTTCGGTCGCGAATCTTTCTCGATATGCCAACATTTGAAGCATTGACCAACAATACGACATAGCGTCCAGGAATAGATAGATAAGATGTTATCCTCGGACCTTTGCCTCCGTAAGATTCTTTTGTAACTTGAACCAGTATCTCCTGACCTTCTTTAAGTAAAATTTCCGAAGGTCTTTTAGATTCTTTCTCTTCGATCTCAACTTCATCTTCAAGGAGTTCAGAAAACTCCTCAAATGGTATCTCAGAAATAGGTAGAAAGGCATTCTTTTCCATATTGATATTGACGAAAGCCGCCTTTAATCCGGGAACAACATTTTCAACCCGGCCTTTATAGATATTGCCGATTATCCCGGTAAGTCCAGGCCGACTTACATAAAAATCACTCAAGACCCCATCATCAACTACAGCAATCCTTGTTTCGGTATGGGTAATATTTAATATTATATCCTTTTTACTCATCTTACCTCCATCGGTGAGCTCATTCCATAACCATCGCCGCGCAAAATGAACATTCCGGTTCGGGTAATCATAACCGCACGGGCATCGGTTTCATTCAAATTAAATAAACAACCAATTACATCGTAGATCCGTGCGCGCTTTTCTCCCAGATAGATTGAGATCAAAATAGATGAATTTTGTCTCTGGATTGTATATACATCACGCCGCAGATTAATCCTGATATTTTTGTTTTTACGATCCTTAATAAGATAAATATCTTCTTGATTAATGAAATTGTCGATGGCAACAGGATTGAAATTATCTTTAACTGGAATCTCATAAGTAACCAGATTGATTATCGAATTTAACGGAGGGCTCGAATTGGGCAGAATTCTGAAATCGACGACTCTGACATCTCTCGGTAAAACCCTATTGATTTCAAGGCCGAGATTGCCGGTATAGATGCGGTTTAATTGAATATCAAGATATTCAGCCTGACTGACCATACCGACACTCTTTGCCGGGCCAAAGGATATCCGGGGGATCGGTGAAAAACCGCGACTATACATAACTGGCAGATCAGACCGACGAAGGGCTCGATAAAAGGTTCTCATCAAATCGAGATGGGAAGCATAGCGGAAGTCTTCACCGACGGTATACTTGATGCGGTAAGAGACGGGACCCGCGGATATTGGTTGAGGACAATGGCTATAGACGGGGATATTTGATATTTCGCATCGTTGTTCTTCTTTAGGCGAGATCATCCCTTGGCAGGCACCGCAACCGTTGCATCCATTATAACGACAGTTTTTTGTTGGTTCACTTTTCTGCGCCCTTTCCCATTCTCTGCTCAGAAATGAAGCTTTTACTCCGGTGTTGATAAAGTGCCATCTATTGTCAAATGGGCCGGATAGATAATCTTCAATGTTTATTGATAATTTATCAAAAGCATCGGTCCAGCGTTTTAATTCAAACCCTTCTGACCATTCTTCAAATCGACCACCTTGACGGTAAACATATTCGATAACCCGGGCCAATCGTTCATCACCCCGGCTGAGAACCGCTTCAATCAGCGCTGAATCCACATCTCGAAAATTTAATTTTACCCGGGTACTTGAGATATTCCTGCAGATCAACCTTATCTTCTCCTTCAATTCTTCGATCGATAAAAAAGACTCATTCTGAAACGGTGTATGGGGTTTGGGAATGAAGGGTGATATACTTGCTTTGATCACGCCTTTCTTGATAGTTCGAACAATTTCGTTGAGTAGATGAGGAATCTCTTTGACATCGTTTTCTGTCTCATAGGGTAGACCGATCATAAAATACATCTTTACCGTCCGCCAGCCGTAATCATAGGCGGTAACCAATGACTGGATGAGTTCAGAGTTGGTAAAATGCTTGTTTATCCTCCGTCGAAGGGAATCGCTGGCCGTTTCCGGAGCAAAGGTCAGCCCACTTTTTTTAATCACCGCCAATTTTTCCGCAATCTGCCAGTTGAAGAGTTCACCACGAATTGATGGTAAAGAGATACCAACCTTTCTGGTGTTAAGATTTTCATTCAGTCGACTGAGAAGATAAGGAAGGTCATTGTAGTCGAGCGCTGAATAAGCAAGGAGGGAAACCTCTTCCCAACCAGTAGCACGGATACTTTTATCAACAATGCGTAATATTTGCTCAGGGTCGCGCATTCGGCATGGACGGTTAACATACCCGGCCTGACAGAAACGACAGCCCCAGGTACAGCCTCTCATTATTTCAACCACCAGCCGATCGTGGACGATCGGGCAGATCGGCAGTAATGGGGGGTAGGGTGCATCTTCTTCTTTAAGTTCTTTTACCGTCCTTTTATTTATGAACTTATCCTTTTTATGGATCAACGGTACCCAGATACCATCGATCTCCGAGAGGCTCTCGAGAAGTTTTATCTTGCTCTTTCTATCCCAGTGGCGATAGATATCAATCAGTTCTAACAGAACTTCTTCACCGTCACCAATAACAAAAAGGTCAAAAAATGGGGCAAGGGGGAGTGGGTTTAATGCAGCCGGACCACCGCCAATTATCAAAGGTGTTCGCTCATCTCGATCCTGAGAAGAGAAGGGGATCCCACCCAGATCCAGAATGTAGAGGATATTGGTAGATGTCAATTCGCTCTGGAGCGAAAACCCAAGGATATCGAACTCAGCAATCGGTCGTTGGGTCTCAAGACTGCTCAGGGGCTTTCCGCTTCTCTTCAATCTCTCTCCCAGATCGGGCCAGGGCGCAAAAATTCGTTCACAGGCGACATCCGGGAGATTGTTCAGAAGGTGGTAAATGATCTTGATACCCTGATTTGACATACCGATCTCATAAATATCGGGAAAGACGATACCGAAATGAATCTCAGCACCAGGTTTCAAGACCGCATTCAATTCTCCGTTCGTATACCTTATCGGTCTTGTAACATAAGGTAAAATACTGTTTAGATTATTTCTCATTCAATCCCCTCGCCCAAAGATTCAAACCAATCCAAAGCCCCGGTGGAGGGCAGTGTCATTCAGTTGCAACATCTGCTCCTTCGCCTTTTTGAAGACAATCCGCTGGGCTTTCTGCAAACTTTCCAGGGCGACAATCCTGGTAATTTTGATATAAGCGCCGAGCATCACCATATTGGCGATACGCCCACTGCCTAATTCTTCAGCCACCGCACTTGCCGGAATCGGGAAGATCTTTATATCGTTTCGAGTCGGTTTTGATTTAATTAGCGTCTTGTTGAAGATAAGGAAACCATCTTTTTTAACCTGAGGCTCAAATCTAATTAAGGAAGGTTCATTGAGTACCATCACAACATCGGGCTGGGCAACAACCGGTGAGGCAATCGGCTCAGATGAGATTACAACCGAGCAGTTTGCTGTCCCGCCTCTCATTTCAGCACCATAAGAGGGGAAGAAGGTGACATATCGATCTTCAATCATACCGGCGTTAGCGAGGATGATGCCCATTGATATAACCCCCTGCCCACCAAAACCAGCAATGATGATCTCCTGGGTCATTGTAACGCTCCTTGATTAACCGACACTTTGGTCTTGGTAACATCCCGGAATTCACCGAGGGGATAGTATTTTGCCATCTTCTCTTCAACCCACTTAACTGCATCACGGGGCAGGAGTCCCCAGCCCGTTGGGCACATCGAGAGAATTTCAACCAGAGAAAAACCAGCATTGTCGAGTTGTAACTGGAATGCATGCTTCAGGGCTTTTTTAGTTTTAATAACTGCCTGGGCATTATGGACTGATGTTCGGACCAGATAGGCCGGCCCATCAAGGGCGTTCAGCAGTTCACAAACCCTTAAAGGATTACCCGCCCGTTTGATGTCGCGGCCACTGACCGAAGTTGTGGTTCTCATCCCGGGGAGAGTAGTTGGAGCAAGCTGTCCACCGGTCATCCCATAGATTCCATTATTGATGAAGATTACTGAGAAATTTTCGTTACGTGCAGCTGAATGAATGGTCTCAGCGGTTCCGATTGCCGCCAGGTCACCATCCCCTTGATAGGAGAAGACAAAAAGGTCGGGTCGGGCCCTTTTAATTCCGGTCGCAACTGCACAGGCCCGGCCGTGGGGAACCTGAATCATATCACAATTGAAATATTCATCGGCAAATACTGAACAGCCGACCGGTGCAATTCCTACGGCCTTTTCCCTTATATTCATCTCGATCAGGAGTTCACCGATCAATTTGTGAACAATACCATGCCCGCAGCCGGGACAGTAACGTTGCAGAATCGGTGTTAGCCCTTCAGGACGGCCGAAAATCATCTTCATCTTACCTCCTTACCCGAGATTATATTCTCAATCTTTTCAATCAACTCGGCTGAAGTTGGGATCCCACCCCCGGGCCGACCGTGGAAGAAGACATCTGCTTTTCCGCAAACACTCAATTCAACATCGTCAATCATCTGACCCAAACTCATCTCCACGACCAGCATCTTCTTGGTCCGTTCGGCAAATTTTCTTAATTCCTTTTTCGGATAAGGCCAGAGGGTAATGGGTCGGAAGAGGCCGACCTTTATCCCTTTCTGCCTCAATTGCCGAACTGCGGCCATCGAGACCCGGGCCGAGGTGCCATAAGCGACAATGATAACATCGGCATCTTCACAATCTTTAACTTCAAAACGGGCTTCTCTTTCGCAGATCAGTTTATATGTCTCCATCCGCCTTAAATTCCATTCCTCAAGTTTACCCGGCCTTAAGTCATAAGATCGGACAACCCGGCGTTCTCTCCCTTTGCAGCCGGTAAGAGCCCATTCTGGTTCAGGAAGTTTTTCCGGGTCGATCGGCGCATAGGTATATTCCATCGGTTCCATCATCTGGCCCAGCAGACCATCAGCCAGTATTATAACCGGCACACGGTATTTCTCCCCCAGTTCAAAACCCAACTTAGGAAATTCGAACATCTCCTGAACCGAGTAGGGCGCAAGACAGATGGTATAATAGTCGCCGTGTCCGCCACCGCGTGTCGCCTGAAAATAGTCACTCTGTGCCGGTGCAATATTACCCAGCCCTGGACCACCGCGAATAACATTAACAACAAGAACCGGGATGTCAGAGCCGGCAATATAAGAGAGACCTTCCTGCATCAAACTTATTCCTGGACTGGATGAAGAAGTCATCGCCCTCTTACCAGTGGCTGCAGCTCCAAAAAGCATATTGATTGCAGCGAGTTCACTCTCAGTTTGCAGAAATGTGCCACCGACTTCAGCCATCCTTACTGACATATATTCAGGAATCTCATTCTGTGGTGTAATTGGATATCCGGCAAAGAATCGGCAACCGGCCGATATTACCCCTTCGACAATTGCGTGATTACCGCGCATCAAGATTCTTTCCGCCATCTATTCTCCTATTTTTTACCTGCCTTAACCTCTTCTTTATAGACCTCAATTGCAGGCTCAGGACAGACTATATAACAATAACCGCATCCTATACATTTGCTCTGGTCAGTTACCTTTGCAGGATGATAACCATGTTTATTGATATATTCAGCCAGGACAATTATCTTGACCGGACAGGCCAGGATACATAGTTCACAACCTTTACAGATATCCTCTAAGATTCTTGCTTCAGGCATATTAAAAACTCCTTGTTAAATTCAGACAATTAAAATAACAAGAATTTTCTGGGAAAAAACCATTTATCGATCAGAAAGGAATATCTGATTTTCGAAAATTCTTAATTTAATTATAATCAAAATTTTTGAAAAATCAAGAGAAAAATGGACATAAGGAGTGAAGTAAGCACTTTGACCTTTAATTCGCTATAAATTTAAAATCTATTGATTTATCATTGAGTTATGGTATAATTTTGATAATGAAGAATCTCCTTGTTGCTGGCTTACCTGGCTCAGGGAAGACGACCTTTATTATCGAAGTTTACGAGAGGATCAAGACATATTTTCCGATCGGTTTTTTTACCCGAGAGATAAGAAGAGAAGGGCAAAGGCAGGGGTTTGAGATAGAGAGTTTTGATGGTAAGAAAGGAATTCTTGCCCACATCGACTTCAAGACATCTTTGCGGGTAGGTCGCTATGGCGTTGATGTTGTCGGATTTGAAAAATTTCTTGATTCAATCCCTTTTTTTAATCCTGAAGCCAGACTTATAATAATTGATGAGATTGGCAAGATGGAACTCCTCTCTGATAAATTCCAGAATCTTATTATCAAAATTCTGGATTCGAATAAAATTCTGATTGCCACCATTGCACTGAAAGGGACAGGATTAATTGCTGATATTAAGAAACGTAAAGATGTGCAGATCTTTGAACTCAGGCGGGAAAATCGGGAAAAACTTTTTGGCTACATTCTATCTTTAATGAGAGACATCTGATCAGTGGTTAATTCCGAATTACTCTTAAGTTCTTTAATTGGCTCAGGACAGAACAATGTGAAGTCACTAAATCTCGATGATTAATTTTTTTGGAAACTTCGATAGATTTTCAACCTCGCCCTGGGGTGAGATATAGACAACATCCTCAAGTCTGATCCCGAATCCTTTTTCTGGATAATACAACCCCGGTTCAACTGTAAAGACCGAACCCGGCTGAATTGTATCGCGATTGGTCCGGGCCAGACCAAATACTGGTCTTTCGTGCACATCCAGTCCCAATCCATGTCCTAAGGAGTGTATATATCCTACCTTGGTATTGGGTGAATTGAGCGGGGTTGGATGGCCATATTTTTCGAAAAATTTACAGAGTTTTAACTCATAATTTCGGGTCTTCTTGCCCGGCGCAAAAGATTTTATCAACATCGTCTGGGCCTCAGCCACGAGGTTATAAGCATCAACAATCTCCTGACTTGCACTGCCTAGGACAAAGGTGCGTGTAAAATCATAAAAATAGCCACCGCCGATCTCTCGAGGAAAGACATCAACAATAACTGTCTTACCCATCTCTATCTCATCCTCAAGGTTACCAACCGAATGGGGGATACCAGCATCACGGCCGATCGAAAGAATTGTTCCGGTTACCTCAATCAACCCCCTCTCAAGCAGGGCTTTACTCAAAAATCTTTTGAGGTCTCTGATTTTTAAGTATTGGCAATCGGCCTTTATAAGTCGACCGTTCTGGACCTTATGCTGTTTGATAAAATTTATCAAATCTCCAACCGCCTCTTCAGTCTTTGCCGCAACCTCTCTTATCCGTCTTACCTCTTCTGTGTCTTTAGTCTCACGGGCTTCCTGCAGTATTGTTTTAACCGGTTCGTGGACAATTTTTATCTCCTTAATTGCGCGCAGGAGAAATTTGACTAAAAAATATGAACTGCCAACCGATTTATTGCCATAAAGACAGACTCTACCCTTGATACCGAGATCCCCGATTATCTTCCCGAGCAGCTTGGCCCAGGCTTTGATGCGGTCCCGTTCCTTTTCGACAATTTTGTTATATTCATATTTACTCATCTCAATAAGATCAAGCCCGGTCTTTTTTGCCTCATCCCTTTCCATTATCCCGTGAATCAGTATTCCTTTTTCATTCTGCTTTTTAACAAATATCCCGGTGAGATGATGGACCCGGGTGAGATAGAAAAAGTTGGTGTCGTAAGGGCCAAAGCCATCGACAATAATAGCATCAATCTTGCGCTCTGCCATTAATCGATCAAGATCCTGCTTCATACCGAATTTTTTAATACAACCATGCGATACTTATAAAATTTTCTAAGATCTTCTTTCCTGCCGGGTGTTTTGGATCATAACGTTCAGGGTGAAACTGGACACCATATACTGGTCGATTGATATGGCGGATTACTTCAACCGGAACCGTTGGTGAGTTGGCCAGCAGGATAAAATCATAGGGAACGGTTGAAACCATCTCCTGGTGAGATTTTGTAACCAGAAATTCATTACCCAGCCCTTCAAAAATGGGATCGGGCGTTATAACCTTGATTATATAATAGCCCTGAAGTTTCTCCGGCATCTTCACGATGTCCACACCAAATGTTCGACTCAATAACTGATGACCGAAACAGATGCCAAGCAGGGGTCTTGTAGTATTTCTTATTATTTCGGCAAGATTGGCATACTCTTCAAAAATTCCCGGCTCCGAAAGGAGTTTCTGGGATCCGCTCAGAATTATTGCATTGAAACCAGAGACATCAGTCTGGGGTGTCAGATTACTATAATGGATGCTTTCAATCGGTTGGTCGATTATCCGGGTCAAAATATTATAGAGATGCTGAAATGGTTGACTGTTAGCAACTTCGTAGTTGTCGACGAGTAAGATCCTCATATTCAAACCAGTTTTTCGATTTCCACCATTAACTCATCAACCAGGGCCGATTCTCTGACCTTCTTGACTATCTTTCCCTTTTTTATTATTACACCCATTCGCCGTCCACCCGCAATACCGATATCAGCAGCCTTTGCTTCGCCTGGGCCATTAACCGAGCAACCCATAACCGCCACTTTGATTGGTTTATGAATCGACCAGAGCCTCTCCTCAACTTCACTGGCAATCTTTATAATATCCAGTTCACAACGGCCACAGGTGGGACAGGAGATAAGGATTGGACCATACTCTCTCAAACCAAGCGATCTTAATATCTCATAACCGGCAACAACCTCGAGAACCGGGTCACCGGTCAGGGAGACTCGAATTGTATCACCGATGTTGTTGTAGAGCAATATACCAAGTCCAACTCCGCTCCGGAGTCCGCCCCTGAAAGGTAGCCCCGCCTCAGTGATACCGAGATGGAGGGGATAGGGATAGGTCCGGGCAAGGGTCTGATAGATTTCGACCGTCTCAAGCACTTCGGTCGTCTTTGCAGAAAGAACAATATTTGAGAAATTACAGGAAGTGAAGATGTCGATCGAACGTTGAATACTCTCTAAGATAGCCGGGACCGAGGCACTGCCTCTCTTTTTTAAAATTTCTTTTTCAATCGAACCCGCATTAACCCCAATTCTAATCGGTATATTATTCTCTTTTGCCTTTTCGATCACCAGAGCGATTCTGTTTTTTCCACCGATATTACCTGGATTGATTCTTATCTTATCGGCACCCGCCTCAATCGCCGATAGGGCTAAGCGATAGTCGAAGTGGATATCAGCAACAAGGGGGATGCTGGCCCTCTTTCTAATCTCTCTGAATGATGCTACTGCGTTCTGATCCGGAAGGGCAATCCGCACTATCTCACATCCTGCTTTTTTAAGTCGTTCAATCTCAAATAATGTCTTATTAACATTCCGGGTATCACACTTGGTCATTGATTGAACTCTAATCGGCTCTTTACCGCCAATCTTGATGTTACCAATTGCTACAATATTAGTCGACCGGCGTTCACCCGGTTGTAATCTACCTGTCATTTTATCCTTTTTATCTTTGCACCCAGTGAGGCGAGTTTTTGCTCAAACTTTTCATATCCCCGGTCCAGATGGTAGATCCGGGAGATCTCGGTCTCACCTTCAGCCGCAAGGCCGGCAATAACCAGCGAAGCCGACCCTCTCAGGTCTGATGCCATAACTTTTGCCCCGGTCAATTTGGGAACACCATTTATTATTGCAGTGTTGCCGACCAGGTTTATATCTGCTCCCATTCTCATAAGTTCAACCGCCTGCATAAAACGATTTTCGAATATCGTCTCCGTTATTGTCCCTTTACCCCGGGCTATAGAGAGTAAGGCCATAAATTGCGCCTGCGTATCGGTGGGAAAGCCAGGATAGGGTCCGACAGTGATATTGGTGGCACTGGGTCTTTCTGAATTTTTCACGGTTATGGATTTTTGGCCGATCTTAATCTCTATCTCCATCTCACGCAATTTCTCAATGATTGCGGTTAGATGATCCGGATTACAATCTTCTATCGTTACTTCACCATTTGTAATTGCCGCGACACAGGCAAATGTTCCTGCCTCAATGCGGTCGGGAATCACCTCATACTCTGCATCGAAAAGTTCTTTAACGCCTTGGATCACTATCTTTGGTGTACCTGCGCCCGAAATTTTGGCACCCATCCGATTCAGGAAATTTGCCACATCGACCACTTCTGGCTCTATGGCTGCAGGAGTAATAGTGGTAATTCCCTCGGCCCTGACTGCTGCCATCATTATATTTATTGTTGCCCCAACTGATGTCCCCTTGGGACCAAGGATAAAAACTTGGCCGCCCCTAATTCTTTTACTATGAGCGATAATATAACCATGTTCAACTTTTACATTAACACCGAGCTCCTGTAAACCTTTGATATGGAGATCAACCGGTCTCGGACCTATGGCACAGCCTCCAGGTAAAGATACTTTTGCTTCACCTTCACGAGCCAGTAAACTACCCAAGACATAGTATGAAGCACGCATCCTCTTGACTATCTCATAAGGGGCAACAGTTGCTTTTATAACCGAGGGATCGATTGTCAGGATATTATTCTTTCTATCGAATTCGGCACGAGCGCCAAGGTGTTTGATCAGTTCAAGCATAGTATGAATATCTGCAACATCGGGGATGTTTTTGAGTATTTTTGGTTTCGGGCTTATTAAGGAGGCAGCAATTATGGGCAGGGCAGAGTTTTTTGCTCCAGAGATTCTGACCTTACCAGCAAGTCTTTTCTGACCTTCGATGACAAACTTATCCATCGAAGAGATTATAACAGGAAATAATCTGATCGTCAAGGCCAATAAAAAAATTGTCTTCTGGTCAGGCGGACAACCGGTTGAATCTCCAGGTCTATCTACATTTTTTTTCCTGAGTCCTCTCCACTTTTTTCATGCTGCCTCCGGTTCTAAACGAAGAGGAAATTTAATAAATTGACACCGCCTGATTATTAAAATACCTACCCGAAAGATACTTAATAA
>CBFGIV010000040.1:0-20550 GCA_965648915.1 Caldifarciminota bacterium | reverse complement strand
ATCATAGGGCATTCCTCCTTTCTTTTTTAATCTTTTCATAATATCCATAATACGGGGAATGCCCTCTTCTGTCAATATCCCTTTTAATATCCTTATCACCTGGTTACGATGTCTAGGTCTATCTACAAATTATGCTTGACTTTACTCAAAAAATTTGTAGAATCAATACGATGTTTGCAAAAATCGAACAGGCGATCAAGGATATAAAGAAGGGGCGAATGGTAATTGTGGTTGACGATGAGAATAGAGAAAATGAAGGTGATTTCATCTGTGCAGCGGAACTGGTAACCCCGGAGATAATAAATTTTATGGCGAAATACGGCCGGGGTTTAATATGTCTCCCGATCATCGGTAAGAGGCTGGACGAATTGAATATCCCATCGATGGTTACAGAAAATACTGCCCGTCTCCGGACATCTTTTACTGTATCCGTCGACGCCGTCAAGGGGACAACCACCGGTATCTCGGCTCATGACCGCTGGGTGACAATCAAGACCATAATCGACCCCAGAACCAGACCCGAAGACCTTGCCCGTCCGGGTCACATCTTTCCGCTGAGGGCCCAGGAAGGCGGGGTTTTGAGAAGAGCCGGACATACTGAGGCAGCAGTCGATCTTGCTCTTCTCGCTGGCCTCTATCCGGCCGGTGTCCTCTGTGAGATTATGGACTCGGACGGAACAATGGCCCGTCTCCCCCGACTTAAGAAGATCGCCAAACGGTTTAATCTAAAACTCATTACCATCAAAAACCTGATCGAATATCGAAGGAAGAAAGAGAAACTGATCCGCCGTATCCTCGAGACACCCTTACCAACAAAATTTGGTGAATTCAAACTCATTGTTTACGAGAGTATTCCGGAAAATGAGCACCACCTCGCAATTGTTAAAGGTAATATCACCGGTAAAAAAAATGTCCTGGTCCGGGTCCACTCCCAGTGTCTAACCGGCGATGTCTTTGGTTCGAAAAGGTGTGACTGCGGGTCTCAACTTGAGACCGCTTTAAGAATGATAAATCAGGAAGGCCAGGGTGTATTCGTCTATATGCGTCAGGAAGGACGGGGCATAGGTCTCTTGAATAAATTGAAGGCCTATGTGCTTCAGGACGGTGGTCTTGATACTGTGGATGCCAATTTAGTCTTGGGATTTGAACCTGACCTGAGAGACTACGGAATTGGTGCCCAGATCCTGGTCGATCTCGGTTTATCAACGATCAGACTTTTAACCAATAACCCCAAAAAGATTATCGGTCTTGAGGGTTATGGCTTGAAAGTTGTAAAACAGATACCGATATTTATCGAACCCAATCAGGAAAATTTAAAATACCTTAAAGCCAAACGGGATAAATTGGGTCATATAATGCCCCGATTAAAATTACCGAAAGGGGCTGGGTTTAAAATCCAAGGAGGTAAATAATGAAAGAGTTTCGTGGCGAATTTGTTGGCAAGAATAAGAGATTTGCCATCATCGTTGCCCGCTTTAATGAATTTGTATCCCGAGCCCTCTGTGATGGTGCCTGCGATTGTCTGGTTCGACACCAGGTCGATAAGGATAATATAGATATCTTCTGGACCAGTGGGTCGTTTGAGATCCCTTTGATCGCCAAATCCCTTGCCCGATCAAATCGCTATGATGGTCTCATCTGTCTCGGTGCGGTGATCCGGGGCGAAACTCCTCACTTCGATTATATCGCGGGTGAAGTAACCAAAGGGATTGCCCAGATCAATCTCGAGACCGGTGTTCCAACCATTTTTGGTATTGTCACCGCTGATACCCTTGAACAGGCAATCGATCGTGCCGGTGCCAAAGAAGGTAACAAAGGATGGCTTGCTGCCCTCTCCGCCATCGAGATGAGCAATCTCTTAGATAAAATCAGAAAAAAGTAGTGAGATGCAAAGACGCATCGCCCGGGAACTTGCCCTTCAAGCCCTGTATCGCTTCGACCTTACAGGCGAAGACCCATCTTTGATCCTTAAAGAAATTTTAAAAAGAAAAAAATATTCTCCGGTCATACAGGATTATGCCCGGAAGGTTGTCGGCACCGTCTATTTCCATATCGATGAGATTGACAAAACTTTAAAGAAGAAGATTAAGAACTGGGAGTTTCATCGGGTGGCCAGTATCGATCGCACTATCCTGCGGATGGGAAGTTGTGAACTCCTCTATTTTGCTGACATCCCTTTTCGGGTCACAATCAATGAATCAATCGAAATCGCCAAGAAATACGGTGATATCGACTCCGGTAAATTCATCAACGGGATTCTTGATGCCATCGCCCGTGAATTTGAACGGAAAAACAGCAAAGAATAAAAAGGATGGAAATCGCGATAATCTCAGATCTCCACGGAAATTTAGAGGGGCTCCAGGCAGTCGTCAACGATATCAAAGAGCGAAAATTGAAGGAAGTAGTCTGCCTCGGTGATCTTGTCGGCTACGGTGCCAACCCGAATGAATGTATCGAAATCGTTGCCGATCTCGCCCGAATCGTAATCGCGGGAAATCACGACTGGGCAGTAATCGACAAGACCGATTATTCCAACTTTAATCCTGTTGCCCGCATCGCCATCGAATGGACCAAAAAAAATACAAAAAATAAAAATCTTGAATATCTCAACAGTCTTGGTTTAACCGCAACCATCAAAGCAAATTCTCTATTCTTTGTCCACTCAACCCCGCACCGACCAGAAGAATGGAACTATCTCTTCGATCCGATCGACTTTGAGGAGCAGTTCGCTTATTTTAAAGAAAAGATATGCTTCGTCGGCCATTCCCATGAACCGGTATTTGCAAGCCTGAAAGGCTCAAAAGTTGAGATTGAGAATGAAAATCCGCTAAAGATCACCAACCATTTTCGCTATATCATCAATGTCGGCAGTGTGGGACAGCCCCGGGACTTAGACCCCAGGGCAAGTTATGCGATACTCGACACCAAAAAATCAACGGTTGAAATCGTCCGCCTCCAGTACGACATTGCCCTGGCTCAGAAGAAGATAATTGATGCCGGTCTGCCCGAATTTTTAGCCCTCCGGCTGGCCAGAGGACAGTAGATGGAACTTTCGGTCAATATCGACCACATCGCAACTTTACGAGAGGCAAGAAAAGAAAACTTTCCTGATCCGATCTATGCTGCAGTCCTGGCTGAACTCGGCGGTGCCAACGGTATCACCGTCCATCTCCGAATGGACGAAAGGCATATCAAAGAGCGGGATTTAAGACTCTTAAAACAGGTCATCAAGACCGAACTCAATCTCGAAATGGCGGTAACCAGCCGGATGATGAAGATCGCCCTTGAGGTAAAACCTGACCGGGTATCCCTGGTGCCCGAGCAACCCGGTGAGATCACAACCCAGGGTGGATTAAATCTGCTCCAGCGGCGTCAAACAATCCAGGCAGCGATAAAGAGATTAAAAAAAGAGAGAATAAAAGTGAGCATCTTTATCGATCCGGATCCAGAACAGATCCGAATGGCTAAAAAACTCGGTGCCGATATGATTGAGATAAACACCGCCCGCTATTCAATTATTAAGGATAAGAGCCGGGAGACAGTAAAGGTCGCGCAGATGGCGCGGGTGGCAAAAAAATTGGGGCTGATTGTTCATGCCGGTCATGGAATCGACTACCAAAATATCATCCCCCTTTTAAGAATTCCGGAAATCACCGGTTTCAGTATCGGCTTTTCTATCGTCGCCCGTTCGGTCTTCGTTGGTCTTACGCAGGCGGTCCGGGAGATGAGAGAAATTATTGATAAATACCGATGCTGATTTAAATTGTTTCTATCTGAATATCTCCCGTCCCTTGCCGATAATTCGGTTCAATGCCTCCTTAAAATAATTTGTCGAATCGACAATATGTTTTGGTATCTGCTGGCAATAATATTCCCAGGATCTTCTTATTTCATTCCCTAAAAGTTGAGCAAGAGTCCCTTCGCGCAGTCCCTTTTCAACTTTATCTTTATGATATAAGACTAAATCCGATGCCAGAACCTTGGCCAGGCGTCGCGCCCGCTCATGCCACTTCTTATCCGCTTCGCTCAATCCCTCAGGTATACTCTCCTTCTCTTCGGGCTTCTTGATCGGGACCTCAACTTTTGGCACCTCTTTTTTGGGTTCGGTCTTCGGTGGTGGTTCAACTATCTCAGGTTTTGGTTCAAGCACAGGTCTGGTAATATTCAAAATATTACCGCACCTGGTGCACTTCGCCTTTACACCCTGAGGTGGGATTTTGCTTTCATCAATGTTATATTTTGCCTGACAGTTACTGCAGGTTATAATCATTTTAAACCCCTGATGATTGCCCGTGCTTTTGCCTGCAGAGCAGAAAGCGAACTCTCATTATAAAGAATAAGATCGGCTCTGGATCGACCAACCTGCTCGGTCAGCTGGGTTTCTAATATCTGTCGAGCCATCTTTTTCAAAAAACCTTTCCGCATCAGATTTTTAATCTTCAAATCCTGTGGGGCACTGACCCAGACAATTAAATCGCATAATCGGCGGATGCGCCAGTTCAACAGGAGTGCAGCATCGATCACGATCAAACGTCGCTTTAAACTTCTTAACACTTCAGTTATTTTCCTTTGCAGAGCAGGATGGATTGTCCTGTTTAGAAAAAGGCGATACCGTCTCTTTGCAAAAACCAACTTGCCTAAAATTTTCCGATCGATCTCTTTTTTCTGATTCAAAATTTCATCGCCAAAGAAAGAGAGGATCTTCGCTTTTAAGTCTTTACGCTCTAATAATTCCCACCCCAGACGATCGGCAGAAATCACATAAGCCCCGGCACGCCTGAAGAGTTGGGCAACTTCTGATTTGCCTGAGCCGGCATTACCGGTGATACCAATCACAAGCCTATCCTTGCTTTTCATTTAAGGCATCGATCAATTTGGGGACAACCTCAAACAGATCGCCAACGATGCCACAGTCACAGACCTTAAAAATCGGGGCATCACGATCCTTATTTATCGCCACGATAAACTTCGAGGACTGCATTCCAACCAGGTGTTGAATGGAGCCAGAAATACCAACCGCAATGTAGAGATCCGGACAGACCGTCTTCCCGGTCTGTCCGACCTGGTGCGAAAACGGGATCCAGCCCGCATCGACTGCTCCCCGTGATGCACCGACCGCACCACCCAGTCGGGCAGCCAGTTCTTCAATCAACTTAAAATTCTCCGGTCCACCCAATCCCCTGCCGCCGGAGACGATAACACTGGCATCGGCGATATTGACTTTTTGCGTTAGGTCGGGTATAAATTCTAAAATTTTTATTCGAGAACTTACCGGCCCTGGACTGATCTTAATCACCTGCCCCTTTCTTGCGGGATCAATCTCTTTCGCCCTCATTACCCTGGGCCGAACTGTCGCCATCTGAGGAAAGGTCTTCGGGCAGATAATCGTTGCCATAATATTTCCGCCAAAGGCAGGTCGGGTCTGTAAAAGATATCTCTTGTCCGGATCGATTGCTAATCCGGTACAGTCTGCGGTCAACCCGGTATTTAATCTAATTGCCAGTCTTGGTAATAGAGAACGACCAATTGTGGTCGCGCCCGCAATTAAAATTCGGGGATGATATTGAAGAACCAACCGCTCAAGTATCTCGGTATATGGTTCAACCTGAAATTGGACAAGGGTATCATCCTCATAATAAAAGACCCCATCCGATCCCATCCGGATCAACTCCTCGGGATCCTCTACCTTACCGATCAGAACCGACCAGACCTTCTCCCCAAGACTCTGCGCCAGATCCTGACCTGCGCCGATCAATTCATAAGCAACCTTCTGGATCTGACCCTTACGCTGTTCAGCAAATACCCAGACATCTTTCGCTTCACCACCCCGGATCCCTTCATCTCCGCGCTCGATCGAAAGCGCCATCTGGGGACACACATCCAGACAGGCACCGCAGAGATTACATAAGTCATTTACGGTTAAGACACCGTCCCTGACCTCAAGGGCACCGAATGGGCAACTTGATAAACAGAGTTCACAGAGATTACATTTTGTCCGGTCAATATTTAAACCCATCAATTTATCCTCAGTGCCTTGATCCGCTGAGCACACTTTCTAATACTCTCCATATCATCACCTAATATCTCTCCGGCCTTTTTGTGAGTGGGCGTAAAGATTTTTATAACCCAGGTCGGTGAACCATTAAGCCCGATCCTTGTCTCATCGATCTCAAAATCGCCCTTATGCCACTCCTGAATCGGAATCTGTTTTGCGCGAAGCTTACCCCGCAGCGAAGGGATTCTCGGTTCGTTTATCTCCTTAACGACGGTGAGAAGGCAGGGCAGGGGAGTTTCCACAACCTCGTACCCATCTTCAATAATTGTCTCCACCATCATCCTCTTTTCATCCGGCCTGATTTCACGAATCTTCCGGACAAATGTTATCTGGGGTATATCAAGCCAGGCGGCAATCCCGGGACCAACCTGGGCGGTATCACCGTCGATCGCCTGTTTGCCACAGATTATTAAATCGTATTGACCAAGCTTCTTTATCGCCGAGGCAATCGTATAGGAAGTTGCATAAGTATCAGCACCGGCAAAGGCCCGGTCAGTAATAAGGATTGCCTCATCCCCACCCATCGCCAGACCTTCTTTAAGTGCCACGCCTGCCTGAGGCGGTCCCATCGTTATCAAGGTCACGGTGCCGGTAAATTTTTCCTTGATCCGGATTGCCTCTTCGATTGCAAAAAGGTCAAAAGGGTTAACGATACTCGGCACACCGTCTCGAATCAGGGTGTTGGTTTCAGGATTGATCCGGACTTCGGTTGTATCCGGGACCTGCTTGATACAGACAATTATTTTCATCTATTCAATTACCGATACGATCTGACCACCAGGACTGCGTTGTGCCCACCAAATCCAAAGGAACTCGAGAGTGCAACATTTATATCCAGTTTCCTCTGATCTTCGGTAACAAAATTCAGGTCAAACTCAGGATCAGGATTATCAAGATTGAGTGATTTGTGGACAACTCCGTCTCTGATTGATAAAACCGTAACGACCAGTTCAACCCCTCCCGCTGCACCTAAGAGATGACCGATCATCGATTTGGTCGAATTGACCGCAATATTTTTAGTATGCTCACCGAAGAGTTTTTTGATTGCCATCACTTCGTACTTATCATTGAGCTCAGTCGAAGTTCCATGAGCATTGATGTAATTCACATCGGTGATTGGAATATTATTCTCTTCGAGGGCACGACGCATCGCCCGGTAGGCACCTTCTCCCTCAGGTGCTGGAGCAGTGATATGAAAACCATCACCGGTCATACCATAACCAACTACCTCGCAGTAGATCCGGGCATTGCGTCTCAGGGCATGCTCAAGTTCTTCAAGAATCACAATGCCGGCACCTTCACTCATCACAAAACCATCACGATCCCGATCAAATGGTCGCGATGCCTTCTCGGGCTCGTCATTGCGCTGGGACAAAGCCCGCATATTGGCAAAACCCGAAACGGCAAACGGGGTAATCGGTGCCTCACTACCTCCAGATATTATCACATCAGCATCGCCATAAGCGATAAGCCGATAGGAATCGCCGATCGCATGGGCACCCGAGGCGCAGGCCGAGGTGGTGGTGTAATTCGGCCCCTTCAAACCCCAGTGGATCGAAACCATACCCGATGTCATATCGGAGATCATCATCGGAATCAATAAGGGGGAAACCCGCGCCGGGCCTTGCTGCAGGAATTTAACATGTTCAACTTCCCAGATCGAGATACCGCCGATCCCGGATCCGATAATGACGCCGACCCTGGTTCGGTCGAGTTTATCAAAATCAAGTCCCGCATCAGCAATCGCCTCAGCGGTGGCCCACATCGCAAACTGGACACAACGATCCATCCGTCTAACCTCTTTGGGATCAAACCTCTGATCGGGCTTAAAATCCCTTACCTCCCCCCCAATCTTGACTTTAAGGTTAGTCGTGTCGATATTGGTCATCCGGGTAATACCGCTCTTGCCTTTTAAGATATTCTGCCAGAATGTCTCCTTATCCTGTCCCAGACAGCAAATTGCACCTAAACCAGTAATAACGACGCGCCGCTTCATCTATTTACTCTGGAGTTTGTTTTCAAGATAAGCCACGGCCTTACCGACCGTATCGAGTTTCTGAGCCTCATCTTCAGGTATCTGGATATTGAACTTCTCTTCAAAAGCCATAATCAATTCAACCGTATCGAGCGAATCTGCACCGAGGTCTTCGATAAACTTTGCTTCGGGGGTAATCTTCTCGGGTGGCACATGGAGTTGTTCGACAATGATATTCTTTACATCATCCATTAAAGCCATTTAACCTCCTTATCAAAAAATTTTTTAAGCCATAACGATTCCACCGTCAACAGTCAATACCTGTCCGGTGATATAACTTGCCTCATCCGATACAAGGAAGAGAGCAACCCGGGCAATATCTTCGGGCGTGCCAAATCGTCCTAAAGGGATCATCTTCAAATAACTCGCTTTGACTTCCGGAGACAAATTCTGGGTCATCGGTGTCTCGATAAAACCCGGGGCAATTGCATTGACGAGTATATTCCGGCCGGCCAGTTCCTTGGCGCAGGATCTGGTAAAGGCAATGACTCCGGCCTTGGAGGAAGCATAATTAACCTGCCCGGCATTACCCATTAAACCGATAATTGAAGAAATATTAACAATCCGACCATAACGTACTTTCATCATATACCGAACGACCGAGCGGGTAAAATAAAAAGTGCCGAAGAGGTTTATTCTCAATACCTTCTCCCAATCCTGATCACTCATTCGCACCAGAAGACCATCCTTTGTAATACCGGCATTATTGATCAGGATATCGATCCGTCCAAACTTCTCAATGATCTTTTTAACCGTTTCATCAACCTCCTGACTGTTAGAGACATCGACCTTATATGGACTTGCTTTTTCACCAATTGCATTGCAAACCTGTTGAGCCGTTTCAAAGATTATATCACACACCGCAATCAGAGCGCCTTCCTCTGCGAAAAGCCGGGCAACTCCGGCTCCGATACCCGAGCCACCACCAGTGATTATTGCAACTTTATCTTTCAGTCTGTCCACAGCAGGCTTAATTTTATCCAAAAGATAACTAATGTCAATTAAAAAAAGCCTTATCCAGTATAGAATCCCGTATTGATTAAACCATCAACGGTTTATCGGACAATAATTATCTCTCTTCTTAAACTCTTTTCCCCGGTATTAATCTCAATAAAATATGTCCCGGCCGGTAATTTTCTGCCCCGATCATCAGCACCATCCCAGATAATACCTGATTGCCGATTATTAAAATCCTTTACCACCCGACCTGAAATATCATAGATCTTTAATGAAAATTCAGATTCTGTGCCCGAAGCATCAAATTTAATCTGTGTCCTGCGGGAAAATGGGTTGGGAATGATCTCCAGTTTTAGCCCTGCCCTCCTCACACCAGCCACCTCTTCGATACCGGTTGTATTACTGAAGAGATGATTCCCAACATTGCGCACCCAGTTAGTTACACCCAGATCCGGGTATCGGGAAATCACATACTTGATTTCAATATTGTTGGTTCCTGAAGGTGGTGCATTCTTAAAAGAGATCCAGCCGGTCAAAGGGTCGTAGGTAAAGTCAGAAAGCGGAACCGGTGTGTTATTTACTCGAACTTCAGTAAAAGACTGAATCGGGTGATAATTGAAGTAGAAAAATTTGCGCGAGCCATTACCACTCTTGAAATCGCTGATCGGCGTAAGAAACTTATTCCGCACATCATTCCACATCACCGTCTCACAGACCAGATTACTCCCGGCACTCCAGTTCCAGGCCGGGGTCGTTCCGATTATACCATTATTGTTCTCAAATACCACGACCGGTTCCCACCAGCCACCTGCTGCCAGGTCGAGCCAGCCATTATTATTTACATCCCCCCATTCGACACAGGAACAGTATTGAGTCGAGGTCAACATCTCATAGGCAGGTGGCGTCTGGAGTGTGCCATTAGAATTTCGATAGACCTGGATTCGACTCGCATCACCTGAGAGTTGTCCGTTATTGGCAATCGCTACATCCTTATAGCCATCTTTATTATAATCCCCAATCGCAATCCTCAAGACCCAGCCCGGGGTGTTATAGGACCAGGATGCGGTCCTCTCCAGAGTCCCACCGGTATTCCTGAAGACTGCAATCTTCCGTCGGTAGCCAACAATCAAATCAAGATAACCATCATTATTAAGATCAACCCACCGGCAGGCATCGGCGGGTGAAGAATCGACCGATGTCCAGTAAGGGGTAGTCTCAATCGTTCCGGCATTATTGCGATAGACCCTGGTTGGTGAACGGATATTTGAGTAAGCATCGCCACAGGCAACTGCCAGGTCGAGGTCGCCGTCCAAATCGACATCACCAAAGGCGCAGTCGAATGAATTGTATCGATCCGCAGATGTCCACCAGGCAGTGGGCTGAAGTCCGGAGCCGGTATTGCGATAAATTCGAGTCGGCCCCTGGTTTCCAGAACCACTTCCCAGATATGATACCGCCATATCCGGCCTTCCATCATTATCAACATCACCGATATAGATATGGGAAAAATATCCGCTCTCACTCGATCGCCACGAGGCAGACGATTCGAGTGTCCCGTTGACATTGCGGTATATAGCATTGGTATTTGAAGCCATATCATTGCCGTTGCCTGTGCAATAGTCAACCCAGCCATCCATCGTTACATCATAGAGGGCGCCGCCGGTTGAATAGTCGTTATCCAGAGATGTCCAGGAAGGTGCTGAAGGAAGCGGGATTGCTGCCCAGGATAGAGCGGCAAATACGATAAGTAAATAAAGAGTTATAACCAAAGATTTCATATCGCCTCCTTTTCCTTTCCTTTAACTTATAATTCTCAATTTGATTATCAGTCAATGCTCGATTGCAAAACAATTTTTTTTGTAATTACTCTATTTTCGAGCCTCAAAGAAACAAAGTACACCCCATCCGGAAGTATAACCCCTTTCTCACCTCTCCGATCCCAGACGATTTTACCCGATGAGCGATTTAGCAGATCGCTCCATCGTTTGACTAAACGACCGGAAGAATTATAGACCGTTAAATCAACAACTTTTTCGTTGCATAAGTCATAATGGATACCCATCTCTCTTGTTCCCGGATTGGGTAAAATTCTCAGATCAGGATAAACATTTTTAATACCCTGATTCTGCCCATCACCTATCCCGACCGCAATCAAGGGCGAATTCTCGGATAATCTTGATTCGATGCGCACAGTTTCAGTTACAAACCCCTTGCTGATGAAAGTATCAACCGGGTAATAAACCAATCTTATAGCATAGTAATAACTTTGTCCAAGAACACCGGTGGTGTCCTTGTAGCGAGTTGTATCATAAGGTTGATAACCACCACCATCGGGCTTCGGCGGTAGCCTTGTCCAGGGTCCGGTGGCATTGGGTGACCGCCAGATTGAATAACCGAGAATGGGGTTGAAACTTAATTTTGAAGCGGTGGTTGATGTATCATAAGGAGGTTTGTTCCATCTGAAAAGAGGATACTTATCCACCCGGCGCAGGGTTTCGGGTCTGGGGATTGCTCTGAGGGTGCAGGTCCACGCACTATCAGCCTCAAAACCATATCTTAGTTTGATGGCAATCGCTGCATAGTATCCTTTATGTGTAGGTGCGAGACTATCAATCTCAAATTCAAAAACACAGATTGTCGTATCATTATTACCCCAGAAATAGCCACCAGGTTCAAAATTGCCGGGATTGGTATTTGCCCGTGAGATACCTGGATTGTTGTTCACATGACTCCAGGTGGCGTCTTTGTTGTCCTCCCTTATTTGCCAGGAGTCTTTTTTGGCGATAGGTCTTATGTATTCCGTAATATAGTTAATAAAATACATCGCCGATGTATCATTTAAGGAAGGTAGATCTCGATACATCCTGAATATGCAAGTATGTGAGCCCTGCCCGAATAGATAATAGACCGAGAAAATACTGAATGATAAAATTATATACTTCATCTGGCCTCCTGGGACTTTATTCATCTCTAAGCAATGAAACCTTCAAAGTCTTCTTAAATGACCTTGTTTTCATCGTTACAAAATAGACACCGCTTGCGAGTCTCCGGTCAGAGTAATTCCTTCCATCCCACTTAATTTGATAGAAACCGGCGTCCTTAATCGCTTGAAGCAATGTCTTGACCCGGTTCCCGGTTGCATCATAGACTGCAATCTCAGCCATTGTCCTTACCGGTAGTTGATAGCGCATTGTAATCGAATGTCGGAATGGGTTCGGGCTGGCGATACTAAAATCAAAAGTAGAGGGTAAGATTCGGCTCAACGCTTCCTCATATTTGATTTCGCTATTGGAATTGACAGATAGTGACTTCGACTCATATCCACCAACATAGACAAGTCTTAACGCATACTGGGCATTTGGAGAAGCATGCCGGTCAAAAAATTCTGCGGTGTTGATGATTGAATTATTTATCCTTTCTGGATAATTTATTCCATCCTCTCCCCGATAGAGACTATAGCCAATGATATTTTGATCTCGCAGCGGTCTCCAGAAAATCATATTTCCCGAATCGGTTCTGGTAACAGAAGGAACGGGCATCAACTTTAAAACTGTCGAACCCAATCGCTCACCATTTTCTGATGCGTTTAATGCCAATCTTATTACTTCATAAAAGCCACGATGATTTACCGAACCTGGTTCAATCTCTTTATCAAACACAACCACCATCTCTTCGCCATTCTGCCATGGTGTGAAAAGGTTACCGGGCTGACACCACCAGAGCACTCTCTTGCCATTGCTAATTATGCCACAACCTTCCACTGCCTCAGTCAAAACTTCGTCCGGTCGATTCAGAATGTATGCCATCATCGTCAGATTGACATCATCGGTTTTGTCGAGATAACCCCGAACCAGATGTGTTTCACCGCCGATAAATTTTCTGTTTTGGTCGAGATTATCTTTGTCGATCTGATTCATAACTCCACTGTTGTTATCATTGAACCATTGCGATCTCACAATCATCGGGCCTCTTTTGGTAAACAAAGCAATTTGCGGCCGAACAAAATATTTACCATCGGTGATATTGTCATAAACTCTTGGCTTCCAGACAGTATCTTTTGCCATAACGAATTCGTATCCCATACCACGGATCAGTGGATAGTTGTTCACCCAGCCCACCTCATCATCCCAGAAACAGGAGGTATATAACTGAGTGGTTGGATCACGCTTGGTCAAGAATTGACAGGTATATTTACCAATCTCATCAATTATATCACTCGCCCACACATAGACTGCATTGTATGGAACAGCAACCCAGTTCTTGTCTGTTGTCCCGGGATTCTCATTCAATGTCACACTGAAGTTCGGGTCGTGTGATCCAACTATCCGTGCTGCGGTATCAGCCCCCACCACTGCCTCATACATTTGGCCCTTCTCCAGTGGATAGTTGTTCACCCAGCCCACCTCATCATCCCAGAAACAGGAGGTATATAACTGAGTGGTTGGATCACGCTTGGTCAAGAATTGACAGGCGTACCTGCCCACATCATCAATAAAATGGCTCGCCGAATCATAGGGTGAATTATATGGAATCGATATCCAGTTCTTGTCCGTCGTCCCGGGATTTTCATTCAAGACCTGACGGAATTTGAAGCCCATATTGGATGGTTTTGAATACTGGCCGTAGATATCACGGGCTTTAACCAGATAATAAAAGTTCGTATCGCTGAGTGCTGCACTGAAATTCGTATAATTCGTATCCGAAACACCGGTCAGGAACGAATTGAGTCCGGGGACATAATCGGGTGTGGTGTCTCGATAGAGAATATAATGATCGATAGAATCAGGATTGCCAAGTGTATCTTTGGTGACTCTTTGCCAGTATAACCAGACATCCTCTTTCATAAACCCGGTCTTCTGACCAAAGATGTATGGTGCCTTAGGACCATCGATCCGCCGATATTTGACAATCGCTTCGATATTCCAGTCGCCTGCTATTGGATACCACCAGGTCGAATCCCGATTTCGATCGTAGTAACTCCTTTCATAGTGCAGATGGTTATCAAGCAGCAGGTCCGGTTGATGTTTTCCGGTATTTGGTGTCCAGGTGCCAATCCAGAAATCCTGATTAAGATTGTAATAACGGCTTGGGATTGTCCTCCGGAACCAGGCCGCTACCCCACCGGGATTGGGCGGCACATACCCCTCTGACCAGACAAGGGCACCGGGCCAGGTCCGGCCATCGACCCGATTATTCCAGACAAAGGTCGAACAGGTTTGATTCCAGAGACGGGTCGTATCCTGCAGGGCAATCCAGGCACCAACCAGACTGCAGGGTTTTTCGGGCGTAAACCGGACACAGGCATAGGTCGAATCAGGCCAGTAATAATAGGGGGTGGTTGAATAAGAGATTATATCCAGATCACTACAGTAGGTGCTGTCAACCAGACTGTCATTTGCGGGATTCTCATCACCTGCCAGTAAAGTCTTCACCTTCTGCCGATAATATTTATAGAGGGTTTGGGGTGTGAATTCATCAAAATCGATTACTTTAGTCTGAGTCGGCAGCAGGCTGGATACGCTCTTCTCCGAAGTATAGATAACAACTCCGTTAGTATCAAAAGTGCAGCGGACATTAAAGGTAGCGGTATTGTTTCCATAATTCTTTATCGTTGCCTGGGGTGTTACCGATATATCGGGTTTAATAACCGCCGATGGTGCATCGATCGACTGCACACCCACATCGTTATTGTAGGTCCCCAAGTATTTCACTATTGCATGGATAAAGAAATTATAAGCAGTGGTTCCCCAGGTCCCCGGCGGAACCGTGTTGTACCGATTCCTTCCCGTATTGATCTGTCCACTATCTGATAAAACTGAAACATATCTCGATCCTGATATATTTCCTGGATTGTAGTTTCCCAAAAAGAACGGACCATTAATATAAAGAGGTGTAGTTAAATATACCGTATCCCAGGTTGGATAATATACCCCACTAAAAGGAATCGGTCCGGCCAGGATTGCTCCGGGATTATTGTTATTGTCACTCCAGACAAAGAGACTGCATGGATCAGTTGGTAGAGGTGTCCCGGTTCGGAAGACAAGGAATTTACCAGCCAAAAGAGAACATGGTCCAGCAGGGGTAAATTTTGAGGCAAAGTAATAGCGTCCCCAGTAGTATTTTGCCGTGCTCTCCTGATTGGTAATTTCACCGATTGAGGAAGAAGAGATATTCAGATAAAGTGAATCATTACGCCGATTCAGGTCGTTTCCCAGTTCAGTATAAATCTTCATATTATATGTCCCGCCTTCCCAGTTCGGGGTCCAGGGGTCGAAGATAACTCGGGCGGTATCTCCAGGATTGAGGCTACTTACGCTCTTAGTCGATGAATAACGATTTACCCCGGATGAATCTATCCGACAAGTAGCATTAAACGAATTGGCGGCTGACCCCACATTGGTCACCGTGGCCTGGGGCAATTGTGTTACACCTTTTACAACAGAAGCCGGTGGTGAATTTATCGATTTCATCGCCACATCATTTGTATAGACTGATTGGTAAGAGACAATAGGTCTGAAGAGTAAATCTTCACCAAGCGAAGTCCAGTCAGTTGCCGAAGAACTCCCTCCCGAGGCCGAATAATAACTCATCCCCGCATTTGATCTCCGATCGACACAGGGCGCAACATTACCACCTCCACTCCCCGGGGTCTTGAATCCAACCCAGACTGTTCGATTAATCAATACCGGTGAAGTCAATGCGACTGTATTCCAGGATGGGCCACCTGGAGGGGTATAGGCCTGGGGGGTCATTATCCTTGCTCCGGGTCTACCCCCTTTATCTTCCCAGACGATCAAAGAACAGGCCGTTCCACCAGCATAAATCATAAACTGAACCGCCTTTAAGGTGCAGGTCCTTTCTGGATTGAATTTTACTGCCCAGGCTGCCCAGGGATCGGAGTAGGCAATATCCCAATCTCCAACATCATACTGGACAGTATCACTCCGGGTTGAACGGACCGTAATCCCGAAAGTATCATTTCTCGGATTGTAGTCTTCATCCAGTTCAGTAAAGACATTTATTCGATAGTCAAAATTCTCCCGGCCGACCCTGAAAGGTTCGAATTCAACTATCTGTGCCTTTGATGATGCAAGTCCGGTCACCAACTTGCGGTTCTGGAATATCCGAACCCCGGAAGACTCCACAACACAGGTTACATAAAAAGATTCGGTCTGCTTGCCCCGGTTTTGAACCATTGCTCGAACTCTTGTTGGGACAAAAGGAACAAGCGAGTGTGAATGCTTGCCGTGGAGTGAATCCCGGGCATCAAAATCGAGATACATATTCTTACAATTAATATAGGGCACATTATTCGATGACGCCGCAATCCAGTTGGTGGAGATATTGCGGTTATAAGACATCACCGCCTCATAGGCATTAACCCGACCCGAACCCATCAACCCCTGTGAAGGTGGATGCCAGGGAAAACTATTATCGGTCAGATATTCTATTTCATCTGCGGTCCTTTCAATGACTTCTTTCAAGGCTTGTCCACGGATATTGCGATAATTTGCTACCAGTGCAGCAATGGCAGCGGCACGCGGTGTTGCCCAGGATGTCCCACCATACTGGTCGGTGTAGCCGGTAGCCGTGCAGGACCAGTGCAAATCACCTGGTGCTACCACATCAATATGCGAGCCATAGTTCGAACCCGCATCCGCACTCCATGCCCAGTGGCGATCAAGATTATTAATACCACCAACTGCAACAACACAGGAGAACATCGCGGGCGCCGGATAGCCTAACGAAGAGTTATTTTCATTACCCGCAGCGGCAAAGGATAGAACATCATTTGCCAGGGCATTAGCAAAGGCGTCTTCGAGTGCAGCAACATTGCCGCTGAAAGCAATTGATTGAGAAATCACACAGGCTCCATTATTAACTGCATAGGTTATGCCGTTGATATTTCCGGCGAGAGTTACAAATCGATAAGGAAGCCAGAGAATACCCTTGACTGATGCCCAGCCCCCGGCTGAACCTGAAATGCCGGCACTGTTATTTAACTCTGCACATGCATGGCCGGCACAACCGGTTCCATGCCAGGATGATGTCCCGTTATAAGGATAACCGGCTTCATTACTGCCGGTGCCCGCCCAGTTATTGTTAAGATCCGGATGCGCGGTATTAAACTGTTCGATATCAAGAATCGCTATGGTATCAGTAGAATTTCCCTGTGTGAGAGTCCAGACCTCTGGCCCCTGTGTGATATTGGGTGCCCAGTCAAAATATGGGTCATCGGGATAGGTCTTAGGGATATTGCACTTATAACCATAATAGTTTGGTGAACAGCCTTTGACCTCAGGGATTGCCCGATAATCTTTTGCAACTCTTTCAAGATCAAGTGACTCATCCACCTTCAAAAGATAGATTAAGTCCAGTCGATACTCTTTTGCTTTGGGTGGTAGATCTTCATCTTTAATCACCCTCATCATTTCATAAGCATTATATTTGATATTCAACTGGTCAACCGCAGAAATACCGGTTATAACCACCCCGGTAGTCGATTTCCCAATCTTAAGTTTTGCCCTCCCTTCCTCGTTAAATTGAATAACCAGTTCGCCTTTTACATATAAATTTTCTTTCGGTGCCCGGAAGGTCTGTCCTCCTTCAATCTGCCATCTTTCAATCTTAGATTTAGGCCGGAAAAAGTTTGGTCTTGCCTCTGGCAAAGGAATCGGTGTTAAAATCTGTTGATTACCGCCCTCTCTTTCCTTAATATAAGGATGGATCGGTGATGTGATCTTTCGATACTCGGGCAGACTATTGACATCATCCGTTGCCCAGATTTTGGGTTTGGAAGCCTGATTGGTATTATCTGTGATATTCTGTCCGGATACTAAAAGGCTCAAGATAAGTAGCGACCAAAAACATTTCAAAAACATCTTAGCCTCCTCAAATTGCTTCCACAATTTTACTCAAATTACACTGAAAAATTAAGAAGCCAGCAAGGAACAACCCGGTGTAAAGGCAGCCTTGTTACATTGAATGGAGTCCTGAAACTTTATCTTTTCGGTTTTGATCTGTGGTTTTTGATACTTCTTTTTCTTTATCTTACTTTTACTTTCTTTAGTCTTCTTCACTTTTACATCTCCTTGTTGATGTTTTTAAGATAGGCGACAAATCACCAAAGTAACCTGAATTAATTAAATGTTAATTAACTACTATATTTTATTGACTTTTTTATTAAAGTCAAGATTTTATTTACAAAACTCCACAACTGATTAAAATCTCTTATGCACCGATTTACCGAACTCATAAACAGATGTCGGGATAAATCCATCCCGTTGAGCGCGGTTTATGAAATAACTTATGGTTGTAATCTAAGATGTCGACACTGTTATCAGATCAGAAGAAAGGGTGATGAACTCAGATTTGCTGAGATAAGAAACCTCCTTGACCAACTTGCCCAACTGGGTTGTTTTTATCTTGCATTTAGCGGTGGTGAGCCTCTAACCAGAGAAGATTTTTTTAAGATTGCAAGTTATGCAAGAAAGAAAAACTTCGCCCTGAAAATCCTCACCAATGCAACTCTGATTGATAGGAATATTGCTCAAAAAATTAAGGAATTGAACTTCAAATGTGTCGATATCAGCATCTATGGTGCTATTCCGAGAACCCATGATCGCTTCACCGGTATTGATGGATCATTTCTTAAAATGTTAAAAGGAACCGAACATCTGTTAGAGAATGGTATTAATATCAGGTTTAAGATGACAATAAACAGGTTTAACATAAAAGAGTTCGACCAGATTCAGTCTCTGGCAAAAAATTTTAAGGCAACTCTTCTGGCTGATCCCTTTATTACACCAAGAAATAATTTTGATCGGACTCCGTTGGACTTTCGTGTTCAACCGCAAGATCTGAATATAGTTGCCCATTATTTTGTGCGAGCAAACCAGAGATACTTTTGTGAAGACCAATCCTCAAGATTAATCTGCAATGCCGGTAGAAGTGTTCTGGCGATTTCGCCCGCCGGCGTTATCTATCCCTGTGAAGGTCTACAGATTCCAGCCGGGAATATAAGGGAAAAACCGCTTAAAGAAATATGGTATAAATCAACCGTTTTAAAGAAGATCAGAAAACTCAAGGAAGAAGACCTGAGAGATTGCTCTATCTGCAATTTAAAACAATTCTGTTTTCGTTGTATGGGATCGGCCTACCTTGAAAAGAGGAACTATCTAAAAAAAGCCGGGATTTTCTGTAAAATGGCAGAAGCGATAAAGAGAGAATTGAAGCGAATAAAAATTAAAAAAGGCGGCAGCCGGATTTGCACCGGCGAATAGCGGTTTTGCAGACCGCCGCCTTGCTCCTTGGCTATGCCGCCTTTAATTTTTTTAATATTGAGATCAAAGGCAAAAGTGCACTGGGCAATTTGCCTGCGACCGGTGCAAGCGGGAGGCGGGATTTGCACTGTGCCGCTCCGCTGCTAAAAATCTCAGAAAACGGCATTGAACAAATTCCGCAATGCCCCATTGCTGAACAGTCAAAGGCAAAAGTGCACTGGGCAATTTGCCCACGACCGGTGCAAGCGGGAGGCGGGATTTGAACCCGTGACCCTCACCTTGGCAAGGTGACGCTCTACCGCTGAGCTACTCCCGCGACGAAAGAAATCTGATTATATGTAAAAAAGGAAGCAAGTCAAGAAAATTTTGTAGCCAGCCTGTCTTGCGGGTTTTACTGAAATCAGAGACTTTCCACTACGAATTGATTGACACATTAAGTTTTTAATATATAATCTCTTCGGGAAAGTCTATGAAGCACAACCCGGGCGATACACGCAAAATAAATCTCCACTGTCCTTTAGTTAATAAAGAGATTGGTATGATCCAGAGATATTGTGAAATATTCGACACCCAGAGTTGTGAGAGTACCCAGTTCGAATGGGTAAACGACATCTGCTTAAATCGCTATGAATGTGAAAAAAAAGGTGTTCTCTGTAAATTCTGCACAAGGGATATCCCCGGAGCAAGAAACCCTTTTACTCCCCATTCTTCATATTAAACACTGAGCAGCAAATTTAATACAGGACTCTTTTTCTGGTGAGTATGCATAGTCAATCTCAGAAAAAATAGTTGACTTTTTTAAGAAATTATATAAAATTTAAATTGCGAGGTGTGGATTGGTTCGAGGGTGTAGCTTCAAAACTTTTCTGAGGGAAACCTACTCTCATTTTGGTGTCGGTATATTATTTTCTAATTTTTACCTCTACTTAAAATTTTACCCCCCCCGTCATTGCGATCCCGAGTTTATCAAGGGCGTGGCAATCCCATTCTCTTCCCTGGCCATTGCGAGCGAATGCGAAGCAATCTCATCTTCTTTAATATTTTTAAATTTAAGCGGTGAAACTATCGCGGGCTTAAATGCTCTGACAGGAGTCCAGGCACGATTGAGACACTCCTTTCAGAGCAAAAGAAAATGTAGCGTCCGAATTCATACGGACGGAAAATTACAAATTGTCTCAAATTTTATATCTTGCGAGATAACAGGACTTACGGACTTTTCG
>CBFGIV010000039.1:0-20879 GCA_965648915.1 Caldifarciminota bacterium | reverse complement strand
CCACGCCTCAGGTGACTGGAGGTATGTAAATCCACTTGCGCGTGCAGGTATTGCTGCAGGTGCAGATGGTGTAATCGTTGAGGTCCATCCTGACCCTGCAAATGCTCTTTCTGATGGTAAACAATCAATAAAGGTTGAAGTCTTCAAGGAATTGATGGCAGATATTAAAAAGATTGCATCCGCAATGGGAAGGGTATTATGAATGAAAATAAAATAAAGGTCTATTTTCAAGGCACGAAAGGTGCCTATAGTGAACTTGCAGGAAAGATTTATTTCGGCGATAAGATAGAATCGAGCGGTTTAAAAAGTTTTGAAGATGCTGTCAATGCACTGAATAACGTGCCCGAGGCATACGCAATACTACCTATAGAGAATTCATTAATGGGCAGTCTCCATAAAAATTATGACCTCCTATTGACAAACGAACTTTGGATTATTGCTGAAGTGGAGCTGAGGATATCTTATAACCTCTTTGCACTTGGAAGAATAGAGGATATAAAAGAAATCTGGTCTCATCCTGCAGCCTTAGAACAATGCCGAAAATTTATATCAAAGAATCCTGAGTATACATTCATATCGTTTTTTGATTCTGCAGGTGCGGCCGAGGCTGTCATAAAAAAGAATAGAAAGGATGTAGGAATTATTGCGGGTCCACAGATTGAGTCAATATATGGATTGAAGATACTGATAAAGCAGATCGAAGATAATCAAATGAATTTTACCAGATTCCTAATACTTTCAAAAAAAGAAAAAATTTATTCAGGTAATGATGCAAAATCTTCCTTAGTATTTGGTGTCAAAAATGAACCAGGAATTCTCTTTCGCTCCTTGAGTATCTTTGCTTTACGGAATATTGATTTAGTAAAACTTGAATCCAGACCAATCATTGGAAAACCATGGGAGTATATCTTTTATATTGATTTTAAAGGAAGCATTGCAGAAGAAAGATGCAGGAATGCCGTTGAAACTCTTGAAGAGGTATCGGTATACTACAAATTCCTTGGCAGTTACCCCGTAATAAAGGAGTTAAGATGAATCTAAGTATAAAAAGATGCAACAGAATTACTGGAGAGTTTTCTGTTGGTGGAGATAAGTCAATTACCCACCGATGTTTGATTCTTGGGGCAATTGCTGATGGTGAGACCAAGATCTACAATTTCTCTCATGCCGAAGATAGTTTCTCAACATTGAGATGTTTAAAATCAATGGGTATAGAGATTTATGTAGATAAAGAATGCATCAGTATTAAAGGTAAAGGCATTTCTGGACTGAAAGAACCAGAAGATGTGCTCAATTGCGGGAATTCAGGAACAACTATGAGGTTATTAACCGGACTCCTCGCTGGCCAAGAGTTCCATTCAGTCCTCACCGGAGATGATTCATTGAGAAAAAGACCGATGAAAAGGGTTATTGAACCGTTAAGAATCATGGGCGCTGAGATAAGAAGCAGGAAAAACGGACTTGCACCATTGAGTATAACAGGAAAAAAGTTGAAGGCGATTGAATATAAACTTCCAGTCGCAAGTGCCCAAGTGAAATCAGCATTGATGCTTGCGGGATTGTATGCTGGTTCTGAAACAATCATTGAAGAGCCCATCCTTACAAGGGACCATACTGAAAGACTTTTTGATTTCTTTAATATAAAGTTTATAAAAAAAGAGAATAAAATAATTGTTTACCCTGCGCAAAACTTTTCAGGAAGAATAATTCATATTCCAAATGATATCTCATCTGCAGCATTCTTTATAGTTTTAGGAATTCTGACTGCTGAAAAAATAATCATAAAGGAAACAGGAATAAATCAATTACGCTGTGGAATAATTGAGGTCCTAAAAGAAAATGGTGCGGATATAACATTAGCAAATATAAAAAATTCTTGCAATGAGCCAATTGCTGATATTGTTATAAAAAAGTCAAAGCCATTTGCTTTTACCATCTCTGGTTCCTTAATTCCAAGACTGATTGATGAGATTCCAGTACTCGCTGTCTTGGCAACACAGTTAAAAGGTCGCTCAGTAATAAAAGATGCTGAAGAATTACGGGTTAAGGAGACCGACCGAATAAAAGCAATATGCAATGAATTGAAGAAATTATGTGCAGATATAGAAGAAATAGAAGATGGCTTAATCATAAACGGACCAACAAAACTAAAAGGAGCAGTATGTGAAAGTTATAATGACCACAGAATTGCAATGGCCCTTGCGATTGCCGGGTTGATTGCTGAGGGTGAAACGGTCATTAAAAACGCGGATTGTATAAATATTTCGTTTCCTGAATTTATTAATATATTAAGAGAGGTCTGTGGTGAAGAATATATTCAAAGAAAATACTAAAGCAACGGGATTGAAATTTAAACTTTCACCGGTTGAGGCATTTTTTAAACTATATAGAGATGAGCCGTATGGATTCTTATACGAATCATTAGAACTTAACGGTTCATTTGGGAGATACTCATTCATTGGTTCATTTCCCAAAATAATCTTCAAGGCAAAGAATAAAGTTATTCAGATTCTAACACCGGATAAGATAGAAAGAACATTCGGTAACCCCTTTTTGCATTTACGTAAAATCCTTAACCTTAATAATAATTCCTCATATTTTGCCCTCTTTTCCGGGGGCGGCGTAGGATATATTTCTTATGATGCGATAAGACATTTTGAAAAGATTCCTGATAATAACCCAGACGAATTGAAAATACCTGATGTATATTTTATATTTCCTCAGGAGATAATAGTCTTTGACCACAAATTAAATATAGCAAATATTGTAATCTTTCACGATGACCCGAATCGGCTAAAATACATTGCCGAAGTGCTCAATTCAAAGTCAGACCTTTGTAGGTTCATACCTAAAAGTAGGGTTATAAATTTTAAATCCAATTTCAAACCGGATAAATTTTATAATATTGTAAAAAAGGCAAAAGAATATATTTTTGCAGGTGATATATTCCAGGTCGTCCTTTCTCAAAGATTCAAGTCCGAAATTGAAGCATCGCCATTTGAGTTATACCGCGCACTCCGGCTCACCAATCCTTCGCCCTATATGTATTACCTGAAACTCAATGGTATAACAATTTTAGGTTCATCCCCTGAGATACTTGTGAAATTAAAAAATGGAACTGTAATATCCCGGCCCCTGGCTGGAACCAGACCAAGGGGGAAAAATAGAATTGAAGATAAAAAAATGAATTTAGAACTGCTGAAAGATGAAAAAGAACTTGCTGAACATATTATGCTTGTTGACCTTGCAAGAAATGACTTAGGCAGGGTTTGTGAATATGGAACAGTCAAACCAACGGCACTTTTAAAAATTGAAAAATATTCAAAAGTAATGCATATTGTATCAAATATTACCGGAAGATTACGCCAAGACCTTGATGCGATTGACCTATTTATCTCTTCATTTCCCGCGGGAACTGTCTCTGGCGCACCAAAGATAAGGGCGATGGAGATAATTGATGAGTTAGAACCAGTAAAGAGAGGACTGTATGCGGGTGCAATCGGATATTTTGATTTTAACGGTAATATGGATTTCTGTATCGCAATAAGGACGATTGTCATAAAAGACAATATCGCTTATATTCAAAGTGGTGCAGGAATTGTTGCAGATTCAGTTCCTGAGAAAGAATATCAGGAAACTTTAAACAAAATGAATGCATTAAAATTAGCAATGGAGATGGTATGATACTATTGATTGACAATTATGATTCATTCGTTTATAATCTTGCCCAGTATTTGGGTGCGATGGGAGAAAAGTTGCAGGTTTATAGGAATGATGAGATAACAATAAAGATGATTAAAAAATTAAAGCCTGAATTCATCTTTATTTCTCCGGGTCCAAAAACACCCAAGGAAGCAGGCTATACCTGTAATATCATTGAACATTTTGCGGGCAAAATTCCTATATTTGGCGTATGTCTTGGCCATCAGGCGATCGCTTATGTTTTCGGTGCAAAGATAATAAGGGCAAAAGAGGTTATTCATGGAAAGACATCATTAATCTTCCATGATAGGAAGCGAATATTTCAAGGAATTAAGAACCCATTTTCCGCGACGCGCTACCATTCCCTAATTGTAGAGAAAGAAACCATCCCTGATTGTCTTGAAATTACTGCCTGGACAGAAAAGGGTGTAATAATGGGTATCAGACATAAAGTTTATAGTATCGAGGGAGTTCAATTCCATCCTGAATCAATTTTCACCAAACCCGGCAAGAGGATTTTAAGAAATTTTCTGTCATACTATAAAGAAGTTAACTGGAATTCTAAGATAAGAATAAAAACAAGGGAGGAATATTGCGCATAATAAATTATAAAGATTTGAAAAAAGATTTCTTTAAATGCCCGATTACCTATAACATTGTAGATGCCTACAAAATAATTGAAGATGTGAAGAAGAATGGTGACAGGGCAATTAGGAAATACACACAGAGATTTGATAGAGTTCTGATTAGAGACTTCAGGGTCAGACCTCAGGAACTCAGGGATGCATACGATGACATAGATTCTGATTTTCTGAATGCAATCAAAAAAGCAAAAACAAATATTGAAAAGTTTTCCTTAGCACATTTAAGACAATTAAAAGATTTTAAAATTGCTATAACAAAAGGTGTATATGCTGGGCAAAAGGTAATACCGATAAAAAGAATTGGAATCTATGTTCCGGGTGGCAAATTTCCCCTTGTTTCAACGGTCTTGATGTGTGGGGTACCGGCAAAGGTTGCTGGTGTAAAAGAGATTGTATTGTGCTCGCCACCAACCCATAATAACTCAATCCATCCGGCAATCCTTGCTACTGCACATCTTATTGGTATCAAAGAAGTCTATAGAGTCGGCGGGATTCAGGCAATCGCGGCACTTGCTTATGGAACTGAAAGTATGAAGCCTGTAGATAAAATTTTTGGTCCGGGTAATATCTATGTTACGACGGCGAAGAAACTTGTTTATGGGGATGTTGGCATTGATTTCATTGCCGGTCCGAGCGAGATTTTAATAATTGCTGATAAAACAGCAGAAGTAAAAATTATTGCTGCTGATTTACTTGCCCAGGCAGAACATGATGTTGATGCAAGCGCAATTTTGATTACCAACTCAAAAAGACTTGCCGAAAATGTAAAAAAAGAGGTAAAAAGGCAACTACAAAAACTAAATACTAAAGAAATAGCCAATGCTTCACTGAAGAAAAAAGGGGTTATAATCTTTGTCAAAAATATGGATCAAGCAATAGAAATTGCTAATAAGAAAGCACCCGAGCACCTTGAACTACAGGTTAAGAATCCCAATAAATTTATTGATAAACTGAAAAACTATGGCTCACTTTTTATTGGAAAATACTCGGCCGAGGTGCTTGGTGATTATAGCAGTGGTCTGAATCACACATTACCAACCGGAGGTGCAGCACGATATACCGGTGGATTGCACATCAAGGATTTTTTGAAGATTCAGACGGTTTTGAAAGTGGATAAAATGGGTTTTGAGAATATCAGTGCGATTGCCGAAAAACTTGCACGGATTGAAGGACTCTATGGCCATCTGAATTCAATTGGGATAAGGAAAACTTCGCTGGTTTGACACTTTAAGAAAAGAAGAAATTATCTCAGGGTCTCGAAATTGAGTGGTAAGGGGTATTTTTTCCCCTTGCTTTTTTCATCTTTTCCGTTTATAATCGATTGAGGTATGAAGTTAGGTAAATTAGATTTAGAGATCATTAACGACGGAATCTTTTATCTCGATGGCGGAGCGATGTTCGGGGTTGTGCCGAAAGTGATGTGGTCGAAACTCAATCCGGCAGATGATAAGAATCGAATAGAACTGGCACTCAATCTCCTCTTGATAAAGGGTAAAGACTTCAAGATCTTGATCGACACGGGCATTGGTGATAAATTGAAAGAACGGTTCATCGAGATCTACAGTGTTCAGCGGGGAAAGGGTTTAATCCAGAACTTAAATGACCTCGGGATTAAACCCGATGAGATTGATATCGTAATCAATACCCATCTCCACTTTGACCACTGTGGTGGTAATACAATTTACAACGAAGATAAGAGAGCGATCCCGACATTTTGCCGGGCAAAGTATTTTGTCCAGAAGGCGGAATGGGCAGATGCAGTAAGCCCGAATGAGAGGACAAAAGCAAGTTATTTACTCGAGAATTTCTTGCCCATTCAGAACTCAGGTCAGTTGGAGTTGATCGAAGGCAGTAAAGAGATCCTGCCCGGCATTGAGGTAATCAACACCGGTGGTCATACCCGGGGTCATCAGATGGTCAAGATTGAGTCTGAAGGGAAGACCGCCCTCTACTGGGGCGATCTGATCCCAACCACATCACATTTAAGAATCCCTTTTGTGATGGGCTATGACCTTTATCCCCTGGAGACGATTGAGCAGAAGAAGGTTTTTTTAAAAAGAGCAATTGATGAGAGATGGCTCTTAATTTTCGAACACGACCCGAAGATCAGGATGGCTCACCTTGAAGAAGAAAATGGAGAATTTAAATTGCAGCCAATTGTATGATAGATTCTAAACAAATTAAATGAAGCTATTTAAAAAATCATATTCGGACATTTTTATTTAGGTATTTATATTTAGGTACTTTATCGATACAGGAGTCTTTATGTCAATGGCCGAAAAACTGAAACACTTAGAAAAACTGAAGAAGGAAGCCCTTTTAGGTGGTGGTGCCGAGCGGATCAAACGCCAGCACGAGGCGGGAAAACTGACTGCCCGGGAACGAATCGACCTTCTTCTCGATAAAGGGAGTTTTACTGAACTCGATATGTTTGTTACGCATCGATGCATTGATTTTGATATGGACAAGAAAAAAATACCGGGTGACGGTGTGGTCACAGGCTATGGCACGATCAACGGCCGTCTGGTCTATATCCTCTCTGAAGATTTTACGGTCTTTGGTGGTTCCCTGAGTCTCGCCTATGCCGAGAAGATTGTCAAGATCCAGGATCTGGCATTAAAAAATGGCGCTCCCATTATCGGGCTTAAAGATTCGGGTGGGGCAAGAATTCAGGAAGGGGTTGATAGCCTGGCGGGTTATTCTTATATCTTTTTGCGGAATGTCCTGGCCTCGGGTGTTGTTCCGCAGATTTCTGCTATTATGGGCCCCTGTGCGGGTGGAGCGGTGTATTCGCCCGCCTTGACCGATTTTGTCTTTATGGTCAAAGGGACAAGTTATATGTTCTTAACCGGACCCGATGTGATTAAGGCGGTTACTCATGAAGAGGTGACCTTTGAGCAACTGGGTGGTGCAATGGCTCATAATGCGACCAGCGGTGTTGCCCATTTTGCCTGTGAGGATGAAGAGACCTGCATTGGACAGATAAAAGAACTTTTATCTTATCTGCCTCAGAATAATATGGAAGATCCGCCGGTTAGCGAATGCCGGGATCCGATTGAGCGGATGGATGAAAATCTCGACCGGATAATCCCGGATAGCCCGATCAAACCTTATGATATGAAAGAAGTAATCCGGATGGTGGTTGATGATGGCAAACTTCTGGAAGTTCACGAACATTTTGCCCAGAATGTTATCGTCGGTTTTGCCCGGCTCAATGGCCGACCGGTTGGTATTGTCGCCAACCAGCCTGCGGTTTTAGCCGGGGTGCTCGATACGAAATCTTCGATGAAGGCAGCGAGGTTTGTCCGATTCTGTGACTGTTTTAATATTCCCCTTGTTGTCTTTGAAGATGTGCCGGGATTTTTACCCGGTGTTAATCAGGAACACGGCGGGGTTATAAAAGAAGGGGCCAAGTTGATGTATGCCTTCTGTGAAGCGACCGTTCCCCGATTAACGGTTATAACGCGCAAGGCATATGGTGGTGCCTACTGTGTAATGAATTCAAAACACATCCGTGCAGACATAAACTTTGTCTGGCCGACCGCCGAGATTGCGGTGATGGGGCCGGACGGAGCAGTCAATATCCTCTATCGCAAAGAGATTGGCGAAGCCAAAGATGCGGTCAAAGCCAAACAGGAACGTGTCCTCGAATATACTGAGAAGTTTGCCAATCCTTTTATTACCGCCAGCCGTGGTTATATCGACGAGGTCATAAGACCGAGCGAGACCAGGCCTAAATTGATCAAGGCCCTGGAGATGCTGCAGAACAAGAGGGATACCAATCCTCCCAAAAAGCACGGCAATATACCGTTGTAGCGGCGTGCTTGGGGGCACAAGGAGGTTTTTTATGATAAAAAAATTTCTAATCTGTTTTCTCCTTAACTCTGCGACAATGCTTTTTGGACAGTGGGAGCCGGACCAGAGGATCACTAATGACCCCAGTGTTTCACAGACTTCACCCAATAGCGGATGGTGTGTGGCGGCGCAGAATGATACTGTTCATATTGTCTGGTTCGATTATCGGGAAGGCGGTGACAAAATCTACTATTGCCGTTCAACCAATGGTGGTCTATCCTGGGGGCCCGAGACGAAGATTGTCGATACCGCGGCCTTTTATCCGCAGTCCCCGGTCGTCTCCCTTGCTGTTTCTCCACCCCGAAATATCCATATTGTCTGGTGCGATTACATCCGTGGTGGCGATGATGAGATCTTTTATAAGCGCTCAACTGATGGCGGCACAACCTGGCGACCGGATACCCAGCTTACCCGCGACGACTTAAGGGTTGAGGCCGATTCTTGGGCGTCAATCGCCACCTCGGGACAATTTATCCATGTTGTCTGGCACGATTTAAAATGGGATGGAGTCCGGTATAACTGGGATATCTTTTACAAAAGATCAACAAATGGCGGAACAAACTGGGAACCGGATCAGCGTCTGACCACTGACCCGGGCGGCTCAGGCCCGCCATCAGTTGCCGCTACGGGTTCTTATGTTCATATCGTCTGGTATGATCTGCGTGATGGCAATCCTGAGATCTACTACAAGCGCTCAACAGATAACGGTTCGACCTGGGGTGCTGATATCAGATTAACCAACGACGGGGCAAATTCTTATCTGCCGACGATCGGTGCCAACGGTTCTTCAGTCCATATTGCTTGGTTTGATGAGCGGGACGGTGATCGGGAGATTTATTACAAACGTTCAACCGATGCCGGCTCCACCTGGGGTTCGGATACGAGATTGACTAATTCCCCGGGTGAATCGAACCGGCCATCGATTGCGGTCTCCGGGCAGAATCTTCATCTTGTCTGGTATGACCAGCGGGATGGAAATTATGAAATTTATTACAAGCGCTCGACAAATAACGGCACGATCTGGAGTCCAGACACAGGCCTGACTGCAGATGGTGCAGCCTCTTTTTATCCATCGATTGCAATTTCCGGAAGTAAATTACATACTGTCTGGACGGACGAAAGGGACGGCAATCGAGAAATATACTACAAACGGAACCCAACCGGGAATACGGGGATTGAAGAGAAAGAAATCAGAAGTCAGAAGTTAGAAGCAAGATTACAAGTAACACCAAATCCATTTGCCCATTTTGCCACCGCCATAGGTTGGGAACGGGAATATTTTGATATCTATGATATTACGGGGAAGTGGGTTGGAAAAGATCCGGGTTACATGATCGGCAGGGATCTAACCGCCGGTGTATATTTTATAGAAGGTGTCAGTACTCATCAACTATTGAGGATAGTAAAGATCCGTTAGCAAGCCTATCCTGAGGTTCTATGGTAACCTGGAATAAAAATTTAATTATAAGAGAAATTAAGAGGCTGAAGAGAAAGCATCCGGATTTTTCTCCAGCCTATGTCTTTCATCACCACCGTGCTTTATATCAGGCAGCAATCCGGCACTTCGGCTCCTGGCGCCGGGCATTACGGACAATTGATCTACACCGTGGACTTAAGCGCGAAAGGCACTGGAGTAAAGAGAAGGTCATTGCCGAGATCAGAAAATATGCCCGACGGAAAGTCTCACTGAATTATAAGAATATTGCCCGAAGAACCCGGAGATTGATTCAAGCAGCAACGAGGTATTTCGGCAGTTGGGGTAAAGCGGTCACCAGGGCCGGTTTTAACTACAAGAAGATAAAAGAAAGATATCGATCAACCGCGTAGGTTGAACTGATTTTAATAAAATAGACACCAGGAGCAAGATTTTTTGGTCGCCAGACAATTTCGTCAAGCCCGGCAAATCTTCCGCAAACATCAAATACCTCAGCTTTGATTTTTTCACGAACAGGTAAAGAATAGCGAATGACCAATTTATCTCTTACCGAATTGGTAACTATTTTTATTTCTTGAATCAACCGTGTGGAAATTTTCTTTTCTTCAATACCAGCCATACACGAACTTTCATAAGGCAAGTGATTTTTGGCGGTAACGGTAATTAACATTGGGCCTGTTGTTGTTGGATTTATTGACAGGGTCACATTACCTGAAATATCAGTCTTACTTCGAGCGTAGACCTCGTCACCTTTCCAGAGGCACACTAAAACGTTAGCCAGAGGGTTGCCGGCGGAACGCACTGTTACCAGATAATTCTGGGGACCAAGACGAATAGTATTGGGGGGAGTAACCACAAGTGTGCATGGCTTCAGCCCCCACATTGGAAGTTCTGGATCACCAAAGAGATTTGTCTCATAGTAACACCATCGCCAGACTCCCTGGCTTATGGCTGAATTACAAAAGTTATGTTTGGAAGCTGAATGACATTTTCCAATTTCAAACAGAGAGTCGTGCGTGAAGAAATATCGATAGAATTCAATGTCGATCTGCTTCGAGGGGCCTGCTGGACCGTTTGAATAACCCAATCCATAACTAGAATTGAAGAAGCCGCAAATCGCACCGCCATTGAGAGCATTGATAAAATTTTCAACGAAGCAGTCATTATTTTCGAACGCACCACAATCACTGGTCATTGCATTGGCAATAATATATTTTTGCTCATTGGTGAGATTGTAAACTTCTTGACTTGTAACTATACAACCATTCGCATTGCCATGGCAGACAAAATGGACAAAGCCAACACCGGTCCGAAGAGTCTCACGCAAAGGCTGGGCGGTAGTCCGAACCTAAATAGACATCATAATACAGATCAACCGTATCACCATTGAATGAATATTCGCCAAAGACATTATTGCGGTTGCCGTCATAGGACCACTGCAGGTCGGCAAAATATAAATCTGAAGGAATGTAATCAGTAGTCCTGCCGAGATTTACATATAGGGGGGCAGTAAGGAACAACGCTGATGTCACCTGCCAGTAATCCTTAATACAGTTCCTAATCTTTTCGGCATTGTCTCTACCGGGATAATGTGGATAGATTGAATCGGTTGAAAGTATTCTGGTATAGTACCCTTTTTTAGTCCGCCAGTAGGCAACTGGTTGAAATGTCGAGCCATTGGCACTACCCGTGATAATTAAATAATCTATGCTGTCGCGAAGTGTCTTAATACTCGGTGCCCACCTTGCGACATCTTCTGGATTGATAATAAGACTTCTAAGATCATCACCAAAAACTCAATTTGGCCTTTGCTTAATGAGACCGGCTCATGGCGACCCTCTTCTTAGTTAATCTTTATGGTAATTTCCCTATAAAATTTTAATCGCTTCTCACTTGGTATATACTGTAAATGGTATAGAGAAATATTAGCCAGACGATAACCACTCAGGCAACCAGATGGTGTGAAGTCCGTCAGTTTACCTGGGTACTCCTGGCTTGAATTATAGATGACTGGATTTGGTGGTATAAGATCCATTCCTTTGTCAATCAAAGATAAAGGCATTGGCTTTTGAGCCGGGAAGATATTAAAAGAACCAGGTAAATCCTTTGCCTTGCAAGAGATGACTTCAACCGAGGTAATCTCGGCAGTCGGTGGTAAGAGCACCGTATAATTAGCCCGAGGCAAGCAGGGGCTGCCAGGTTCTGAGGTATAAAAATGGCCCGGAAGGGAGATTAAGTCGTAGTTATATATCCTGGTAACCACGATCCTGTGGGGTGGAAAGATAAAAGTCTCGGTCATTGTCCGGGCAAAAATGACAATAGGCATCAGGAGTGGTATAAAATACCTCATTGTGTCTCCTAAGAATTATAAATACCCAAAAATGTCAGAGATTAATTAATACGAAGGCCGTAATTCTTGCGTGATAAATCGCACCCCTACGATTAAAAAATCATCATTATTAATCAGTAACCTGTTTTTGTCGGCAATTTTAATTAATATGATTATAATTAATAGAAAAAAAGTCAAGAGGTATTATACGAAACTGGCCGCGGTTTATTCTCGGGCATCGTCTCCCCCTTATTCTTAATCTCACTTAACCGATCCTGGTCGAATCAATTTCAGGCCCTTTTTACAGAGGGGGCATTCATTGGGGGCAAAATTGGTGATCGATTTTTTAAATACCGCATAATATTCAAATGGCATTAGAGCAGTCGAGCGGTCGATCAGGACCGCAATTCCGACGATGTTACCTTTCTTCTCCCGGATCGCTTCAATTGTGGTAATTATTGACCCCCCGGTAGTTAAGACATCGTCCGTAATAAGAATTTTTTTATTTTCAATTGCGAACTCCCGACCGATAATTCTCTTGCCCTCTTTCAACTCGGCAACGCCACAGTAACATTTGAGATTTCGGGCTACTTCATAGGCGATTATATATCCACCGGTTACCGGTCCGATAACCCATTCGATACCTTTGTCTTTAAACTGTTCTACAATAAATTTGCATAGTTTTCTAGTTGCCCGTGGATCTTCGAGGATGCGAAATTTTTCAAAATAGAGATCGCTGTGCAGGCCTGAACTCAAAAGAAAGTGGCCGCGTCTTAGGACCTTTCTTTTTAAGAGATATTTTTCGATATTCATCTTTTCTCCAGCGAAGCGATAATCTTCTCTACTGCTTTACGGGGATCGGGCGCATGGGTTATCGGTCGGCCGATAACCAGATAGTCAGCCCCCGCTTCAATTGCGGCGCGGGGCGTAAGAAGCCGGGAATGGTCATCAATATCTTCACCTTCAGGCCGGACACCCGGGGTAACGACAATAAATTCTTTGCCCAATTTTTGCTTGATGATCTTTACCTCCTGGGGTGAGGCGACCACACCATCGAGGCCGGCGGAGCGGGCAAGATCGGCAAGGAATAAGACCTGTTCATCAAGCGTCCGTTTGATATCGCCAAAGAGATCACTGAAACTTGCTTCATCAATACTGGTCAGGATGGTAACGCCGAGGAGGATCGGTTTGGCAATTTTTTTCTGTTCGCATCTCAGATAGACACCCTTTACTGCTGCTTCCATCATCTCAAAACCACCAAGGGTATGGAGATTGAGCATATCAACACCGATATCGACGGCTGCCTCACAGGCACCTGCGACCTGCGATGGTATGTCGTGATATTTAAGATCGAGAAAGACACGTTTCTTATTTGTCTTTAAGTATTCAATGACCTTTGGACCGAATCGGGTAAAAAGGGTGCTACCAACTTTATAAAAGTCGATCAGTCCGTTTAATTTTTCAACGATCTTTTTTACTGAATTTAAGTCGATAAAATCGAGCGGGATGATTATCTTGTCTTTCATTGTGACTCCTTTAGCGCATCAACGCAGCCAGTTCAGCAATTATCTTAAGTGGAGCATAAGGATTTATTAGACAGACCGAACCGAGTCCTACTGCCTTTGCTCCAGCAAGAAGATATTCGTAGGCATCACGACCGTTCATAATACCACCGATGCCAATAATAGGAATCTTAACTGCTTCTTTAACCTTGTAAACGCAGTAGAGGGCAAAGGGTTTTATCGCCGGGCCGGAAAGGCCACCAATCAATCTTGGTCTCTTTTTATTGAGATCAAAGAGAATACCGTGTAGGGTATTAATCAGCGAAAGGCCATCAGCACCACTATCTTCAGCCGCGCGGGCGACATTTACAATGTTACAGAAATTCGGAGTCAATTTTACAATGATGGGAAGTTTAGTCTCCCGGCGCACCCGGGCAACGAGGCGGCTGGTCATCCTGGGGTCCTGTCCGAAGATTAAGCCGTTGCGAACATTGGGGCAGGAGATGTTAAGTTCGATACCGGTTACTTCTCCATCAAGGGCTCGAGCCAGATAACAATACTCTTCGATTGAGTTGCCGGCAATATTGACAAAAATTTTGATCTTGCTCTTTTTCAATTTAGGCAGAATCTTTTTGATAAAGGCATCGATCCCCACATTCTCCAGCCCTACTGAATTTATGGCTCCGGCCGTGACTTCGATTAAACGGGGCGGAGGATTGCCAACCCGTGGTTTTTTTGTAATCCCTTTGGTGAAGATTGCTCCGACTTGTTCAACAACTTCCGGAAAATCAAGTCCATAGCCATAAACGCCTGAGGCTAAAAAGACCGGGTTGTTAAAATATTGACCAAAGAGTCTAATTGCCAAAAGAGACCTTCCTTAAATCAAAAACCGGACCATCAGTGCAGATCCGTTTGTACTCATTGTTTACTTTAATTGCGCAACCCAGACAGATACCACAGCCGCAACCCAAAAAATCTTCAATAAAAGCCAGGGCGGGAATTTTTAAGTGTAGGTCTTTTATCGCGATTAACATTGCGCGAGGACCACAGGTATAGATGAGGTCGAAAGACTCTTTTTTTAATAAACGCTTGAGCAATGTAACCGCCGTTCCTTTTGTTCCTGAAGAGCCATCTTCAGTGGCGATTGAAATATTTTTGGTAAGTTTGAGAAAGTCTTTCTTCATTATCAGATCCGGTCGTCGCTTTGCTCCCATAATTAAGTGTAACTCATTGTTGTTTTTTATTCTTTTGGCCAGGAAGTAGAGCGGGGCAAGACCAACCCCACCACCTACTAAAAGTACCTTACGCTGCTCAGGTATTTTAACCGGCTTACCCAGCGGGCCCAGGATGCCCAATTTATCACCGATCCGCCGGTGGTGGAGTATTTCTGTTCCCTGACCAACAATTTTTATTACAAGGTAAATAGCGTTGCCAGAAGTATCAGCCACACTGAAAGGACGATTGAGAAAAGGCTCGCAACCCTGGGTGACCCGGACATTAACGAACTGCCCCGGTTGAACCATCTGACTGATCTCCGGGGCTGAAACCCAGAGACCGAAGATCTCGGGGGTGAGGATGGTCTTCTCTTTAATGACTCCCTGGATATATAACATCTACTGCCCCCTGAGTTTTTCCCGGGCAGCATTACTGTATTCAGTGTTGGGATATTTTTCGATCAATAGCCGGTAGGAGGCCTTAGCGATGCTGTCCTGTTTTAAGAAATATTCCTGAATCCAGGCCCAGGCATACATCGCCTTGGGAGCAAATTCACTCTTGGGATATTCTCGGTAAACCTTCTCATATTCACTGAGCGCGCGGTTAGTATCGCTGAGGTTGACGAAATATAGTTCGGCAAGGAGAAATTGGGCCCTTGCCGGGTCTTCTTTGCTCAGGGCCTGATATTCAAGGATCTTATTTATTGTCTGCTTGCACTTGATACTATTTTCTCCCCACAGTGAAGTTGAGGAACGTGCATATGCTGAATCGAAATAGATCAGGGCGCTGTCGTAAGCGTTCTTTTCTTTGTATAATGAACCAATTTCACAAAAGACTTCAGCCATAAGTTCATTTGTTAATTGATCTTTGCTCAGGCTCATTAACAACTTAAGTTGTTCGTCTTTTTTGCCCGCGGCATTGAGAATCTTAGCCTTCATAATCAGAAACTCTGGTTCAGTTGCATCTTTCAGACTGCGTAAACCATTTTCATAGTCCTTAATCGCAATCTGACATTGGATAATATTCAATTTAATTTCCTTTGCCTGCTCCCTGATTTTCACTCTGTTCAAGGCCGAATAGTAGTAGTTTAGGGCGCTATTGTAGTCTTTCATTTCAAACGCGGACTTGCCCATTAAGGACCACGCCTCAACCCGATACCGACTCCGGGGATAATAGTTAAGAAAAGATTTGTAATGTTCTATGACCTTACTGTACTCCTGCTGGAGAAAGTATATCAGACCAATCTTAAAATTACAGACTTCTTTGTATCTTGAATCTCTTTCCGCCAGTTCATTGAAGACGGCCACCGCAAACCCATAATTCTTCTCCTCAATATAACACAGCCCTCGGTAGAAAGCCCCTTCACTTCTTAATCGGGAATCAGGATAGAAGAGTTCTAAGGCCTCAAATTTATCCCGGGCCCGAACATATTCACCCTTTTGATAGTAGGCTTTACCCATCAGGAGCAGGGCGTTATCGACCCATCTTGAACGGGGATGCTTTTTTATAATCAGGGCTGACTTCTCGATCGATTTGTCGAACAGTTCCAATGTTGACTCCTGGACCTTACTGGAGTCTTTACTTTTAGCGGCCATCGCCTGTTTGTAGTAATGCTGGGCATTGTAAAAGGTATTAAAATAGGCACAGGCTATAAAAAGAGTTAGGAAACAGAGCAGATTTTTCATTGACTACTTACTGCGCAACACCGATCTGGACATTGCGAAATCGTGCTGGAACAGTTCCATGGCCAACATGGGCGGTTTGTCCCGGTTCTCCTTTACCGCAGTTGGGCACACCCCACATCGTCCAGTGCTTTGAATTACAGACTGCATCACAACTGTTCCAGAATACTGGGGTAATACCCGTATAGGTCGGATTCTTATAGACTTCGGTGAGTCGACCGTTCTTGATCCGCCAAGCAATTTCCGTGCCAAATTGAAAATTGAGGCGGCGGTCATCGATTGACCAGGACTTGTTTGTCTCCAGATAGACACCGTTTTCCGTATCAGTCAGTAAATCCTCAAAATTCCATTCACCCGGTTCGAGATTGATATTGGTCATCCGGATTAACGGGATCCGATTCCAGCCATCGGCGCGCATTGCTCCGGAAGATTTCTGATTGATCCGGCTGGCGGTCTCTCTTGATGAAAGATAACCGACGAACAAACCGTCTTTGACCAGGGGGACGCGCTGGGCTGGAACTCCCTCGTCATCAAACCCGAAAGTCCCCAGGCCGCCTTCAGCCGTAGCATCAGCATAGATGCTCACTTTATCCGAACCATATCTTAGATTGTTAAGTTTATCGAGGGTCAGAAAGCTTGTCCCGGCATATGAGGCCTCGGTGCCGAGAACCCGATCGAGTTCGGTGGGGTGTCCGCAGGATTCGTGCACCTGAAGGACCATTTGATGGGAACCGATGATCACCGTCGCAATCTCTGCTGGGCAATTTGGCGCCGAGAGGAGCATAACCGCCTCTTCCCGGATCCGTTCCGCCTGGCTTTTAAGGTCGAGACCGGTGATGAATTCATATCCAGCCTGATGATAATTCTCAAAAGAGCGGCGCTGGACTTCACCGTTCCTCATCGCATAAGCAGCAATTGCACCACCCGACTCGACAATCTCCTGCTCAATAAACGAACCCTCAGTCGATCCAAAAAGTTTTTTAATCTTGCTAAAGACCAGGACAAGATTTGTTAATTTAATATTCTGATCCTGCTGGAGGACTTTATTAATTGATAAGAGAAGGCCTATTTTATCTTCCAGAGAAATCGTAAATGGATCGATCTGATAAGGAGTTCGGTATTTAGCCTTATAGATTTCAACCGGACTGAGATGGACAGTATGAGGCTGGACCGAGGCCGATGCGGCGGCGATTATGAGTGCTTCTTTAATTCTTTTGTTGATCTCCCCTCTGACAACATTGGCACTTGAAGAAAACCCCCAGCCACCATCTTTTAAGACCCGGACGCCGAACCCGAAATCGGTTGTCCAACTGATCGCCTCGACAATACCATTTTTGACCCGGATAAACTCGTCCTGAGTTTCAACAATTCTTATATCACCGTAATCCACTCTTTTCTTTCTCAGGGTATCGATCGCTTCGTTGATTAATTTCTTCATTCTTTTTCCCTGGTTAGTATCTTATCCAGAAAATAGATTTGGTCAAGAAAAAATCGCTTTCATCTTTACTATGACAAATTTCTATCACTGATTAAACTTATAATACTTAGATCATCTCTTTTCGACAAGGAGGTTTTATGTGTAGACTGTTCGTTTTTCTCTTAATCTTCGGACTCGTTTCGGTCTATGCAGCGGCACCTCGTTTCCTCAACCCGGTCTATATTCAATCTAATGGCAAGAATATATATGTCGAATGTTATGGGTCTCCATTTGTTTACGATTGGGATGGTGATGGAAAAAAAGATCTCCTTGTGGGACAGTTCTACTACGGCAAGATTCGCTATTACAGAAATATCGGCACAAATAATAATCCGGTCTTTGGCGATTCAGTTTTCCTGACCGCTGGTACACACATTAAACGTGACAGTGCTACAACCCAGGTTGATATTGATGTCGGCTATAACAGTTTTCCGTTCATCAACGACTGGAATGAAGATGGTAAGAAAGACCTGATCGTCGCCCGGCAGGACACAACCCCGACTGTTGGTTCGATCTGGGTCTTCTTGAATACCGGAACCAACACAGCACCCCGCTTTGGTAACTATTCTTACATAAACGCTGGTAGTAATCCTATTAAGCTCTTCCGCAATACTGCCGTCGTTTATGACCTGGATGGTGACAATCTGAAAGATCTGATCGTCGGAACCTATTATCCGTGCTATATCTACTTCTATAAGAATGTGGGCACGAATGCTGCACCCCGTTTCAACGCCGCCTATGAGACGCTCAAGACCACCGCCGGCACACCCATAAATGTCGGCGGTTCTATTGCCCGCATCGCCTTTAGCGACTGGCGTGGTGATGGCGATCTTGATCTGCTGATCAGCACTTCAAATGGATACGTTCATCTCTGCGAAAATGCTACATTAGAAATCGGCTCGGGAAAAGAGAATGGTCTCTCAGTCGAAGGGTTGTATCTTGCGCCGAATCCGGTTAAGAACAAAGCGCTGATCAGTTATTCGCTTCAGAACCGAGGATTGGTTGAAATTGGGATCTATGCTGGGGATGGAAGGTTAGTTGCAAAGCCCATAAGCCGGTTTGAAGAAGCTGGTGAACATCGTTTCAGCTGGGATGTCCGGAATCTATCCGCAGGTGTTTATCTTGTGCAGTTGAAGACCGGCCATATAATAACGACAAAGCGGATGGTTATCGTGCACTGAAGACTTTCCGATAAGTAAACTCTATAACTGAAGAGGCTGACAATGAATGTCAGCCTCTTTTTTAATTTCTTACCAACTAAAGATTGACAAAAAAGCAATTCCATAGATAATTATAATTATGATTCTCTTAATCGAATCCGACCTCCATACAAGAGAGATGATACTCGATCTCCTGCCCAGAGAAAGAATCACGGGTATTTCCTCCACGATTCAGGCCCTTGAGATGATCTGTAAATTCCAGCAACGAATTAAGCTGATCATCTGTAATATCCATTTGCTTCACGAGATTGTATCCCGCCGCACCATCTTCCGCCTCTGCCTGAAGTTGTATATCGATATTCCGCCCATATTGGGTTATTATCAAGAGAAGGACCTGAAAATTAAATCTGACTTTGAAAAGGAATACAGAGAGTATCGATTGATAAAGTATGATGAAGATGATGATAATTTTCCTATGATATTTATAAATGCAGTTCGGGAGTTATATCCCCAGGTAAACGCCGATCTTGAATTTGCCCGGGAGATATGGCTAAAGAAAGAGGCTACCCGGCAATATGTCGACCCGCGTCAATGGTTGCGGGAAGAAGGTTTTACCGAAGATGCGGAAAAACTTGATTACGCAGAGAAGGAGAAGAGGGTCGCGGGTATTATTCCAATCATCAAGAAGGATTATATCGAAGTTAACAGACAGAAGACCGAGAAAGAAGGGGATGTTGATTATAAGAAACTCTATTTTGAACTTAAAGGCAGATTCGATACCCTTCTCGAATATGTCAAAGAGTTGATCGACTTCGTGAAGAGGGAATAGGCTACCGCTAAATTTTATAAAGGATTACAATTCTTAAACTTCCGAATTTTCTTAAGTTATTATATTTCCGCAACAATTTCGCAACAATCTCGCAACAGATTCTCATATAATATTACCAGCCATTAACCAGGGAGGTCCTATGATTCGGTTGGTCTCTGTGATAGTATTATGTATCACTCAATCTTTTTCTTTTGAGAACAGGGTTATGCCCGAAGTCTTTTATGGTCCAGAGAATTATGCCCGTAATAAGATAGCATCTTTCCAGACCAGAATCGATGCTGTTCCAGACCCAAGAAGCATATTGGGTTCAGCCGGCAAGAATATCTGCGCTGATACAACCGGAAATAATATTGCGGTGATCTACGGAGGATACTCTGGTGATCCAAACAATATCTTTATTATTAAAATTGCTTATTCAACAAATCGTGGCTCAGCCTGGAGGGGCTTCGGTCCATTTTCAGGTCAATATCCCTATTATAGGCGGTGCTATAGCGGAATTGATGCTCGGCCCTATTACTGGGTAAACCAGGAAGTTGTCTATGGCTGCTGGCATGAGGCATATTATCGCTATGGTATCTATGTCGATTCCAGTTGTCAAATCGTTGCCTTTGATTCTTTCCCTATCGGGAGGTTTATACTAAGGGTTATGCCCGGGTCAGGCAATCCTCAGCACAATATGTGGCTTCCTTCTATTGCCGTCCGTCCGGACAATCCGAATATTATCTATACAACCGGCGTATATTACGATTTTGGTTCTGGAGGTGGCAAAGATATCTTTGGTTGGCTTTCGACTGATGGAGGCTATAACTGGTCTGGTCCGATATTGATTGTCTCTGGCAGTGCAACGGTTGGAACCCATGATGCACCCCATATCCGTTTTGGTACTGGTGGATACCTCTTTGCCTATTTTCAGAGAGATACGGCTATCGGCCCTGATACTCTACTCTGGCCATATTATATTGAATCGACTGATAATGGCCTTACCTGGATTCCCAGAAATGGAAAGTCTCTTCTTGAAACCATTCCTTATCCCCGATACTCACTCTGGT
>CBFGIV010000038.1:0-22581 GCA_965648915.1 Caldifarciminota bacterium | reverse complement strand
ATCATAGGGCATTCCTCCTTTCTTTTTTAATCTTTTCATAATATCCATAATACGGGGAATGCCCTCTTCTGTCAATATCCCTTTTAATATCCTTATCACCTGGTTACGATGTCTAGGTCTATCTACATTTTATGCTTGACAGACTCGAATAAATGAATAATATATTTATTATTATTAATTTTTAAGGAGGTTAAAATGTTGCACCGTTACGCTGCTTTCATATTTTTGTTTCCGGCTATAATATTAGCCGGCGTGATAACAAAAGATATATCATTCTCATCAACCGAATTCACCTTTTCCAAAATCGAGGGCTATGATCTAATTGTTAAACCGGGTGAGGCAACAACCTGGGAAAAGGGCAAACCGCTACTCCCTGCAATCACCTACCACTTCCTTCTTCCGCCAACCGCAGAGATAACTAACATTGAAATCGTCTCAAAAGAGATTGAAGATTTACCAGGTGAATACTTACCTTATCCGGTTCAAACCATTCGCCCGCTCTCTGCTGAGAAAAGTTATCCTTTTGTTGGCCCTGACCCTTCTGTCTATAATTCGACTCTCCCCTATCCAGCCGAGATTGTAAAGACGGTCCCAACCGGCTGCCTCTCCGGCTATCGAATTGGCAGCATCATCCTCTTCCCGATTCAGTATCTTCCTGCCGAGAGGAGATTGAGGCTTTATAAAAATTTAATAATAAACATCTATTTTGAAGAGGGTCGATATGAACCGGTCAGTCTGACTCAAAGCCAGGTTGAACTCTTTGGTGCCGAGGCAAGAGATCTTGTTGCTAATCCTGAAATGGTTGATAAATGGGCACCAGCGGTAAAAGAGAGTAAGGCGGGTGAAGTTGACTATGTCATTATCACCAGCCGTTCACTGGTTTCTGCCTGGGATGCATTAAAAAACTGGAAGATTAAAAAAGGTGTAAATTGCGAAGTGGTCGGAACCGATTCTATATATGCCCGTTATCCAGGCCGCGACAATCAGGAAAAGATTAGAAATTTCATCCGCGACTACTGGCAAAACAAAGGTTTGAAATGGGTTCTATTGGGTGGCGATGATATTATTATTCCTGACCGCAAGACCCGGCTCTACATAGAAGAGAGCACGATCGTCGGCAGTATTCCTACCGATATGTACTATGCCGATCTCCAGTGGTCCTGGGACGGCAATCGAAATAATTATTTTGGCGAGATCGGTGATACGGTCGATCTCTTCCACGATCTCTATATTGGTCGGGCACCGATTGATAATGCAACCAACCTTGCAACCTTTATAAGAAAGGATACCATCTTTGACAAAAGGCCTGACACAACCTATGTCCAAACCTTACTCCTCCCCTCTCAGATGCTCTTCTCACCCTATCACGGTGAGGTAATCAATAATATCATTGCAAGTTATTTCCCGACCAGTGGCTGGAAGATCGCCAAACTTAAAGATCCGGCTTCAACTGCGACGCGCGACTCGCTGAGTCGTGGCTATCAATTCTGTCATATTGCAGCACACGGCAGTCCAACATCATTGAGTGTCCTCAGTATATCACAGATCTCTCAACTGACCAATGGAATCAAATACGATATTATGAACGCCATAAACTGTGATTGTGGAAGTTTTGATGGCAAGGACTGTATTGCCGAAAGTCTGGTTAACTATCCTAATGGTGGCTGTATCGCCACAATGCTCAATTCCCGTTATGGTCTCGGCTATCCACCTGCCCTCGGGCCATCGGAAATGATTGATCTTGAAGTTTACAAATCTTTCTGGTTGAGGCAAAAGTTCCAGATTGGTAGTGCCCACGGCACAGCCAAGGATGTCCTGCGCAGTCTGGCTATGTCTCAGGCGGCAACAAGATGGTGTGTCTATGAACAGACCCTTTTTGGTGATCCCGAATTGCCGATGTGGAGTACAACTCCAAGGCGCATAACCGTTACCCACAGTTCATCAATTCCGGCGAATCCCCAGACTTTCAGGGTGATGGTAAGTTATTCCGGTAACCCGATTAAAAATGCACTCGTCTGTGCAATGAAAGGGAGTGAGGTCTATGCGGTCGGTCGCACCAACTCTTCGGGCTGGGTCGACCTCTTTGTCTATCCAACCACAACCGGAACGATGAGTGTCACTGTTACTGCCCGAGACTATCTCCCATATGAAGGAACCTGTTCAGTAACTTCGGGTTCACCAAGGCCATGCATTGTCTATCAATCCCATCGCCTCGATGATTCAGGCGGTAATAATAATGGCCGGCTCGATCCGGGTGAGACCGTCAATCTCTATTTTACTCTCAAAAACAACGGTAATGCGGGTGCAACAAATGTCCAGGGAAGATTGAGGACCACTTCAACCTACATAACTTTTATCGATTCGACTGCAACCTATGGTAATATGAATGCCGGTGATACAGCCCGGGGCGACAATTATCGGATTCAGGTCTCTGGTTCAACACCCCAGGGGACGGAAGTTGAATTTATTGTCTATGCAACTGCAAATGAAGGGAACTGGCAACCTTTCCAGAAACTGATCGTCGGTGTGCCACCGACACCAAGATCAATCTGGGCCGATCACGATACCTGTATCTGTGCCTTTACAGTTACCTCCTATGGAGCATTTGGAACGACTTACCCATACGGCGAAGGGTCGGGATTTAAATATTCAAAACTTGCTTCCTACGGCAACTTGTATTATGCCAGTATGCTGGCCGGAACCGATGCCAACTATATTGCTGACCGCTTCTATGGTCGTCCCTCATCAACCATCAATCAGGACTTTCGTATCGTTGACACCTTAAGACCGATTATTCCACCCCGCCGGGCTGAAGAGGAGTATGAAGCGATTTATAATGATGCAGGCCATCCCACCCCCAAAGGACTTGAAATTGTCCAGTGGAGCCTCTCCCTTTCCAGTCCGGGTTATGATGATTGGGTAATCGTCTGTTTTGATTACTATAATCGGGGGTCAAATCCCATTAACAATTTCTATTCGGGAATGATGTTTGACTTCGACATCTATAATAATGTGACCAGCAATATTGTCCGCTCCGATAGCGTCCGGCGGTTTATCTATATGAGAAGGTCGAGCACGATGCAGCCAGTCTGCGGTGTTCGCCTCCTCCAGCCTAAGGTTGCCCGGAATCTCTCGGCGATCGATCATGCCCTGTATGTAATCCCTTCAAGCCAGATGACCGAGGCAGTCAAAGATAGTTTCCTCTCGGGACGAATCCGGATGCCGGTGAGCAACCGTGCTTATAACTGGTCAGTCTGTGTCTCGGCCGGCCCGTTCAATTTGCCGGTTAATGGCAAGGTGCGGGTTGCCTACGCAATTGTTGGCGGTAATGATACAACCCTGGCAATTGTCAATTCCGACAGTGCCCAGTCCTGGTGGGATAAAAATGTCGAGGTTGCTGGAGAAGAACTCGAGAAAATCGTTCAACCCTTTTATTTTCGACTCTGTCCCAATCCGGTTAAAAAACGGACTTCAATCTCCTATAGTTTGCCGGCTAAGGAAAATATATCAATCCGGGTCTTCGATGCTTCGGGCCGAATGGTTGAAAAGATCTTTGAGGGTGAAATTACGGGTAAGGGAAACATCGAATGGAAACCTCAAAACCTGTCCGCGGGAGTATACTTTATTCAGATTGATCGGCCGAATTGTTCGCGGATAGATAAGGTCATCTACCTGAGATAATCAGGCTCTGCTAACTTAAGATCGGTTGGTCTTATTTTCGCTCTGTTTTGTATCAGGAACAATATTTTCATCTCTTTGTCTGATCAGCTATCAGGGCGATAGATAATTTATTATTTACTTTATTGCTTTTTAGTTTTATTAGCAATTACTATCTTGACTTGCCGTAAATCTTAAATATAATTGTATTACCTGCGTAATTCCGGTGACTGATAACAATACTCAATAATCACTAACTTAAAGGGAGGTCAGATGTATCGAAGACTTTTTATTCTGTTTCCAGTAATCTTAAGTTTACTTTTTTCTCAAAAAATCGATGAGAATAAGAAGGTTGTATTTGTTATCGCCTTAAAGGACTTCAGAGATGAAGAACTTAAGATCCCCCTCGATTTTTTGAGATCAAAGAATGTCTCAGTAGAAGTCGCCTCAAGTGATACAAGCGAAGCGATCGGTATGCTCGGTATGAGATTTAAGCCATCATTGACCATCAATGAAATCAATGTTAAGAATTTCGATGGCTTAATTATTGTTGGAGGGATGGGCATAATGAAACTCTGGAGTGATACAGTCCTGCATCGGATTGTGCGAGAATTCTATGAGAACAAGAAAGCGATCGGTGCAATCTGTCTTGCCCCGGTAGTTCTGGCCCGGGCAAATATATTAAAAGGGGTAAAGGCTACGGTCTATCCATCAGGTCGTGAAGAATTGACCAGGAATAAAGCAATCTGCAGTAAGGCTGATGTTCAGGTGAGTGGTCTGATTGTTACCGCTTCCGGGCCACCCGCAGCAAAGAAATTTGCTGAAGCCTTCTTTCGGCAGTTAACAAAATGAAGGCAGTCGTTCAGCGGGTCAAAACCGCACGGGTGTCAGTCGATGGTGAAGAAATATCTTGTATTGACCGGGGGTTACTAATCCTTCTTGGTATTAAAAAGAATGACAATGAAGAAATAGCCAAATCCCTTGCCCAGCGCTGCGCCAATTTAAGAATCTTTGAAGATGAAAAAGGAAAGATGAATCATTCGGTCTTTGATATTAAGGGCTCGATAATGGTCGTCTCCCAATTTACATTATATGGTGACACCACTCATGGCCGCCGGCCATCCTTCACTGCGGCTGAAAATCCGGAAAGGGCAAAGAGTCTATATGAATACTTTATCGATCAATTAAAAAAATTAAATCTGACCGTGGCCAGTGGCCAATTTGGAGCCAGGATGCTGGTCGAATTACAAAACGATGGGCCGGTAACACTGATTTTAACTGAAGGAGACAAGGATGATTAGAAGTATGACCGGGCAGAGTCGCATCAACGCCCGTATTAAAGAACTGGGACTTTCCGTTGATGTTGAAATAAGGTCTCAGAACCACCGTTTTCTTGAAGTCTCAATTAAAGGGCCAACTATCATCTTCCCTTTTGAAGAAGACCTGCGTCAGATGGTCCGGGCAAAAGTTGAACGGGGACATATTATCTGTTATATCCAGGTTGATCAAGAACCATCGGCAGTTGGGGTTGATGTTGAAGAACCTCTACTCAAAAATCTTATCGCCCTTGCCCGCCGCATCAAACGTAAGTATAAACTATCGGGGTCATTGTCGATCGACTCGGTTTTTCAGTATCCGGGAGTAATAAAATTCTCCAAGGACAATATTGATGAAAAGAACTTCTTCCGGTATTTCAGCAAAATTTTTGATCAGGCGATTGATTCCTTCATTGAGATGAAGAAACGCGAAGGCAAGAATATCGCCGAATCGCTCATCACCGGAGTTGATAATATTAAGAGATTGATTGCTAAGATTGAAAATCTCCATCCCAACCGGGAAAAGAAATACCGGCAGCAACTCGAGAAGATGATCCGGGAATATGTCCCGACCCCGGATCGGACTCGTTTTGAAGAAGAGATATTCTATTTTCTTGAACGCTCGGATATTACTGAAGAGTGTAAACGACTGGACAGTCATTGTAAGTTATTTAATGAGTGTCTGGAGAACGAGGACTTCCCTGGTCGTCGCCTCAATTTTCTTCTCCAGGAGATGCTTAAAGAGGCAAACACCCTTGGCGTGAAATCATACGATGCGGAGATCAGTCAGATGGTGGTGCAGATCAAAGAAGAGGTCGAGAAACTGAAAGAGCAGGTGCAGAATGTTGAGTAAAGACCGCAATAAGAAGAGGGGTATGGTTATTGTTGTTTCCGGCCCTTCGGGTGTCGGTAAAACAACTATCTGCCGTCAGATCCTAAAAAAAGATCGTAAAATAAAATATTCCGTTTCGGCGACAACCCGGCCGCCAAGAAAAGGAGAACGTAACCGGCACGATTACATCTTTATCAGTCGCAAGCAATTTGAAAATTGGATCAAGAAGGGTAAATTTCTCGAATATGCCCGGGTCCATCAAAACCTCTACGGGACACCGAAAGAGTTCATCTTCTCTAATTTACGCCGCGGTTTTGATGTGATGTTAGATATCGATGTTCAGGGTGCACGAACCTTACGCAAAAGATTTTCCAATGGTGTTTTCATTTTTGTTGCACCCCCTTCAATCGAAGAACTTTCAAACCGGTTAAGAAAACGGGGTGCCGATTCACCACTTACAATTCAGCAAAGGCTGAATGTCGCCCGGCGTGAACTTAAAGAAAGAAAAAAATATAATTATATAATTTTTAACGATAATATCAATGAAGCGGTTGATCTCTTTATGTCAATTATTAAATTTGAGAGATATAAAAGGCGTAGAATATGGAATTGAATAGAGCAACGATCAAGAAAATAGTTGAAATTGCCCTTAAAGAGGATGTTGGCCGGGGTGACATCACATCTAATGTTATCGTCCCGGAAGGGCACAAGGCACTGGGGTTGATCTTCAGTCGGGAGGATGGAATCCTTGCCGGGATTGAAGTGGCACGTACTGTCTTTGAAAAAATCGATGAAAATATTAAGTTCGATGCACGGTTGCAGGACGGTGATCGGGTTGAAGATGGTGTTGTAATTGCCACGGTGACCGGATCGGCCCGTTCCTGTTTACTGGGCGAAAGGCTGTGCTTGAATTTCCTTCAGCGCCTTTCTGGGATTGCAACATTGACCCGCAAATTTGTTGATGCGGTTAGCGGGACCAAAGCAAAAATACTCGATACCCGGAAGACCACACCCGGGCTGAGATATCTTGAGAAGTATGCAGTAAGAGTCGGTGGCGGTATCAATCACCGGTTCGGACTCTATGATATGATCCTGATCAAAGACAATCACATCCAGATGGCTGGTTCGGTTACCCAGGCGATTAAACTGGCGATGAGTTCGACCAAACGGAAAAAATGCTTGATTGAAGTCGAAGTTAAGAATATCAGCGAATTCAAGGAAGCACTTGCCTTTAATGTTGACCGAATAATGCTCGACAATATGAATGTCCAGCAGATAGCCGAAGCCGTCAGACTCGCCCGGGGCAAAGTTGAACTTGAGGCATCAGGTGGTATAACCCTCGAGAATATCAATGAGATTGCTATGACCGGGGTTGATTACATCTCGGTAGGCGAGTTAACCCACTCGGCACGATCGTTAAATTTTAATATGAAGTTGAAATCACTGGGTGATTTAAGCAGTCAGGGAAAAGATTAAATTCTTGAGATACAACCATAAATACAAATTGACCCGATTCTGGAGAACCTCTTGAGATCTGTTTTGAGACAGAATCTTTCTGCTTACATTTTACTATTGATTGTTGGGCTCTTTTATCTGTTAACGGTAAGTCACCATCTCTACTGGGGAGATTCGGCTGAATTTGTTCTGGTGAGTAAGTATCTCGGCATATCTCACCCGACCGGTTATCCCCTCTTTTGTCTATTGGGTAGAATCTTCAGTATCTTACCCTTATCAACTCTGCCCTTCCGGATTAACGTCATTTCAACCATTAGCGCCCTTGGTGCTGTATTTATTCTTTATCAAATTTGTCAACTTTTGACCGGCAATCATGCTGCATCGTTTATCGCCGGACTGACCTTTGCGTTCTCTTATGAACTCTGGGATCAGGCAACAAAGGCAGAGGTATATGCACCACATACTCTTTTTATAGCAATTATTATCTATTTTCTCCTTAAATTCCGATTGAAGGAACGACCGTCGGTTTTTATTCTAATATTTTATTTATTCGGTTTAGCCCTAAGCAACCATCTCACCGCTCTGCTAATTATTCCTCCTCTCTTATACATCACAATTATTGACCGGGTCTGGAATAAGGATTTCAAACTCTACTTGTGGCTATTTCTCTTTCTTTTAATTCCCCTCACCGTTTACTTCTATCTGCCCTTCCGTTCATTAAAGAATCCACCTCTTGATTACGACAACCCGGAGAATCTCCACAATATCATAAAATTAGTCAGCGGGCAGGAATTCCGTTATCGATTTTATATCCCGAATATGAGATGGCTGATCTTTCAGATAAAAACCTTTATCCTTCTCCTGATGAAACAGTATTACCACTTTCTAATTCCTGGATTTGTCGGACTGGCGGCGATATATAAAAAAAACAAAAGGCTTTTCTTTTTTACCCTCCTCATCATCTTCTTCAATGTCGGTTATACTATTCTGTATAATATCCCAGACAAAGAGGGTTACTATCTACCCACTTATTTCACAATCGGCATCTACATCGGTATGGGCATATATTATATCATTAACAAGTATCGATTTCTCACCTATCTGATAGTGCCCACGCTTATCGTAATGGTCAGCCTGAATTTCCCAAAGGTAAATAAACGACACAATCAATCGCTGGAGGATCTTACCTCAGTCATACTTAAAACCGTTCCACGCAACTCAATTCTCTTTGTCGATGATCTTGAAGTTTACTTTGGCTTAGTCTACCGCCAGATGGAAAAGAACGAAGGTAAAGAGGTAACACTGATCTCCGATTACTGGTTAAAGCTCCCCTGGTATATTAAACATCTAAGAGATTTCCAGACCCCCTTAAAAATTGATTCCCGGCTCGATAAACTGATCAGTGAGACGGAAGGAAAAATCAGTCACCTTGATCCGGTTAACTATGGCGAACAGAGCAAACAGCTGGTAAAAATTGTTAAGAAAAAATTGGTCGATGATAATATTGGTCTTTATTATATCTGTTTTTTCTTTTATGATGATAGTGAATGGGCTAGGAGTTGGGAAGGTTATTATCTCAAACCCAACGGTCTGGTCTATCAGGTAATGAGAGAACCTCCTTCTCTGGATGTCTTCCCCACTCCCTTTCCTCCACCCCGGAGATATAGTTATGAGAAATCATCTGATAAAAATGAACGCTATGTAACCCTTCGTTTTGCCGCAGCATTAAATCGGCTGGGAATCATAAATGTCTACCAGCATAATTATCCAGAAGCAATAGAAAATTTCTATCTCGCCCTGCAATATTACAAGGGTTATAACCAAGTCTATAAAAATTTAGGTGTGGCATATTTAAACCAAGGGGATACCTTGATGGCCCGAAAAGTATGGGGAGAGTTTTTGAAACTGGCTCCCGATGACCCTCAGGCCCCGGAAATCAAAACCTGGTTACAGACTCACTGATTGAGTTGCTTATCTATTTGAATCAAGACTTAAAAGAATCCTTACTGATCGGTATCAACCTGCCCGATTTCAGCTTTCCCCGGTAGAGATAGAACAGGCGCTCGGGATAATAATTCATCAGCATTGTGTCCTTAGCACCGAGATGTCTCGCAAATATAATCTGATCTTTAAGATCTGGGGAATTGTTTAAAAATCCCGAACCGAACCAGAGCAGGGTATCGAATGGTATCTGAGGATAATCGAAGTTAACAAAGACAATTGCGTTACGGATTTTTTTCATTTTGACTAACTGTTTAAGATAGACATCCACTCCCCAGTAAGAGTTGGCGTATCTTCTATCTTCCCAGAAATATTCAGTCTGGCCATGGATCAGTCCCGGGATGGTTATAAATATGTTGTAAGCAATGAAAGGAATAACAATTGCATATACAGCATTCCTAATCCTGTTCGTTAAGACCCTTTCCGATCTGATCATCTTTTTAACCATCTCCGGCACTGATGAGATACCCCGGGCCGAAATAATAATTAAGAAAGGCAGCGCTTCATAAAGAAATCTCGGACCAAAGCAGAGGTCGTGATACCAATAAAAAATATAGACAATGCAGAGTGTAATAAAAGAAGAAAAGAAAATCAAATCCCAGCGTGTAATCTTTGCACCGATGAAGAAAAAGAGAATCGGGATAAACGATGTCAAGGGCCAGCCAAGGAGATGGAGATTAAGCGCTTTAAGGGAGATCAAAAAATCGATCAATCCCCGGGTCAGTGTATGAGGCTCTCCCCAGATTCCTTTCCCCAGACCGAGTCCGTGATTTGGTCCGTAGAGGACGGTGTAACCGAAAAGCAGAGGGTGACCGTTTGTGAAGTAGTTATACAGAAGTAAGATAATGATAAAAGGAAGAAAGCCAGCATTGAGCAGTAAAAAATTAATAAGAAACTCATCAAAGTTCTTTATTATTAAAATAATCATGTAAACAAAGAAAGGGAAAAAAAGTCCCAGAGCGGTATAAGGGCGAATGATAGCACACAGACCAAGGGCAATCCCGGCACCAAAAGCATAATTCCAGCGTTTATCGTGAACCATTTTGTAGAATAAGAATGAAAATAGCAGAAAAGTAAACATGGAACTGGCATGGGACATAAATTCTGATGACATAAAGATAAAAAAAGGCGAGGTTAGAATCAAAATTGCCGACCAGCGTCCGGTTATTTCGTCATAGACCCTGCGGCCAAGAAGATATGTGACCACGATCGCTAAACTGCCCAATAAAGGATTAACGATCCAGGGGATGCCGAGCAATACCCCGATCAAGAGAAAGAGAGGGTGGCCTGGTGGGTATTGAGAATACCACCGGCCGTTATTGATTATATGGGTGTAATCAAAAAACTCTTTCAGGGGGTGAGATCGTGCATACAGTCGCCCGGAGGCAAAAATCTTTGCCTGAAAAACCTGGGCAATACTATCCTGGACATGAGGGATATGGTCAAAGACGAAATAGGAGACCAGATTGGTTATAGTAAAAGATATCAAAAAAATCAATAGAGCAAAGTTGCGCGCCGACATAGGTGTTAAGACTGCTCAAGCCTTAAGGGAGTCAAATCTTAGCCCGCCAATAATTGAGTATATCCTCGATTGTCTTTTCAAAAGGTATCTGAATATTAAAGCCAGTTAGTTTTTGGAAACGACCACCATCACCGACCAGGGTCAAGATGTCGCGTGTGCGCAAGCGCGTCTCATCAATATTAATTTTCAATTTTTTCTTAGCCTTAGCCATATAAATATCAAGGGCATCCTTTATCGAATGCCCCACCCCGGATGCGATATTATATAGATCACCAGGTTTAGCATATTCAATCGCCAGGCGATAGGCCCGAATAACATCCCGCACATCCATAAATTCTCGAACCACTTTGATATTGCCCACCGAGATTACCGGCGGTTTCTTCCCCATTTCAATTTCCGCAATCTGATGGGCAACATTAGAAAGAATAAAATCGTCACGCTGACCAGGGCCGGTGTGGTTGAATGGTCGTAATATAATGGTCTTAATACCGTAATCATCATAGTAATGCCTCACAATCAATTCGGTGCAGTACTTACTTACTGCATAGGGGCTGAGCAAGACGATAGGTGCATCTTCACTAATTGCTGATCCTCCCTGACCGTAGACTTCACAGGATGAGACATAAAAAAATTGGCTCTCCGGGCAACACAGCCTTAAACTTTCGAGGAAATTAATCGTCCCCTGAATATTGGTATTGAAAGTTAATAGTGGTTCTCGAAAAGATTGGCCAACCGAACTAATCGCTGCAAGGTGAAAGATGCAATCGGGTTTTAACTGTTTGACCAGGGTCAGCACGCTGTCAAAAGACAGAATATCGCAGGGATAATAATTTTTTCGTTTAATCTTAAGTGATGGCAGATAAGTGCCATAGACCCTAAAACCTTCTTCTGCCAGCAAAGAATAAAAGATAGTCCCTACAAAGCCTTCAGCCCCGGTGATCAAAATTGTCTTCATACCCGATCCCGCCAGTATTTCAGTAAATCTTCGAGGGTCTGCTCAAAAGGGATTTTGGGCATCCAGCCGGTCTGTTTCCTGAATTTCGTGCAGTCGCCGATCAAGAGTTCAACATCCGAGGGCCGGATCCTGCCCGGGTCTTGACGGATTTCGATCTTGACCGGGCTGAAGGAAAGCAGGATGTCGAGCAGTTGTGAAATCTTGCGACCAACACCGGTAGCAATATTGTAGACTTCACCGGGCACCCCTTTGACCAGTGAAAGCCAGTAGGCAACAACCACATCACGCACATCGATAAAATCACGCACCGCCTCAAGATTGCCCACATAAATTATTGGTGGGCGTTTACCCTTTTCAATCTCCGCAATCTGTTTAGCAAAATTTGACGAGACAAAGACCTCTCCCCGTCTTGGACCGGTGTGGTTAAATGCCCTGGTGCGAACGATCTTCATTCCGTAACTTTTGAAATATTGATAACCTAACAGATCCTGAGCGACCTTACTCACTCCATAGGGACTCAAAGGGCGTAAAGGATTTTCCTCGGTGATCGGTACCTCATCGGGCTTAACCAATCCATACTCTTCGCTCGATCCCGCAATATGAATCAACGGTGACAACTTTAGTTCCCGGACCGCCTCGAAGATATTAATCTCACTGATAACATTGGTAATAAATGTTTCCTGTGGTGCATGCCAGGAGAAAGGCACAAAACTCTGTGCCCCGAGATGAAAGATATAATCCGGACGAAAATACTCGATCATTTTTTTGACTGAAAAGGCATCTCTCAGATCACAATCGATCAGTTGAATCTTATCTCTAATTGTCTCAATGTTTTCGAGACGCGAACGCCATCTTACCGATCCCGCAACTTCCATACCTTGATTGATTAAATATTCGGCTAAATGACTGCCAACAAATCCGGTTATTCCTGATATTAATATCTTTGCCATAATGCTCCTTAGTTCATATACGGTTTTGGGTTGATAGGTTCTCCCTTAAAAAAAACAGCATAGTGAAGATGTGGTGCACTCGATCGACCCGATGAACCGACATAACCAATTACATCGCCTTTTTTTACCAGCTGGCCTACAGTCACAGCTATCGATTGGAGATGTCCAAAAAATGTCTTATAAATTTCACTGTGCCGCACTAAAATCGAGTTGCCATAGATTGAGTCCCATGCGACCTTCTCGATCGTTCCATTGGCTGGCGCAAAAACCATCGTGCCCGCCGGTGCAGCAATATCAATTGCTTTATGATCCAGGTCATAATCCTTAGAGACGACCCCAATCACCGGTGTTAGTGATGGGATCTGTTCATCAGCATTATTGTTTGGTTTTATCAGCGTAGGAAAATTTGAATTTATATTCATAGATAATTTACTGATATCAAGCGGCGGTGGTACCTGTTCCATCCCTAACATTTTTCTTATTTTCATATTCTCCTGGCGCATAATATCTAACTCATTCTTTAAGGAATTAAGCAACTTAAATTCATTTTCGATTTCTTGATTACGCCGACGATAATATTCGATCTGTAAGGATCGATAATAGACCGGACCATAAGATACAAGCAGAAAGATCAGACAGCCCGCAATCACCAGACCAAGAACAATGCTCAATCTTATGAATCTCGTGGAAAAGAAGCGCCGAATTAAAAACTTATTATTATGGGAAACGATGATGAGACTGATACCGCGGTCCTTCATCTTAATCGGTGAAGCAAAAATTTAGTCAAAAGGCTGATGGCATTGGTAACATCATTCTTATCAACCATCTCCGAGGTTGTGTGGATATAACGACAGGGGATAGAAATGGCACCGGAACGAACGCCAGTCTTAGAAATCTGTAATACTGCCGAATCGGTCGTTCCCCACTCAAGGATCTCATATTGATAAGGGATTTTATTGCGCCGGGCGATTTCAATCAATAAATCGCGGATCCGGGGATGGCTGATCATCATCCGATCCTTTATCTTGATTGCGACACCCATTCCCAGTTCCACTGCCATCTTTTCTGTCTCCGGCGTATCCCCGGTCGCCGTGACATCGACAGCCAGACCATAGTCCGGTGTGATACCGTAACTCGAAGTAATTGCACCCCGCAAGCCGACCTCCTCCTGAACCGTCCAGACAAAATAGATGTCTGGGTTATTTTTGGGTTTTATCCTTTTGAGATTTTTTAAGACCTCAATCAATATATAACAACCGATCCGGTCGTCAAGTGCCTTTGCGACTATCCGATTTCCCATAATCTGAAAATTTTGATGAAAAGCGGCAATATCACCTACCTTAACCAACTTTTCGGCCGACTTCAGATCAGATGCTCCAATATCGATAAAGAGTTTGTCAAATTTTAGCGGTTTATCATCAACTCCCTTTGTTTCTTGATATACAACGCCGTTCACCCCATTTTCAAATACGACACGCAGGGCAACAAGACGATTGGGGTAAACCCCTCCAACCGGTGCAAATCTTAAAAAACCCTTACGGTCGATATAGGAAACAATAATACCAACCTCATCCATATGGGCACAAACCATAACCTTCTTACCTTTACCAGGATAGCGGGCAATCAAATTCCCCATCGTATCAATCTTAACCGATTCAACCAGACTGCGAATCTCCTTCTGAATGATTTTCCGAATCTTTTCTTCACGGCCGGTTGGGCCATAAGATTCGCAGAGCAGTTTCATTAATTGCACTTAACCTCCTTAATAATTTTATCAATAACCTTAGGTAAGAGTCGGTTCATAAGTCTGAGATCGGAGTAGGTGGCAATTGCACAGGGGGAATGGATGTAACGGGCGGGCAGAGATATCACGGCCGATTTGATTCCTGTGTGCTGGAGATGGACACTGCCGGCATCAGTGCCGCCGACCATTGGCGGTTTCAACTGGTAAGGGATGTTCTCAGCCTCGGCGACCGCAATTATCTTTTCAGTCAGGTCCCGATCACAGAAGACCGACTGGTCAGTAATCGTTATGACTGGTCCACGACGCAGGAGGGGCGACCGGTTTTTTTCCCGATCCGATGGTTGATCGTTGGCACTTGTTACTTCTATTGCCAGTGCACAATCAGGCTTAAGACGATAGCCGGCAATCCGGGCACCGCGCAGGCCAACCTCTTCCTGGACTGTAAAGACCGCAATAATCTGGGTGTCAAAATCTCTTTTGATAATCTCGGTCAGGACATAACAGCCCAGACGGTCATCAAATGCCTTGCCCATCATGACATCGCCATTTTCTTTGAACAGGGTATTGAAGACGCCGTATTCACCAACCCGAAGGATTTTTTCTGCCCCTTCCTTCGATTCAACGCCAATATCGATAAAAAGGTTTTCAACACTTATTACCTTCTTCAACTCCTCTTCCTTTGCCAGATGTGATGGTTTTATTCCGATTACTCCGGAGATCTTATTTTTTGTCAGGTGGACCCTCTTTCCCGGCAGGACTCGGGGGTCAATCCCACCGACGATACGAAATCTTAAAAGACCGTTCCGTTCGATACCACAGACCATAAAACCAACCTCATCCATATGAGCCATCAGCATAATCTTCTTCCCCTTCTTGCCTTTAATCACATATAGATTACCAAAGTCGTCCTCAAATAGCCGGTCGGCATATTTTTCGACATTTTTCTTGATTAAAATCCTGACATCTTCTTCACAACCGCTAACCCCAAAGGCTTCGGTCAATTCCTTGAGCATATCCTAATATATCTAATAATCCTTGAAAGTCAAGTAATTTCAATTATAATAATGTTATGTCTCGTGTAATTGAAGAGCAGATATTAGTCTATTTAAGGGAAAGGTTTGGTATCGAGCCGAAAACCTTTCAGCATCTTACCATTTCCGGCAATCGCAGAATTTTTTCTGTTACCACTCCCCAGGCAGGAAAGTGGAATAAACTAAAGGCAATCAAGCGCGGTATGAAATTTTTAACCTGTTATCCCCATCTTCTGAAACTCTCAAACGCAGCGGTTCAAAAATTCGGTCGTTATGCTCGAAAGAATACCGTGGTTCTCAACGATGTCGAGACCAGAAAGTTTATCCAGGGGCAGAGTCTGAGTAAAGTTGATTGTCCTAATCTGACGGGCGATGGTCCGGTAATTGTCTTTTATAAAAATTTCCCGATCGGGCTCGCCATCTATCGTGATGGTCTTTTGAAATCTCAGGTGCCGAGGGATCGGAGAATAAAGGAACTTTTATTGAATAAGTAAAACATTAGTCCTTTTCAACCTTCAACTTCAACTCTTTTAATAAATCCTCACTAACCTCAGAAGGGGTTCCCTCCATAAGTCCCTGAGCCTGGGTGGTCTTAGGAAATGCGATAACATCACGGATCGAATTGGTCCCGGCCATTATTGCAATCAAACGGTCATAGCCAATTGCAATGCCACCATGAGGTGGAGCACCATATTCTAATGCTTCAAGTAGAAACCCATACCTTTGCTGTGCCTCCTCTTTATCGATGCCGATTACTTTCAGTAACCTTTCCTGTAACTCGCGATTGTGAACACGAATACTGCCGGAGGCAATCTCTGAACCATTAAGCACAAGATCATAATGATAGGAATAAGCCTTTAATGGATCTTTTTCAAAGATATCAATGTCCGATAGATGGGGCATAGTAAAAATATGATGGGCAGGTTGAATACTTTTCAACTCTTCATTGTATTCAAAAAGTGGAAAGTTTCTTACCCACAGAAAACTAAATCCATCTTTTATCGTTTCAAGTGATTTACTGAGTGATAACCTTATCTCTCCTAACTCTCTAAGGACGCGATCCTTGGTCCCACATTTTATCACCAGGAGGTCACCGTCTTTCAATCCAATGGTATCGGCGATTTGTTCGGTTGCAATCCTTGAGATACTCCCGGTAATTGTCCCTTTTCTTTTGACCCAGAAAATTTCAGGATATTGTTCGATCGTCGACCGCGATAAAATGGCACCTCCCTTAAAGAGAATGCCTCTGATAACCTCTCGGTCTTTGAAGGGCGCAAAAGGAACCTGTCGAAAGACTTCCTCTAATTTGCTGATCTCAGAATCGATTCTTAAATCAGGTTTATCCGAGCCGAATCGTTCCATACATTCCTGGTAATCGATTCGGGGAAATGGTTTATTAAATTCAACATCGAGGATTTTCTTGAAGACAAATTTCATCAAATTTTCCGTCAGGGATAATATATCCTCCTCTTCGACAAAGGACATCTCAATATCAATCTGGTGAAATTCTGGTTGTCGATCGGCACGTAGATCTTCGTCGCGCAAACACTTCGCAATCTGATAATATTTCTCGAACCCTGCAACCATCAGTATCTGCTTATACAACTGAGGGGACTGAGGTAAGGCATAAAATCTTCCGGGAAAATTTCTCGCCGGAACAAGATAATCACGGGCACCTTCAGGGGTTGATCGGGCTAAAAAAGGAGTGTCGATTTCGAAAAAACCCGACTGGTTCAAGTATTCTCTTACCGCCTGAGTTACATAATGGCGAAGTTTAATATTTTTTGACAACGATTCACGCCTTAGATCGAGATAGCGATATTTAAGTCTGAGCTCTTCCGAGGCCTTAACTTCATCTTCGATCACAAACGGTGGGACCTTAGATCTATTCAGTATCTTTATTTCAAATGCTCTGACCTCAATCTCACCTGTTGCCATTTCTAAATTCTTGGCATCACCCGGCCTCTCGACAACTACACCTTTGACCTGGATAACATCCTCCATCCCCAATTCCTGCGCAATTTTGAGATGAGATGGATCGCAAGAGACCTGAACAATACCACTCACATCGCGCAGGGCGATAAATAACAATCCGCCAAGGTTACGTATTTTTTTCACCCAGCCGGCAAGCGTTACTTCGCGGTTTATATCTTTAATTGACAGTTTTCCACAATAAGTGTCTTTAAACATAACCTATTATATATTACTTTGACTTAAAGTCAAGACAGTAAATAGCGGGTTCTACTTATCCTTTTTAAGATTGACAAAATCAGTATATTGATTATAATTTGTTAAATTATGAAAAGTAGATGGCTTAAAGCAAAAAGGTTGAGTGCATTTTCTGGTGAACCCTATGCGGGAAACCCGGCCTGGGTAATCCTGGGTGCCGAGGAACTGACTGATGAACAGATGCAGATATTGGCGGCTGAACTCAACCCTCTATCTGATACCGCCTTTCTTCAAATTACCCCGTCTCAGGATGCGGATCTTGTCTTAAAATTCTTCAGCCAGGGTGGTGAGATCGGTTTTTCCGGTCATGCTACTGTTGCAACCTACTTCGCTCTGTCCGGTGAGGATATCTTCCCTCTGAAAGAACCCATAACGGCAATAAGACAGAAGACCAAATCCGGTATTCAGTATATTGAGTTGAGGGTTGCCGAGAATAAAGTCCATCGGGTTACGATATCGGTCGGTGGCCCAAAATTTGTCACCAATGAATTCAATATTGTGGCGATCGGCCGGATGCTGGGTATTCCACCGAAAGAAATCACTGATACCAATCTTCCTCTCGATACGGTCAGCACCGGTTTTTATAGCGTGATCGTTCCGGTTAAAAATCTGAGTCAGTTATTAGACCTGAAGCCAGATTTTGCTCTGATTGAAAAATTCTGCAACCGAATCGGCGCAGCTGGTATCCAGGTCTTTACCCTGGAGACATTCGAAAAAGAGAGTGATGCCCATGTTCGACACTTTGCCCCGGCGGTTGGTATCCCTGAGGATCCGGTTTCGGGTGGGGCCTGTGCCTCGCTTGGATGTTATCTTGTAAGATATCGATTGATACCGGTTGACCACTTTAACCGCATCATAATCGAGCAAGGGCAAAATCAGAAAAAGATGGGAAAAGTCTATGTTCATGTCCAACTCTACAAGGATCAGATTGCGGTTGTAAAGGTTGGAGGGCAGGCAGTGGTGACTTTTGAGGGGATGATTTCAATTCCTTAATTGAATTGAAAGATTACTCGCCAATTGAACTGGCCATCTCCATCGAAAAGATTATAATACGAAATAAGACTGAAAGGAAATATTACCGGATCGGACGGCCTGGTCTTTGGTATGGCGGAATTGCAACTTGCGACTGCTGTGGTTGTAACTTAAAGTGTTACTTTTGTTGGAGCAATAAACCCCGTGATTTTCCAGAAAGTACTGGCGCTTTTTATACCCCGGAAATGATCGCCGAGTCTCTGATCAGGACTGCTCGGATTAATCATTACAAAAAAATTAGAATCAGTGGGAATGAACCGACCCTTGCCCGATCCCATCTAATCCGTCTTCTTGAAGAGACCAGTGAGTCTGGGCTTGAGTTTATACTCGAGACCAATGGTATTATGATTGACGAAGAATTTGCGAATGCATTGAGTACATTTTCTCATCTTCATGTCCGGGTTTCGCTAAAAGGAACCAATGAGGAAGAATTTCATAAATTGACCGGAGCCCAGCCCGAATTCTTTCAACATCAACTTAACGGATTAAAAAATCTCAAAAATGAGAATATTAGATGTCATCCGGCAGTTATGCTATCATTTGCGACCAAAGAGAATATCCTGAATATGGCCAGGCGGCTTTCTGCTATCAGTCCTGACCTCGTATCAAAACTCGAAGAGGAGTATATATTTCTCTATCCCCATGTCAAAAAGCGGCTTCGATCGGCCAATCTTGAACCTTTAGTCGCATTTGAACCAGACAACATCCCGAAGAGACTTGTATGAGGCATATCATCATTTTCGTTCTTATAATCATATTTGCACTAAGTCTGCAGATCCTGGTCTTCAATCATATTTCTGACGATGCCTTCATATCATTTAAGTATGCTCACAACCTGGCCAAAGGCAAGGGGCTGGTTTTCAACCCCGGTGAGAAGGTTGAAGGTTTTTCTAATATATTATGGATAATCATTCTCTTTATAATTGAAAAGTTAAAATTCAGCCAAGGGCCCTTCGGCCTGCTGTTTCCTGCAAAGATTACCGGTATGATTATAGGTCTTTTGTCCGTCGGTTTCGCATATGATCTGGGTAAAATCCTATCAATGGAGTTTAATATAAAGAACCCACATATCCCCTTTATTTTGCCCGCCCTCCTTGCCTCTGCCCTGCCGTTTCATTTCTGGGCAGTATCCGGTCTGGAGACCCCTCTGGTCGTTCTTTTATTAACTCTTTTTTTGATAAAATCGTATCAGGCCTATTTTGCACCACCAGGGAATAAAACTCATATAGAAATCTGGCCACCCCTTTTGATTTTTCTGATTTCGCTACTAAGACCTGAAGGGCCTATTCTAACCATTCCACTGCTGATCATACTGATTCGTAAAAAAGATAGTGTTTTTAATAGATTTAGCCCGTTAATATTCTTCCTGGCTCTCCCCTATCTTGTCCTGATCATCTTGAGATATATCTACTACCATGATCTTTTACCCAATATCTTCTACACAAAAGCAATGGGTGGAGTATGTCAGCTTTTAGATGGGATCAGATATTTTTTAATCGGAATCAAGAACATAAGTCCGTTCATCGTCACACTGACGATCGTACCTTTTCTCTTTTTCGAATTTAAGGGTTACTACGCTTATATTGTTTGGACTGGTATTACCTATTCAATCTTCATCCTTCTGGTCGGGGGTGACTTTATGATTATGTCCCGTTTCTTTGTCCATATAATGCCGGTGATCTATAGCCTGACTATGCTCAGTATCGCTACAATTATAAATTTGGCAAGGGTCAGTATCAGAAATCAAAACCTTCTATTCCAGAAAATCATTATCTTCCTCATTGTCACCCTCTTTTTTGTAATTCCTCCTCTCTTTCTCTATTATAAAGATCTGGCAAAATATGGACGGCAGTGGACCGCTCCGATTCAGGAATTTTCTACTCCCTACGAAGAGGTTATTACCTACATAAAATCTATAAAACCCAAAAAAACGCTCGTTGCTGTTGAACAGCTCGGTTATTTCGGCTACTATACCGACTGGCATATTGTCGATCTCCAGGGGCTGATTGACCCCTGGATTAGCCATCTCCCCGGAAAATTACATCATAAATACGACATCGATTATGTAATACAGCGCGAGCCTGATTTTATTGTGACAAATTCCGGAGGTCCGGGAGCACCGATCGAAAGTAATATCTATAATAAAAAATTTTTAGAAAATTTAGATTTTCGCAAAAAATATTTTCGGTCGTTTCTTAATGACTGGTTTGTAGTTTTTAAAAGAATTGAAAATATCGAAAATAACCGATTGTCTGAATAGACCTGCCTTTTTTTCTCCGGATTTAACGCACCAAGTTGCGTTCGAAACTGGTTAATGAATGGCATCCCCGCTTGGTAAGAAGCACATCGTCTTCAATCCTTACCCCACCCTTGCCCGGTAGATAAATTCCTGGTTCAATGGTAAATATCATATTCTCTTTTAACATCTTATTATTACCCTTAACAATATACGGCTCCTCATGAACCTCAAGGCCAATGCCGTGTCCGGTCCGATGGATGAAATACTTTCCGTAGCCCGCAGCCGCGATATAATTTCGGCACAGGGCATCGACCTCTGCACCGGTCATCCCGGCCCGGGCTCTGGTCCGCCCCGCCTTCTGGGCTTCATACACAATTCTGAAAATTTTGAGCATTTCCGGCGCTGGTTTTCCCGCAAAACAGGTGCGGGTAATGTCGGCAACATAATCCTTGTAATAAACAACAATGTCAATCCAAACCGCATCACCGCTTTGGATGATCCTTTCGGTTGTCCGGGAATGGGGTATAGCACTATTTGGACCAGAGGCGACGGAAAGTTCGGCTTGGGCATTATGCCTTCGGGCTGCATCAAGAATCAATCCTTCTACTCTTTTTTCTGAGACACCAGGCCTGACTGCCCGAGCACCAACCGCTACCAGCGCATCGGCAATCTTTGCCGCCTCTTTCATAATCTTTAGTTCATTTTCATCTTTTCGGGATCGCAACCCGGACATCATCGGACCGATATCGAAAATGCTTATTTGACCGAGTAAAAACCTTAGTAACTCAAACTCGAGAACCCGCATATAACGATATTCAATACCAAACCTTTTTATCTTCCCTCTGCCGAAAGCAGTTTTGATTGCCGACTCCGGTCCGGCGCTATCAGTATATGAAAATATCCTTCTAATTCTGGTTGCCGCTGCCACTTTTTCAGCCTCAAGTTGAGGAACGATTGCAAATGGTTCGTCATCCACCGGCAATCCAATCAGGGTGATTCGTTCGGATAACCCCATATGTAAACCGGTTATATAAAAGAGATTTACGCCGGGCACGAGTAGAATAGATTCAATTCCTTGCGCCCGCGCTATCTTCTTTAATCGATCAATCCTTTCCCCATATATCTTCTTCATAATTATCTGCCTACTTTCTTAAGAAACCCAGCAACAACCAACTTCATTTTTCACTCTTTCTGGCTCACAAATAACCCACGCTGTGTGATAATTTTTACCATCGCCCTTCTGCTTTATTTTATCTCTCTGCCTATTTCAAGGAGGGTGAGTGAGGGGACTTGAACCCCCAACGACTGGAGCCACAGTCCAGTGCTCTATCCAGTTGAGCTACACTCACCATTAGTTCTTTATTCACGCGCCTGGCCCGAATCGAACGGGCAGCCTACGGATTAGAAATCCGTTGCTCTATCCTATTGAGCTACAGGCGCAATAATAAAATATTATATCGATTTTTTTCTTTAAGTCAATTGATTACTTAACTGAGTCCTCTCCACTTTTCCTTTTGATTTTTTAGGAATTTTAAGGTATGATGAGGCAAGGAGGAAGATATGCAAAAACTAAAAATAGGCCTTACCCCACCATACCCATTAAAGAGACTAAGAAAGT
>CBFGIV010000037.1:0-22583 GCA_965648915.1 Caldifarciminota bacterium | reverse complement strand
ATTTATTAAACCAATCATCTCTCGATGGATTTTCACCAGCCGGGCCCGCGCTTTGCGAAACCTCTGATAATTAGCCGTCAGCCTTTGATAATCGTATACCACCGATTGCCTTAAAGCCTTCACCCTGGTCTTACCACCCTCAGTCCAATAAAGCCGCCAGACTAAATGCAAGACCCCTTCCCGAACACACCGACAATTCGGCTTACCACAACGACTCTTACTTTGATATACACCCCCCTTGATCAATCGTTTCCGCCCCAGTAAAACCGCCAATAACTTCACCTGCTCACCAATAAGCTGCCTTAATCGTAACCGGCATTGACTTAAAGTCATCTTTACCTCCTTCTGGATATAATTATATTTATAATATCCAGATTGTCAAGCAAAAAGTTAAGTGAGAAAAAATAACTTTGGGGATGGTTAATAAAGGTCTATTGAATAATCAAAACCATTGATTTCTTAAACTAAAATTAAAAACTAAAGGTGAGAAAAAAATTCATTCGGCATTGCTGCAAATTGATCCAGGTGGGGTTTTAATAGACCCAGAAGTCGACCGAATCGACCAGCCCTGAAGCACTCACCTCAAGATGGTATTTACCGGGAACCGGCCTCCAGAGATATTCGAAGGGAGGACCCATCCGGACAAAAATTTTATTGTTCAGTTTAAATGTGATCGCGGCAATCGGCTCCCTGGCCTTTACCCGAAAGATCAGGGCCTGGGAAGAGTTAGAAATCTGGGGATCGAGGAAAAATTTCGAGCCATCGGCCGGGCTGAGAATCTCCAATGGTTTACCCTTTGTTGAAGATAATATCTCAAGTTGATGTCGATACTGATCCTGATGGACACACAGATGACATGTTTCATCTGGTTGCGTTCCCTTTATAAAAAATTCATCAATAATATTTGAACATTCTGACCCCGGGCAGAGACCCGATCGAGCACAGACCTTCTGATTTACCAAAGACGGACTCATAACGAATGACCGGGGGGGGTCGTTACGGTGCAGTTCAAGCATAATATCCCGGAAGATTGTGGCCGCACCCGAGATCCCGGAAACTCCCTCCATTGGTGAGCCATCAAAATTGCCAACCCAGACACCAACACAATATCGGCTTGTGAATCCAACGCACCAGTTGTCCCGGAAGTTTTTTGAAGTGCCGGTCTTGGCTGCACAGGGAAATGGTAGATTCAGTGGATTATCCTCACCGAACGCCTTGACCCGACTCGCATTATCCGCCAGAATGTTCGTAACGATTGCTGCCGCATCAGGAGAAAAGACTCTTTTAGGTTTTTGAAGCAATGAATCGTCAAAGGTGAGCAGAATCCTCGGTGCCTGCCAGAGACCTTGATTAAAGATGGCACGATAGGCATTGGTCAGTTGCAGGAGGTTGACTTCAGCCGCTCCCAGGCCAAGGGCGAGTCCATAAAAACCCGGTTCCTGCGAAGGGTCACAAAGGTTTAAATCCCTTAAAAGATTGTAAAAGCGTTGCACCCCGAGGATATTTAAAAGATAGACCGTAGGCACATTGAAGGATGATGCCAGTGCCTCCCGCAGTCGGGTCGGACCATGATAGCGATCTCCGTAGTTCCTCGGTGCAAAAAAAGTTCCATCATCGAGGCGGAATTCAAGAATGGTATCCGGTAAGACAAAACTTGCGGGAAATCCTGATTCTAAGCCCAGGATATAGAGAAATGGTTTGATCGCCGATCCGGGCTGACGCAGGGCAAGACAGCCGTTAACCTGACCTCCACGCTCATCAAAATATGAACGCGAACCGACCATCGCCAGCACTTCACCGGTATTAACATCCATCACTATGATTGCCCCCTGGTTGACATTGTAAGATTGTAAAGAATTTAAAGTTGTGGCAAGCAGTTTCTCCAGATCCTGCTGGAGATAAAGATCGAGGCTGGTATAAAGATTTGAAGAGTTTCTCAACGGAGATCTTTCAACCTCGGTTAAAATATAATCGATAAAATGTGGGGCATCAAAATTGAATGGCCGGGGCAAGATGTTTAAGGATTCAGCCCGGGCACAGAGATACGACAGGGTATCAATCTTTCGATTCTGCAACAGGCAGTCTAAAATTTTTTCCTTATTTCTCAAGCAGGCTTCAGGATTTATATAGGGATTAAGGAGCGAGGGGGACTTTGGAATCGATGCAAGAATGCAGGCTTCGCCGAGGGAAAGATCCCGGGCCGGTTTCCGAAAATAGAAATTTGCCGCCGCCTCAATACCGTAAGTTTGATTACCATAGGGCATACGATTAAGGTAGATCTCAAGAATCTCACTCTTGCTTAAATGGAGCTCAAGTTTGATTGAGAATAAGATTTCAATAAATTTTGACCAGATGCTCTTCCTTCTTAAACCCATTGCTACCTTGACAACCTGCATTGTAATAGTCGAACCACCCGAGACAATCCTACCATATTTTATATTTTCATAAAAGGCACGTAGTAGCGCAAGCGGATCGACCCCAGGGTGGTAAAAGAAACGCTTATCCTCCTCCAGAATTGTTGCAGTGATAATATGGGGTGACATCTCTTTAATCTTTACCCATTGACTGGTCTTATAATCTTTAGACAAAATTGTGCGCAGGGGCTTCCCTCTTCGATCATAAATATTGATCGAAGAAAACCGGGGATAGAGACTATTCTCGGCCGGAGGGACAAAAAAGAAAATAACGATTGCAAGAGATATCAAAAGCAAAAGATATCCGATACGAAATTTCGGTCCGGGCTGAGGCAATCTGATCATAGATTATTTATTTTCCTGATCTCCTGTCGACCATATTCCGGGACGGCTCTCTCTTAACCAGGATGAGGAGTAAACTCGAAATTACCGTCAAACCGATGGAGAAATAGAGCGGGGCATAAAGGTTAATTCTATCCCAGAGTATCCCGGCAATAAATGATGCGGGTAAAGCACAGAGTCCGATAACCATTTGAAATCCACCCAGACCCGAGGCCCGATATTCAATCGGTGTGAGTTCAGCAATAAAACTTCTCTGGACCGGTTCCAGTGCTGCCCGGTGCAGGCCATAAAAAATAAAAGCGATGATAACCAAAATAACTTTGTGGGCGATAATAAGACATAGGCACACAAGCACCCACAATAGATAGGCAAGGAATATGACTGATTTCCGTCCAATTCGATCTGAAAATCTCCCCATCGGTATCGAAAAGATTGATGCGATGGCAGTGAAGATGAGATACAAAATCGGCAGGGTAAATCGCTGAAAGCCAAACTCTTTAGCATATATCAGAAGAAAAGAATAACTGAAAGCACCGAGCGCAAAAATCGCACTCAGAATTAGAAAAATCCTGAAATTATAACTTAAGGCTGAGAACCGGATCCCTTTATAGATCTTACCTTCCGCCGGCTTACTTTCGTGGATAGAACTGAGAATCAGGATGATCCCTATGACTGTTGGGAGCGCGGCAATAAGAAATAGGTTTCTATATCCTAAGGACCGAAACATCAGGATACAGAAAATTATACCACAAACCGCACCAAGATTGTCCATCGCCCGCAAAAGGCCGAAATTTTTGCCCCGGTCCTGGTCTGAAGAGAGATCAGCGATTATCGCATCCCGGGGTGCACTCCTGATTTTGCCCGCCCGATCCATAATGCGAAATGGTATAAGATGTGGCCAGACCGAACTTACTGCATAACCAATTCTCGAAACCACACCTAAAGTATAACCGGTCCAGATAAAGACCTTCCGCCTTCTGATGCGGTCTGAGATATATCCCGAAATCGCCTGGGAGATCGAAACGATGGCGTCGCCCAGACCATCGATAAAACCGAGCACCATCATATTGGCACCGAGAAATTCGCGGACAAAGAGTGGCCAGATCGGATAGATTATATCTGACCCAAAATCGTTCAGAAATGACGCCAGGGCGAAGATGTGGATGGTTCTTTTCCTTTCTTCGGAATTTATCATAAAAAATCTTCTGCTACTCCACTATGTTGACCAACCCCTGGTTCGTCGAACCGAAGACCTCGGGTGAATACATCTCTTCGGCTTTGGCCGATGGCGCCAGAAATTCACCACTCGTTCCTGCCCTTATATAGTAGATCTGCGTGTGCTCTCCCGGAAATAGTTCCTGGGCAAAGAGCAGAATCTTATCATCGTAGAATTCTTTATGGTCGAAAGAACCCCACCAGTGACCAGTCTCCTTCCATTGATCTTCCCAATACTGTTCGCTGACTCTTGTCGCCTCGGTGGCAAAATAGGTCTGAACCGGTTCAAAACCGGCAGGTAGAGGGTCCTCAACTACGGCAAAGAGCCTGGTCTCGGGGACAACAATATGCATAATCACTTTATAGATCTTGCCGCGTTCATAACGTTCGACTGTTTTGCCTTCGAGGGTCATAATCTCTTTATAGAGATAAAATCCCTCATCAAAGGCAATCGGATTAACCCTGTAGGCATAGAACATCCGTAGCGTGTAGTAGAGACGGCCGGTCCCCGATTTATAGATCCTCAAGGGCAATAGGGTATCGCTTGGGATCTCAGCCAGACTAAATGCCGATCTTCTCGGAGGCTCATTCGTTCTTCCGCGGAAGGCCTCTTTCAAAATCTCTTTTTCACCCAGAATGATTCGAGCAACAAAATCCGGCTCTTCCTGCTCATATTTTTTATAATAAGTCTGAAACGCATCGAAGACAAAGGCATTTTCATGGGTGGTTGGTCGGGACTTCTTACTCCTTTCTTGCACCAGCCACCTGATGACCTCGTCCTTGTATGGAAATTCGATATCAAGTTCAGTAAAGGCCTGGATGACAAAAGCTGTGACCTTGGCCGGCGATGGGAAGGTCCAGCCCCGATCCTCAGACTCTTCAAAATGGGCTGAGGTCGGCGTCTTCTTTATCTTATTGATAATGATCCTTGCCAGTTCATTTTCAAATTGTCCACCCATACCGATCTTCCGGCCGGCTTTGAGGAGCAGCGCTTTACCAAAAATTGGAATTTGCTGTCGCTTTTCGAAAAGTCGAGATGCATAGCCACCTTCATTTCTCCCCCAGAGACTGAGCGCATAGACGCAGAATGCTCTGGTCGTTAATCGAGCATCTTCATTATAAGGGTAAGACCAATCCGAATCACCCCAGCGCAGGACATTGCTCAAAAATTTGAGACCACGCTCCACAACATCTGCATCAACATAATAACCTGCATCCTGCGCCCGTTTTAATACATAAAGAGTATATGCGGAAAGATAAGCACAGGGATGGATACCACCCTTAAAGTAGACAAAACCACCATCACTGAGTTGATACTCGGGGATCTCTTCAAGGACTCTCTGGACCGAATCGCGTAATGCCTTACCGGTGACCGGTGCCAGTTTGAATTGATTGATAATCTCTTCACCCACAATCAGGGGCAGAATTCTTGATATCCGCTGTTCCAGGCAACCATAAGGATAGTCGAGAAGGTGTTCGATCCCTCGCTTCATTCCGGCCAGGACCGTTGAAGAGAGTAACACCTCGAGGGAACCGAGATTTTCATAGATATTGGATGGCACAATTAGCCCTTCGAGGGCGGAATCGGTGGTTGATGAGAATGTGGCGACTGCCTCGACAAAAGGTGGATTCTTTATCGGAATCGAAAGTTTAAGTGCATCTTGCTCTTTACCCATACGGGCGTTAAAATTAAATGTTGCAGTGCCGATTTTATCGGCGGTAAAGTCAAAGAGAACCTGTTGACTCGAATTGGGTAAGAGTAAGAGATCCTTCTGGTTTGGACCATTGAGCGTCAGCCCTTCGATCAAGCACTCAACTTCAGCCCGATGTTGTTTATCGGTGCGATTATGCAATACAACACCTGCCTGGAATCTATCTCCAACCCGGGCAAACCTCGGTAATGACGGCGAGACAATAAATGGGAGATTAACCACAAAGGTCGATTCGGCTGAACCGAATTCACTATTCTTGGTCTGGGCAACGACCATAATCCTGAATCTGGTCAGATTGTCGGGGAGTGTAAAACTGACGGTCCCTTTACCCTCGCCATCGGTCATCAGGTCACCTTTGTAAAAGACCGTAGAGACAAACTTCTGCCGGTAGGGAATCCCTGCTCGTTCCAGCACTGCTTCAGCCCGGGCACCACCACCACCACGTTCTTCGCCTTTCTCACCGTAATTTCTCTGGCCGATGATATTCAGCCGCGACTCGACCGTTCGGACTGAAAGCGGCCTTGGACCATAAAAGTAACTGAAGGGGTCAGGGGTCTGAAAATCGATAAGATTTAACACCCCGACATCGACAACAAACAAAGCAACATCACAATTGGCAACTGGATTTCCCTTAAAGTCTCTCACCTCAAAATCAACCCGGACATCATCCCGGGGCCGATACTCTTTTCTGTCGGCACCGGCCTTGACCACCAGATGTTTCTCTTTCTTATCAATATTGAGATTGACATAGCCAATCTTGAACTGCGGTTTGCCAAGGTCAATCTCTTTCTCCTCATCCCAGCCCTGACCTCCAACCCGGCCCCGGATCAGGATAACGCTGACATAAATATTGGGTAAGTCATTCTTCTCAATCGGGATTTCAACATAATCCGCATTGCCTATCAATCGCTTGGTGTATTTTCTCAAGATCAATTCCCGTTCAACCGTAATCAAGGCACTGGCCGAATCATAAGGCGACTTGACCATAATCTTCGCAGTATCTCCAATATGATATATATTCTTATCAGGAACAAGTTCAATTATGTCGTCATCACGCATTTGCCAGCCTGCATAACCTCTACCGCAAACATAGAAGGATATCTGGCAGACCGATAACCGATTCTTTTCATCTCGGGTTTCCGCGTGAACATTGTAATAGCCTGGCTCATCCGGAATAAATCTTACCAGAGTTGAATCTGGTCGACTAATAACCTGCTCCTTCTTAATCTCTTTTTTAATTAGTTCTGAGACCCATTCATATCTACCACCCAACATCGCCTTTTTGATCGACTTCCATTCTTCCTTAACAATCCTGATATCGACCTTTTGGCCCGATGTCTTTTCACCCGATGGTCTTATTGTGATCAAATTTATCTCTATCGGTTCATCAATCTTATAGAGATAACTGGCGGTCTTCAGGCCAATAAGGAGATGCGATGGGAAGAGAATCCAGTTCTGCCGACCCGAAAGGGTAACCCGGTTCGGTGCGGTTACCGAGCCTTCGAGAGTGAGCAGGGCCGGAACCTTGATATCCTGAGCCGGCAGTCGGACCTCAACCTTCAACTCACCACTAACATCCAATCTACCCCGTCCCGAACCAAGAATCTCCCGACCGTAGTCTTCAAAATAGTATTGACCAATCGTATAACCGGAATACTGAGGATAGTCGGGGTAGTAATTACTCTTGCGTAGATTCCATTCTACATCAGCCTCTTTCATCCCCATCCCGAAGAGATAACGGCCCACCACGGTCCCTTTAAATATTTCATCTGCCAGAAAGGTATCTTTTTCTGCCTTGACCTTGACCTCAAATTCTGCTGGACGAAATGCCTCAACATTGAAAGTGGTATTAAAGGTATAATCTTTGCCAGGCAGGATTGCATACACTGAGTATAAACCGGTTGGGGCGTCAACCGGCAGGCTGATCTCTTCAACAAAGGCACCAAATGAATTTACCCGAACCGTCTTATTAATAATCTCTATACCCCGTGAATTCTTTACAATAAATTTTACCGAAGATAGATCAGGTAAAATCCACTCTCCCCGCCGTTTTTTTCTTATGATACCTTTAATGTAGACCGTCTCACCTGATTTATAGAGACCTTTTTCAGTAAAGAGATCAGCGCCATACTCTTCAGATCTCGGCTCCCAGTTATATGAGATGTCGAAACGCCAGGGGTCGATACCAAAATGCCATCGGTTCGAATAAACAGCCTCTTCTCCATTCTTAACGGCAGTAATCCAGAATTTTGGTTCATACCGTTCCGTGTAAGATTCCATCTCATATTCACTCTCATATTCATAGGTCTGCTTCTCCTCGATTAATGCCGATGCCCATCCCGGCAGTTCACATAGACCATTCATATCCGTTGTGCCAGTAAAGAGTATTCGGTTATTGTCATCGCGGAGCTGAATTGTTACATCACTGACTGGCCGGGTATTGGCGAGTGAAGTAACCCAAACCAGATTATTTTCCGGTGAATACTTCCAGGTAATACCGAGATCACCGGTGATGAGAAAAGACTTGAGATAACGATAATCGGGATTCCACTGATTTGCCCCCAGATTATCAAATTGGACAAAAACCAGGCCACTTTGCTTACCGCCCAGCACCTCTTTAAGTTCGATCGGAAGTCGGATTCGCCGGTTTCGATATTTGGTAAAGGTGCCTGTTCGCCAGGGGCGATTGATCCGGAAAAATCCTGGTCGAACATATTTTTTATACGGATTGAATATATCCGGGCTATTCAGAAATGGTATCGCTTCATTGATATTTACCGTGCCGAGCTGAAGATGGACTTCATCGACATTGCAAAAGGTCGCGGGCAGGCGAAGGTCCCCTTTACCCTCGACTACATTTATTCCGGTTGGTATATCCGCATAAGGGAGATAATCACCAACCTCGAGGGTAAGATCGTAATCTTTATCAAGTCGATTGCCATACTGGTCTTTCAAGTTCTTATTGATCGTTATTCGATAGGATGAATTGGGTTTAAACGGCAGGTAGAGATATACCTCAGTATAACCATAGTCCTGACTCAGATACTCTTCAGGAATTTTGACCGGTGGTGTGATTCCCATATTCTTTACTAACTCTTCAATATTTACTGCATTTGAAAAGCAGAATTTAATGGGTCGGCCTGCCGGTATCTTTTCTGAATGATCGATCAAGGTCAAAAAATTGAAGGTCCTAAAGGTCACACTCCGATCTTCAGCCAGACCGAGATCCCCTTCCCGGGCAAGCAGCCCCTCTTTGAGTTGAACTTCAATCTCAGCTTCCTGTGGAAATGGCTTTTTGGGTGTAAGAACCAGAACTTTCTTATTCTCCCACTCTTTCAGAGGCCAATCCTTCTTCTCTTTATCACTTAAATTCCTAATTTTGAATTTAATCTCCTCGCGGTGCTCAGGCGAAGAAGGCTTCTTGGGACCACACCATACATTGGAAGGCTTACCATAATGGGCATAGATCTTAATCCGATCTCTGACCCTTCTCGGCTGCATCTCGAGATTGAAATATAAATAGATATTGGCTCGGGTGTTGATAAATTCGGCGTTGTGATATGGGATTGATGTATTAAGATAGGGTCGAACCGTCTCAAAAGTCCAGGAGGTATCCCGTTCCAGACGCATACCGGTAAGGGACTGAATTTTGTTCTTATTAAGCTTTGCCCGGAACAGCGTTGCGGGTTTTAAGGTTTCAGCCGGAATAAAACTTAAGGTCCTGGCCCCCAGCCATCGATATTTACCTTTAATCTTCGGTTTAAATTCAATCGGACCATCGGTCTCATCTCTGGGAATTGCCTGAAGCGCGGTCATCGCCTGATTAAAACCGATCAGAATCTTAAAAGTCTCCATACGCCCCTCGACCGAACCGACCGGCGAAATATGGGTTACTCTTAACGGTATCTTCTCACCGGCCAGAATCTTCTGAGTGGTGATGTCAATCTTCTTTACTGATTTACGACAGGAAATCAAACCGGTTATTACAATGATGAAACATAGTAAAATCTTTTTCATTATGCCTCCTGAGATGATTATATATTAAAAAAACTCTTTGTCAAATTAAATACCATCCGATCAAAAAAGTTTCATTACTCCAAAGATGGTAACCAGAAAGACACAAAAATAGAAGATTGTCCGGCCGATAAAACTGATCAGGATAAACTTCCAGAGGGGAAAATGTAAAGCACCAGCCGCCAGACCGACGAAATCGAAAAAGAACGGAACAAAGGAAAAGACAAAGATCGTTATCGCTCCCCATCTTCGAACCCAGAGTTCAAATCTGGTATAGGTCTTCTTTTTAATTATTATCTTTCGCCCGCTGTAACCCAGGGTATAACCAACCGTCTCACCGAGTGCGGCACCTGCCCCCCCGGCAATAGCGATAAATACCGGTCCTAAAATACCGGTCACCGGGAAAAACGTCAGACTCAAACTTGTCAGGATGGGTAAGACTGTTGCCGGTAAAAAGATTGAGCCATTGCCGAATAGACTGATAAGAAATGCGCCGATATAGCCATAATGTTTAAGAAGGTTGATCTTTTCCGGAAAATTTCGATAAAAATAGCACAGGCCAAACATTATCCCGACCACTAAAATTATCAGTAAAAAAGGAAAGAACCGGGCGCGAAGAACATCATTTGAATCTTCTGGTGTTAATTCATCAAATTCTCCCATATGAAACATTATATACCGATTTTATTACAAATCAATAAAAATCCACTCCATCAATCAGCTTTTATCGCCAATTTTCTTGACCCCGAGCATTTTTAATTATCTCGGGATAGTCAGCCTCCCATCCATAGAAATCAATGGGCAGTTCTGGCGATCCCTTAAGCTGCCGTGGGGTCTGAATATAATAGATTTTGCGCTATAAAGGTGCATCTATCTGTTTAGTTTTGAATATGAGTATTATACTCTATAATGAAACTTTTTTGAGGTTTTTGCGTAATATTTAATGTAAAGCGAAAAAATAATATAAACTCTGTTTTTCCAAAAAATCCCTCTCCCCATGTGGGGTAAGGGTGTGGTTGAAGAAGTGAATGGCTCGTGAACAGTTTATATGGAACAGATGTTGACCCGTAGATTTAATTTGTGGATTTACAAAGTAAACTTCGCCGTTTACTTTAACGATAAGGTTTTATAATGAATCTTTTATTAGCGTTTTTCATATCCGCAAATGGCAAGGCACTTGAAGTGCGGTTTGCTGAGACTGCGCCGGTGATTGATGGATTTATTGAAGAAGTCTGGCTTAAGGCGGATTCGGCCTATGATTTTATCCAGAGTGTGCCTTATGAAAAAGAAAGACCATCGGATAATACGGTAGTTTATGTGCTGCAGGATGAGAATAATCTCTATGTCGCCTTTCGCTGCTGGACAAAAAATTCTAAACCTTTGAATCGGATGTGTTCTAATGACGATGCAGTCGTTTTATATTTAGACCCATTTGGAAGTAAAACGACTGCCTACAGTTTTGCCGTCCATATAAGTGGTATATATAGTGATGGTCTGGTGCTTGATGATGGCAGAACAAAGGACAATTCCTGGGATGGGGTCTGGTATTATGCAACCAGGACCTATGATGACCATTATGAAGTGGAAATAAATATTCCGTTTAAATCAATTCGCTACAAAAAGGGGCTGACTGAATGGGGAGTAAATTTTAAGCGTTATATTCCAGCAAAACAGGAAATTGATTACTGGACCGAGGTCATACAGAAGGAGGGTATGCTTGTTTCAAAATTTGGCACATTGAAAAATATCAATCCCCGAGCAAAGGGATATTATTTTGAAATTTATCCTGAAGGATTCGTGCGATATGATAAAATAGATACACTTTCCGGTGAGATTAAACCAAGTGCCAGTTTGAATTTCAAATGGGATATTACCTCCCAGACAACCTTGAATGCCTCTGCATTTCCTGATTTTGCCCAGATTGAATCAGATCCGTTCACATTGAATTTATCAAGGTACGAAATCTATTTGAGCGAGCGAAGGCCGTTTTTCATTGAAGGTTCCGAAATATTCAGAATGTCGGATTTCGGTGAAGGAAAGGGCTTCTTCTCGCCTTTAAGGATCTTCTATTCCCGCAGGATTGGAAAGTCGATAAATAATAAGGTTGTGCCGATAATTGGTGGATTAAAATTGACGAGTAAATCAGAAAAGTTAAATTATGGATTATTTGGTGCCTATACTGATGAAGTAAAAGATAGCAACATAGTCATTGAATCAGGGCGTGGTTTTGGTGTTTTCCGTGCAAAATATGGCATTTTGGAAAATTCCGATATTGGGATATTATTCAGTGGCACAGCAGTCAATAAAGATACATATAATTTTGCGATTGGAGCTGATGGGGTATATCGGTCAGGACCTAATCAATTTATCATTCAGGGTGCAATGAGCGATAGAATTGGAAAAAGGGATTGGGCAGTATCTTCGGGTTATTTTGGGTTTGTCAAAAACTTCTTGACAATGGGTGGTGTGCAGGTGATTGGCGATTCATTTGATGTTCAGGATATTGGTTATGTGCCCTGGATAGGGATGAAGAAAATTATGTTATCCACCGGACCATTTAAGATATATCAAAAGGGTTTTCTGAGCAATCTCTGGACTGGATTTGGCGGTGCATTAGTCCAGAGCCCTGGTGAAGAAGATTGGTCAAAGATAGGATTTGCCTGTTTAAATCCCAATTTCAGGAATGATTGGGGTGGGAATATAGAACTTGAGGCAGGTCCATATTATGAGGCGGATACAAGTCTCTTATTCCGCTGTGCAAATCTATCAATCTGGGGGAATGGACCGCAATACCATATCTGGGCTGGTGGTAATGTGAATTATTCTTATAATTACTATCGTAGGTTCCTTGCATATCAGGCAAACACCTGGCACGGATTTTACTGGACGGTTATGCCCAGGGTCTCTATGGAATTTGATTCCTATTTCTGGATTGAATGGGATACAACAAATACTATCATCTCAATCTGGCCCTCCGCAACACCAAGGATAGATATCACCATCACGCCCACGATGACCTTTGGAATATTCAATGAGTTTGTCTTTAATACACCGGGGACAGACCTTGGTAAGACTGGATATCTGTCTAACCGCTTTGGCTTTTTATTCTCTTATAATTTTAAACCTAAATCCTGGCTTTATATTGCCTTGAATGACTACCGGACCAATCAAGGGCAGAAACTTAAAATTCAAAATCAGGTTGGTGCAATAAAGGCTAAGTATCTGATATATTTCTAAGTAAGGCAATGCACGGCGATTCAGCAGTATGATGTAAAAAATCTTGAAAATATCAGTATTTCAATATAATATATAACTCTTAGCTACACCTGAGATCTAATTCTTAAATTTGATTAAAAGTATATTAACTTCAGTCAATGAGGTCGCTTGATTAATTATCTGGGCGAAATTGCCGCCATTGCAACATCATTCTGCTGGTCTTTTGGTTCAATCTTCTTTACCCTTTCATCAAGGTTGATTGGCTCCGGTGTCGTCAACCGGATCCGTCTGACCCTTGCATTCTTTCTCATTATGCTGATGAATTACATCTTATATGGTAACCTTTTGCCTTTCAACGCATCGCCGGCAACCTGGTTCTGGTTTGGATTATCCGGAATAATTGGTTTTTCGATTGGCGATAGCCTTCTCTTCCGGTCATTTGTCCTCGTCGGTCCAAGATTGAGTATGCTGATGATGTCTTTAGCACCAATCTTTGGCGTGGTCATTGCCTGGATTTTTCTTGGCGAAACACTCGCCTGGATAAAAATTATGGCTATTATTATAACCCTTTCCGGTATTACTATGGTCATAACCGTTCGAGGTGAAAATTCCGGTGAAAAAAAACTGTATCTTATGGGTTTGCTCTGCGGTCTTGGTGCTGCCTTAGGCCAGGCATTGGGTTTGATCCTCTCAAAGAGAGGGCTGGCCGAAAACCTTCCACCCCTTTCCGGGAATCTGATCCGGATCCTTTTCGCCACCATCTGTCTCTGGCTCTACTCGCTCATCGACCATTCTTTTCTACCTGCGATCCGGAGCGTTGCCCATAACCGCCGGGCATTAAAATTTCTCAGTGCGGGCGTTATCTTTGGGCCATTCCTCGGTGTCTGGTTATCTCTGGTTGCAGTTAAGTATACCTATATTGGCATTGCCTCGACTCTGATGGCTTTACCACCAGTAATCTTGATCCCCCTCTCTGCTCTGGTCTTTAAGGAGAAGATCCCATTTTCTGCGATTCTTGGCACAATCATCGCCCTGATTGGAGTAGCCTTGATATTTCTTCTGTAAGATATGAAACTCTTCTCTTCAGAATGGGAATGGGGTCATAGAATGTAGAGATTTGATGTTATGAAAAAATTGCATCTCTTGAGTTTAAGGATATACTTAAAGTGCATAATGGTTTTTCAAGCACTAAGGAGGTGCAATTATGTTGTTCGTCGGTATCGATTTTCATAAGAACTATTCGTTTGTTACCGAGATGAATGAGACCGGCGTGGTGCAGCGCCGGAACAGACTTGCTAATGATCAGCAAACCCTGAGCGATTATCTAACCACTCTCCCGTCCCGGACCAAGATCGCCATTGAGGCAACCTGTAATTGGTATTACTTCTACGAACTGGTTGAAGACCATGACCTCGATGTCTTCCTTGCTCATCCCTTGAAGACCAAAGCCATCGCCTCAGCCCGGCTCATGAATGATAAGATCAGCTCGGAAATCTTGGCGCACCTCTTAAGGACCGATTTACTGCCCACCGCTTATATCCCGGATCAAAAGACCAGGGATCTCCGCGAAATCCTCCGTACCCATGCCTTCCTCATTGCTCAACAGACTCGCCTGAAGAATCGAGTCCAGGCAATCCTTATGAAAAATGGCCTTTCCTGCCCCTACAGCAATATCTTTGGCAAACGGAGTCGGCGCTGGTTAAATGCACTCCCCTTCCGGGCTTGCTATCAACAAGCCATTGCCAGTTATACTGCTTTGGCCGAAGCACTCCAGGATCAGATTACCAATCTGAAGAGAATCATTCAAACCCAGGCCCAAGAGCATCCTTATGCCCGACTCCTTGATACCCATCCTGGGATTAGCTACTATTCGGGCTTGCTGATTGCTGCTGAGATCGGCGATATTAAGCGCTTTCCTAACCCGGGGAAACTTTGTTCTTATGCGGGACTGGTACCAATTATGCATGCCTCGGGTGGTAAAGTGCACACCGGTCCAATCACCAAACAGGGTTCCAAATGGTTGAGATGGATCCTGGTCGAATGTGCGACGCACGCAGTGAATAAATCAGCCCGTTACAAGAGTCTCTATACCCGTGTGGCACAGAAACATGGTAAAGGAACGGCGCGCGTTGCCGTCGCCCGCAGTATGCTCCGCACTATCTATCACATGCTTAAGTTTAATCAACCTTATCGAGAATATATCTGCATATTAAGAAACTCCGGTCAGCGCCTTGGGGTCATGACCGTTAAAGGTCCTCAGATTTGATTGCGCGACCGGAGTCCAATAACATACTGCATCCTGAATGCGGATAGGTGACTGACTAATTATAATGATAAAAACCAGGAGGTCAAGCTTGACAATTAACCAATTAAGTATATAGTTAACTCACTTTCGGTGAGATACAATTTTTTCATAGGTGACCCCATTTCTTTACATTTCTTTATATATTCTAAAGATCGGCTTCAGAGGCAGAGGCATTATTTAAACAGAGAAAGATTAAAATAATTTCCGATCTCTTTCAGGAGACCTGTTGACCTTCAATTCGAAGAGGTATTTCTGGTGCTCGACCAGAATGCAGAGGGAGATGAGCAATGCCCGTGGCGTAGTTTTTTAAGGCTTTTTTATATTTTTATATAAAAGAAGGTGGCCGGTCTTATGAATCAGAAAATAGTCTTCGAGAAAGAAAGGCTCGCTGCTCTTATCCCATAAAAGGATGTAGTCGTAATCTTTAAGGTGTTTTTGTTGCCTGGTCAGAGGTTGCGCATAATCGATCCGCCGTAAATTTTTAAATTCTTTTCTTAATTGAACAATAGAAAGTCTTTCAATGGCTTCGAGTTCTTTTTGAGGAATATTGCCATCCTGATGATAAGGATTAATGGCATTTGTAGAGAGATGGTAATAATAATAGGCGTGGGCATAAGGTGCCACCCATTTAGAACCGCCGTGTCGATCTTTGATAATTGAGAGGAAGAGGGAATTCGGCTCGACATAACTGATACCGGATACCAACTCTTCAATCCCTTTGTTATACCGGGTACAGATCTTACAGATGTGGAGTGTATGTCCAATGATAAAGATGCTGACATAGATTATGCTTAATGATTTGAAGGGAGTCCTGGGTGGAATCGAGATAACCGGTGTGAGAATGAGAAAGATGAAGATCGGGATACGGACATTGATGTATCCGGCAGCCCCGTACCAGTAAGGGGTTAAAAAGAAGAGAGCGGTTAAGATCAATCCAATCAGAACAAGGCATTTCTGGGAAGGGTTGAGGACATTTTTAAAAGAAAGAATCAGGGCGATGATATAAAATAGAGTCAGGCTCAACGCCAGGATAATCTCAATATCTGAATAGTATCTTAAGAAAACCGGCAAAAAGAGCATACTGAGCCGAGTAACAATCGGGGAAAAAACAGGATTGAACTGATGGCTTATTTGACCGCCTGAGATTAATATAAATAATGATAGAACGATGGTTAAAAAGACCAATGGTAGTATTTTCAAGAAGTCAAAAATTCGAGTTTTGAACAGTGCGAGCAGAAAGATTATCAGAAGTAAAATAATCGATGAATAGAGGTGGCTGAGATAGGTTAAAAAAAACAGGAGATTGACCAGGATCACACCGGCGGGTCGGGAAAGATTTTGCTTCCTGAACCAGAAACCGAGGGTTAGAAAAAAAAGGGGCAAACTGATGATAAAATTGTAGAAGCCGAATAGGAGGAAGAGGTTGTATGTAAAAAGAGGGGCAATGATTTTAAGTTGAGATTCAGGGTTTATTGCTTTTATAAAATAGATAATACTGAGAGGAAAGATAAGGGCGTAGATCGAGAGGAAGACTTTTTCACCGATCATAATCGGCAAGAAAAGCGAAAGAAGATATAGTATGAGATCAGCGAAGACATTGGGCAATAAGATAAAATTTATCTGATAAAATTTTGCAAATAGATTGCCCGGGGCTGAATAGTTCTTCAAGACATGGGCATTATATAAGTGCATCGGTCCGTCCTGGGAGGGGAAGTATTTAAATAGCCAGATCGGCATCAGGGTAGTAATCAGTAAGATTAAGAGTATCCAGCCTTCGAAATTTTTCACAGCGAGATTATAAATGGATTAAGGTAGATGTCAATTATTTTGACCCCAGGATTTTTATCGATGCGAACAGAAGTATTGCCTTTTATTACCTCAGAATTATAACTTTTTGACTGATTGATTTATTTCCGGAGGATAATCGAATAAAATAGACACCCCGGGGTAGTAGACGGCCCTGATCATCATCACCCGACCATAAGACGGCAGATTTCGGATAGAAAGATTTAATCAGTTTTCCGGATATATCATAAATTTTCAGTTCGATGCCTTTTCGGTTTTGCCCGATGGGGAAGTTGATCTTAGTCTTCATCCGGAAAGGATTGGGTGCGACACTGAGTGTTATTGCTTCAGCCGTAGGATGCATAAGAACCTCCTCGCCGATCCAGACTGGCTGACCGATCGGATAATGGTAACCCATATCGACATTGTTCGAATCTGGGACCGAATCAGTCCGGGTCGTCGAAGTCCTGATATAAACCATCAGGCTCTCATTAAGCGGGCCGCCTGAATCGACACAGGGGCTCTGGACTGGCTGGCCAGCCCGAATCTGACTTAAATAGAAACTGCCCCGGGTACCGGCGACAAAAAGTGGATCACGGGAACGGTCATTTGGGCCGGGAGTGCAATTATAGTAATTGGTTGGTGAGTTGTTCCAGACATTGTTATAGTCAATCAATTGAAGGGGATTGGGGTCATAGTTATAAATACCACCACCTTGATTATTGACGATTATGTTGTTATAGATATAATTATTTATTCCGTCGAGAAAGATACCGCCGCCGTAGTTCCAGGTTCCTCCGGTGCAGACATTGCTGGCGATTGTATTATTGATAATAATACCACCTGAATCGACGCGAAGGCCAGCGCCATAGTTCCAGTAACCACTATTGGCTCGGTTATCGATGACGAGGTTGTTAAAGATAACCGGAAACGATCTCGTACTTACATAGATCCCCGATCCGTGGGCTCGATCGCCACCGTAACCGATATTTGCCCTGATCAGGTTCTGATAAATGGTTGGTGATGAATTCATATCACAGTAGATGCCGGCACCGTAGTTCCAGTAGCCACCGATTGCTGAGTCCTGTTCAATTGTGTTGAAAGCGATAATTGCATTTGAATTCCGGCCAATATAGATACCACCCCCATGGTTCCAATTTGTTCCGAGAACCTTATTGCCGGTAATTAAATTGGCGTAAATAACTGGTGAACTACCGTTTGATCCTCCACAGTATATACCACCGCCGTAAGAATAGTTACTGCCGGTGACAATGTTATTTAAGATCCAGTTATTGCTGATGATCGGTGATGCATCATTAAGTCTGATACCGGCACCACTGGTCGCTTTGCCCCGACAGATTGTGAAGCCGTTGATGATGGTCTTGTTGGTTATGCCCGAGCCGATGAGAATTACACTGCCACCTGTATCAGCATCGATGATGGTTGAAGTGGCGCCAGTTTCGCTGTCCAGTGTAATTCCATCAACTACGGGCCAGGTTATTCTTTCCATGTATCTACCCTGGGCCACGATTACGGTATCACCATAACCGGCCGCATTCAGGCCTTGCTGGATAGTTGGGTAGTCAAAGGGGACTCTTATAATTCGGGCTTCAAGATTAAATAGTGTTATTAACAGGAGACATAAAGATCTCTGCATTAAAGCCTCCTTGAGAATAGTTTATAAGACAAATTATTATATTTATGGGTAATTTAAATTCAAGATTTATTTTTTGATTGCTTAAGTTCAAGATTAACCATAAAAAAGTTAATAATTTTGTCCAGTTGGCTATACAAGTGCAAAACTTAACTTGCATTTAGTTGGATATATAGTATAATTAAGTGGAGGTTATATGAGATTCGGTTTTCATATCTCGATTGCTGGTGGTTTTTCAAAGATCATAGAAAGGGCGAGGGTCAGGGGTTGTAAGACGATTCAATTTTTTTCAAGAAATCCCCGGGGCTGGAAGTATGCGCCACTTGATGATGAGGAAGTAAGGGCATTTAAGAAGAATTTTGAAAAAAGCGATATCCATCCCCTTTTCGTCCATATGCCCTACCTGCCCAATCTGGCCAATCCTAATAAGAGTCTGTTTAAAATGTCGGTAGATTCACTCTGTGAAGATTTGAAAAGGGCCGAGGTTCTTAATGCTCAATATCTCATAATCCATGTCGGTAGCAGTCTGGGCGGTGATGTTGAAACCGCAATTAAGAGTGTTGCCCGTGGATTGAATATGGCTCTAAACAGGGTTAAAAATAATGTTACTGTTCTTCTTGAAAATACTGCGGGTAGCGGGAGCGAGATCGGTTATAATTTTGAACAGATCCGGGATATAATCAAACAGGTAGATGATTCAACCCGGATCGGGGTCACACTCGATGTTGCCCACGCCTTTGAAGCGGGTTATGATTTCAGGACGCAGGAAGGAATTAGTCGGATAGTTGAGGAATTTGATCGATTTATCGGTCTTAAAAAATTACATCTCCTCCATCTCAACGATTCAAAAAGTCCTTTCAATTCTAAGGTGGACCGGCACTGGCATATTGGTGAAGGTGAGATCGGTCTTGATGGCTTCAGACTGATCGTTAACCATCCCGCATTCAAAAATCTACCTGGTATAATGGAGACTCCCCGGACTGATACCAAAGAAGACCTGAAGAATATGAAGGTTATTAGAAGCCTTGTTAGATGAACGGGATATACCTTAACTTTTTGATTGGAGAATTGGAATCGATTATTAAAGGTGCAAGGATCAAGAGAATTTTCTTAAGTGAACGGCTGGTCTATTTAGATTTGAGCAATGGACAGATTGTTATCTCATTCATTCCTGAGGCGATGGGTTTATATTTTCAAAAACCGGTTGTACGGACTGAAGGACTTAAATTGGTATTTAAATATCTCAGAGGCAGAATAATTGAGGGTCTGGAACAGGATGGTTACCGGCCAGTACTGAGAATTAAACTGCGGGGTGCGAGCGACCTTTCGGTCACGATCTCTTTTATAAGAAACCATCAGGATTTTTTTGTTTATAACCGTGAGGGCAGGCCCGATGCTTTATTTAAATCGGTTCTGCCATTAGGTCGAGAAAAGTTGAATCCTGAAAGAGTTGACCGGGAGTATCTCTCTTTGCTACTTAATTCTCCGGACAGGGTCAAAAATCTTGTGGATAGTATTGAAGGAATCGATCGTCATCTGGCACGAGAGATTGTTGAAGATCCGAATCGATTAAGACAACTTATCGAAAAGATAAAGAGTAAGGATTATACCATAAATATCATTTCGATCAGGCCTTTAAGATTGAGCCTTTTTCAGGAAGGGATTTCTCGATTTACCGGGTTTAATGAGGCATTTAAGTTTGGCATCGAATCTTTCGTAAGAGAAATTGAGGAGGAGACCCGGAAAAGGAAGATAAAGGCTGAACTGAAAAGACTTACGGAACTTAAAGCCAGACTCGAAGTGGAAATCTTTGAGGCACGGCAGGCTGATAAATTTCGAATAATGGGAGAGGCAATCCTGGCAAATTTGAAAAATATTGAACCCGGTTCGGAAAAAGCTATTTTACTCAATCCTTATAATATGCAGGAAGAGATTGAGGTAATACTTGATTCAAAATCGAGTCTTGAAAGAAATGCCCAGAACTATTTTGAGCGATATAAGAGATTAAAGAGAAAGATACCATATTTAGAAAAGAGACTGGAAGTGATTGACCGCGAGATCGATAATCTTCAGAAGGGTATCTTTAAAGAGGAAAAGATTGCTACTGTTAAACAAAAGGAGAAGGATCGGATAGCCGAACATTTCCGGCGATTTTTAACCCGCGGAGGATTTGAGGTCCTGGTCGGTAAGGATGCAAAGACAAATGAGGAGCTGACTTTTAAGGTTGCCCGGCCTTTTGATATATTCTTCCATGTGCGTGGGCTTCCTGGTTCTCATACTGTCTTAAGGACGGCAAAGAAGAAGCCATCAAGATATGATATATATGAAGCGGGCGCGATTGCTGCCTATTTCAGCAAAGCAAGGAATGCCCGAAAAGTTCCGGTCTCTTACACTGAGCGGAAATATTTAAAGAAGGATAAGAATGGTCCGCCCGGGACTGTAATTTTTATGAGGGAGGAGGTGATATTTGTTGATCCAGCCCTATCCGATGCTATACCTGAAAATGACTGACTGAATTCATAACTCTGGTAAGAAATTAAAAAAAGATAAATCTTATCGCCAGATAAAAAAGCAAAGGTTGTGTAGATCGATCTATTGTATTATGACAAACTTTCCAACCTGTTCACCTACATCCTTGGCATAGACATGGAAGATATAGACACCACTTGCCGGCATCTGTCCGTATTCGGTAAGGAGATCCCACCACTCATCACCACCCAGTTCATTGGGCTGGGCTGAACCTTTTAATCGCTGGCTGTGTTTGAGAGTCTTGATCAGTTCACCATTGGTCGTAAAGATCCGGATTGTGCATTCGGGCGGAAGATTGATGAACTTCAACTTCCGCTGATACCTCGACCTCTGCCACTCATTGGTGATGAGATAGGGATTGGGCACAACCTTGACATTCAGTTTCTTCTGATTGTCTAAGGCAATGAGGGCGGTGTCGATTTTGATCTCATAGGACTGGAGTGGAGGTATCTTCATACTATCACCCACAATCACCCGCCAGATATCACCAACCGCCGGCACCGGATCACCGGGCGCCATTGAAGAACCGTCGATCTTCATCGCAAACCTCAGACCCGCAATATACATATACTTGGTACCCCGACCCATCCTCGTCTCCCGATGGATCGTATCGGTCGGCACAAACTGCCCGCTCACAATATAACCACCACGGAAGAACCAGCCCGCACCATTCATCGCAATCCGCTTCACCTTGGTGATAGAGGTCTCGGCAGAATTGGTCAGAGAACAGGGGGTGTAGGGCAGATAACGACCGGTCCGGATCTCCTTCACCCGGCAGGTGACAAAACCACCCGGGATTGTATCCCACTGGATCTCATAATCCTCACCGGTATAGGCCCAGGTCGTATATCCCTGCTCTAAGACCTCTAAGCCGGTCGACCTCGGCCAGGTGTCGGGAAAACCACCCTGGTTCCGGACAAACTCGATATCCTTTATTATTGTTGTATCATTGGCCGGTATTTTCTGATTGAAGATGAATCTCAACTGGACACCATCGTTCTTGAAGACCGGGAAGAAGACGGTATCGAGTGGATAGGCATAGTCATTACCGCTCTTGGGCTGAGGAGAGAAGGCACCGGTCAGGACTGAATCGGGCAGGTCATAGTTCCTTAACTTCCATTTGTAGACCGGATGGACATAGTAACTTGTGACACCGGTTGAGGTATCAGTATAGGCCCAGAGCCGGAAATCGGTCGTATCACCCATTATCGAATCAAAGGTTAGAGTATACTTGGTATGCGTCATATAGGGGTTCGGGAAGAGGGCATCTATGTTCAGTTGGGCATCAGGATTGCCGCTCAGGAGTTTGGCCTCAACAAATTTAGGCGGGGTGAAGATGACATTGGCGGCATTGGTCCGCGGTGCAGTCGGGATCGCCCTTCGACCACCTTCAAAGA
>CBFGIV010000036.1:0-22884 GCA_965648915.1 Caldifarciminota bacterium | reverse complement strand
TTATCCTCAGTTGCATAAATCTTTTGCTCTCTTTCCGCCGGTAGATTTAGACTCGATTTCTTCCAGCTCATACTGGAAGGGTGGTCAATATGTGTTGGCCCCATACAAATTTGCGAATGGAGATAGTTATCACATTCAGGCTAATTAAAAATTAAAAGTTATCACCTGCCCCCAAATTTTGATTGACAGCAGAGGAAAATTTCTTATAGTATAATTCGTGGAGATTGAAGAATTCAGAAGATTGGTGCTGGAAGCATTCAAACAGCTGCCACGCCGTTTCCAGGAAAAGATTGAGAATGTCGCAGTTGAGATTGATGAAAGGGTGATGAATCAGGCCGGTCGATTAATCTTAGGACAGTACCAGGGTGTCCCTTTGACTTCAAGGTCGACCTGGTATGGAAATATCTTGCCGGACCGTATTGTTATCTATAAAGGGAGTATTGAAAGATTAACCAATAACCCTGAGGAGATCAGGAGTCTTGTGGTTGAGGTGGTCAAACACGAGATCGGTCACTATTTTGGACTGGATGAGGAGCAGATGGCGGTTGAATAGGCAGGTGAGTGAAAAATTACTTTACAATAATAGTTTTTTAGATATAATAGATCATCCATTCAGGGTTCTATTAACTCGGCGTTTTAAAAATATAAAACCCGAGGTTAAGACAATTACTGATCGATTCTTATAAACATAATCCGTTTCTATATTTTGCTTCTGTTTTATAAAAGGAGTTGAAATATGGCAGGCATTAAAGAGAAACTGGCATCAAAGATCCCTCAATTGCGTGAGGAGATTCGAAGTTTAGTTAAAGAACACGGCAGTAAGGTAATTTCCCAGGTAACAGTCGAACAGGCCTATGGCGGGATGCGCGGTGTCAAGAGTCTGGTCTGTGATACATCGCTGGTTGAACCCGATACCGGTCTGGTCATCCGGAACTATCCGGTCAAGAAACTGGTTGATAAATTGCCTGAAGAAGTTCTCTGGTTGCTCCTTACCGGCGAATTGCCCAATGGTGAGGAACTTAAGTCTTTACAACAGGACCTGAAGAAGAGGCAGCGGGTGCCGGACTATGTCTGGAAGGTCTTAAATGCAATGCCCCTCAATTCTCATCCGATGGCGATGTTTAATACTCTGATTCTTGTCCTCGAACGGGAGTCACAGTTCCGTAAGAATTACACCAGGGGTTTAAGGAAAGAGCAGTACTGGGAATCGACCCTTGAAGATAGCCTTTCGATCATTGCCAAACTACCCGCACTGGCGGCAGCGGTATATCGACGCCGTTATAAGAAGGGTCCAAGGATTAAGCCCAATCCCAAACTCGATTGGGCCGGTAATTATGCCTATATGCTCGGTATAAAAGACCCGACCGGAGAATTTGCTAATCTTATGAGGCTTTATATGGTTCTGCACAGTGACCACGAGAGTGGAAATGTCAGTGCCTTCACCACCCATACAGTCAATTCAGCCCTTTCCGACATCTACTATGCCCTTTCGGCCGGTCTGAACGGCCTGGCCGGCCCGCTCCACGGTCTGGCAAACCAGGAATGTCTTGCCTGGATCCTTGAATCCCTCAAGAAGTTTGGTGGTAAGGTCCCGTCGGCTGATGACCTTCGTAAGTTTGCCTGGGACACACTCAACTCAGGAAAGGTCATACCTGGTTATGGTCACGCTGTGTTACGCATCACCGATCCCCGTTTCGAGGCATTTATCGATTTTGGCCGGCGCGTCTGTCCGGATGATCCGGTATTCCAGATGGTTGCACTCGTCTTCGAGGTTGTGCCCGGGGTTTTGAAAGAGCAGGGTAAGGCAAAGGATCCCTGGCCCAATGTCGATGCCGCTTCCGGTTCTCTCTTGTATCACTTTGGTTTGAAAGAGTTCGAATACTATACGGTTCTTTTTGGAGTATCCCGTGCCTTAGGTGTCTGTTCACAGGCGGTGATCAGCCGGGCACTCGGTCTACCCATTGTCCGTCCCAAGTCGGTAACGACCGAGTGGATTAAGAAGTTTGTCACAAATTAGCCTCAGGCATAAAATAAAAAGCCCCCCCTTTAAGGGGGGCTTTTTACTATTCAGAATTATTCGATGCTCAGGACTTTATATTCGATTCTCCGGTTGAGGTCGCGACCTGCCCGGGTTCGATTGTCAGCAACCGGCATCGTCTCACCATAGCCGACCGCAATCAGTCTCGATGGATCGATCCCGTGATGGGTAATGAGGTAATTTCTCACCGATTCAGCCCGCATCTGGGATAGTCGCATATTATAGGAATCACTTCCGACACTATCGGTATGACCGCCGATTTCGACCCTCATCTTGGGATATGCGAGAAGTACTTTTGCCGCATCGTCAAGGACTGGATAGGAACTCGGTTTTATCACTGCACTGTTGAAGTCAAAGTAGATACCTTTGAGCACAATCCGTTCGCCAACCTTTGGTTTGGCAATCTTTTTGAGCGAGAAGTTGAGAATCTTGGTTTCGCCGTCAGCAAGGACAATCGGTGTGCTCTGTGGCAGATAACCTTCGGCATCGACTTTTAATGAGTAGGTGCCTGGCGGAACGGTTGTCTTATAAATACCGGTCGAGGGCTCGGGTGTAACCGGTTTGATTGAAGTCCCGACAAAGGAGAGGGTTGCCATAACCGGCGTCAGTGAATCCGCATCAGCAATCTTTCCGGTCAGGGTTGCCTGAGGGACTCCAATCTTGACCAGTTCGAAGTCGATTACCTGTTTTTCACCCTCTTTGATGGCGATGACCTTCTCATCCGGACGATAGTCGCGGTGCTCAACATGGATTCGGTAATTACCCGGGGTTACATCGGCACTGTAGAGACCATCGGGATTGGTCCGGACCGCTTCAACGGTCGAACCGGGGAAGGTGATATCGGCAAGCGCAACCGGTGTCCTGGTGCTGCTATCGAAGACCTTGCCGGTAATCTGGGTGGGAAGTTTCTTCTTCAATTCAAAATCGACCACGACCTCATCACCATCTTTGAGGATTAAGGTTCTTTCTTTCCATTTATAGCCTGACGCCTCGGCATGGAGACGATAATTACCGGGTGGAACGACAACTGAATAGGTTCCATTGGCACCGCTCCTGACTGTATTGACCGTCGATCCCGGGAAGGAGATGTCAGCAGTAATGGCTTCGCCCGACTCAGCATCGACAACCCGACCGGCAATCTTTGCCTTGGGGATGTGCGGTGGCTGGATTAAATCAGCACTTGCTGAGATGCCGATAAAGGCGTTCCAGACACCCTGATTGTTGAGATCAAAGTGGCAGCCGAGGTCGATACTCGTAAGGCCGCTATTGAACCTTACACCCGGTGTAATCAAGATTGAGTCCTCCCAGTTGTCTTCCCGAGACTTACCGTGGGTTTCAAAAATCAGATTGACATAAGGGGTGGGAATAATTTCAATCCCACCGCCAAACAGGAAGTATTGAGGTCGATTGATTTCGTCACCGGGTATCAGATAATTGGGTTTGGGTAGTTCGTCTTTGCCCGTTGCCTGATGGCCAAGATTGATGTGGGCACCAAATGGTCCGATCCGATAAGACATCAAACCCATTCCTGCAAAATCTGGTTCGTGCGGTCGATAGGGATGGAAACGTGTTCCATCTTTGGCCTGGTAATAGGAGTAGATCTTTTTATCCTTGTCATAAGGGTTTCCAAATTCCCGGGGTAGATGGGCGGCAAAGTTAACAAAGCCTTCTGCGCCGAAGGAGATGATTGTTGGTGTCTTCTCATTGATGATAATCGGCACACCCGCTTTGAGTCCGATCTCGGTCTGTTCAAACCAGACCGGAGCCGATGGGTCACCCCGTTCAAAGGGTTCGTTGTTCGCCTCATACCATTTACCGAAGAGATCTGCCCTTCCCCTCAGTTCAAGGTAGTCGATGATTGCATAAGAGATGCCGAGATGACCGCGGGGATAATGGCGATTATCATTCAGGGTTATTGTGCTACCACCGACAACAGTATCTTTATCGGCATCGACATAATAGTATTCAGGATGGATATGGACCGAAAACATTCCCATATTATGGCACTGGGCATTCTTTACATAGAAGAGTCCACGATTTCCCATAATCGAAATTTGATATGCAGATGCCAGAAAGATCATAAGCAGAGATGAAAGGATTAAATACCTTGTTTTCATTAGACCTCCTTAATGAGACTGAAACTTCACAGGACTTATCTTAGAACCAATTATACACAGAAAACTCAATCGGTCAATCGAATTTTTGTGACCTATTGTTCAAAGGGAACAAAGTCGCCATCTTTAACAATCCAGAAGATATAGGGTGCAACCAGGACATCTCCCTTTTTATCAAATTGAATCTCTCCGATGGCACCTTCAAACTTTTCCTGGTGGATTGTGGCAACCAGTTTTTTGTAGTCAGTAGATTGAGCCTTCTCGATTGCCTTAAGCAGAATATTGGCTGCATCATAGGCATAGATTGAATATGGGCCGGGGTCGCCATATCTACTTTTATAGGTTTCGATAAAATGTCGGGCACTCGGTTTATTCTCAAACGGCGGGCTGAAGGAGAGATACGAGCCCTCGGTTGCTTCACCACCGATCTTGATAAATTGTTTATCAATAACTCCGTCACCGGAAACAAAGATGGTCTTCATCCCCAGCTGCCGCATCTGTTTTACCAGGAGGCCGGCCTCAGGATAGATGCCGCCGTAATACAGGACATCAGGATTCTGTTGTTTTACTTTGGTCAGGACCGCAGTAAAATCGTTGTCACCCTGAATAATTCCCTCATAGGCAACAACCACCGCTGATTTATCCATCTCCACATTTTTCTTAAATTCATCAGCCAGTCCCTGGCCATAGGTGGTTTTGTCGTGGAGGACAGCGATTCTTTTCTTCCCGAGTTTTTCGAGGACGAATTTTGCACCAACGATACCCTGCTGGTCATCACGGCCACAGACCCGGAAGACATTTTCGAAATTCTGTTCGGTCAGTTGCGGATTGGTCGATGCGGGCGTTATCTGGATTAAACGGTATTCATTATAGATCTTTGATGCCGGGATCGAACAGGAAGAGTTAAAGTGTCCGACCACACCCACAACCCGTTCATTTACCATTTTGTTGGCGACACTTACTGCTTCCCGGGGGTCACGACGATCATCACCTACAACGACAACAATCTTTTTACCGAGCAGACCGCCCCGACTATTCCATTCATCGACGGCGAGGGTTACACCATTGGCAATATCCTGACCCATCTTTGCTTGATCCCCGGTCATTGGGCCGGCCGCACCGATCTTAATCACATTCTCTCTTTGACAACCGATAAAAGAGAAGATTAAGGCGATTATAAGAATCATCTTCATATGACCTCCTTATTTTTTTAATCCGGCACTTATTTTGAGAAATTCGCCGGGTACAGTTCTTTAAAAATTTTCAGGATAAATTTTTTCATTTTTTCAGATTGAATGCCGTCAGTAATCTTCTAACTGCTTTTTTCAGATCTCTTCGGTCGAGAAAACAGGTAATACTTATCGCCGAGGTCGTTACTGCCTCGATATGAATTTTTGCCTGACCTAAATGGTCAAAGAGTCTGGTGAGAATATCGACCGATGAACCTATCTCAGGCCCAACCAAGGTAAGGGCCGAGATATTCCTCTTTTCACGGAGTCTTCGGGCGTTAAGCGCCCGGGCTGTTTTCTTCAGGACTTTCATTGCCTTCTGGCGATCTTCGGCCGGGACGATAAAAGAGAGGTCGAATCTTGAGGCCTCGGAGATGCCGTGAAAGAAGAAGCGGAGTCGAATACCAGCATGCGACAGGTCGGTGATTATCTGGGATAGAACCCTCGGGTTTTTAGGAACAGATTCGAGAATGGCCATAAATAGTCTCATTTCATGGGTTAGGGCACGAACAAAAGGTTTTTCCATCCTTTCTCCTTTGATAACTACCGTCCCCCTATTTTTACTAAAAGTATTCTTTATAATCAGATTTATTCCATAGCGAGAGGCGATTGCAACTGCTCTTGGGTGGAGGACCTGGGCACCGCGGGTAGCGAGTTCCAGCATCTCGTCATAGGTAATCTGATCGAGGAGAAGGGCAGAGGGGAATATTCTGGGGTCTTCGGTGAAGACGCCGTCAACATCTGTATATATCAGGCAGGTTTTTGCACCGAATGCAACTGCGCAGGCAACTGCAGTCGTATCCGAGCCGCCCCGACCCAGGGTTGTTATCTCTTTACTCGTCGATACACCCTGAAACCCTGCAATAATTGGGACTTTATTTTCTCTCAGGGCTTCCTGAATACGACCACCTTTAATTTCGAGTATCCGTGCCTCACTGTGCTTTTCATCGGTTATGATCCCGACCTGAGAACCGGTAAAAGATACTGCCGGGATACCCAATTCATTCAGAGCGATGGAGAGGAGAGCCATCGAAATTCTTTCGCCGCTGGTGAGGAGCATATCGAGTTCCCTTTTGTTGGGATTGGATGATATATCCCGGGCAAGTTTCATAAGTCGGTCGGTTGTCTGCCCCATTGCTGAAACAACAACGATAACCCGATTACCCTTCTTATAGACCCCAGCAATCTTTCGGGCTGCGCTTTTAATCAGGTGGGTGCTGGCAACCGATGTGCCACCAAATTTCAAGACGACAGTAGGCATCTACTGCTCTTTCTCAATCAGCCCCTTCATCGGAACGAATCGGACCGGTGCAATTTCGGTCTTTTTTATTTTTCCTCCAGTTTTTTCAAAAAGGGTAAGAATCTGAACTCCACCTTCAGGACCAAGCGGAACAACGAGTCTGCCACCTTCTGCTAACTGGTGCAGGAGACTGTCCGGGACCTTTTCGGGAGCACAGGTAATGATGATGCCATCATAGGGTGAATGCTCGCTCCACCCCAGATAGCCGTCACCGATTCGAACATAGACATTGTCATAGTTCAGTTTTTTTAAAATCGCTTCCGCGCGCTGGGCAAGGCTGGGTATGATTTCGATTGTAAAGACCTCGGGTACGATAGTTGCCAGGACTGCGGCCTGATAACCAGAACCGGTTCCGATTTCCAGCACCTTTTCATTTCCTGAGAGTCTTAATGCCTCGGTCATTAAAGCAACGATATAGGGTTGTGATATGGTCTGTCCCTCTCCGATTGAAACCGGATAGTCACCATAAGCAAATTGACGGAATTCCTCAGGTATAAAGAGGTGGCGGGGAACCTTTCGCATTGCATTCAGGACCTTTTCATCCTTAATACCACGGGCCTCGATCTGGTCTCTAACCATAATCTGACGCAATGTTTCATAGTCATCGATTTTGGGCTTGACCCGGCTACAGGCAATAATAAATAGAGCAAAAGAAAGTAAATTTAAGCTCTTCATATTTCTATTTTCCTTAAAAAAATCATTTTGTCAATAATAAGAGAAGGGGTTTGCCATAAAACCATCTTCTTGACTTATGAACCTTTTTAATTTATAATCGACTGATGCTTAATAAGGGTGATCTTGTTGCTGAACGATACGAAGTCTTAGAGACGATTCAGCAGACCTCAACAGTTGGGATTTTCAAAGTTCGAGATTACGAAACCAAACAGGTATATGCCTTAAAGATAAATCTCAACCCCCAATCTATAGAGATCAATCAAAGGCTCAAGCGGGAGTTCTTCTTTTTACACAGGTTGCACCATCCAAATATTGTTCGGGCCTATGGTGCCGGGATGTATGAAGGTTCCTTTTTTATCATTGAGGAATTGGTTGATGGAGTTCCGATAACCAGTGTCCTGCGTGGCTATTCTCAGGAAGTGATTGAGGCGATTCTCCAGATCCTCGATGCGCTTCACTATTTACACCACCAGCAACTCGTCCACCATGACCTCAAACCGGAAAATATCATCTACCGCAAAACAGAGCAAGATATAAAGATCCTCGATCTCGGTTTTGCCGAAGAGGTCCACGCGGCCGAAGCAATTCCCGGAGGAAGTATCGGTTACATTGCACCCGAAGTTATTAAAGGGATTCCTCCCAGCCCCAGGACCGACCTCTACTCTTTTGGTGTCATCTTTTACGAAATTCTAACCGCGAAAAATCCTTTCTTTATTGAAGGCAGGCCCGAAAGTCCTTTTGCCGCATTTAAGTATCAATTTTCCGCCCTGCTCCAGGCACCTTCTTTCTTTAATCCTAAAATACCCAGAGAGATTGATGAGTTGGTTCTCCGCCTGCTGGCGCTCGACCCTTACTTCCGTCCGGCTGGAGCAGATGAAGTGATTAAATCTCTGGGTCGAATTATAAAAGTTTCTGATCGACTGGAATTCAAGAAGTTTGAATCGGCTAAAGTTATGGATTTTAACCCCCAGACCATTCCCTTTGTTGGACGCTCTGAGATTCTCGAACGGTTCAGATCGATTATCACCCATCCTTCTTCAACGCCGGCTGACAATGTTCTCATCTTAAAAGGTGACATCGGGATCGGCAAATCTCGTCTCCTTTTCGAATTCAAGTTCCTCGCTCAGGTTGAAGGTCGACGAATTCTCTTCTTCAGTGGTGAGTCAGGCCGTTCTCTGTTTGAGACCCTGGCCGGCCTTCTCAATTTCATACCCGCTGAAAATATCATTAACCGATTCTCTGTCTATGAGGAACTGACACACAGAATAGTCGAAGCGGCCGACCAGAAGAAGTTTCCCCAGATCTTAATCATTGATGACCTTGATCTCCTTAACGAATTCGATCTGGGACTCTTCCGTTACCTCGCCCTTAACAGTCTGAGACTGAACCTGAAGATTGTTGGTGCCACAAATATAATGCCTGAAGTGCTTCAGGACCTGCAGTTCATTGTGATACCACCGTTAAATCGAACTGAGACTTCAAAACTGGTCAATCTTGTCCTTAAAAGATGTGAAGAAAATCTGATCGACCTGATCTTTGAAAGGTCCTCAGGAGTCCCCCTTATCCTGATTGAAATCCTTAAGAATCTGATTACAGTTGATGATATCAGCCGGGTGCGCGAAATCCCGATCCCCGAGGGTATTCACCATCTCCTTGAACCGATGATTAATAGACTGAAAGAAGATGAAAAGACAATCTTGAAGATACTTTCCGTTATTAAAGGTTCAACCTCGCTCCAGTTTCTTCAGATTCTTTTTGCTGAAGCCATTACTGACTTTACAGATGAACGGTTCTTTACTGCCCTGCACCAGCTCAAAATAGCCGGTATCCTCAGACCGGGCCCTGACTCCACATATACGATTGCCAACAAGATTGTCAGTGATATTGTTGAATCTCAAATTGGTGTTGTTGAAAAGGAGCACCTCCATAAGATAATCGGTGAAAAGATTGAAGAATTCCTGCCGGTTCAGGAGAATCTCTCTGCTCTGGCCCGACACTTTAAATCCGCCGGGATCAAGGATAAGGCATACCATTATTGCAAACGGGCAGGGGAGAAGGCGCTGACTGATAAGGACTTTGTCTCTGCCCGCCAATATTTGAGCGACGCCCTCGGGTTAATTCCCGAAGGAGTAAAACCTGAAGAGAGGCTTGAACTTTTGATCAAAGTCTGTGACATCGAACTCTTCAATCTCGGCGATTACGACCGGGCGCGTTTCCACTGTGAGCAGATCTTCGAGGTCATTGATCGACTTCAAGATGAAGTTAAAGACCCGCAGTTTTATCTCATTACTTATTATGACCGGCTTGGCTGCCTCTTCCAGCGTCAGAATGAGCATAATAAGGCAGTCGAGATGTTTGAGCAGGTAGAGCGCGCACTTAAAGAGAGAGGGATTGAAAAGTTAGAAAACTATGAGAATTATTGCCAGTTATTATGCGATTGGGCATTCAGTTTAATCAGGTTAGGCGAAAACAGAAAGGCAAAAGATCTACTTGAAAAAGCAGAATCAATCAGCAGGGTAAAAGAGGATTACAGATTGTCAGCCAAGATCTTAAGATACCGGAGTATGATTGCCGAGGCGGATAATAATCAAAAAGAGGCGATAAGACTTAACCTTGAGTCGATCGATCTATATACAAAGATTGGTGATGACCAGGGCGTTGCCCTTGGTTACCACTCCCTGGGCTATTCTGCACTGAAACTGAATAACCTTGATGAGGCAATAGGATATTATGATCAGGCGATTGAATACTATGAAAAAATCTCAGATATCCTGAGCCTCGGGACAATACTGGACAACATTGGAGTCGCTTATCTCAGAAAGTCAGACTATAATAAAGCAAAGGATTACCTCGAAAGGGCACTCTTCTACCTAAAAATCCTTAATCTCGAAAAGTATCTAATCAATACCTGCACCAATCTTGCTGAGGTCTACTTCTACCTCGGAGAATGGAATAAGGCAATGGATTTTAATCAAGATGCTCTTAAGTTAAGTGAGAAGTATGGTGACTTGAAGAATATGCATATTGTTTATAACAACATCGGTAAGATTGAATTCTTCAGAGGCGAAATCAAACTTGCCAGGGATTGTCTTTCAAAATCGTCTGAATTGTTAAAAGAGGCAGGAGCAGAACCTGAGATTGATTTTTATGCCCTGCAAGCAAGGATTTATATCAGAGAGAGAGATTTTGATAAGGCAAGGGAGTATTTGGTAAAGGCATTGAGACAGGCAAGACATCTGAGACAGAGAAAAGAACTGCCCGGATTATATGCTCTTATCAGTGAGTTTTACGAGAGTCTCAATGACTTTAAAAGGATGTTAAGATACAGTCAAAAGGCAATTGCGACCGCTCTTCCCGGAATCAGGGAGTATGGAGTAGGATTGAGACTTGCCGGTAAGGCAAAATTTTTTATAGAATCGATGGCTGAAGGGATAAGAAAGATTGAAGAGTCGATCGACCTTTTTAAGAAGATTGACTGCCCTTTTGACCTTGCCATTGCAGTCCGGGATTCAGTCTATCTCAAACTCAAAGGTTTTGAGAAAGGTCTTAAGATTGACCGTTCCATCCTCAGACAGGAACTCGAAGGCGCAGAACAGATATTCAGGACCATCGGAGCAAAAGAGGAACTGGAAAAGACCAATAGTCTTGTGAACGAAGCCCTGTGGTCTGTGCTTGACCGAGTATCAGCGATCTCTGAGGTTGGATACATCTCTCTATTTCAGCAACTGGGTGATATTGTCAATGTTATGATAAATGAAGAGGATTTTGCCAGCAGGATTCTTGATCTGATGATAAATCTTACCGGTGCTGAAAGGGGGCTTCTCTTTTTGATTGGGAATGATGGAAGGCTGAAATTGAGCGCGGGCAGGGATATTGACCGCAAGACCCTGAGTGATGCAAGGGATATATCGAAATCGATCCTTGACCACAGTGTATCAATGGCTGAACCCATCTATTCACTCGATGCCTCTCTCGATGACCGATTCAGGCACCGGGAGAGTGTAATCCTTCACAACATCAGGTCGATTCTCTGTGCCCCTCTGAAGACAAAGGACGATCTGCTGGGTGCAATCTATCTCGACAGCAGACTCAGCGCCAATCTATTCCCCTTGGAGCATAAGGACTTTATTATGGCCTGCTCCAGTCTCATCTCGGCAACCATCGAAAAATCACTCTTCTTCAAAAGATTCCAGGAAAGAGATTTCGTTCTTGAAGGTAAGGTAATAGTCGATTCAGAGACGCCTTATATCATAGGTGTTTCAAAGGTAATGAAGGAGTGTTATGAAAAAGCAACATCAGTGGCAAAGACCAATGCCAATGTCCTCTTAACCGGTGAGACAGGAACGGGTAAAGGCGTGATTGCAAGGTTGATTCACAACCGCAGCCGGCGCCGTAATAACCTCTTCCTATCAATCAATTGTGGTGTTCTGCCCGAGACCCTCTTTGAATCGACCCTGTTTGGCCATCGTAAAGGCTCTTTCACCGGTGCGGTTACCGACCGGAAAGGCGCATTTGAGACCGCAAATGGTGGAACGATATTCCTTGATGAGATTAACAGCGCTACACCTTTGATCCAAACCAAACTCCTCGAAGCAATCGAAGATAAGATTATCAGACGGCTGGGTGAAGATGAGCCGAGAAAGGTCGATGTCCGGCTAATATGTGCAACAAATGTCGACCTCGAGAGCGAGGTGGTAAAGAGGAGTTTTAGAGAAGACCTCTTTCACCGGATTGCAAGATTTATTATCAATGTTCCACCTTTAAGAGAGAGACCCGAAGATATCATTCCCCTTGCCGAGTTCTTTCTGAGAAATTCAGCCTCAGAGATGAATAAGAGATACCTCAGGTTCTCTTCAGAGGTTATCGACCTCTTTTTAAAATATCCCTGGCCAGGAAATATCAGAGAACTGATCAATACCATTGACAGCGCGGTAATTGTTGCAAAAGGTGAAGAGATTACAGTCGATGATATTGAATCGAGGGTATTGAAAAGGGTCGAAGAGAAGAGTCTCCCGTTAAAAGAGCAGATAGTAAGAATTTCAAAGTCTGCAATTATTGAAACATTGAAAGATTGCAGGGGGAATATAAGCCATACTGCAGTTGCTCTCAATCTCCATCGAAGGACATTACAGAGGCTAATGAGAAGATTCAATATAAGACCTGAAGAATATAAGATTCGTAAGACTCGTTAATCTGCAGAAACTACTGCGACAAAATACCGCATTTATATAAAAATCGAAGGAATATTCTAACTGCTGTAAATTTTTGACTTATAGAGTATTAAAAAGCAGATAGTAAAATTGGTGCGACAAAATGTCTCAAATAAATGGCGAATATAAAATCATTGTTTCTGCCAGTAAAATCAGGGTTATAAAATTGAAGGAGGGTGAACTATTTATTTAATGCGACAAAGTGTCGCATATATCGATTCATAAAGCAGAATCAATCGCTGAAAAATCAAGAATTATAAATTGGCATAAATTTTGCTTTATTATAAATCTGAAAGGAGATGAGTATGAAAAGAGTTATAACAATCGCAATAGTCTGTCTATCTCTTGTCTTCTTTATCGGGATGTCAATTCCCGCTTTTTCGCTGGCAGAGAATTTTTCTGAAGTATCAAAAGATATAAACCATAACCTTGTCCTCGATGATACGACTGGTGGTGATAATCCAATCCCACCACCGCCTTCACCAAGATAGAGGTTAGTTATGCGTGTGGTCACTGTCCCTTCGACAATCTGGCTTGATGGAACTCATTACAGGCTGAGGATTGAGTCGAGAGACAGGAACCATACCATAATCAGATTCAGCAGAAACGGCAGGAATTTTAAGAAGGTTATCAGCAAAAGTCTGAAAGCCAGCGAGGAAAAGAAAAGGGCGGTATAATAATAATCGATTGAAAATTTAAATTTTGATTATTATAAAGAATACCGCCCTTTGAGAAATTTTATTTATAATATGTTTTTACTTGATATCATTATCATAATAATACAATCTTTGACTGCGGGTATTGCTTTCAGTCAGATTAAGCGATCGCAGAGCATTGCCTGGAAGTTTATTGCCCTTGGTCTTATTCTTATAACCGGAAGGTCGATAGTCGGGATCGTTGGCCTCAAAGATTCAGCAATAATACCTGATTTAATAACATTATTTATCAGTCTGATTATGCTCCTTGGTGTTGTCCTGATTACATTTACCTTCAGGGCCCACAATCAGAATTTAGTCTTCCTGAAGACATTGCAGAATATCGAGAGGATTACCTTAACCAGTTTGACCCAGAAGAGTATGGTGAATGGGATAAAAGAGGCGGTGCGGGAAATTTTTCAACCCGATGCAATGGGTATCTATCTCCTCAATAAAGATGGACACTCACTCCAGGTCTTAAGCGATTACAATCTAAATAACGATTTCCATTCGGCATTTTTAAGCGACGATATCGATTTCTTAAAAACTGTCTTTGAAACCCGGCGAGCAATCGTCTATAATTCAGATCGCAGTGACAATCTCGGGCTGGCTGGCCTCATCCTCAAAAGTGGATTTGCTACCTGTATTCTTTCGCCGGTCGTTATTCGGGGTGCACCGATCGGGCTTATCTCTTTATTTATGCAGAAGATCAAGAGATTTACCCGGACCGAGTTGCGGGTGATCAATGCCATCTGCGACCATCTTGCTGCCGGGATTGAAAAATGGCAGAATATTATGCGCATCAAGGAGACAAGCATTGAGGCGGTGATGTCTCTGGTCCAGGCGATTGAAATGCGCGATCCTTATACAAAGGGCCATTCATTTGCCGTTGCCAATCTCGCAGTGGAGATCGGACGAAGAATGGATTTTAGTGAAGATGACCTTGAGTTGCTGAGGTATGCCGGGCTCTTACACGATGTTGGAAAGATTGCGGTTCCGGAATCGATTCTCCAGAAACCCGGGACACTTGATGAAAAAGAGTGGAAAATAATGAAACAGCATCCAATTCATAGTGCCAAGACGATTGAGCCGATAAGAAATCTTACGCATATATATTTATGGGTTCTTTATCACCATGAACGGTGCGATGGGACCGGTTATCCGGATGGAATTAAACTCGATATGATTCCGCTTCAGTCAAGGATTCTTGCGGTTGCTGATACCTATTCGGCCCTGACCAGTGACCGTCCCTATCGCAAGGCAAGGTCAATAGAGTCAGCCCTGACCGAGATTAAGAGGGTTGCCGGGACTCAACTTGACCCTGGCGTGGTCGAGGTTTTTCTTAAGATCTTTACAGAGGGTAAGAGAGAAGATAAGAAATTATGTGAGGAATGGATGATTCGGGGTCCTGGGAGTAATGCACCCGGGACCCTGACATAGACTTGTTTAGTTGAGGCAGGACTTAACTGGAGGAATATTGAAAAGAGATGTAAGGGCAGGGTTTATCCCTGTCAGTAAAAGGTTATTTTTGCTGAGAGACTCTCTCTCTCTCTCTCGAGAGCGAATACCGCACTAACGCCTTTTTCTTACTCTTTTTCTATCTTTTCTCTTTTTACTTCAATCATCTTATATCTTCTATTTTCTATCTTTCTATCTTCCATCCTCTATCTTCTATTTCCATCTTTTCGACTCCCAGACTCTCGACCTTCAGACTCTATCGACCCTTCGACCCCCGGACTCTCCGACCCTCAGACCCTTTTGCCCCTTAACCTGGAGGTGTGCTATGATTTAACAGAACCATAAATCACATCTGCACCATCTGCTTAACGCAGAAAATCCTTGACAGATAAAGGAATATGTATTAAAATGCAGGAGGTATAAGATGAAAAGAGTAATTCAAATATCAATAGCCATCTCTCTTTTGGGTGGGGTTGTTTTGGCGCAAGTCCAGATTTCACCTGGAGAAACCCCGTCAAGCTCAGGCCGACATCTGGCACGGGCTATCCCGACCGAACAGTTGCACCTCGTCTTTGTGGAGGCTACTTCTCCAACCGGATATTGCATCCAATGGGGCCGTTCTCCAGATGGTGGTGATAACTGGGTTATAAGACCCATACCTGACCCGAGTCCTTTCCTACAAGACCCGAGCGTAGGTCTGCCCTGGTATTATTCAGGACAGCCCTGCACAGTATGTGTTTCATATGGCACCAGTGAGTGGCCCAGTCGGTGTGCTTATCGATGGTTTGATGGCTCAAACTGGAATGGCTTTGACATCCCTTCTGAAGGCCCTGTTCATAAAACATCACTAACAACTTTTCAAGATGAGGTCTTCTGGACCTGGGAAGAGTGGTTAGCTAATTCAAAAGGCTGGGCTGGAATTCATTATGCATACTGCAAATACACTGGTGAGAGACTACAGACAGGTCTGCTTACCGGGTACAATTGTCAATCGCCTTCTATTGCTGTTGACGGTGACGGAAATGCATATATTTCCCATTGTGATGGTAACAATCGCATCACGGTCTGGCGGAAACCAAGCGGTCAAAGCAACTGGGCTTCCTGTCGCGGTCCAGCTCCCCACACGCCGGGGAAGTATCAAATCCAGACCTTCTGTGAATGCTTTGGCGACTCGATCTTTGTTGGATGGTGTGAAGAGGACCCAAACGCTCCTGATCCTCGTGCTACGCGTGATGTCTTCAGGATGTCAGCATATTTGAACGATTGGCCTCTTTGGTGGGATAATAAGCTTCCGTTTAACCCTACACCTAATAGGATTTCCGAATCTCCGACAATTGCTGAAGGTGAATTTCTGGTTCTTGCTGAGCAAGAGCCAATGAGTGGTCAATTAGACCTTTACTACTACAGTCGCAGATTTGGTCAAGGCTGGCTATTGCCCAGTCCTACCCCGTATGAATCAAACTATCCCAGTGTTTTAATGCGCGAGAAGTTCGATGTGCGCCTCTACTGTCCCTGGACCGAAGTCGATCCCTATCAGGTATGGTTTTACCGAAAACATTTCAATCTGCCGCCAAAGGCTGAGCAGGAACGGGTCTATTATACCGTTGATATCGGTAAAGAGAAGCCTTCTCACTACTGCTTAAAGAGAGATGGATTTAAGGTTTATAATCAATATGCAATCGATTATGCTAAGGACTTCTTATCCTACAACCTCCACTATCTGGACCCGAGGTATGGGTATATTCTTAAAGGCTCTGCCTATTTTGAAGGTATTCAGCCAGTAAAAGCAGACCTGACCATTGATGGCGAGAGTTTTGGTTCGCTTCAGATTATGCCGAATGCGCTCAAAACCTTCAGTATAATAATACCTTCAAGGCTTTACCAGAGAGATTCTCGGATTATAGTCGTTTTGAAGAATAAAGAAGGCGAGTTCGTTCCGCTTGCTGACCTGACAGTGTATCAGTTTGAGCCTGAGATCAAAGGCGAAGGTGGAATACAAACAGCAGGGCTTACCAATGCTAAAACAAGAGATATTATTACTGTTTCGCCCAATCCTTTATGTCGCAAGACAACAGTTAAATTCGAAATTCGAAATCCGGAATCCGAAATCACACTCAGAATCTTTGATGCAACCGGACGATTGGTCAGACAATTTGACCATAAGACTATCAGACACTCAGACCAACTCACCTGGAACTGCACTGATGACCGTGGTAATACTGTTTCTCCCGGTGTCTATCTGCTTCGTGCTGAGATTGGTAATAAGGTGTTTACAAAGAAGATGGTTATAGTGAAGTAGCACAAATATCGGGGCGGACTTAAATGCTCGCCCCGGGAGGATTACTTATGAGAAGATATTTGAAGATACTGATTTTGATAACTGGATTTAGTGCAAGTTATGCCGATTCTTTAAGGTTCAGACTGACCTGGTTTGTGCCAAGAGGGACTTATGGTGTAGTATCCGCAGTTGAAGGGTTTGATGTAAATCGAGATGGAGTAAATGAGTTAATTTATTCTTCTCTCTGGAAACCGCAGTATTCGGGGTTTGAAAAGGGTCTTACTTATGGTGTAAATGAGTTAATTTTTTCTTCACTCTGGAACGCACCCGTAGATTCTGCGGCACTTCTTTATTATTCCTGCTATCCGTATGATCGATATGTATTGAGTGACTCGATTTTGGGCTTTTATTCTCTTCCATTCTTTAGTACCATTGGTGATGCTGATGGTGATTCTTTGATTGATGTCGTAGTTAAAAATTGGGATCATATCATTAACGAGTGGTTTGTCGGTATCTATGAAGCGACTGACCTTTATTCTTTCCCAAAGAGATTAGTATGGGCAAGGTTCAATTTATCAAATGACATCGAACTTGGACAATACATTACCGATCTTGACCGGGATGGGAAAAAGGAGATTTCATTTATTGAATATTGCTGGCCAACGGTTCTTGAAAATTATACTGACAATCGTTATCGTCTGGTCTTCCGTGATACTCTGGGGGTAAAAAATTGTGTAATGGCAATAGGTGATTTTGATGTTGATGGGAAGATGGAGTTTGGCGTTCACCCAGCAAGCGATTGGAATAATGTTGCCGTCTATGAAAATGTTAGTGATAACCAATATGAAATCATATGGATGTATCAGGATTCCTCATGGCTGGGTATTGATGATGCTTGTGGGGCTCTGCCTGATCTGACACACAATGGAAAACCCGAAATGATGCTTGGATTAGACGGTTTTTTGGGCCATGAGATACCAGGTGCGGCTATATATATCTTTGAGTCAACTGGCAACAATCAATTTCAGGTAATTTTTAAGGATTCAATGGAATATCCATGGCCTGATAAGTCAGCTGAAAAACGGAGTGATTTTGGTGATATTGACAGTGACGGAGAGGTTGAACTGGTCTGGTCAGCCGGCAGGGATTGGTGGGTATACAAGTATATCAATGGAGAGTTTGTAAAAGTCCATTCTCAATACCATGGCAATAATCGTTGCAGCCGAACTACCAATCTCTGTGTCTACGACTTAAACAAAAATGGTTATCCAGAGATTGTTGAAGTCAATGGTGATAGAGCCAAAGTCTGGGAGATTGAAGGTGTGCGCCTTCACCGTCCCAACGGTGGCGAGGTTTTAGTCCCCGGCACTCAATTCCCCATCACCTGGGAGAAATTCACCCCGCCCGGTGCCGATTCCTTTACCCTTTTCGTCTCTTTTGACAATGGCCGTAACTATCAAACCATCACAACCATCCAGCAATCGAACGATACTCTGTATTTGTGGCGTGTGCCAGATTCATTGTCCGACAGTTGCAAGATAATGATCTGGGCATATGGACCACCACGAGCAGGAGAGGACAAACCCCGGGGCACGGCGTGGGATTTCAGTGACAGCACCTTTGTGATTCGCAAAACTGGCATTACAGAAGATACTCGATACTTGATACTCGATACTGGATTAAAGATAATACAGAATCCGGCAAGAAGGGAGATCAGATTGCAGATAACAGAAGACAGAAGTCAGAAGATAGGATTAAAGATTTATGATGTCTGTGGGAAGATGGTGAAGTCATTTACCGGTGGTTCTTTGCCTTCAATAATTTGCTTGAATCCTGGTATTTACTTTGTCCGGCTTGAGGTCAATGGTAAGGTGGTGACTAAAAAAATCGTCGTTATTGAATAAGGGGGCTTTATGATTAACCTTTTACTTGTTTTATCAATAATCACTGATTGGGGGCCAGATTTTCCCCTTTCAAGGGATACAATCGGTTCAGAAGGGTGTTACATAAGGTCGAGTGTTCGGAGGGTTGCAGCCGATAACCTGGGAAGAGTGTATGTTGTCTGGCATACAAGGGATGGTTCCGGAATAAAGTTCCGTCGTTACAATGGTTTTGCCTGGGAACCAGAAACGACTCTTGTGATGATGGTCAACGGATGTCAACCGACAATTAGTGTGGATAAGAACAATCGGCTCCATATGGTTTGTGACAAATGGGTGGCGGGGGACAGGATTATTTACAAACGTTATGAGGGTGGTTTGTGGCAGCCGGAAACAGTAATTTCAAAGGATACCATCACCCAGCGTGGCAGTCGTCCAGCCCTTGCTGTGGATACTTTTAATCGACTTCATATTGTTTGGTCAAATGAGGTATTTCGCCGTTTTGTCTACAAGCGTTTTAATGGCACAACCTGGGATACAATGATTAGTCTTTGCCCGTGGCACCAAGGATCGTATCCGGAGCCTTACTGGCTTGCTTCATCAATTGCTGCTGATTTATCGGGCAATGTCCATATAACCTGGTGTGGAGATATAACGGGAAATTATGAAATCTATTACAAGCGGTGCAGAAATAATGTCTGGGAGCCTGAGACGATGCTGACCAATGCACCCGACCATTCAGTTAAACCAAATCTTGCCTGTGATTCGAGAGGAAGAGTCCATATTGTCTGGGTAGACTGTCGATATGGGAATCAGGATATTTTTTATAAAAGATTCAATGGCACAAACTGGGAACCGGATACACCCTTGGTGCGCGTCAACTATGTCAAGGATTGGCCTAACATCTGCGTTGATAAAGACGACCGAGTCCATATTGTCTGGACCGACTGGCGTGATGTCGGGGGGAGCGAGATTTATTACAAATATTTTGACGGCATACGCTGGAGTCAGGATTATCGTCTGACCAGTGCCTGGGGTTATTCCTACCTGCCTTTCATTGCAGCTGATTCAGAACTCCGGCTCCATGTTGTCTGGACCGACTCCCGGGATGGGATTGGTTATGGTATGCCCTATTATAAACGGGGCAGGGTGACCGGGGTCGAGGAGATTAAAGATCAGATAGCCGATAATCGATTACAGATATCACCCAATCCGTTCCGGTGCAAGGCAACGGTTAAATTCGAAATCCGAAATTCGAAATCCGAAATTACCCTAAGAGTCTATGATGCGGGTGGTAGATTGGTTAAACAATTCAACCATTCAACTATCCAGCCATTTAACCAGATTGTCTGGGATGCTTCAGGAATGCCCTCTGGTGCTTACTTTATCGAACTAAGTAACGAGGACTATCATATCGTAACCAAGGTAATAAAGATATAAAGGAGTAGAGATGAGCCGACAGATTCCTTTGCTAATTCTTATTACTTCAGCAAATATTATCTTCGCCCAGTTTGTTGAGAAGACGATATATGTTCCGGACAGTCTTTGCGGAATGCATCAGCCGCAATGCCTTGCCGTAAATACTACCAACAACAAGATTTATGTCGGCAGTGAATATGGTAATTGTTTGATTGTTGTTCGCGGGACCACCCACCAGAAGATTGCCCGGATTCCGGTGGGAAAAGGAGTCAGGGCACTGCTCTATAATGAGAATAGCAACAAGATCTATGCGGCCAACTGGGGAAGTAATACCGTAACAATAATCAATGCATTCAATGACTCTGTAGTAAAGACCTTAAATGTTGGTGCCAATCCTGTTGCCCTCACATTAAATTCGATCGACAATAAGGTCTACTGTGCTAACTGGGGAAGCAATACCGTTACGGTAATCGACGGTCAGGCCGATAGAATTATAAAGACTATCCCTGCTGGTAATAGGCCCAGGGCGTTGGCTTGGGGCTCGTTAAATGCCAATAAAGTCTATTGTGCCAACAGTCTGAGTGATGACATTACAGTAATTGATGGTATGAGAGATTCAGTAATAACTACAATAAAGGTTGGTTTTGAGCCCTGTGCCTTAGCATTCAATAGTACCTTTATCTACTTATACTGTGCCAATTATAATGCGGGCACGGTGAGTGTAATAGATGGTGCGAGAGATCTTGTTATAAAGACTTTGACCGTTGGCAATTTCCCCTGTGACATAATCTTCGGTGCAACCGGTGTCTACTGTGCCAATTCCGGGAGCAATACTGTATCAGTGATCTGGGGGATAAATATTGTAACAGCAATCAATGTTGGAATCTTGCCGACAAAACTTACTTATAATTGGGCAGATAAAAAGGTCTATTGTACTAATGAATACAGTGATAACATAACGATCATTAATGGCATTAACCAGCAGGTCATAACGACCGTAAATGTCAATCGCGATCCCTGTTCTCTTATCTGGAATTCGGCCAATGACAAAGTCTATTGTGCCAATAAATCGAGCGATGATATGTCTGTGATTGATGGCGCCTCCAATTCTTTTGTGGGTTCGGTTGTCTTAGGTGGTGGACCACAGTCGCTTCTCTGGGATTCTGTCGGGAACAAAATCTATTGCACCAATAGTATAAATAATTGCGTCACGATTATTGATGGGGCAAATAATTCGATAAAAAAGACATTTGCTGTAGATTTTGAGCCCTGTGCACTAACCCTGAATTCAACCAATAGAAAGGTCTATACTGCCAATCGGCGGAGCAATACTCTAACAGTGATTGATGCGGATGGTGATTCAATCTTAGGTTCGGTTCGGGTCGGCCGGGCACCGTGCGCTTTAACTTATAATCCTATCAATAACAAAATTTATTCGGCGAACTTTGATAGTGACAGTATCACAATCATTGATGGTGCAACCAACAGGGTAATAACTTCAGTACAAATTGGAATGGTGTCACAGCCGGGTCCGTATTTTCTGCTCTGGAATCCAAATAACAATCAGATATACTGTGCAATATATAATGAGGGATGGGTATATGCAATTAATGGCTTCAATAATCGAGTGGTCAGCACGGTTTCGGTTGGTCTACATCCCTGTTGTTGTGCCCTTGACAACAATCGTAACAAACTATACTGTGCCAACTGGGGCAGTGGTGATGTTTCGGTGATCAATTGTGCAAGTAATACGAGCATAAAAACAATTAAGGTCGGTAACTTCCCCTGTGCCGTCAAATTTGCCAATGAAAAAATCTTCGTAGCCAACTGGGGCAGTAATGCAGTTTCGGTGATTGACTGCGCGGGAGATTCAATAATTAAAACGATAGATGTCGGTGCCAATCCCCGTGCCTTACAATATAACCCAGAGGCAGGTTTAGTATATTGTGTGAATGAGGGAAGTAATAATGTTTCAATAATTGATGTCGTGAGCAATCAGGTAATCAATACCTTACCGGTGGGATTGAATCCTCTGGCCATTACCTGGAATGGACAATATCGAAGGATGTATATTGCCAATTATCACTCAAGCAGTATAACGGTCATCAGGGGACCATCACCCAGGGTAGAGGAGGAGAGTTATGCATGGGGTAAATCAGACAGGACATCGGAGGTTTTGCCCCGGATCGGTCAGGTGCAGGATATTAAAATAAGGTACAGGGTTATCAAACCATCACGAATAAGAGTTGCGATAATTAACTCATCTGGACAGATTGAAGATCTTCTGATGGATAATCGATTAGACCCCGGCCTTTATGAAAAAGGGATAAGAAAGAGACTGGCATCAGGGGTTTATTTTGTAAATATCGAGGCAGGAGAGAAGGTATTTACAGAGAAAGTCATCGTTATTAAGTAATCTTTTTTTAATCTTAAATTACAAATAGGGAGAGCGACTATTTTTGGTTGTGTCCCACTTGTCGTGGAAATTCTAATGGCTATAATATACAAAAGGAGCTAAACCATGAAATATGCTGAAAAGATGACCTGTCTGCCTGACAGGCAGGTAAGTTATGAGAAAGATTATCTTA
>CBFGIV010000035.1:0-23315 GCA_965648915.1 Caldifarciminota bacterium | reverse complement strand
GTTGTCTACCCTTTTTTATTACATTGCTTAAAAAATCAATTCTAATGACCCCGACCTCTAAAAATAGGAAAATTTGAAAAAGTATTCGGCAGGGCTGATACTTTAAAAAAATTATTGACAAAATCAGTAATCTGGTTAAAATAGAGTAAGCTCTTTCCGTGCGTTGGAGTATGTAATCAACATATTCACAACCAGGGGCCTATCAGAGATAGACCCTTAAAAAAAGAAAGGCTTGAAAGGAGGATGTAGTGCCAGCATACGGAAAGGTGAAATGGTTCGATGGAAAGAAAGGCTTTGGTTTCATTGAAAAGGAAGACGGTTCTGGTGATGTGTTCGTTCACTATTCTGACATTGTAGGTGAAGGTTATCGGACCCTGAAGGAAGGCGAAAGGGTCAAGTTCGAAATTTCTAAGACCCCTAAAGGTGACAAAGCCACTAATGTCGAACGCTCATAAACCTTAAATCTCAAAAAAGAAAGCCCCCGCAAGGGGGCTTTCTAATTTTTAAAAGAGCGGAATCAACTGCCGGGATTGACTATTGTCAGGCTCTTTGCAATAGAGTGGTTACCAGCCTTCAGTGTATAGATATAAGTACCAGCCGCAACTCTTCGACCCCGGGCGTCTCTACCATCCCAGACAATCTCAAAACTACCCGGGTCGTGAATCTTATCGGTCAATACTTTTATCACCCGACCTACCCCATCAGTAATCTGCAGGGTAACCTGAGAGTGATTCCTTATTTTATAGCGGATTACGGTTGAGACATTAAAAGGATTGGGTTGATTCTGATATAGTTTAAGACCATTGACCGATCCAGATGATTTTTCTTCTATCCCGGACGGGTTCTGGATACGGATCAGATTTATATCCATCGTTCCGAGATTGTAGGGAGGCTGGGACGCAGTTCGAATATGGAGCGCATTTTTGGTATATAATCCCCGGCGCGCCCTTTCAGCATTAATAATCTGTTCACACTGGTAGTCGATTGCAACTGGATCCCGGGACATAAAGATACTGTCCGGTGTATTCTTTGGCGCAAAGGTTAACCAGGATTGGGGTGAGCCCCCGGGTCCGCCATTATAGATACCGAAGAGGCCATCGACAATGTAGATTCTCTGGAATTTGTTAAGGACATCTCTGATCTGCTGATTCACCGATGGAATCTCAGGGCTGTTGTCGTCATAACAGGGGATCGGACTGATCGTCCCGAAGTTATTCTTTAAACAGAGGGTCATCGCTGGTGCACCATGGTCTTTGAGACAGGCGATATTAATCATATAATTTGAAAGGCTGGTCATAATCCTGCTCGGATTGGCTGTGGTCGAACCGCTATCACGCTGAATCGTCAGAGGCCTCGATGTATCATATCCAACGCCACTCTGGTCCGAGCCGAAGACCCGGTAACGAGCCGGGTCGTTACCGGTATAGATGGTGTAGCCTGAGTTGGTCAATTCTCCATTGGTTCGATCCCAGACAATCACATTGTTACGAATAAAGTTCTGCCCACCGATGTTCATCTGGGCAAGACCGTTGATCACCGCCTCAACTACCTGACGGTGCGAGGGTAGTAGACTGTTAATACAATTAACCTTGATACAGATGATACTCGATGTCGTTATCCCGGGGAAAAGCGAGAGCCAGGCCGCACCAACAGTCGTCTGGCCCGTAAGCCGTTTGATGGAAGTATCGATCATTATCTGAACAACCGACTGATTGATGGTACTCCCCGAAGTAGCATTGACATCACTGCACCAGATGACATCGCTGGCAGGAATAAGTTTACCGGTCTTATCATATTTCTCGGCAAAGAGTTTAGGAACAAAAAAGATTCCTGCGGTACTGATTGTAAACTTCTTCAAAAAGTCGCGACGGGTTATCCTCATAATACCTCCTGTGGTTTAATCTTATGGGCGACAAGATCACCAAACTTCTTAATGGTCTCAATTGCCTCGGGTCTTTTGTCATCAATTATGATGCGTACATAGTATCGGCCTTTTCTTAAATCGAGCATATAGGAGAAGAGGAGCGAGGTATCGATCCGCCCCTCATATCCGTCCTCTGACAGATAGATAATCTGGTTGAGATTATAGCCCAGTAGATCATAGACCTTTTTTGCCTTGACACTATCGGGCATTCGATATAAAGAGACTTCAAGTTTTGTTAAACCTAAGTCATTGTTTATGTACTTCTGAACGATCAATCCCTTTACACCATAGGTGATAAACTCAAAAGGGCAGAGTGCACATCGGTTAAAATTTTTAATCAAAACCACTTCTCCATCCCTTATCCATCCAGGGATTTCGTTGTCTCCGGGCAGGGCTGAGAAGATCATTCTCTCATTTAATCGATTGAATAGTTTAAGTTTGGGGAAGGCTATATTCATATCACTATCAGAATTACTTCATTATCAATATCTTCTCTTCAATTTTCATTCCTTTAAATTGAAATCTCAAAAGATAGGTGCCATTGGCAACCTTCTGCCCATTTTGATCAAGCCCATCCCATTTAATTCGATGTTGCCCGGCCGCCCGGGTCGCGTTGACCAGATTGACAATCCTGATGCCGAGTGGATTATAGATATCGATGATCACCCTACCCGATCTCGGTAGATTATATCTGATATTGACCTTACCCCTGGTGGGATTGGGCGAGATCTTAAGAAATTGAAGACTGCGCTGGTGAGCAAATTCTTCTTTTACCTCGGAAGGATTGAGAATCCAGCGTAGATCGATCTGGGAAGGATCGTCAGTGCCTAAACTATAAGGCGGCAAGGAAGCAGTATGAATATGGGTCGCAGCAATCGGTGTCATATTCCGAGCCCGCCGTTCAGCATTAATAAACTGCTCTTTCCCTTCATAGTCAACTGCCACTGGATCCTTTGACATAAGTATTGCATCCGGGCATCCTTTAGGAAAGATCTGATAGGTCTGGGGTGGAGTAAAGGGACCGGCATTATAGGTTGCCCAGAGTCCATCGATCATATTCAGGACCTGTTTTGACCTGATGCCGTTCTGGGAATAGAGGGCTGGTATGTAAGGATCACAGTTTGTCGCATGGAGATTAACCGGGGCATTGACTGACCCATAATAGTTCTTCAGGGTTAAAGCAACACCGGCCGTATTAGATAGGTTGTGGGCTTTGAGTGCGGCAAAGTCGATCAGATAGCTACAATAGGCAAGGATCTTGGTTGGATTTTGCGGAACGCCATTGATGTTCCAGGTAAAGGATTCATAACCCCAGCCTGGTGTATCGGTGGCAAAACACCTTGGTCGCTGGGGATCGGTGCCAGTATAGATGGTATAGCCTGAATCTCTCAATTCATTTTCGGTCCGATCCCAGATTACAATATTATTCTTCCGGAAAGGCGAACCGCCGACATTCATCTGGCCCAAACCATTAACAACTGCATTGACTACTTCGGGATTGGTCGACATCGGTCCATAAAGGGCATTCACCTTTATCCCGATAATACTCGACTGGGTAATTCCCGGAAAGATCGAAAGCCAGGCATCACCGACATTACTGATGCCGGTGAGATTTTTAATCATTGCATCGACCATAATCTGGACCACAGACTGGTTGATGTTGCTTCCCGAGGTGGCATTGATATCCCGGCAGATGACAACGATACTCGCAGGATGGAAAGATAATCTCTCAAGTTTGGTGGCGACGGCTTTTGGCCCGATAATTAAACCGGCCGTCCCGGCGGCAGTCTGCCGGATAAATTCCCGGCGGGTTATTTTTTTCTTTAAATAACCATTACCATGAGCCATAGAACCTCCAATGGTTACAACCATCAAAAATTTTCATAAATATATCAAACAATTAAAAAATGTCAATGATTAAATTTCAGAAATCTCAGTAATGACCCAGCGTCCCTTCGCGCCTGGTCTTGCGGTCAATGATGGTAAAGACCACCAGGCCAAAGGTAACCCAGAAAATGGTGAGAAGGGATAATCTAATAAATGAAGCGGTAACGGAAAAGGGGAGTTTCTCCCCGATCAAAAAATGCCTTATTGTAATTATCCCGTAGGTTGTCGGGAAAAGGAGCGCGGCCTTTTGCAGAAACAGAGGGAGGATTGCCAGGGGATAGGCGACCGGAGTAATGACATTTATGACACTGCTCAAGACCTGGGAGACAATCCATCCTTCTTTGAAGATCAAAGCCAGTGCCGCCATCATCGTGCCAATACCATAAAGGGCAATGAGCATCAGCCCGATAATTGACATCCCCGGGAAGACGCCATTGATGTTAAAGATAAGTCGGAAAAAGATACTCAAGAGCAGGAGTTGAGCCAGAATGATGAGCCCCTGATGCATCGTCGAATGCATCGCCATACCGCCGACAAAGACCCAGCGGGGTATCGGTGTAACGAAGACCGCTTCCAGTGTTCCGTAAAACTGTTCTTTGCGTAAGGCAAAGCCCATCGCCCAGAGGGCGGTGTTTAAAAAACCCATAAAGATATAACCGATGACCACAAAGGTTACGATATCTCCGGTGCCGGCGATTTTCAAAAGAGCAGCAGACTGGCGGCCACCGACCAGGGCAATACCAAAGAGAAGATAAGGCAGGACATAGATGAAGGGCTCAATCAAGCCACGGATAAAGTCAGCCTTATAAGTCAATTCAATCTTCCATTCCTTGATACACTCGGCCCACATTGCAACCAGATATATTTTGAATTTTTTAATCATATTTTTAACTTATATCGATCGTTCTACTTAATGCATACTTATCGTTCCTGATCTCCTTGTCTTCTGCTCGAGCCAGTTGAAGATGAAATATCCCGCAACGATACTCACTAAATCCATAATCAGGAGGATTAAGATTGTTGGCCAGAGACTAAACCCCGGTTTATTTAAAAGGATAATAAATCTGATGGCAATCAGGGCATAGGTGAGGGGTATAAACATACTGACAAATTTTGTTATTGGGTTTATCTCAACCGGATAGCGGATCGGAGAGAAGAGATAAAAGACCCATTCGAGGGTATGGACAATCCCATGGGTCTCCTTGATGAGCAGGGTGAGTCCGGCAAAGGCGATGGCTAAACTGTAAAAGGCAATCAGGAGAAGGATGACGATAAGAAGTATTGGCAATATCTGGTGAATGGTTATTCTAATCCCGAACAGAAGAACACAGATTATTGTCTGAAGCAAGACCGTAGCGGTCGAATAGACGAATTCAGACAAGACCTTGCCGAGCAGGATCACAATCGGGCTGGTCGGTGAAATGATGATGTATTCGAGTGTCCCCCAGTAGGTCTCCTCACGCAGAGAGTTCCCTACTCCCCAGATACCGGAAAAGACATAGGTTGAGACCATTGCCCCGATCAGGATATAGGGGAGATACTGTTCGGTCCCGTAAGATTCTTAAAACTACTGCTCGCAAGCCCGCCGACAAACGCCTTGCCCTGAAAGACAAAAGGCAGGACCCAGAGCAAGGGGAATATCGCCCAGAAGAGAAGCAGGATCTTATAACACCACCAGACCCGCCACATCTTTCTCGTCTCCTCAATGATGACTCTTAAATTCTGCCTGAAGAGACTATTCATGGTCTATTGTCGGCGGTCTGACTTCGATCCCATCATCGACCTTGAGTGATCTGCCGGTATAGTAAATAAAGACATCTTCCAGCGTCGGTTCTTTGACATCAATCGTTAAGATCCTTGTATTACCGCTGATCTCCTTGATAATATCCCCGAGGATCGCTTCGCAATCCTGGGCCATAATTCTTAAGATACTGATACCATTCTCGTTGTCGACCGAAACCCTTTCTATCTTACAGAACTTTTTAAAACTTTCGGCCTCGATTACCCCCTGACACTTGATTTCGAGCACCTCCTTGTGGGGGATCTGGTGCTTAAAGCCATCCGGGGTGTTAAGTCCAACAATCTTACCCCGGTCGATAAATGCGATTCGATCACAGAGTTCATCGGCCTCGTCCATATAGTGGGTAGTAAGTAGAATGGTCTTCTTCTCCTTATGGTTGAGGGTCTCTTTTATAAAGTTTCGGATGAAACGGGAAAACTGGGGATCGAGTCCTAAGGTGGGCTCATCAAGAAGGAGGACATTGGGATTATGAAGTAAAGCACGGGCAAGGGATAGTTTCTGCCGCATCCCAGACGAATAGCGTTCGACCCGTTCACGACCGAATTCCTTTAAGCCCAAAAGTTCGATCAGGAAGTCAATCCTTTTTTCTGCCTCTTTTGGCTCCATTCCGTAGAGGGCAGAAAAGAATCTTAAATTATCATAACCGGACAGTTTCCAGTAGAGGGTCCGTTCTCCACTCGTTAAAAGGCCGATATTACGCCGAACCGCATAAGAAAATTTAAAAACATCTCTATCCAGGACCTTTATCAAACCACCATCCGGGATCAAAAGGGTCGCAATACATCTGACCAGGGTCGTCTTACCAGCCCCATTTGGACCAAGGAGGCCAAAGAGTTCGCCTTCTTCAATCGACAGAGAGACACCATCGAGGGCGCGGGTCTCTTTGCCTTTGTGTTTCTTAAAGATTTTTAAGACATCCTTAACTTCTACAGCCAGACCCATATTGAGATCAAGTATATACTTTATTTGATGAAAGTCAAGATATGACCGAGGATATGATCAACCTGTAACTGGATATTGACATAAGGCTAAATTTTGCTATAATGTAAACCTATGCTCTCTTTCGGGCGGTTAGCTCAGTTCTGGTTAGAGCGTTTGCTTGACATGCAAAAGGTCACCCGTTCAAGTCGGGTACCGCCCATAAAAGGTGTGTCTTTTCAAGACACACCTTTTTTATTTACCCGATTATGATTGAAGAACTTAAAAACCTACTCTTACTTGGTGATTTAGAAAATAAGATCGATCTGCTCGATCAGTCGATCAAGGAGATCCCGGAAAAGATTGATAAATTGAAGGCCACAATTGAAAAGACCAAAAAAGATTTTGAGAAGTTAAAACAGCGTGAGACCGAGATCAAGAAGGAGTATAAACTGAAAGAGATCGAGGTCAAAGAAATCGAGGAACAACTCAATAAATCGAATGCCCATCTCTTAACGGTCAAGACCAATGAGGAATACCGGGCAATGCTGAAAGAGATCGAAGGGCTTAAAGAGAAGAAACGGCTGGTTGAAGATGAAATGATAGATTTGCTTGAGGAAGAGGAGGATAATAAACTTAAAATCAGGAAGGCGGAAAAAGAGGTTGCAGAAATGGTCGGGCAGTATCAGAATGAGATCAAAGATCTCGAAGCAAAACTGGTCGAACTCAATAAAGAGATAAATGAACGAATCGAAGAGAGGAAAAAGGTCCGGGAATCTCTCACTCCGGCGACCATCAAGACCTACGATCGGATCAAAAAGGCAAGAAAAACCGGTATTTCCAGGGTTATCGGGACAACCTGTGAAGGCTGTTATGCAACCCTCTCGCCCCAGGTCATAAATGAACTTAAGAAAGGCGACCGGATAATATATTGTGACTACTGCGGGCGAATAATCATCTGGGATGGAAAGTAATTAACATCGGCTGACTATCGAACCAGAATTACCATCCGCTTCAGCACCTTCTCTTGATCTTTTAATAGACAGAAATAGAGTCCCGCCGGCACACCATACCTGAGCATTACAAATATCAACCCCTCAACCATTTTTTTAACCAGATAAACCAAATAGACTAAATAGACCAAACAGACTAAACAGACCAAATCGACTAAACAGACCAAATAGAGTATACAGACCAGACCGGGGTTCTTGACTCTTGAATTTAGGCAGGTGCTTGCTGCTTATTTCTCCAGACTGTCTCTATTCTTCAATCACTATCTTCCTGGTGATATTAAGGTTGTTAATTTTACTGTGGACAAAGTATATTCCGGGTCTGAGTGACACCCAGATGTGTTTATCACCGGGCGATATGGCTAATTTTTTAACCAGTTTACCTGAGGTATCATAAATTTTTAATGTATTATCCTGCATTCTAAATCCTCTGATCAATATGTTAGTACCTTTTTTCGAGGGATTCGGTTGGATGATAAGAATTTCCTTCTTCACTTTTAATTTCTCAGCCTCGGTTATTGATACCTGGATTGTCCCTTCTTCATTGTAGATGAGAGAACCGTTGTTCCAGCCGCCAATTACATATACCCGATTCTGTATCAGACCAACCGCAATCGACTGGCGACCATACTGCATCGATGTCTCGTAAGACCATCGATCGTTGAGTGTGTCATAAACCTCGACTGTCGTGTGGTATCTTGAGTAGTCATAACCGCCAATTGCATAACCTTTACCCTGGAAAGTCCAGGCACCGATTGCATATCTTCGGGCCTGTAAGGGAGCTTTATTCTGCCATCGGTCACCATTAATGTCGTACATCTCATGAACGGTCAGGGCGCTGCCAAGGTTAGATCCGCCGGCAACATAGATCTTATTGTTGATCAAGAATGTCGCTCCACCCATACGCGGGGTTGGCATCGATGCCTTGGTCACCCAGGTATTCGAATCAGGGTTATAGACCTCATTGGTGCCAAAGACCTGTGACTGCATATTCATCCCGCCGATACAGTAGATCCGATCATTGTATGTAATAACCCCCAGGACATAGCGTGGGGTAGGCATATTTTCTTTTACGGTCCAGGTGTTAGTCGCGGGATTAAATTCTTCACAGGCACCAGTTGCACTCGGCCCAACCCAGCCGCCGATTGCATAGATCTTGCCCTTGACGACTGCACAGGCAATATGGGCACGGGCGGTCGGCATACTGGCTCGAGCAATCCAGGTATCCTGAGCCGGGATATACATATAACAGAGATTAAACCGATTACCCGACGAATCCCTCCCACCAATTACATAGACAGTATCATTTATAACGGCACAGCCGCTTCCCGCAAGGGATCTCGGCAGAGGGTGTTTGGTCGTCCAGATTATACTGAAACCATCGGGCTGATTGCTGTTAGAATTCTGATTATTAAAACAGACAAAATCTTCACTACTTGATAAGACTAAAAATAAAGCAATAAATAAGTTCATCCTTACCTCCTAACTTAATCTCTTATTTATCCATTCAACGATTTCACTGGTTGGTGTTCCCGGACCAAACAATTTTTTGACCCCGATCTTTTCCAATTTTTTCATATCACTGGCCGGGATAATACCACCCCCGATTACCTTTATATGGCTCGCCTTCTTCTCTTTTAAGAGTTTAAGAATCCTCGGGAATACAGTCATATGGGCACCGGAAAGGATTGAGACCCCGATGATGTCAACATCCTCCTGAATTGCTGCTTCAACAATCATCTCCGGCGTCTGATGTAAACCAGTATAGATCACCTCCATCCCGGCATCGCGCAATGCCCGGGCTACAACCTTGGCTCCCCGGTCGTGTCCATCAAGACCGGGCTTGGCAATGAGAATCCTGATCTTCTTCATCGAACCTCCTTGGATTTCTTAAAAAATCGGTGGCTCTTTATATTCGCCGAAGACACTACGCAGGGTATCGCAGATTTCACCAATGGTTGCATAGACCTTGACACATTTTAAGAAGTGAGGCATAACATTTTCGGTCCCGGCTGCAGCTTTTCTCAGATCTTCGAGGGCTCTTTTGACCGCCAGATTATCCCTTTCCCGGCGTAATTTTTTAAGGGCTGCGACCTGTTCTCTTTCAACCCTGGGGCTGATTTTGAGAATCTCAATTACTGGTTTTTCCACATCGATAAATTCATTAACCCCGACCACAATCTTCTCTTTCTTCTCTAACTCCTTCTGATACCGATACGCCGCATCGGCAATCTCTCTCTGGAAAAACCCCTTTTCAATCGCTTTGATGCAACCACCTAAGTCTTCGATCTTTTTGAAATAGGCTTCGGCCTGCTCCTCCATCCTGTTAGTTAAAGCCTCAATATAATACGAACCGGCCAGGGGATCGATTACATTCGGGACCCCGGTCTCAAAGGCGATGATCTGCTGGGTTCTCAGGGCAATCTTAACCGCCTTCTCAGTCGGCAAAGCATAGGTCTCGTCCATCGAATTGGTGTGCAGACTCTGTGTCCCGCCCAGTACGGCGGAAAGCGCTTCAAAAGCGGTGCGGACGATATTATTTTCGGGCTGCTGCGCGGTCAGACTGCAACCCGCGGTCTGGGTGTGAAACCTCATCAGGAGTGATCTCGGGTCTTTTGCCTTGTAACGTTCTTTCATATGCCTTGCCCAGATGCGCCGGGCGGCACGATATTTGGCAATCTCTTCAAAGAAATCCATATGGGCATTGAAGAAGAAAGAGAGTCGCGGTGCAAACCGATCGACATCCATACCCGCTTTGATCCCGGCCTCGACATAGGCAAAGCCATTGGCCAGGGTAAAGGCAAGTTCCTGAACTGCAGTTGAACCGGCTTCCCGGATATGGTAACCAGAGATAGAAATAGTATTCCATTTTGGAACATAGTCGGCACAGAATGCCATTATATCAGTGATTAAACGCATTGAAGGTTCGGGTGGGAAGATCCAGGATTTCTGCGCTTGATATTCCTTTAAGATATCGTTCTGGATTGTCCCGGTTAGAATCCTTGAGTTATGACCCTGTTTTTCCCCAACCGCAATATACATAGCAAGAAGGATGCCGGCGGGTGCATTGATTGTCATTGAGGTTGAAATTTTATCCAGCGGAATACCCGAAAAAATTATTTCCATATCGCGGAGCGAATCGACCGCAACTCCACACCTTCCTACCTCACCCCGGGAAAGGGGATGATCCGAGTCGCGACCGTAGAGCGTCGGGAAGTGAAATGCCACCGATAATCCGGTCTGGCCGTGTTTTAAGAGATATCGATAACGCTTATTGGTATCCCGGGGTGTGCCAAAACCAGAGAACTGACGCATTGTCCAGAGCCTTCCCCGGTACATATTCTGATAGACCCCACGGGTGAAAGGGTAGTTGCCCGGGAAGTTCAGGTCGCGGAGATAGGATAGCCCTTCGATATCATCCGGTGTGTAGATTATCTCAACCGGTTGGCCTGAAATAGATGTCCACTTCCATTTACGCTCTCCGCATCCTTTCAAAGATTCTAACCATTCTGTTTTGCGTTTTTTTATCTCTTCCATCTTTTTTTCACTCCCTGATTAAAAATTTCTTTTGACATCATAATACGGTCAACCGCCTCAATCGGACTGAGTTCTTTCTTAAAGATCCGGTCGACCATAAGATCGAGGGCATTGCTTTCTAAGAACTTACTCTTCATACAGGACCAGATACGCTCTTCAATCAAATTACAGATCTGCCTCTTCAGCCGCTCTTTGCGGTGTTTCAGAAATTCACCACTCTTTTTTAAAAACTGCTCATGCTGAAAAATTGCATCCACCAGTTGGTCCAGGCCTTTTTCATATAAGGCCTCGGTCATCAGGACCGGATATTCCCAGAGATTTTTCTTCTCCCTTAATTCTGAAATCGTCTTCAACTCCCGCACAAGTTTTTCGGCCCCTTCCCGATCCGCCTTATTGACCACGATGATATCTGCAATCTCAATGAGACCGGCCTTCATCACCTGGATGGCATCGCCCGATTCCGGGACCAAAACCAGCACCGTGCTATCACAGGCATCAGCAATGTCAATCTCAACCTGCCCGACCCCGATCGTCTCAATTATTATATAATTCATACCAAAGGCATCCATCAACACAGCAACATCTTTTGTTGCCCGGGCAATCCCACCCAGACTGCCCCGGCTCGCCATACTGCGGATAAAGATACTGGGGTTGGTGGCAAGACTGGACATTCTTATCCGATCGCCCAGAAGGGCTCCTCCGGAAAATGGGCTGGTTGGATCGACTGCAATTATACCAACACGCTTATTCTTACCCGCGAGCCGCCGGGCCAGGCAGTCAACCAGTGTACTCTTACCCGCACCGGGTGGGCCGGTGATTCCGAGATAATAGGCATTACCGGTATGGAGATATGTCTCTTTCAACAACTCTTCGTAACCATCTTCCTGGTTTTCAACCTTACTTATTGCACGGGCAAGGGCAATTTTGTTCCCACGGGATAATTCTTTGATCAGATTCATATAAGTTTAGCGTTAATATATTCTAATCAATAATCGCAACCTGTCAAGATGGGTTTCATTCGCTATCTTTCAATTAATCATTGACTTATCCCATTTTCTATAATAATATAAAAAGATGACTTCAAATCCAGCGATCAAAAGATACTGGTTGATTGTTTTTATCGTGACCAGTCTCACCTGTAAGAAAGTTATCCAGCCTCCTCAGCCACAATTCGAAAAACTTGAGGCAATCTCCTCACTCTACCAGAAAAACCCTTTCCAGGCAATTAAATTACTCCACAGTATCGAAGATACAAATTTACAGAATGAGAAGGCCAGACTTCTTTTTAAAATTTATATTGACCAGCGGCAATATCGCCATGCCATCAATATCGTAGAGAGTCTCAAAATAGCGGTCGCCAGAGAAAGTCTGGCTATGGTCTATGCCCGAGCCGGTAATTTCGCCAGCGCGGCCCGGTTTGCGACTCATCCCTTGATCAAAGGGATCTTCTTCTATCGGGCCGGTGATTATGATTCAACAATTGAACAATTGAAGAACCCCGTTAATGAATATGATGACTATCGCCTCCACTATCTTGCCCGGGCATTATTTAAGAAGGGATACTGGCGTGAGGTAGAACAGACGCTCCGTACCGTAAAGACGATCCCTCCTTATCTCGAAGAGGAACATTTTGAACTCCTTGCCCGGTCCCTGACCAATTCAGGCGAACCGGATCAGGCCGAGGCAATCATCGAGCAGATAAAGGACGAACCTTTAAGACTCTATCTCAAAATTGGTCTTTTGGAACAGAGAGGGGAAAAGGCTGAGGCCCTGAATCTGGCCTGGGGATTAATCACCCGCTTTCCCAGGTCGAATTTTGCTTTGAGTATGCTCGAGAAGGTCCGACCCAGGAATGTGGCTGAATTTGTTGCTGCGGCCGAGGTCTATTATAATATTAACAATTATCGGAAGGCATTAAATTACCTGAACCATGCATTAAAAAATCCGAAGGCCAATTTTCTCCGCGGGATGATCTTCTACCAGCTCAACAATTATGACTCAGCCCTCCATTATCTGACCTTATGCAAAAACGCACGCTCGTATTACTGGCGCGGCCGGATCTACGAAACCCGGAATCAGGATTCCCTGGCGATTATTGCCTATGATTCTCTCCTGTTAAAATTCCCCGGAGATCAGATACACCTGAGGGCACTACGACGCAAAGGGCACCTGTTTGAGGAAAAGGCCCTTTTCAATAAAGCCTGCAGTATCTGGGTGGCAATCGCCAATCAGTTCCCTCAGGAAAGAAGGAGACATCTCTTTCGTTGCGGGCTCCTCTGCTATCGTTCGGGAGAGGTTGACAAAGCCCGGGAATTTTTCCGTCAGGATTCAAGCCCGGAATTCATCTACTGGCAGATAAGAATGAATGAACGACTCGGTCTCGAAACCGAGAGTCTGAGGATTGAACTCCTTAAACGTTATCCGATGTCGTATTACACAATGATCAAAGAGAGACAGAATCGGTTCTGTGATACAATCCCGGTTAAGGTCTGGCTTAAAAAGTTCACAGATACAGTATGCTATTTTTCTTCTCTTGATTCAGCATTGATCAAAAGAGCAATCTTCTTCCTGAGTTATGGTGAAGTTGATATTGGAACAAGCGAATTAAAATTGATAAATCCCGGCAACACGGCCGGGCGTCTCTTTCTTGCCCGGTTATATAGCAATTACGGTCTTGACCATGAAGCGATAAGACTGGCCTATACGGTAAGGCGTGATGCTGAGCAGGCCGGTATCAAGAGGATCAGTCATGAACTCCTGCCCCTGCTCTATCCGGTAAAATATGTCCAATCGATCATCGAATCCGGACTTGAACCTGCCTTTCTGCTGGCGGTGATAAGACAGGAGAGTTATTTCAACCCCAGGGCACTTTCACCGGCTAATGCAATGGGCCTGATGCAGATCATCCCCCGTACCGGTTCGTTACTGGCCAAAGATCTCCAGATGGCTGAATATAATCTCTATGATCCTGATGTCTCATTAAAATTTGGAACGAAATATCTTAAGGATCAGGTCGACCGATTTGACTGCCTGCCCCTTGCCCTGGCCGCCTATAACGGCGGTCCGGTTAATGTCATAAGATGGTTAAACCGTGACCCGGCCTCAGAACTGGATGAATTTATCGAACTTATTCCATTTGATGAAACAAGGGATTATGTTAAGAATGTTCTACTCCAGAAAGAGATCTATACCCACTTAATCAACGCGGGCGATCTTCCCTAATCTCTTAAAACTTCCCGTGTGCAGACTCACAAAGTAGAGTCCACTCCCCACATCTTTACCATCATCCCCCTTCCCATTCCAGTAGATTCTTTTGCCAATTACGGAACTGAATCTTTTTATCTTGCGTCCATCAATTGAGTAAATTTCGACAATCGGTGGTGACGGAGGATTATCGGGGTAGTCAAGAATGATTGTGCAGTCCCTGATAAATGGGTTGGGGATAGAATAAGGGGTAGCATAATCTTCAAGGGCAATTGATTGGAACTGGCTGTAATTACTCTGATTATTATAAAGGTCCGTAGCATTTACGGTAAAGTAGTAGACGCCGCTTGGTTTGTTGAAGAGATAGAATGATGTATCCGGAAAATCCTGGATCAGATAGCGGGCGTCCTGAATCAAACTTATCTTCAGGTCATCGATATATCCACCAGGTTGAGCCCGGGCACTGTCGGTCCGATAGCGGAATCTAAACTGGTAAGTGCCTGGTTCATCAATCATAATCCGATATTCAGTCCAGTTTGGATTCAGGCCATAAACTGCTTTCTTGATTTGCCAGTCGCCCTCTCCGCGCTTTACCTCAAAGATCAACGAATCGTTTCTCTCTTCAATATCAAAACTGGCATAGAAAGTGGTCAGACCAAAATTATCGAGGTAGACTGGATTTTTCAGTTGTGCACTATTGTCGAGCCGATTACCCTGGCCGGTAAAGAGGGAAAAAGTCCCCGAGCGTTGCCTGGTACTGGAAAAAGAAAAGCCATTGAGTAACCAAAGGGATGTATCCTCCATTGCATCTTCATAAACAGCCAGGATACCCCTGCCTTCGATGAGGTTATAACGGACCGATGCCAGATCATACGCCTTTGACCAGTAGATGGTAAGATTATTATCTGCCACTTGAGAAAAGGTAATAGAGGGCTGGGTTGGCGGGAGATCATCCTTATTATAGAACCAATTTAAAAATCTCTCCCAGCCGGTCTCCTTAGACCAGACAAGCCCGGTATAACTCTGGATCAGGGGTTTGAAGTCCGGGAAGTATGTATCAGGGAACCAAACCGCCACCCCTCGGGAACCGGTAAGAAGCCCTCCATTATGTTTTACATACTTGACTGTTTGTTCCAGCGCCTCCACCGCGCTGCGCGCCGGATCTGAACCTACCACATCATTAAGCATGATAAGAAAATCACCAAGATCGATATTGTCGTCCTGGGGTGTGGGTATACCCTGAGTCCCACTGGAAAAGGTCTGCACTGACTCCCTGATTTTTTTGAAAACTTCCGGGACCGGCCCGACACCAATACCTTCAATCAAATTCTTTACCGCTTTATTTAATGGTCTAATCTTATCAACATCAATAAGACTTAGCGTAGTATTTAAATTCGGATAGTGGGCAATATAGGTATCGATCATTGACCGGCCAAATTCTTCAGGAGAGATTTTAGGATCCGAGATTAAAATATTTAAGACCTTATCATAAGGATAGCCCTCAACCGGAATCCAGTGTTCCGAAGCAATAAGATATTTTACATTCTGAGCCAGTTCACTGGCAACCTCAACCATTGCCATCAGACAGGCATCAAAACAGAGGATCTCTATCTTTTTGTCCAGTGCTTGGTGGGCTTTAAAAATCGCCCGCCCAAGTTCGCCATCACTTATACCCACGGTATTATTACTCGACCAGTCACTGCCGAATGAACGTTTAGGTCCGGTAACCCAGCCGGTGCCGTGGTCCCAGAGAATTATCAGGTATTTATCTGCCGGATATGTTTCCTTGATAAATCGGGCAAAATTGGCAATCTCTTCTGGCGCACACATATCGACCTCACCAATATCTTCAAGCAGAGTTAGTTTGCCGGGCCTAACAAGATAACGTTTACAGGTTTCATACGGTCGGTCGATCTGGATGACAATTGAGACTCTGTCACTGAAAGATAGTCGCTTCATCTCCTCAATATCCAGGGTTGCAAAATAGGAGAGGTCATTATCCGCCGCCATATAGACTGCAACGGTCCACTCCCGGGCGATTAAACCCCTGGCCAGCAATAAAAGAATGGAGATGACTAACCCGACCCGCCAATCTTTTTGGAAAATCTTACTCATCAAATCTATTATATCCCTGATATTGATTTTTTCAAGAGGCGTCTCTTTTTATCTTGACTAATCTATTTTTTAAATTATAATCTCCTTACAGAATATGCGGCGGTAACTCAACTGGTAGAGTTCCAGCCTTCCAAGCTGGCTGTTGCGGGTTCGATCCCCGTCCGCCGCTTTGCGATGAAAAAGATGCGGGTAAATAAAATAAATTTGTTTAAGCACTCCTTGCTGGTGTTCTTCTCTTTACTTTCTCTAACCTGCACCTCGGTTGAAGATAAACGGCAGGCACGGATCCGGGTTAAAACCCAGATCGTTCAGGAGATAATGAGCCCAATCCTTCAGGGGCCAGGCACAATAAAGAAGGTCGAACGCCGGATTGTTATAAAACTCAATGAACTTATTCCCGATTTTGCTCTCTGCATTCCGGTCCCGCCCGAAATCAACGGGCAGAAGGTTAAGGAGATTAGATTTAAGCCCACACCGAGCACAATCATTGAACGGCAGGGGCAGAGATATTTGATTTACGAAGGCGCACCACCAAATAATTTTGGGGTCTATGCCTGGTCAGCGCAGATTCAGATCTTACCAAAAACCCGGGTTGAGCCAGTGGATAGTTTAATTTTGACTCTAACTGAAGTGCCGGCCGAGACCATTGCGTTGTATACTACATCTTCCAACCTTTTCGACCTCGGTTCCAATGAGGTAACTGCTGCAGCCGATGAAGCGATTGGTTCTGATACATTACTTCTGAAGAAGATCGCAAGAATCTTTAACTATGTTCAGGAGAGAATCAAACCAGGAGGCCATCCTGAATTTTTTACTGCCCGAGATATTATTAGAAGAGGGGAAGGTTCTGCAGAAGAACGGATAATTCTCCTTTCCGCATTATGCCGGCAGAAGGGGATACCAACCCGACTTCTTGCCACAGAGAAATCCCGCCTCCTCCAGATCTATCTTGCCCCTTATGGCTGGCTGATTCTCGATCCAGTTGATGGTGGGTTCTTCATTGGTGGAGAATTGATTCTCCAGCAACAGAGTGATTATCTGAACTTCCTCTATCAGGGTTGGGATAGCGGTATTCAGGTGCGGCGCAATGGCGTCTGGATCAGGGCAAAGGATCTGCCCAGGGCAAAAATAAGCGAAAAGGTTGATTATTAGGAAGGATCAACTGATCAGTCTTTTTATACTCAACGCCTTACCGGTATCAGCATCGAATTCAACTATGACTCCAAATATCCGTAGATCCTTTTCGCTGACATTGAGATGGGTTGGTTTCTGAAGAATCAGTTTGGCTAAGGCATCTTCAATCCGATTGCCGATGATTGAATCAAAGCCTCCCACCATCCCGACATCGGTGATGTAGGCGGTATTTCCCTCGAGGATCCGCTCGTCGGCAGTCGGGACATGGGTGTGAGTCCCGATTACTGCTGTAACCCGACCGGCAAAATAGTAACCCAGTGCCTGCTTTTCAGCCGTTGCCTCAGCATGGAAGTCGATAATGATATTCTTTGTCTGCCGGCTCACTTCCTCAACAATTATATCGCCGATCCGGAAAGGGCAATCGATCGGTTTCATAAATATTCTGCCCTGAAGATTGATCACACCGAGTTTAATCCCCTCCTTTTCAAAGATATTATATCCAAACCCTTCAACCCCGGCCGGATAATTGGCCGGCCGTAAAAGCTTTGTCTCCACACTTAAATGGGGTATAATATCCTTCTTATCCCAGATGTGATTTCCCGAAGTCAGACAATCAATCCCCAGCATAAAAATCTCATCCATAATCTTCTTGGTCAAGCCAAAGCCACCTGCCCCATTCTCTCCATTGGCTATGGTAAAAAAGATACCCTCTTCTTCTTTAACCTTTGCCAGGCGTTCTTTCAGGATCTGCCTTCCGGGTTTGCCAATAATATCGCCCAAAAAGAGAATCTTCTTATTCATCTCGCTTATCTACTTTTTGCTTCAATTCATTTAAGAGATTCAAGGCCTCGATCGGGGTTATCGAATCAATCTTAAGCTCCTTCAACCGCTCCAGCACCGGATGTATCTTTTCTTTCTCTGCTGATTGCACGGAAAAGAGGTTCATCTGGTGCATACCAGTACCCGATATATTATCGACGCTCAGTCTCTCCCCTTCTTCAAAGCCAGCCAGGATCTCACGTGCCCGGGTCAGGACCACGCCGGGCAATCCAGCAAGTTTCGCAACTGATATCCCGTAGCTGCGATCGCTTGCGCCGGGTTCGAGTTTCCTTAAGAATATTATATCATCACCATACTCCTTCACAATAAAATTCATATTCTTCACACCAGTTAAAAATTTAGCAATATCGGTGAGTTCGTGATAGTGGGTAGCAAAAATCGTTTTGGCCTTTACCCGATTATTATTATGTAGATATTCGATAACCGCCCAGGCAAGGGAGAGACCATCATAGGTAGCGGTCCCCCGACCCAGTTCGTCAAAAATAATCAGACTGCGGGGGGTCGCATTGTTTAATATATTGGCCGTTTCCATCATCTCCGCAAGAAAGGTGCTGACACCCCGGGCCAGATCATCGCTGGCACCGATCCGGGAGAAGATCTTATCCACAACGCCAATCCTGGCCTCCCGGGCCGGAACAAACGAACCGGTCTGTGCCATAATGACTATCAATGCCACCTGCCTGAGATAGGTCGATTTGCCCGCCATATTCGGTCCGGTAATTAACATTATCTGATGTTCGAGATTATTGAGAAAAGTATCGTTGGGGACAAATCTCCCGCTTTCGAGGATACGCTCAATTATCGGGTGTCGGCCCTCTTTTATAACAATCTCATCACTATTATCAACGATCGGGCAGGAATAGTTATAGAGGGCGGCAATGTGACTGAATCCCTGAAGCACATCGAGCCAGGCCAGGGCCTTGGTCGATTTAAGAATCGAAACCGCCGCCTCAGTTATCCGCTCACGCAACCTATTATAAATTTCATACTCCAGTTCAAAAATCCGCTCCTCACTATTTAAGATCTTCTTTTCGAACTCTTTTAACTCCGGGGTATAGAATCTTTCGACATTGGTCAGGGTCTGTTTACGGATGTAATAATCAGGAACCAGGCTCAGATTTGGTTTGGTGACTTCGATATAATAACCAAAGACCGAATTATAGGCAATCTTCAGGGAACTGATCCCGGTCTTCACTCTTTCCCGCTCCTGCATCTCAAGGAGGAGTTGCTTCGACTCCCGGGCGAGCCGGCGTAATTCGTCCAGTTCCTGATTGATCCCTTCGCGGATCAGCCCCCCTTCAGTTACAACCGCAGGGGGTGAATCAACCAAAGTCCGTTCAATTAAATCGACCAATTCAGTAAATTCGTCCAGATCTTTTTCAATATCTTTAAGGGCTTTACTCTCCACGCCATTTAGTCTTTTCTTTATCTCGGGGTAGACCCTGAGTGAATCTTTTAAATGGACCAGTTCGCGCGGTGTTGCCCGGGCCAGGGCGATTCGGCTCATAATCCTCTCGACATCGTGGATTTCAGAAAGAAGGCCCCGTAACTCTTCCCGCAGATAATACTTCGCTTTCAACTCTTTTACCCCGGCGAGGCGATAATTTATCACCTCGATATCTATTGCCGGCTTGAGGAGTAAAATCCGCAACTGCCTTTTACCAAAACTGGTCAGACAGCCATTCATTACGGAAAACAGCGTGTGCGCCTCCCCACCGTGAATCTGTTCAAAGATTTCAAGGTTTCTTCGGGTAAAGTAGTCGATGTAGAGGAAATTACGATTGTGGTAGAGGCTTACACTCTTTATATGGGGCAGGGAAGATTTCTGGTTCTCTTCAAGATAGGCGATAAGCGCACCGCCGGCCTGGATTGCATAGATTCGGTTTTCGATGCCAAAACCTTCAAGGGTGATCACTTTGAAGTGGTCTTTTAACTTCCGGTAGGCAACATCATAGAGGAAATTATAGTCTTCAAGCACAGTCAGGAGTGACGATTCAACCCGGTCCTTAAAAGTCTCGATTTTACTCTTCGGGATAACGATCTCTCTTATCTCAAGCCTCTTTATCTCTTCTTGAAACTCTTCAAAACTACTCTCGCCGACAGTAAAATCGCCGGTGGTCAGATCACAGATGGCCAGACCAACCCCGTCTTTTTCGGGATTGATTGCCGCAAGAAAGAGATTTTTACTTTCGGCCAGAAGCCCCGGCCGGAGAATTGTCCCCGGGGTAATTACCTCAACCACATCGCGCTTGACAATGATTTTGGCCTGCTCGGGATCTTCCAACTGCTCACAGATTGCAATCTTAAGCCCGGCCGCGACTAACTTCTGAATATAATTCTCTGCCGCCCGACAGGGGATGCCGGCCAGAGGAACACGGTTGTTCTTACCGATACTCTTGGCGGTCAATACGATACCGAGGAGGCGAGAGGCCTTCTGGGCATCTTCAAAGAACATTTCATAAAAATCACCGATCCGGAAGAGCAAGATAGCGTCCTGATAACGGGTTTTGATCTGACGGTATTGATCAAGCAGGGGGGTAAGTCTCTCCATTTTTTATGGCTGAAGACCCCTTATCGGGTCGATTTACTTCTTTACTACATTCCCTTTATAGCCTAAGGAATCGAGTGTTCTTAAATACTCTTTTGCCTGTTCCAGGGTATTGAATTCTCCAACCCAGATTCGATAGAAGGTATCCCGACCAACTGTGAACTGCGAGATTGTAGCGTCCAGACCACGGGCTTTTAATTTTTCCAGCTGGTTCTTAGCATTTACTTGATTCCGGTAGGAGCCGATCTGGACCGTAAAAGCAGACTCCTTTTCCTCAATCGGTTGCTTTTCAGAACGCAGGACAGAACGGGCGCGTGCTGCCCAGGGAGAATTGGGGAAGGTCTCGATCAAGGATTTAAGCAGGAGTATCCCGTTTCTTTTATCATTTGCCCCCATATAGGCTAAACCGAGCCAGAAGAAGACCTGATCCAGCACAATCGATTCGGGAAATTTCTCTTTCAGCTCGTTGAGGCGCATTATTGCCCGGGTATAATCCTCACGGGCAAAGTACATCTTGGCCAGTTCCAGATAGGCCTTGTCACTGAACCGGGAATCGGGGTAGTCAGTAATAATAATATTATAATAGACTTCAGCCGATTCAGGTTTGGGGGTGAGTCGGGCCAGATAGAAGTAGACCTCAGGGATTCTTGGGTCTCTGGATTCTTTCTTTAAAATTTCCTGAAAGGCCTTTCGTGCCTCTTCAAACTTAAAATCATTAAACAATTTAATCGCCTCATCAATCTCATCTCCCGAAGCAGAGGCGATAGCGATTGCTAAAAATAGCGAACACCAAATTCTGGTAGCCCCGGACATTTTTTACAGAAGAGTGTAAACCCTGAATACTCACTGCCACATTGCTTACAGTATAACTTGGGTGCAAGCATATCATTCGTTATCCGATTCAAAAGGGCGAGGGCATCGGGACAGTTATTCTCTTCGATCAAGAGAGCTAACTGTTTGAGGTGGGGAGTAATAAGCTGGGGATTGACATCGGTGATCTTGGCTAAAAGGTCCCGGGCTTCGCCATATTCGTCTTTCTTCAGATAGATCTCGCTCAGGGCTAATCCAATTGAGACATTCTTGGGATTCTTATTGAATAGACTTCGATAGCGCGGGATAAGATCATCAAATCGGCCCAGATCAAAATAGACCTTCTCCAGTTTGCCAAGAATTAGAAAAGAGTAGACCGGAGCGATCTCAAGCAATCTCTCCCAGTAGTCAGCGGCCTTATCCAGTTTACCCTGGTTGACATAGTATTCACCCAAGTAGTAGAGACCATTAGGGCAGTCAGCAAAAAGTTTAAGTGCCTTTCGCAAATAGTTGATCCCTTCTTTTTCGTTTTCAGTTAGGATTCTTCTACCGTGCTCGGCATAATAAGCGGCGAGACGGGCATAGTTTTTGCTTTTCTTAGCAAACTCCTCCTCAATCTGAGCAGCATCAAAGAAATTTTCGGTGGTCTCAAAGATCTGCAGGATCATCTCGCGCGCGGTATGATTATCTCGGTCGATATTGAGAATCTCTTTCAGAAAAGAAACTGCCCGGTTGTAGCGTTTATCGGCAATGTAATCACGGGCTAAAGAAAGGTAGATCTTCTTCTCAAGTTCTTTGGTCAGTGTTGGCCTGACCGTGAGCGGTTGATGAATCTGGATTGCCCGATTGATTTCGTTTTTTTGCCGGAAGAGATCACCCAGCCGGATATAGGCTTCAATATTGTCGGTGTCATTCTGGGCCGCTTCTTTCAGTTTTTTAATTGCCAGATCGATATTATTATCGATCAGGGCCAGCAGCCCATCGAGATAGGGAGAATGTGGTGTTTTTTTCTCACGTCGATATTTAAGCAGGATATAAGCAATCAAAGCAACAAGGATGAAGAAGAGTATTAAAGTTAAATAGGTCATTTCTCTTCTTCCTCGGAAATTGGTAGATTCCTTAAGGCATCCAGTTCTTTTCTCATATCTTCGTTAATCTTCTTCTCCCGGGCCAGTTTACGGCGCAATGCTATCTCATTGGCGACTGCAAAAACCAGGACAAATATCATTCCCCCCAGAAAAGAATAGAAGATTACAAAAATCACCGGCAACTGATGATATTCCTGACCAAAGAGGTAAATATCTACCTTAGTCTGAGAGTTGATAACCGAAAAACCGACTAAAAGACCGACCACCAGGATCACAAAGATAAGGGCAATAAATCTCATCGATTTTCTCCTAAGAGATATTCTATCCATTTTCCAGATAATGTCAACAAAAGATTGTGGGAGGTAGCGTCAATATTTTTGTGTAAATTCTTTTAATGACCTTAAAGGGCGATCCTTCCATCTGTTATTATATTTGTTAAAAAGAGCAAGAACAATCCGCTCACAACTCTCTGAATCCGTAAAGGCACACATCGGCCGAA